>NZ_DASVTH010000001.1:0-45135 GCF_036387615.1 Allosphingosinicella sp.
GGATTGGCAGGCAATGGCTGATATCTCCTTCAAATCCTTCATCATGGCGGGCTTCGAATGTTCGTCGCACCGCCGCCTGGGCGACGGCGTCCGTCTCGATCTGATCGCCAGCACCGGGCACGACCGGCTGGTCCGGGAGGATTATCGGAGCTGCGCGCGGCATGGCCTGCTCACCATCCGCGACGGCCTGCGCTGGCACCTGATCGAGCGCGAGCCGGGCCGCTACGACTGGTCGAGCTGGTTGCCCATGCTGGAAGCGGCGGCCGAGAGCGGGGTGCAGGTGATGTGGGACCTCTTCCACTACGGCTCGCCCGACCATCTCGACCAGGGCAGTGCGGAGTTCACCCGTTCCTATGCCCGCTTCGCGGCGGCGGCGGTGCGGCTCCACCGGGAGGTGACCGGCACGGCCGCGATCGTCTGCCCCTTGAACGAAATCTCCTTCCTCACCTGGGCGGCGAACAACGGCGTGTTCCCCGCCATCGGCGCCGGCGAGCAGGCGGGCTGGCTGGGGCGCCACCTGGTCGGCACCGCGATCGCCGGCATGCGCGCGATGCGGGAGGTCGATCCCGATTGCCGCTTCATCTGGGCGGAGCCGCTGATCAACGTCCGTCCCAAAACTACCGTCGAGGCCGACGCCGCCGAGGCCAAAAGGCTCAGCCAATATCACGCCTATGACATGCTGAGCGGCCGCACGGCGCCCGAACTCGGCGGCTCGCCTGACTGGCTGGATGCAGTCGGGATCAATTTCTACTCGGACAATCAATGGTATCTGGACGGCTCGACGATCCCGCTCGGCCGCCACGACTACCGCCCGCTTGCCGACATGCTGGTCGAGACGTACCAGCGCTACGGGCGTCCGCTGCTCATTTCGGAAACCGGCGCCGAAGGCTCCGCCCGCCCCGCCTGGTTCCATTATGTCTGTGACGAGGTGCGCGAAGCGATCCGGCAGGGCGTTCCGGTGCAGGGCGTCTGCATCTACCCAATCGCCAGCTTTCCCGGCTGGGACGACGAGCGCCACAGGCAGTTCGGCCTGTTCAGCGTCCCGCGCGCGCACGGCCAACGCGACGCCTATCAGCCCCTGGCGGCCGAGCTCGCGCGCCAGCAGGAACTGCTCGAGCGCGAGCGCAGCCCTGAAGTCCGGCGCGCCGCCGGCCGCTGAGCGCCGTCTGGGCGTCGTGCCAGGCTACGCTCCAGAGCAAGGGTCTGCCTGATTGGGCGTTCGGCCGGGCCTTCTAGCCTTGACCACTGTGGAACAGATCAACATGAAATGAGATAACATTTCCCTTGACGTTCTTTGCCGTTCAGGCAGACTTCCTCGACATCGATGGAGGCGGATATGACTTTGCTGAAGGCAAACGCGTCGAAGCTGCTGTCCGGAATTCTCGCAGTCTCTGTAGTGGCGACGCTCCTTGCCGGATTGATGTCCAGCCATTCCTTCACGACGCGGGAAGATCTCAAGACATTCGATGTCAGCGAGTCGTTCGGCGCGAAGGCTTTCCAGCCTGTCCACGAAAGCGTTCCTGCGGAAACGCCACGGTTGACGGCCGGGGAGATTGTTTCCGCTGAGCAGCCCGAAGTCGCGCCGGAGCCGATGCCGGCCCCGCTTCCGGGCCTGGTCGCGCCCCCTCCGCTACTGAGCATGAAGCCTGCTCCACCGGTCTCCGCAGTTTATCCCGAGAATAGTCGCTTTCAAGAGCTGCAAACCAACCGCGAGACGGCGGTGACCCGTGCGCCGGTCTCGACCTTCTCGGTGGACGTGGACACGGCGTCCTACGCCAACATTCGCCGCATCGTCCGCGCCGGAGAAGCCGTCCCGCCGGAGGCCGTTCGCGTCGAGGAGATGCTGAACTATTTTCGCTATGATCTGGCGCTTCCTCAGCAGGGCGCGCCGGTGGCGATCACCACCGACGTCGTCCGCACGCCCTGGAACGACCGGACGCTGCTTTTGCGCGTGGCGCTGGCAGCCCGCGACGTGCCGCCATCCGCGCGACCGGCCGCCAACCTCGTGTTTCTAGTCGACGTGTCCGGGTCTATGTCGCCTCCGGACAGGCTCGAGCTGGTAAAGCGGGCGCTTTCCGCGCTCGCCGAGCAGGTGCGGCCCCAAGATCGTGTTGCGATCGTCACCTACGCCGACGGCTCGGCCGTCGCGTTGCCACCCACCAGCGACCGCGCGCGCATCAAGCGTGCGGTCGCCAGGCTTCGATCCGGCGGCGCCACCGCCGGTGGAGAAGGCATTGCGCTCGCCTACCAACAGGCGCGGCTCGCCTTCGTCTCGGGCGGCATAAACCGGGTCGTGCTCGCGACCGATGGCGACTTCAATGTGGGCGTCAGCGATCCCGCCGCGCTGAAGATGCTGGTCGAGCGAGAGCGTGATCGTGGCGTCACGCTCTCCACCTTGGGGGTGGGCGAGTATAACGACCGGCTGATGGAGACGCTCGCGGATGCCGGCGATGGGAATGCTTCGTTCATCGATGGCGACGCCGAAATCCGCAAGGTGCTCGGGCGCGAGCTGTCCGGGACGCTTCAGGTCGTCGCGAAGGACGTGAAGGCTCAGGTCGAGTTCAATCCGGACGCAATTCAATCCTATCGCCAGATCGGCTATGAGAACCGCCAGCTCGCCGAACGCGATTTCGGCGACGATCGCATCGATGCGGGTGATGTCGGGGCGGGTCACCAGGTCACGGCGCTTTACGAGATTACGCCGACGACGGGGAATGTCGCCTCGCATCGGCGCTACGCCGCCAACCGGGCCGCGGGCGGCCAGACGAACGCGGTCCCAGAGGCGCTGTTCGTCAAGGTTCGTTACAAGGATCCGTCGGGCGGGCGTTCGCTCCTGCTCGAGCAGGCGGTTTCGGGCGAGCTGATGACGCGAGCGCGCGAACCGGCCGGTGACACCGCCTTTGCTGCCGCAGTGGCCGCGTTCGGCCAGCATCTCAGGGGCGATCCCGCTATCGTCGGGTTCGGCCGGTCCGAAATCCTGGGCCTGGCCGGCCCGCAGCGCGATCCGCTCCGCCGCGAGTTCCTCGACCTGGTTCGCGGCCTGCCCGCGTCGCCCGGGGCCGGCATCGATCCTCCCCTCGCCGCTCCGCATAGCCAGTCCGATCAGGCCGAAAGCGAAGGCGCGTCCGGAGCGATACTGGCCTTTCTCGTCCTCATTCTCGGGGCGGCCTTCGCGTTCATCTTGCGGAGCTCGATACGGGCTGCGTCGGTTGGAACGGCAAACTTCAACGATGGTCCATCATCTTGCCCGGCGGTCGCCGAAGCCGACCGGGCGGCCGCGCTGAGCAGCGATGCCGACACCAGGACCACGATCGCCCACTTTACTAAGCTGCTGACCCGCGCCCGCATGCTTCAAGGATGCGACGCCGACGTCACCGCGGAGATCGACGCGATCGCGGAGCGTCATGCGCCGGGGTATCTGCGCGAGTATGCGGCTGCCCGCGCTCGCGCCGCCGACGGACGCGAGGCGGAGCTGGAACGCAATCTCCGCGCCGCGCTGGAGATCCTGTCCACGCGCCTGGCCGAGTTGCTCGATCAGCAGACCAGTCGCGACGTTCAGCGGATGGACGGGCACCAGAGTTTCCTGCGCCAGCGCCATTTCGGCGCACCGCCGCTTCAGGCCTGAGGGGAAGCGCCGGCCGCAGCCAGGCCCATGGTCACATAGTCCAATTTCCGGTGGCAAGGACGGGCAGGGCGTCCGCAGCCTACCGGCTGGCCGGCCGGGGATAGCCTGACGATGCGGAGCTAATTGCCTCCATAACGGACCTTATCCAGCGAGACCGGTCCACGGTGCCCGGCTAGTTTTCTCCAAGCCTGGCAAGGGCATGGGGGAGCAGAAGTGGTCAGTCTCGTCAAGGGGCAAACCGTCCCACTGGAAAAACGCGGCGGCGGCGCGCTGACCCGGGTCACCATGGGGCTCGGCTGGGACGTTCGCAAATCCAAGGGCCTGTTCGGCCTGTTCGGCGGGGGTGGCGGTGACATCGATCTCGACGCCTCCTGCCTGCTGTTCGACGGCGCGCGCAGGCTCACTGACCAGGTCTGGTTTCGCCAGCTCAAGAGCAGCGACGGCAGCATCGTCCATTCGGGCGACAATCTGACCGGCGCCGGCGACGGCGACGACGAGATGATCACGGTCGACCTGACGCGCCTGCCTGCCTCCGTGACGGCTCTGGTGTTCACGGTGAACAGCTTTCGGGGCGACACGTTCGACCGCATCGAGAACGCCTATTGCCGATTGGTCGATGCGACCACCAGCGCCGAACTGGCGCGCTACGATCTGACCGGCGCCGGTCCGCATACCGGGCAGGTGATGGCGCAGATGAACCGAGCCGGCGGCGCCTGGGAGATGAAGGCGCTGGGCGTCCGGACCCGCGGCCAGACTTTCCACGACATGATGGACGCCATCACCGCGGCGCTCTGACGCTGGCCGGCTGACGCGTGAACAGGAACCCGACGTGACCGAGATGCAGCAAGGCGGCAATGCCCCCGTTCCGGAGAGCCGCCTCGTCATCGCCCTTGATCTGGCGGCGGCGGGCGGTCGTGGTGCAGCCGCCGACCCGTCGAGCTACCTGCTGACCGCCGCCGGCGAAGTTCGCGGCGACCACGACATGATCTTCTACAATCAGCCGGAAGGTGCCGGCGGGGCGATCCGTTTCAATCCCGGCAACGGCGATGGGCGGGGCAGCTTCGAGGTCGATCTGGGGCTGGTGCCCGGCGAAATCGAGCGGATCGTCTTCTGCGTCACCCTGGACGCGGCGCAGGCGACGGGCCAGACCCTCGCCCTGCTCGACGGAGCGGAGATCCTCGTCGGTCCGATCGGACGACCGGCCTCGCTCCGCTTCCGCCCGGCGCTTGCGGATGCACGCGAAGCGGCGATGACGTTCGGCGAGCTCTACCGCCGCAACGGTCAGTGGAAGTTTCGGGCTGTGGGGCAGGGCTTCAACGGCGGGCTCGGCCCGTTGGCGCGCTCGTTCGGCATCGACGTGGCCGACCAGCCTGCCGCCGCTCCAGCGCCGAAGCCTGCCGCCCCTCCGCCGGCCGCCGCGCCCGTCCGTCTAACCAAGGTGACGCTGGAGAAGCGCGGCCAGACGGTCAGCCTGGAGAAGAAGGGGGCGAGCTTCGGCGAGATCGTCGTCAACCTGAACTGGTCGCGCGGCAAGCGCGGCGGCTTCTTCGGCGGCGGCACCGCAATCGACCTCGATCTGGGCTGCCTGTTCGAGCTCGCCGACAGCCGCAAGGGTGTCGTGCAGGCGCTCGGCAACGTGTTCGGATCATTCGAGCAGCCGCCCTTCATCGCGCTGTCGGGCGACGACCGGACCGGCGACGTCGCGGCAGGCGAAACGCTGCGGATCAACGGCGCGCGCTGGAGCGAGCTTCGCCGGATCGCGATCTTCGCCAACATCTACTCCGGCGTTCCGAACTGGCAGCAGACGGACGGGGTGGTGCTGGTCACCATGCCCGACCAGCCGCCGATCGAAGTGCGCATGACGGAAGGGCGCAACGACCAGCGCCTGTGCGGCATCGTGCTGATCGAGAATGACGGCGGGCGGCTCAAGGCGACCCGGATCGTCGACTATTTCCGCGACCAGCAAGTGCTCGACGAGGCTCTGGGCTGGGGCCTGCGCTGGACCGCGGGAAGCAAGGATTAGGGGGACGAACGTGCTGCTGCGCTACTATAAAGGCTCCTTCATCTTCACCGGCATCTGCCTGGCGCTTGCCGGCTGGCTCGGTTGGTCGCTGACCGGCAACGTGATCGGCATGCTAGGCATCCTGTGGATCGTGATGGTGCTGGGCGTGCTCGAGACCTCCTTGTCCTTCGACAATGCCGTGGTGAACGCGACCGTCCTGCGCGGCATGACGCCGGTCTGGCGGCAGCGTTTCCTGACCTGGGGCATCCTGATCGCGGTGTTCGGGATGCGGATCGTGTTTCCGCTGGCGATCGTCGCGATTGCGGCAAAGATGGGCCCGATCGACGCCGTCATGCTCGCCGCGACCGACCCCGCCCGCTACGAGGAGATCATCCGCGGCGCACACACCGGCATTGCCGGGTTCGGCGGCGCCTTTCTCGCCATGGTCGGCCTCACCTTCTTCCTCGACGAGGAAAAGGAGGTGCATTGGATCGGCCTGATCGAGCGCCCTTGTAAGGGTCTGTCCGGCATCAACGGCCTGGCGATCGGCATTGTGCTGCTGACTCTCTATGGGATTGGGCGTCTGCTCGAGCCCGACGAGGCCATGACGTTCCTCGTCGCTGGCATTTTCGGACTGCTGACCTTCATCGGTGTAGAGATTTTCAACGGGCTCCTGGAGGCGAGGGGCAAAGCCGGCGCGGCCATGGCCGGGCTCGGCGGCTTTCTCTATCTCGAAGTGCTGGACGCCTCCTTCTCGTTCGACGGCGTGATCGGCGCGTTCGCGCTGTCCAACAACCTGTTCATCATCGCCCTGGGGCTCGGCATCGGCGCGATGTTCGTCCGGTCGATGACCGTTATGCTGGTCGAACGCGGCACCCTCACCGAGTACCGGTTCCTGGAGCATGGCGCCTTCTACGCGATCATCGCGCTGGCCGCGATCATGCTCCTGTCGGCCCGCTTCCACATCCCGGAAACCATCACCGGCCTGATCGGCGCGGTGCTGATCGGGCTCGCTTTCTGGGCTTCGGTCCGCAGCAACCGCGCCGACGGGGCGGCCGAACCGGAACCGGTCGCGCCCACCGGCGAGCGGCTCAACATCTGATCACCGAAAACGCGGGAGGGATTCATGTCCGTAAGCCTGTCCAAGGGCGGCAACGTCAGCCTGTCAAAGGAGGATCCCGGCCTCAGCAAACTGCTGATTGGCCTCGGCTGGGATACCCGCACCACCGACGGAGCCGACTTCGACCTGGACGCCAGCGCTTTCCTGCTGGCCCTCGGCGACCGGGTGCGCAGCGACGAAGACTTCATCTTCTACAACAACCTGCGCTCGGGCGATGGCTCGGTCGAGCATACCGGCGACAACCGCACCGGCGAGGGCGAAGGGGACGACGAGTCCTTGAAAGTCGATCTCTCGCGCGTCCCGCAGCAGGTGCAGAAGATCGCTGTCGCGGTCACGATCCATGACGGCGAGGCGCGGCGGCAGAGCTTCGGCATGGTCTCGAACGCCTTTATCCGCGTGGTCAACGATACGACCGGGCGCGAGATCGCCCGCTACGATCTTTCGGAAGACGCCTCGACCGAGACCGCGATGATCTTCGGCGAGGTTTACCGGCACAATGCCGAGTGGAAGTTCCGCGCCGTCGGCCAGGGCTACAAGGGCGGCCTCGGTCCGCTCGCCCGCAACTACGGCGTCAACGTCGGCTGAGCGGCTGTCCCAATCATCCTGGAGGAGCAATTTACATGGCGGTTTCCCTTACCAAGGGCGGGAATGTCAGCCTCAGCAAGGCGGCGCCCGGCCTGAAGAGCATTCGGGTCGGCCTCGGCTGGGACACGCGCGTGACCGACGGCAGCGGGTTCGATCTCGACGCCAGCGTGTTCGTGCTGAATGACGGCGGTAAGGTGCGGTCCGACGCGGACTTCATCTTCTACAACAATCCAAGGGGTGCGGGCGGCGCTGTCGACCATCAGGGCGACAACCTGACCGGCGAAGGCGAGGGCGACGACGAGGTGGTGCTGGTCGGGCTCGATCGGCTGCCGTCGGATGTGCAGAAGCTGAGCTTCGCCGTCACCATCCACGAGGCGGACGGCAGACGTCAGAATTTCGGCATGGTCAGCAACGCCTTCATTCGCGTCGTCAACGCCGACGGCGGGACCGAGATCGCGCGCTATGACCTGTCGGAGGACGCCTCCACGGAGACCGCGATGATCTTCGGCGAGCTCTACCGCAACGGGGCGGAGTGGAAGTTCAAGGCGATCGGTCAGGGCTTTGCCGGCGGGCTGGCGCCGCTCGCCCGCTCATTCGGCGTCAACATCTGACCGCCGCGTCAGCCCCGCTCTGACCGGGCAATCGCGATGCGCGATCTTGTGGCCGGCGAGCGTGCCGCCGTCGACGAGGAGCTTTCGCTCGGGCTTCTGGAACCGCTGCGCCCGCCGCTGATGCTGGCCCTGGTCGCGCTCGACCGTTCGCGCAAGGCGAGCCGCGCCTTCGAGCCCATCGACTCCGCCAACCGGGAGATGCGGCCGGCAGCACGCTTCGAGGAGGGCGGGCGTCTTTCCCTCTGGCTGGGGCAGATGCCCGGCGAGGTGGATCGGCTCGCCATTGTTGCCTTCCTGGCGAGCGGGCCTGGGGGCGGGCTGAGCTTCCGGGATTATGGCGCGCTCACCTTGCTGGGCGGCTCGGTGCGCTTTCGCGTCGATCTCAACGATCGGCCGGACACGGCGCTGATCCTGGCCGAGCTATACCGGCACGGGGGCGGCTGGCGACTGGCCGCGAATGGCGGCGGTTCCGTGCAGGGCCTGGCAGGCGTAGCGGAGGCGTTCGCCATCGAGGGTGGCTGGGCGCGGCGACTGCTGCATGCGCCGGCGACGCGGGACGAGGTCGGCCCGGAGCGGGGTCGGGTGGGCTCGCAATCGTCCGGTAGCGGCGTCGCTGTGGATGCTCGTCATGTGCTGAGCAACGCCCATGTGGTCGAGGAGGCGAAGGGGATCGCGGTGCTCGGCGACGGGCGCAGCCAGGCCGCGGAACTCGTCTTCGCCGATCCTCGAAACGACCTGGCGCTGCTGAGGGTAGAACAGCCGTTGCCGGCGCTCGCCCGCTTCCGGGCGGGACTCGATCTTCACCTTGGCGAGGATGTGGTCGCGCTCGGCTTCCCGCTGCAGGGCCTGCTCGGATCGGGGCCGCAGGCGAGCGCCGGCAACATCGCCGGGCTGTGCGGGATCGGCAATGACAGCAGCGTTTTCCAGTTCACCGCACCGATCGCGAGCGGCAATAGCGGCGGTCCGATCTTCGATAATTCCGGCCATCTGCTCGGACTGGTCTGTTCCTCGCTGAACATCGATCGGATCCGTGCCGCGGGCGGCAATGCCGAGAACATCAATTTCGGGGTCAAGGGCGCAATCGTACGCAGCTTCCTGGACGCGTTCGGGATCGAGCCGCAGCTGGCCGGCCCATCGGCCCCGATCGGCCGCGCCGAAATGGTCCGGCAGGCGCGCGCGACGATCTATCGGATCGGCTGCACGTGCTGAGCTCCAGTGAACGAGCTGCCGGCGAAGCCCGAACGGTGGTGCTGCCGACAGGTATTCTCCGGCTCGAGGCCGAAGCCGGGCCGTGGCAGCTCGACGACTTGTGCGGGTTCGCTGCAAGGAACAATCCGAAGCGCGGCTTCCTCGTCGTCTCGCGTGTGCTAGGCCGCCACTTGCCTGCCCCGCCGGATCTGATGCGGGCCTGCGCTCGCGATCTGGCGGCGCTCGTCCCCGACGACCTGCCCGGACCGGTACTTGTCTTCGGGCTCGCCGAAACGGCGATCTGCCTGGCGCAAACCGTGCATGAAGAGCTTCGTCGCCGCACCGGGCGCGACGACATCTTCTTCCTGCACTCGACTCGTCAGCGGATCGATCACCCGCTGCTCTGCCGGTTCGAGGAACCGCACAGCCATGCCTCGGCCCACCTCGTCTATCGGCCGGCGGTGGCAGACTTCGCGCCTCCGCAAAGCCTGGTGCTGATCGATGATGAAGTCTCGACGGGACGCACGCTCATCAATGCGGGCAGCGCGCTGGTAGGGGTCTGGCCGGGTGTCGAAATAATCGTAGCCGCTTCGCTCACCGACTGGTCCGATGGCGAGTGGCTTGAACGGATGCCGCGCCCGGGCTCGGCGGTCGCGCTGCTGAGCGGACGGCTGACCTGGGCCCCGACGGCCGAGCGCTCGCCCTGCACCGGGTTCGAGAACCGGGCGTCCGCACTCGGTGAACTGACGGCGCATCCCAGTTCCGGACGGCTCGGGCTTCGTGCTCCGGTCTCCCCGCAACCCATCGCGACGCCGGATGCGAGAGGCCCGGTCCGGATCATCGGCACCGGCGAGTTCACCTATCCGCCGTTTCTGCTTGCCGAGCGGCTCCAGCGGGCGGGGCATGACGTCGTGGTCCAGGCCACAAGCCGGAGCCCCGCGCGGCTTGGCGGCGCGATGGGCACGGGGCTCCGCTTCCGCGACAATTACGAGACCGGCGTTCCGAATTTCCTTTACAACGCCGACCTCGACGACGGTCGCGCCAACTGGCTCTGCCATGAAACGCCGGAGGGCAGCATCGACCCGAGCCTGGTGGAGGCGCTGGGCGCGGAGCTGGTGCGGTGGGCGGCATGATCGGCGCGATCGCGCTCGTCGATCTGGACGATACCCTGTTCCAGACCCGGCGCAAATGCCCGCCCGACCTTGCCGACGAGCAATTGACCCCGCTCGGCTTCGCCCGCGACGGCTCGCCGCTGAGCTTCGCGACCCCTCGTCAGTTGACCTTCCTTCGGTGGCTGTCCGAAACCACGCACCTGGTGCCCGTGACGGCGCGCAGCCTGGACGCGCTCCGCCGGGTCCACGTGCCTCACGCCGCGGCGATCTGTGCGCATGGCGGCGTGATCCTCGACCAAGCGGGCGCGATCGACCAGGGCTGGCATGCCCATATGGCGGAGCAAGCGGCGCCGCATGCCGCGGCCTTGAGCGAGATGGCGGAGGCGATCGCCGAAGAAGGCCGCCGTCGCGGCGAGCCGGTCAGCGTGCGTGTGCTGAGTGAAGACGGGGTTCCGCTCTACCTGCTCGCCAAGCATCCCGATGCGGATGTGCAGGCGCTCGACAAGGTCGTGGATGCCGCCTTGGCGAAACTGCCGTCCGGCTGGACCGAGCATCGCAACGGCAACAATGTCGCTGTTCTGCCACCGCATCTCGGCAAGCACCGCGCGGTTCGGCACATCCTGCCGTCGCTGCGTGAGCGTTTTCCGAAGGCGCCGGTGATCGGGATCGGCGACAGCCGCACCGATGCCGCCTTCATGCGGCTGTGCGACTTCGCGATGCTGCCGACCGCCTCCCAGCTTTCGGAGCGACTGCTCGATGCTTGCTGAGCGCAGGCCCGGGACCGGCGCGCTGCCCTTCTCGGGAAGCTATCTGCCGGACGATGTGATTTTCCTGCTGAAGCCCGTCAGGCTCGCGCCAACGGACGTCCGAGACAAGGAGGCGCTGATCCAGTCGGGACGCCGGCACTATTCGGAAATGATCTCCGAAGAGCAGGCGCCTGGCGCGGATTACCTCCGCCTGTTCGAGGAGGCGCTTGCCCGGAACGGAGCCCGCCTGGCCGGCGACATCGCCAGCCTCGCCGCTCATCTGGCCGCCCGCTCCGGTGGCCGGCAAGTGGTGATCGCTTCGCTCGCCCGCGCAGGCACGCCGATCGGAGTGCTGCTGCTGCGTACGCTTCGCGCCGGTGGGTGCCCCGCCGTCCATTACTCGGTCAGCATCATCCGTGACCGCGGCATCGATCGCAATGCGCTGGCGCACATTGCGGCCCGACACGACCCGGCCGACGTGGTGTTTGTCGATGGCTGGACCGGCAAGGGCGCGATCGCGGGCGAGCTGCGCCGCAGCCTCACCGACCGGCCGTTCGGTTTCGCGCCGATCCTGGCGGTCGTCGCCGATCCCGCGGGACAGGCCGACATCGCGGCCAGCCCGGACGATTATCTGATCGCCTCGGGGCTGCTCGGCGGGATCGTATCGGGCCTGGTGAGCCGCTCGATTCAGAGCGCGGAAACGGTCGGGCCGGGCGACTTCCACGCCTGCGTCACCTTTCCGCATCTTCGTGACGAAGATGCCTCCCGGCGCTTCGTCGACACCGTCGCGCCGCTTGCGATCGGGGCGACGGCAAGGCCGATCGGGCGGCATGCGACCGGGCGCGGCCGGCTCGCCCGCGCCTGTGAGGCGATGCTTGCCGAGCTGATGGAGCGGACCGGAACCACCGACCGGAACCGGATCAAGCCCGGTATCGCCGAGGCCACGCGGGCTTTCCTCCGGCGCGTTCCGAACCGGCTCTTCCTCCGGGACGCGGGCGATCCGGACCTCGCGCACCTGCTTCTCCTCGCTCGGCACGCGGAGGTCCCGGTTGAGCGCTTGTCCGGCGACTGCGCTTACCGGGCGGTCGCGATCATCCGGCAGCTGGGTGGAGGCCGGGCATGAGTCTGGACCCGCTGGCGCTTGGGGCGACGCTTTACCTGCCGGCCATGCGGAGCGATCTCGGCCGGATCATCTTCGGCGGACGGGTGCCTGGGCTGCGATCCGCCGTGCTCTGCCTTGAAGATGCGGTTCGGGAGGAGGATGTGCCGGAGGCGCTCCGTAATCTCGCCGCCTTTCTCCGCCACCTGGCATTGCGAGGCGAGCAGGCGCAGCCGCTCCTGTTCGTGCGGCCGCGCGGGCCCGACATGCTTGCCCATGTCTTGCGCATGCCCGGCGCGGATCGGCTGACCGGCTTCGTCCTACCCAAGGCGACTGCGGACAAGCTCCCGGCCTATCTCGCGCTTCCTCTCCGCCCGGAGCACCGGTTGATGCCGACTCTGGAAACGCGCGAGATGTTCGACCCTTGGGAGGTGCGCCGGCTTCGTGAGCAGCTGCTTGCCGTGCAGGATCGAGTGCTCGCGCTCCGCATCGGCGGCAACGACTTGTTGAAAGCGCTCGGCTGCCGCCGATCCACTGCCCGGACCTGCTATGACGGCCCGCTCGGGGCCGTGATCGCCAGCCTCGCCGGCGCATTCCTGCCGTGGGGCTTCGCGCTGAGCGCGCCGGTCATGGAGCGGTTCGACGCGCCGGACCTGCTTCGGGCCGAGGTGGCCCGCGACATCGAACATGGCCTCCTCACCAAGACGGCGATCCACCCGGCGCAGGTGCCGGTGATCCACGCAGCGCTCGCCGTCGCTCCGGGCGAGCTCGCGGATGCGCATGTCATCCTGGCCGCCGACACGCCCGCCGTGTTCGCCCGCGAGGGCGCGATGTGCGAGCCGGCCACCCACCGCTGCTGGGCCGGTAGGCTGGTCCGCCGCGCGGAACTGTTCGGCGTCGCGGATCCGCTTCCGATTGGCCGCAGGAATGCGAGCGCGTGATCAGGGGATTGGATCGTCGCTCCCGTACCGGCGCTCGATGAAGCGCAGGTTGGCCGCGAAGTCGTTGATGTCCTGCTGGGCGAGTGAGCGGGACAGCGCGGCGGCGCGCTCCAGCATGCGATCAACCGCTGCGTTGAACTCGTAGCTCGCGGAACGGCCGGTCGCGCGGAAGATTTCGGCGCGGTGCGCGGGCGGGATGTCGGCATAGCTTGCAAGCAGCCGTGGCAGGTGAACATCGCGCATCTGCCTCACCTCGATCATGGCGGAGGCGAGCAGCGGATCGGCTTCAACCCGCGCCTCGATATCGGCGATCATAGCCAGCAGCTTGGCGACACGCGGCCGGGAGGCGTTGGGCAGCCGTTCATCCTCGGCCGTGAGCGGCGTGGTCGGGGACGCCTCCGAAGCCCGCTCGGCAGGTTCGCGCGGAGCTGACCCGGCCCCGCTGAACAGAGCCGCGATCCGCTGAAGGAGGCCGGGGCCGTTGCCGGTCAATAGATCCCGCCTTCGCGCTCAAGAAAATCCTGTTCGGACGGACTGCGAGCCGGGTTCGGGCGCTGCGAACTGCGAGGCTGCGGGCGCGCTCGCTTCGGCGTGGGGGAACGCTGGACCGGAGCTCTCGCCAAGGGACGTGTCGCCGCACGATCGCTCGGGCGTGAAGCAGGCGCGGCGGTCGCGATCCGGCCGACTTCATTGTCGGTGAGACGGCGGATTTCGAACAGCCGCGCTTCGATCAGGCTTGGGTCGCGCGCGATCGCTTCGGCGGCTTGGATGTGGCGAGCGACCAAGGCCTGGGGCTGGAACCGCGCGGGCCGAGTGGCCTCGCCCTGGCTTTCGACGAGATCGCCGCGGCTGGCCAAGTGGTCGAAAGCCACGCAATGATCGAAGTCGGTAACGGCCCCGGTCCGGCTCTGCACGTCGAAGCAATGATCGCTATAGGCCGCTGCGCCAGGCATTCCCGCCTCGCCGGCGATGCGCCTAAACTCCGCGACAGCTTTCTCGACCTGGCTGCGGTTGACGGGCTGGTCGCGAAAGGCCTGCGCGGCAAGGGCAGGCGATGTGGCGGCGACTCTGCCGCTTGAAGCCGGCACCCGCGCCGCCGGAGTCCCGCTGCCCTGCGCCAGCAGGTAGATGGCGCCTCCAAGCATGAGGATGCCTGCCGCCCCGATCCAGGCGGCGGCCCGCTGGCCGGCACGCACCGGCTCGGGCCGGTGGGGCGGGGGAGGCGTGGCGCGGGGGGAGGGCGGTTGGAAGGCGCGGGCAAGCTCGGCCCGGTCCCGCTCCTGACGCGCACGCTCCTGCGCATCGTAAGCCGCGCGGCGTTCGGGATCGCGGAGCGTCTGGTAAGCCTGGTTCAGCTCGGTGGCGGTGCGCTCGCCAACGGCGGCTCCGCCGGGCTGGATGTCCGGATGGTGCCGTTTCATCAACGCCTTGTAGGCAGCCTCGATCACCACCGGTTCGGCGTCGGGCAGCACATTCAGCAAAGTGTAGAGGCGGTTATGTTTGCGCATTCAGGCGTGCGGACAATGCCCAAACGAGGCGCACAAAGCTATCCCTGGCTGACCTGCGGTGAAGTGACGGGGGTGTCCGCCACTTGGCCCGGCGTGGTCCTCGGTTGCACGAGCAGGCCGGGAACGAAGCGGGCCAGGAGGAGCAGGATGGTCGGCAGCAGCATCGTGTTCCAGCCATCCTTGATGCTTTCGGCCCATTGCTCGTTGCGATCAGGCCAGATTTCGTAGGCAAGATCGAACCATTCATTGGCGCAGAGCGTGAACAGGAGCGCGAGCCACGGCCAGGGGCTGGCGATGCTGCGGCGCATCACGGCAGCGGCCGAGAGCTGCGCCAACACGCCGACATGAATGTGCAGCGCGTCCATGTGGAGTCCGCTGAACAGGCTCAGCATATGCTTGAATTGATACCAGTCCATGCGCCGCGCCTAAGCGGCGGCGGCCGGCCGCTCAATAGTTCTTGCGGTAACGGACGTTGAGGCTGCTGTTCCCCTGGCTGCCGGCCTGGGTCAGGATGCTCAGCGCGCGAGACAGGGCGATCTCGATCTGGGTGGCGGTGAAGCCGCGCGCGTCGGTGATCACTTCGAGATAGATGTCGTTGCCGAGGTAGAATCCGGCCGCGATCGCGGTGCCGCGGCCCTGCGCCTCGTCGCCGCCGAGGATGCGCAGCCGGCTGAGCCCGGAGGCGCCGCGCAGCTTGCCGAGCGGGTTAAGGCCGCCGCTGCCGCCCCGCAGCGAATTGAGCGACGCGCCGAGCTGGACGACCTGCAGCGCCGACAGCTCGGTGACCGAGCCGCCGAACAGGACGCGCGCGAGAATCTCGTCCTGAGGCAGCGCCGGATTCGAGCTGAAGGTAATCTGCGGCGTGAACGCTGCCCCGGTGATGTTGATGGTGACGTCGACATCCTTGACGTTGGCCGTCGCGGCGATGGTCAGGCGCGGGTTGATCGGGCGCGAGCCGGTGAACTGGACCCGGCCGGTGGTCAGCTCAAAGCGCTGGCCGCTGAAGCTGATCGTGCCGCGCAGCACTTCGGCCTCGCCGATCATTTCCGGAGTTGCGGAGGTGCCGCGAACGCGAAGATCCGCCTTCCACTCGGACTCAAGGCCCATTCCGCCGACGAAAATCTGGTTGTCGGCGCGGAGTCTCAGGTCGAGTTTCCAGATGCTGGGAATGCCGCCCTCCTCGGCGAGGCGAGCATTGGGATCGGGCAGGGGCTCGCCCTTGCGCCGGACGCCGCGCAACTCGAGCACCTCCGCCGCGCCCTGGCGCACCACCTGATAACGGACGTTCGGAAGAGTGAGGTCACCGCTGATCAGCCCGCCCCCGGCACGGCTGTTGGTGATCGCGACATCGCCGGAGACGGTTGCTCCAAGATTGTCCCCGCGGGCAAGGCGGGCGCGGTCGAAAGTCAGGCGCGCGTCGATAGGGAAGCCGGCGTTGGCTGCGAGGCCGACGGTGCCGCCGCCCGTGACCGTGCCTTCGCCGGCGCGTCCGGTGAGGCGGGTGATCTCCAGCCGCGAGCTGGTGAACTGGCCGGCGAGCTGAATGTTGGTGACGCGCGTGCCGAAAGTCTCGTCGGTAAAGGTCAGGTTGTTCGCTCGAACGACGCCGTTGAATTGCGGCGCCTGGACGCGGCCGCTGAAGTCGGCGGCGATGCCGATCGGGCCGGAGACCTGACGGTCGGCGATGCCGGTCAGCGACCAGAGCACGTCTGCGGGGCCGTTATAACGGACACCGCCAGCGAGCGGCGAGGCGAGCAGCCGCGTGGTCCAGCTGCCTGCGCCGGGGCCGAGCGGCTGGAGACGCACTTGCGCGCGGCCGATCAGAGCGCCCTGGCGGCGGATGACCGCGTTGGCGAGACCGCCTTCGGGGCGAAGCTGCCCGGCAAAGGCGATGTTGACCGGCTCGGACAGTGTGATGAGGCCCGAGCGGGTGAAGTTCTCGACCGTGATCCGGGCGTCGGCGCGCGGGAAGGTGGCGCCGTTGGGCTGGGCGAAGTCGAGGCTGCCGCTGGCGCGGCCCCTGACGCCCAGCCCAGGCGAGAAGGCGTTGAACAGCGACAGATCGAGGTTGGCGAAGCGCGACTGGATCTCCAGCCCGCGGCCGTAGCGGCCGGCGAGGCGGACATTGCCTTGCGGAAGCACCAGCGTGGCCGGGGCGAGAACCCAGTCGGGGCCGACCTTGCGGATGTCGGCCGGGCGGGCGAGCCGGAAGGGGATGCGATTGACGTTGCCCTGCAGGCTTGCGCGAATGATGCTCGGCGTGATCGCGGCGTTGCCGGCGACCTGGAAGGGGACGCCGCTATTGCCGCGCGCCAGGAACTGCGCCTGGCCGCGGCCGCCCTGATAATTGATCCGGACGCGGCCCGCCTCCACCACCGTCGCACCGCTGCGCAGGCCCGCCACCTGAACGTCGCCGACCACCGAGGGCGCATTCGGATAAAGCGTGACGGTGGCGTTGATGATGCCGCGCTGGATCGTGATAGGCGTCGGACCCGGGATGCTGGCGCCGTTCGCGGTCGCGGCGATCACCGCCTGTTGATAGCGGCCGGCGGCGGCTAGCCGGACGGTGCCGGTGAGGCCTTGGCCATTCACGGCCAGGGTTCCGATGAACGGGCCGGCCGCGCTCTGCACAACCCGACCCGAGAATGTGAAGCCGGCGATCGTCAGGCGCCGAATGTCGAGCGTCAGCGGGCCGGCGCCGGTGCGAACCGTCAGGTCGGCTGTGAACGGGCCATATTGCGACTGGCCGGTCGCACGGATCGCATAGCCGCCGGGCACGCTGCGAATGTCCGCTTCGATGCCTGCCAGGCCGATCCCGAAGCCGGGCCGGGCTGCGCGAATGCGGATGTTGGGAGCGGCGGCGGTGCCGGTGATCTCGACGGCGAGCGGACCGTAGGCGGTCGAAACGCCCGCCGCGCGCATATTGAGTCGCCCGTCCGGCGCGTAGGTGCCGCCGCCCGAGCTGATCTTGAGCTGGGGCGCCGCGACGCGAAGATTGGAAATGGTGATGAGGCCCGCCGGGTTCATATCGACGCCCGCCGTGATCAGCGCGTTGCCGCCCAGGAAGTCGCGCGCGGAGGCATTGTCGATCCGGCGCGTGCGGACGGCGACTTTGCCCTTGAGGCCGAAGCCGTTGCCGATGGTGACCACATCGACGTTCGAGTCGATGTCGAGCAGCCCGATACCCTGCACCAGATAATTGTTGATGCGGCCGTTCAGGCCGGCGCGATATTCGCCCTTGGCGACGTCGGCGACGATGATCGCGGTCGCGTTCACCCGGTCGGAGCGGATGCGCATGTCGTCGGACAGGATGCGGCTGCCCGAGATGTTGAGCGTGCCGTCCAGCGCCACGTTGGTGAGCAGGCCGCCGACCGCCTCGGGCAGGCCGGTAATGCGGCGCGCACGGGCGGAGATCGGGATCGTCATTCGATCCGTATCGACGCGGGCACGGCCCTGAGCGCGGAAGCCCTCCAGCACCGTCTTGTCGAAGCCGAGCGCGGCGGCCTGGATGTCGTACAGCACGGTCGGCGTGGCCAGCGCGCCGTTTAGCACCGCGGCAACCCGAACGTCGCGGCCGTTCAGGTTGGGCGCGATCGCCGCCGGACGGAGCAGGCGCGCGGCGACCCGCATGTTCTGAAGCCGGCTCTGGCCAAGATCGAACAAGCCTTCCGCGGCCACCGCAAGTGCAGCTGACTGGGCGCGCAGCCGCAGGTCAGCCCGGCGTTCCGCCAGCGTGGTGATCAGGTTGACCTGCACCAGCGGCGCGGTCAGCTCGGCAAGCGGGCCCTTGGGGAGGATCAGCCCCGGCCGGACTCGCCCATTCACTTCGAAGGTGCCGTTGCGGCCGGTTACGGCGAGATCGGCCAGCCCTTGTCCGCCGAGCATCGCCTGCGTGCGGCCGCGCCAGTTCGACCAGGTGCCCTGGCCGGACACCTGCGCCGCGATCGGCTGCTTGAGCCCGGTCAGGTTGGAGACGAAGCCGCCCGCAGGTCCTTGCAGCCGCGCCTCGATATCGAAGCGGTCCGCTTCCGGTACGGCGTCGAGCTTCAGCGCAAGCCGGTCGCCGCCCGGAAAGCCCGGCGCAGCGATCGCGCCTGCCTTGAGCGCCACCTGGGCGCGACCGTCCGCTATCTTGGCGTTGCCGTCGAGTGAGACGAGATGGCGCTGGCCGGTGACGGGCGGCTCGACGAGCAGCCGGCCCACGCGGAGCCGGCCGACATCGATGTCGAGATCGGGCAGCAACGGCGCGTTGGGGTCGCCGGGCCGAAGCTCGGGCAGACGCCCGAGCCGCGCCTGCGGAATGGTGAGCGAGCGGATGTCCACCCGATCGCGGAAGTAGGAGAAGGGCCGCCAGTCGAGCTCGGCCCGCGGGGCGACGAAGAAGGTTCCTTTCGGATCCTTGAGGGTCAGATCGTGGATGATCAGCTGGCCATAGATCGACCCCTCGATGCGGCCGATGTCGATATCGAGCCCGGATGCGAATTCGAGCTGATCGATCTGGCGGACGACGAAGCGTCGGCCGAACTCGGTGTTGATGCCGTAATAGAGCCCGGCGACAAGCAGCAGGAGGAGGGCTGCCAGGCCCGCAACCCCGATCGCGATATTGCGGCCGAGGTGGCTGGGCCGTCCCGGCTCAGCCGGTTCCGGAGCCGGTTTGTCCAGGCTGACCGCTTCGGCCATCAGAAGGCCTGCCCGATCGAGACGTAGATCGCGACGATCGATTCGCCTCTACGGCGGCCGAGCGGCGTTGCGACGTCGACGCGCAGCGGCCCAAAGTTCGTGTAGAGCCGGCCGCCAACTCCGATCCCGTAGCGCAGGTCGGACAAGCCGGGTGTCTCGCTGTCGGTGACTTGGCCGCCGTCGATGAAGGCGACCACGCCATAATCGCCGAACCGGTAGCGGCCCTCCAGTGAAAACTCGGTGAGGCTGCGGCCACCGATCGGGACCAGGATGGTCGGGTTCGCTTTCTCGTCAGGGTCTTCGGGATCGAATTTGGGATTGGCTACCTCAAGCTTCGGCCCAAGCTCCTGGAAACCGAAGCCGCGCACCGATCCGCCGCCGCCAGCAAAGAAGCGCCGCGACGGGGCAAGCTCGTCCCGGCCGATGCCGAAGATCGAGCCGAACCGGGCGCGGGCGGCGACGACCAGGTTTTCCCCCGCGGGTACGTAAACGCTGCCGTCGATCTGATTGCGGATATATGGGGTCGTTCCATCCTCAAGCGACACTTCCGGGTTGGTCCGCCCGAGCAGGCGAAAGCCGCGCGTCGGGTTGAGCAAATTATCGCTGCGATCATGGCCGAGCTGTCCGATCAGCCCCCCGATGAAGTAGGTCGCCTGGGGATCCGGCGCTTCGCGGCGGCGGAACTGGGTCTCGTTGGTGGCGATGAGTTCGGCCCCGTAGGCATAGGTCCAGCGCTTCTGCCAGATCGGCGTCGATTCGCGCGAGATCAGCCCGCTGAGCCGCGCCGTATATCCCTCGAACGCCGCGTAATCGCGCCGCCCAGCCTCGGCCGCTATCAACAGGGTGCGGTCGCGCTGGCCGGCGTTGGAGCGGCGGAAGGAAACATTGACAGATTGCTCGCTCGTGCCGGCAACGGCTGCCGCCCGAAGCGCGCCTTCAGGCGGGAACAGGTTGCGATGCTCCCAGCCGCCTTCGAGGCGAAATCCCTCCCCGGTCGCATAGCCGGCGCTTGCGGTCAGGGAGCGCGCCGGACCGGCATCCTGACGCACGAGGATATTCACATATTCGGTGCCGTCGGGAGCCACTTCCCGAGTGCGAACCGCTTCGGCCGAAACGCTGGTGAACAGATTTGTCGCGACCATCGCTTCGCGCAGGTCGTCGACCTTGCGGCTGTCGAACAGATCGCCGCGCTTGAAGCGGGCGAGCACCCCGACATGCTCCGCGTCGAAGGCGAGGTCGCCCTCCGTGGTGTACCCGCCGAACCGCGCGCGGGGGCCTGGCTCGACCGGGAGCGTGTAATCGCCAAGGTCCGTGTCCGGATCGAGCAGGATGTCGCGAAGGCCAATTTCAGGGAACGGATAGCCCTGCTGGGTAAGGCGCACCGCGATGTTCGCTTCGCCCGCCTCCACGGCAGCGGCGACGATGGGATCGCCGGTCTTAAGCGGTAGCGCTTCCCGCGGCAGGCCGGGCGGAGTGGTCTCGGGGCCGTTGATCGCGATCGTACCGAATTTGTAGCGATCGCCGGGAGCGGCGGTGACGGTCACTTGCACTTGTCCGCCAGGCTCGGCCGGCTGAGCGATCGTGATCGTGCCTGTCGCGTCGTAATAGCCTTCGGAGCGGAGCAGGCGGACCAGCAATTGCTCGTCCTCTCGCACGCGCGCGGCGATCTGGGCCCCGTTCACCGCCTCTCCGTCGCCATCCTCCAACGCGGAGAGTTCCCGAAACCGGCCGGTCAGGTCTGTCTCATCGAGACCTTCTATTGTCAGCGCGTAGCGCACCGGCGGCGGCTCCTGCTCACCGCCAGCCGGGACTTCCGGCGTAGTCACGTCGAAGGTGGCGAGCGGTGGCAATGGCTCGGCCAGAGCGGGATCATCCGGCACCGGCGCATCCGGGATCGTCTCGCCAGGCTGGGCGGGCGGGCCCTGGAACTGGTCCAGCGGCTCAAGCGGATTGCCGAGTTCCGGATCGAGCGAGGGGAGTTCGGCCTGGAACTGGTCGTCCGTGATGATCGGGTCACGGGAGTTTTCGGAGCCGGGCGGGATCGCCGGCTCCGGCTGCGACGGCTGGGCGCTTGCGGCGGAACCGAACGCAAGCGCCCCCGTTGCCACCGCCGCCAGCCACCTGCCTGATCCGATCAAATTCGTTGCCCGCTTGTTACCAGTCTCAGCATTGATCCGAAAACATCGACTTTAAAAGGCGTTCGCCATCCAAAGAGCGCTCCGGCATCACCGTGATGCGTTCGCGCAACACTCCCGAGCCTCAGTCCCGCCGCAAAGATCGGCGATTGAGCAATGAGGTTGCCGTGACGCACGTGCCGGGGCCTCGGCAGTTCCGGGGCGCTTCGGTGGGTTTGATCGGACCAGTGTCGCGATTGGTCGAAACGGGCGACGAACGGCCTTATTTTAAAGGCATAAGGAGCGGCTGGGTGGCAGTCCGGCTTGTAAGAAGGTCTTTCGATGAGTTTTCTAAAGAAACTAGGTCTGGTTTCGGCGGGCAGCGGCTTGCCGCGCGGGAAGAAAGGTTGCCGAGCCTACGCGGTCGGCGACATTCACGGCCGGCTCGACCTCCTCGACATCCTGCTGGCGAAGATCGAGGACGACATGGCGGCTCAGCCTGCAGGCCGCACCTTCATCATCTTCCTGGGCGACCTGATCGACCGCGGCCCGGACTCCGCTGGCGTGATCGAACGGCTGCGCACCTATCGAAATCCGTCAGCCGAGCTGGTTTTCCTGAGCGGCAACCATGAGGAGGTGCTGCTCGATATCCTTTCCGGCAAGCTCGGGGTATTGCCTGCCTGGCTGAAGTTCGGCGGGGCGGAGTGCGCGCAGAGCTATGGCATCGATCCCGAACAGCTGAGGCAGACGGACGAGCGCCGGGCGATTGAACTGGTACGCAACAAGGTGCCCCGCGCGCATCGCGAGTTCCTCAGGAGCTTCGCGGACACCTTTCGATTTGGCGAGTATCTGTTCGTCCATGCCGGGATTCGCCCCGGCGTCGGGCTCGACGATCAGGAGCGAAAGGACCTGCGCTGGATACGCGAGCCTTTTCTGGGGGACGCGAAAGAGCATGGCTTCGTCGTCGTGCATGGCCACACCATCGTAAGGGACGTAGAGGAGCGGCCGAACCGCATCGGTATCGACACGGGCGCATATCAAAGCGGGATACTTACCGCGATCGCAATCGAGGAAGAGAGGCGGTGGTTCATGCGCGCCGAAGCGGGCGAGGCAGGTGCGTCCGCTGCATCTTTCGCGGCCTGACCAGCTTCGGGACGTCTCGCTTTATCGTTCAGTTCAGGGTAAGGGCGTCCGAACAATGGGCAGTGTGTTTGATTTCAATAGGGAATTCATGGTGACCAGCCCAAAACTGACTGCCACCTTCACTGGTGTTGCCCGGAGCTTTCTGCGCGCGCTGGCCCGTCCGGGCGGCGGCCTGATTGGCCTTGTGTTGGTCGCCGGGTGCGTGGGGGGGCGCGGCGGCCCCGTGCAGTACAATGTCGAGAACTTCGGTGCGCCGGACACGCCTGCAGTCGCTACGCTCGAAGAGGATTACAAGATCGCGCCGCTCGATACGGTGAAGGTCAGTGTCTTCCAGGTGCCCGACCTTTCCGGTGAGTTTGAGGTAGACTTGACCGGCAACATCGCGGTGCCGTTGCTGGGTAACGTCAAAGCGGTCGACATGACGACGGCGGAGTTGGATCAGCGCCTAACTCAACAGCTTGGGGCCAAGTATCTGCAAAAGCCCGACGTCAGCGTCGGCATCAAGTCATCCACCCGGCGCAACGTCACTGTCGACGGTTCGGTTCGCAATCCGGGCGTGTTCCCGGTGACGGGACCCACGACCTTGATGCAGGTGATCGCGCTCGCCAAGGGAACCGACGAGAACGCCAACCCGCGACGCGTCGCCGTTTTCCGCCAGATCGGCGGCAAGCGCATGGCCGCCGCCTTCGATCTTACCAGCATCCGGCGCGGCGAGATGGAGGACCCCCGTATCTACACCGGAGACATCGTGGTGGTTGACGGATCCAACGTGAAGGCGATTCAGCGCGAGGTCCTGTCCACCCTTCCCCTCATCGGCCTGTTCCGGCCCTTTGGCTGATACGGCGAACCCGAGAGTTTATGAGCAAGAACGACATCCAGCCCGCCGGCGCCCAGCCGATTTGGCCACTCGCGCCCAACGGCGGGGGCCCCCTGGCGTTTCCGGGAAATTGGGCGCAGCCTGCGCCAGAGCAGGAATCCGGCGGTGGTCTGGACCTCAACCTGCAGACGATCTTGCGTATCGTCAACGAGTGGCGCTGGCTGATCCTCGGCTCGGTGGCCGTCGGGTTGGCCGGCGCGATTATCATCACCCTTCTGACCACCCCGCTTTACAAGGCGAGGGCAGTCCTGGAGATCAATCCGCCGTCGGTGGAGATCCTGGACAATCAGAAAGGTCAGGCCGTCGTCCCGAACGACCGCGAGTTCCTGGCCACGCAATATGGTCTGCTCAAGAGCCGCACGCTGGCTCAACGCGTCGCGCAGGAACTCAATCTGCCCGGCAATGAGGATGTCATCCCGGGCGAAGCCGATCGGGCGACCAAGCTCAAGATCGCGACCGGCATGATGATGAGCGGCTTTGCGGTTGATCCCGTCCCTCTCAGCCGGCTCGTCAACATCACCTTCACGTCGCCAAGCCCAGAGTTGGCAGCTCAGGTGACGAACAGCTTCGCCGATAATTTCATCAATTCGAATCTGGAGCGTCGCTACGAGGCGTCCTCCTACGCGCGTTCGTTCCTCGAACGCCAAATCGCGAACGTTCGCCGAGATCTCGAGCGGTCGGAGCGACAACTGGTTACGTACGCGCAGCAGCAGGGCATTATCAACCTCGGCACCACTGAGGTGGGCGCCTCCGGTGATGCCGGTTCCCTTCAGGGCGCCTCGCTTGCTGCCTTGAACACCGCACTGGCTGACGCGCAAACGAAGCGGATCGCCGCCGAGCAGACTTACCGCCAGTCCCGTGCGGTCGGCCCCACGACTGCCGTGACCGAAAGCACGTCGCCGCTGCGCGCGCAGCGGGCGGCGCTAGAGGCCGAGTACCAGGACAAGCTGAGCCGCTTCCGGCCGGAATATCCGGACATGCTGGCGCTGCGCTCGCGAATTGACGAGCTTGGCCGTCAGATCAGTCGCGAGACGAGCCAGGTGACCGGCAGCCGCAACAACGAACTGCTCGCAAACTACCAGGCGGCCGCAGCCGCGGAGCGATCCATCCAGGCGAAGGTCAATCAACTCAAGGGGGCGGTGCTGAACCTGCGCGGCCGCAGCATCCAATACAGCATCCTCCAGCGCGAGGTGGACACCAACCGCTCACTTTATGACGCGCTGCTTCAACGCTACAAGGAAGTCGGCGTCGCCGGTGGGGTCGGCAAGAATCTGGTTTCGGTCGTAGACCGTGCCGAAGTGCCGGGCGCGCCTTTCAAGCCGAACCTGATGTTGAATTTAGCGATCGGCCTGGCTCTTGGTCTGTTGGCCGGCCTCGGCGCGGCGCTGGCGCTTGAGTTCATCAACGACACGGTCAAGACGCCAGACGATGTCCGCGACAAGCTGAAGCTCGCGGCGCTTGGGGCGATCCCGAAGAAGCAGGGCCAGGAATCCGTGGCGGAGGAACTGAAGGATCAGTCCTCGCCGGTTTCGGAAGCCTATTTCTCGCTGCGCACGTCGCTTCAGTTCACGACGGACAGTGGCGCGCCCAAGACGCTGCTGATCACCAGCACGCGCGCGGCCGAGGGCAAATCGAGCACCACGCTGGCGCTTGCACAAAACTTTGCCAGGCTCGGCAACAATGTGCTGCTTATCGACGCCGACCTGCGCAAGCCCGCCTTTGTCGCCGCCGTGGACCGTCTCGATGGCCTTTCCAAGCTGCTCACGAACCACGAGCCGCTGCGCGATCACGTGCTGAAGACGGAGAGCGACAATCTGTGGCTTCTCCCCTGCGGTCCACTTCCGCCCAATCCAGCGGAATTGCTGGCCTCACCGCGGCTTAAGGCGCTCATCGCCGAGGCCGCGAACGAGTTCGACATGGTCATCGTCGATGGCCCGCCGGTTCTCGGGCTCGCCGACGCTCCGCTGCTCGGCGCCGTGTGCCGCGGTACGCTGATGGTGATCGAGAGTGGCAAGACCCGGACCAAGGCTGCGGTCGAAGCGGTGAACCGTCTCCGAGCCTCGGGCAGCCACATCGTCGGCGCGGTGCTGACCAAGTTCCGTCACCAGTCCCATGGCTATGGCTATGGCTATGGCTACGAGCCGTACAAATATGGCGGGATCGGCAGCCGCGAGCGTGAAATCCGGCTCATTTCGCATCGTGAAGACGCGTAGGCGCCGCGCCGGCGGGGAGGCCTTCGACTGGCGCAGACTTCCAAAGATCGTCCTGATATCGCTTGGGGCGATCTTTCTGGGTTGGCTGAGCGTCCGGGCGGCGGTGTCCGAAGCGCTCGCGCGACGCAACCCCGCTGCGGCGGCGGCGATCCTGCCCAATGATCCGGGCGTGGCCTTCACCTTGGCCACCGCTGAATTTCGTGCGCGTCAGGGGCCGGTCAGCGCCGCCACTTACGATCGCGTTCTCGCCGCCTTCAGAAAGGAGCCGCTCGCCCAGGAGCCCTTCTTGTTTGCGGCGCTTGCGGAGCTTGCCGGGAAAAATCCGGCTGCTGCCGGCCCCTTGATCGCAGAAGCGCGGCGCCGCCATCCGCGCTCGCGCGTCGGCCGCCTGATCTACCTCGACCAGGTTTTGCGAGCCGGCCGAGTCGACGAAGCCGCTTCGGAGATCGCCGTGATCTCCCGCCTGGTGCCGGAGGCGTCTCGCCTGCTGGTTCCCGAGCTTGCGCGCTACGCTGCGGATCCAAAGACTGCTCCTGCCCTCATCCGGGCGCTCGAACCCGATCCCAAGATCCGCGAGCAGGTCCTGGCGCATCTTGCGGCAAAGGGTGAGATCGACGCGGTGATGCGCCTCGCTGGCACCGCTCCGAGCAGCGGCGCGCGTGGGGAGACGCCGGAATGGCAGAACTTGCTGCTGGCGACCCTTGTCGAGAAGGGGGAGATCGCTCGCGCGAGAAGCTTGTGGTCGCGCTTTGCGGGGCTCGGCGCCGAAGCCTTGAGCTACGGCGTCTATGACGGGGCATTCCGCCGCGCGCCCGGTCCGGCGCCGTTCAACTGGCGCTTCTCGGAAAGCGGTGCTGGCGTGGCGGAGCCGACCAAGCAGCCGGCGCTTCAGGTCGATTATTATGGCCGCGCCGATGCCGAACTGGCGAGCCAGTTGCTCCAACTCGCCCCCGGACGCCACGTCCTGTCGCTCACCGTGTCCGGATCCAGCCCCAAGGGCGGCGGCGTGGTTTCGTGGACCTTGGCGTGCGCGCGGAGCAAGACCGAAGTCGCGACATTCGCCTTGAGCAATCTCAGCTACAGTCCCAAGCGCCTCAACCTGCCGTTCGACGTGCCGGCGGGCTGTCCGGCGCAATGGCTGAAGCTGAAAGGCACGACCGCGGAGCTGCCAGCCGCGCACAGCATCATCATCTCGGACCTCCAGGTGCGGCGCGCTTCATGAGCCACAATCTGCGCCTCGCCGCCGCGCCCGTATATCTCCTTCTCTGCCTGCTGCTCGGTGGGGCGAGCGCCGCCGGGATCTGGGCCAACCTGCTGCTCCAACTTGTCGGGCTTGCGCTGATCGCGTGGAGCTTGTCGGCGCAGCGGCGCACCCCGATCGATACGCCCGCCCGCCAGCTGATTGCGCTCGTCGTGCTCATGCTGCTCGTGGTGGTCGTTCAGCTCGTGCCGATGCCGCCCAGCCTGTGGACCGAGCTTGGCGGACGCGAACGGATCGCTGCCGGCTATCGACTGCTCGGGGAGCCGCTGCCGTGGCTGCCGATCTCGCTTTCCGCCGGCTCTACGTTGGCGGCCGGGCTGTGGCTCATCCCGGCGGTCGCGATGCTGCTCTTGGTCGCCAAGCTCGGTGCCTTTCGCCTCACCTGGCTCGCCTGGACCATTATCGCTGTCGCCGTGGTCTCGGCCGCCGTCGGAGCGCTGCAGGTCGCGGATGCTAGCTGGTATTTTTACCAGGTCACGAATTACGGCGCCGGCGTCGGCTTTTTCGCCAACGCCAATCATCAAGCCACCTTGCTGGTATCCACCATTCCGTTCCTTTCCGCCCTGTATCTGGCCTCGCGAGGCAAAGGCGGCTTTTCCAAGCGAACGTCGGGGCTGCTCGTCATCCTGATCGGGGTCTTGATGATCCTGCTGGTTGGCCTCGCCTTGAACGGGTCGCTTGCGGGCTTCGGCATCGCGATCCCGGTCATTGCCGCCAGCATCGTCATGTTGTGGCTGGGGAAGCGCAAGCTGCCCGGCTGGGCTGCGGGCCTGATGCTGCTTGCCACGGCCGCCGCCCTTGCCATTCCGCTCAGCACGCCGCTTGGAAACAATCTCACCACAACCGAGGCGAAAAGCTCCCAATTCTCACGCTACACGACCTTTCTCGTGACGGCGAAGGCGGCCCAGGAGCATCTGCCGTTCGGCTCGGGCCTGGGCACTTTCATCGAGATCTATCGCACCTACGAGGACCCGGCACGCGTCGAGCAGACCTACATCAACCGTGCCCACAGCGATTACCTGGAGCTGTTCCTGGAAACGGGTCTGCTATCCGTCCCCCTCTTATTGCTCTTTCTGATCTGGTGGTCCTGGCGCTTATCGCTGGCGTGGCGGAGCGACGAACCGGATCACTTCGCCCGCGCCGCGAGCATCGCGACGGCTGCAATCCTGATCCACAGCATCGTCGACTACCCCATCAGAACGGCGGCGATTTCCGCCCTGTTCGCAATGTGTTGCGCGATCATGGCCAATCCACGTCCCCGGAGCCGTCGTGGCGAGCAAAGCCCTCCGGAAAAGCAGGCGCGACACCTATCGGCGTGATCGGGTGCCCAAGGCTGCATCGACCGCGGCGATGTAGCGGCGCACGACGATCTGCTCATCAAAGCGCTGCTCGGCCTCGTTCCGACTATTCTCTCCCATGCGCGCGAGCGCATCCGGCTCCAGAGCAACAATTCGTTCGATTGCGGATATGAGGTCGTTCACGTCGCGCGGCCTGCATAGAAAGCCGTTGGCGCCATCATGCACGATTTCGCGGCAGCCAGGAACGTCGCAGGTAATCAACGGCTTCCCCATTGCTGCGGCTTCCAGCAACGAGCGCGGTGTACCTTCGGGATAGTAGCTCGGCAGGACAACGCAGTCCGCGTCGATCATTGCGGGTCGAACGTCGGTAAGAGCGCCGAGATATTCGATGGTACCTTGCTCCTGCCACCGCTGCAACTCGGCTGCCGGCACGGCGCCGCTTCGGCCCGGTTCCAAGATGCCAGCGATCTGGAAACGCAGTCCTGGTGATCGGGCGCGCAACCGCTCGGCCGCGGCGACATACTCGCCTACCCCCTTGGCCCAGAGCAGGCGGGAGACGAGGAGAAAGGTGAAGCTACGGCCCTGGGCCCGCCGCTCGGCGCCGGGCGCAAATCGGCCAAGATCGATGCCTGAGCCGGGCAGCAGGCTGGTCTTTCGCTCCGGCACGATCCCGGCTCCCGTAAAGATCGCTCGGTCGTCGGGATTCTGGAAGAAAACGTGGTGGGAGCGCCTGAGCGCAGTCTTGTACATTGTTCGGACGAGCCGGTTCAAGGCGCCGGGCCGCATGAAGGTGACGCCGAGGCCCGCGACATTGTTGATGACGGGTATGCCGTGCGCGTGGGCGGCGAGCGAGCCGTAGATGTTCGGCTTGATTGTGTAGCCGAGAAAAACGTCGGGGCGGAGGCGGCCGAGCAAGGCCCGGTAGCGCAAGTAAAGCGCCAGATCGCGCGCCGGTGAGGTGCCCTGCTTGTCCATTTCGATGGGGTGGAAATCGACGCCGAGTTCCCGGACGGCGGCGGTGAACGAATCCGGCGGCGCGATCGCGGACACCCGAAATCCTGCTTCCTGCAGGCCCGCGACCAAGCCCCTGCGGAAGTTGACGATGTTCCAGGAGGCGTTGATCGAGATGAGGATGTTAGGCTGAGGTACGGGCATTGGGGCCATGGCGGGAGAAAGCGTGCGCAGGCCATAGCGCGCCAAGTCGCTTTGTCCTGCCCTTTCTACCTGCCAGAGACATTGCGCCTGGTAGTTGCGGGCCATAGACCCAGCCCTGCTCCCTACGTCAGCTCGTGGCGAGCGCGGGCTTAGGTGCGGCGTAAGGGACGGCACATGAAAGGCATTATCTTGGCCGGCGGTAACGGGAGTCGGCTGTACCCGGCCACACTCGCCATCTCGAAGCAATTGCTCCCGGTCTATGACAAGCCGATGATCTACTACCCTCTTGGCGTACTGATGCAGGCCGGCATCAGGGAGATCCTGGTCATTTCCACGCCCTCAGACCTGCCACGCTTCAAGCTTCTGCTCGGCGATGGCTCGTTCTTCGGCATCACGCTGAGCTACGCCGAGCAGCCGCGCCCCGGGGGTCTGGCCGAGGCCTTCCTGATCGGGCGCGACCATGTGGGGAAGAGTTCGGTCGTGCTGATTCTAGGCGACAATATCTTCTACGGTGCCGGGCTGCCCGAATTGTGCAGGCAAGCGGCAGAACGAAACGTCGGCGCCACGGTCTTCGCCTATCCCATCGAAGATCCGAGCCGTTACGGCGTCATCTCATTCGACTGCGACACAGGCCGAGCACTTGCGATTGAGGAAAAGCCACGCCGGCCTAAGTCAAACTGGGCGGTGACCGGCCTCTATTTCTACGATAACGACGTGCTCGACATAGCAGCGTCGGTTCGTCCCTCGTCACGAGGGGAGCTGGAAATCACCGACGTCAACAGCGCATATCTTGACCGCGGCGACCTTCACGTCTGCCGCCTTGGCTCAGGCTATACCTGGCTCGACACCGGCACTCACGACAGCCTTCACGATGCGTCGTCCTTTGTACGAACGATCGAGCACCGGCAGGGGCTCAAGATCATGTGCCTCGAAGAGATCGGACTTGAGCAGGGCTGGCTGGTGCCGGGCGACCTCCTCCGCCGGGCCGACAGCCTCGGCGACACGCAATATTCTGATTACCTGCGCCGCCGAACCCGAGAGATTGGGCGATGATCGAGGTGCGCGGGCTTACTTTGCCGAGCGTCCTGGAAATCAGGCCGGAACGCCATTGGGATGAGCGCGGCTTCTTCTCCGAAACGTGGAGCGGCTCTTTGTTCGCCGCGGCAGGAGTTCATGTCGATTGGGTGCAGGACAACCACTCTTATTCATCCCGCTCTGGGGTGCTGCGCGGGTTGCACTACCAACTGCCGCCGGCCGCACAGGCAAGACTGGTCAGGGCCAGCCGCGGCTCCGTATTCGATGTGGCCGTCGACCTGCGGCTCGGTTCGCCGACCTTTGGACGGTGGACCGGTCTGATACTGTCCGCCCAGAATTGGAATCAGGTATTCATCCCCGCCGGATTCGCGCACGGCTTCGTTACGCTGGAGGATGGCAGCGAGGTGCAGTACAAGGTGTCGGCGCCCTATCGGCCAGATCTGGAGCGCTCCATCCGCTTCGATGATCCGGCGATCGGGATCGATTGGCCGATCGGTCGGGACGAACTCGTCCTTTCCAGTAAGGACAGCGACGCTCCGCTGTTTGGAGATGCCGAACTGCCGGCGTCTTGGCAATGAGCGAAACCAAGCTGACGGTTATGGTCACTGGGGGTGCGGGCTTCATCGGAAGCGCGGTTTGCAGGCACCTCATCCGAAACGGCTACCGCGTCGTAAACGTCGATAAGCTGACATATGCCGGCAACCTTGATTCAGTCCGGGACTGCAACGTCAACCCGAACTACCGCTTTTACAAAGGCGACATCTGCGATCGAAACGGAATGCTCGACATCCTGCGAACGGAGCGGGTCGGGCGCGTCATGCATCTTGCCGCCGAAACACACGTTGATCGTTCTATCGACGGCCCAGCTGTGTTTCTGCAAACCAATGTGGTCGGCACCTTCAGCCTTCTCGACGCAGCCCTCGCTTATTGGCGTGAGTTGGGTGGGGCGAACCAGGCAAGCTTCCGATTCCACCATGTGTCGACGGACGAAGTGTACGGCGACCTCCCATTCGAATCCGGCGCCTTCACGGAAGCGTCGCCTTACGCGCCCTCCTCACCATATTCCGCGTCCAAAGCGGCGTCGGATCACCTCGCCCGCGCATGGCACCAGACCTATGGTCTCCCCGTGGTTATATCCAATTCCTCCAACAGTTACGGACCTTACCAATTTCCTGACAAGCTGATTCCGTTGATTATCCTGAACGCCCTCGAAGAGCAGGCGCTGCCGGTTTACGGCAATGGCGCGAACGTTCGTGACTGGCTCTGCGTCGAAGATCATGCACAAGCGCTGGAGCTGGTACTGATGCGCGGCCAGATTGGGGAGAGTTACAATATCGGGGGACGAGCCGAGCGCAGCAATCTCGCAGTGGTGCGGACAATTTGTGATATCCTTGACGAGAAGCGGCCGCGGCAAGGCCTTGGTAGCCGGCGCGACCTGATCAGCTTTGTTGCAGACCGGCCTGGACACGACCGGCGCTACGCGATCGATCCGTGTAAAATCGAACGGGAGCTGGGGTGGAGTGCCAGCGGTACGTTCGAAAGCGGGATTAGGGAGACGATCGCCTGGTATCTCGCAAACGAGTGGTGGTGGGGTCCGTTGCGATGCGAGCGCCATGCGGGGGTCCGTCTGGGCATCAGCGAGTGAAGCTTGTCATCGTCGGTCGGAGCGGTCAGCTCGCTCGAAGTTTGGCCGAACGGGGTGCTTCCCAGCGGGGCCTTCAGGTGGTCGCACTTGGCCGGCCGGAGCTGGACTTGGAGCGACCGGGCAGCGCTGCTGCCGCAATCCGTCAAGCGGGTGCGGACGTAGTGATCAACGCTTCAGCCTATACCGCGGTAGACAAGGCCGAGCAGGAGCCGGAACGCGCCTTCCAGGTGAACGCAGAGGGAGCCGGTGAGGTGGCTGAGGCGGCTCGCCGCGTGGCCGCGCGCATACTCCACGTCTCAACTGATTACGTGTTCAACGGGAGAGCTGGGCGGGCATACCACGCGGAGGACTCGGCGGATCCGCTTAACGTTTATGGCCGATCGAAGCTGCAGGGTGAGGAACGGGTGCGGGCGGCCGCACCTGATCACCTGATCGTTCGTACGTCGTGGGTTTACGGTCCATTTGGCGGCGGATTCGTGAGCACAATGCTTCAACTCGCTGCGAAGCAAGCTTCGGTGCGCGTCGTTGACGACCAGTATGGAACCCCCACATCCGTGATCGACCTCGCCGACGGCTTACTGGCCGTTGCAACGAGCTGGGACCGCGGATCGGACGCCGGGTTAGGGCGAACGATGCACTTGGCGGGTGCCGACGTGGCTAGCTGGGCGGAGCTGGCGCGCGGCATCTTTGCCGAGGCGGCACGTCTTGGCCTGCCTACAGCCCGCGTTGCGCCGATTCCAAACGCGGATTATCCGGTGTTGGCGAAGCGCCCCCTTCACTCCGCATTGGACAGCACCGACTTCAAAGCAGCGTTCGAGTTCGAAGCTCCCGGCTGGCAACGTGCCCTGCCGCCCGTTCTCGCCGGTATCGCTGCCCGTCGCCATCTGGACCGAGAAGGCACAAGCCGCTAAGAACACAACAAATGCGCCCTCGCGCGCAGCACCGCCCAGATTCCGGAACGGAGCGATCGTGCTTCCCTATTGGCTTTTATTCTCCCTTTGCGCGGCCGGCGCGCTCGAATCCCGCCGTCGCGTTAACCGCGCTTACCAGGGCGGGCCCTTGCTGATGTTAGCGGCCCTGTTCGTCGCTCTGATGATCGGTTTGCGCTTCGAGGTTGGCGGAGATTGGCTGAACTATATCGAAATCTACGACGAAATCCGACATAACAAGCTCGCTGACGTCTTATTCTATCAGGATCCCGGTTACACCCTTCTTAATTGGGTTGCGCAGCAGATCGGGGCTGGCATTTGGTTCGTGAACCTGTCCTGCGCAGTACTGTTCACCTGGGGCTTAGTTAAGTTTGCGCGGCAACAGCCCAATCCCTGGCTCGTTCTTGTTGTCGCAGTGCCTTATTTCGTCATTGTGGTGGGGATGGGTTATACGAGGCAGGCGGTTGCAATTGCCATTCTGCTCGCGGGATTGGCGACTATCCACAAGCATTCGATCTTTCGATTTGGGCTCTACGTCGTCCTAGCGGCCCTCTTTCATAAGAGCGCAATCGTGATTCTTCCTCTGGTCGGGCTTTCCGTCGTTCAGAAACGCGGCCCGGCCGCTCTTCTGATCTTGCTCCTCGGCATAGTGCTCTATTACGCGCTTTTGCAAAGCTCTGTTGATCGCCTGATCTCGAATTACGAGGTGGCTGCCTATGAGTCTGAAGGCGCCGGTGTCCGGATCGCCATGAATGTAGTTCCCGCCTTCGTATTTCTGCTTTTCAGCAAGCGGTTCGGGCTGAGTCCCGCTGAGGAGAAACTCTGGCGGATGTTCTCCTATGCAGCCCTTGGTTCCCTAGCGCTGCTGTTTGTGCTGGAATCGTCAACCGCGGTCGATCGGGTCGCGCTCTACCTGATCCCGCTTCAGCTTTTTGTGCTGTCGCGCCTTGCCTACGCCTTTCCGGTCAAGGGGGGAGCCAACGGCCAGCTTGCGTTGCTCGTAATCGCCTATTCGGCCGCGGTGCAGTTCGTCTGGCTTAACTATGCGAAGCATGCGCAGTTCTGGATCCCGTACAAGGCGTATCTCCTTACGGAAGACGCGGTGGCTTAGATGCAGCGTTGTTGACGTGCTCAGCAGTGAATGCCCATCGGAGGGAGATGCGCGCGGACACCGAGAGGAACAAGAGTCAGGACTTCTCCGCCGGTCGAACGCGCTCCTGAGCGATTTAGGCGACACCCCGGCAGCCTTGACTAAAAGGGGTTTCCCACGCAGTGGAAACCTGCCGTCCGGCCACACCAGCGCGAAATCTCGACAGGAAATTTTCAGCACGGGCATTATTGCGATCGCAGCCCGCAGAGTATCGAAATGGCGCATGTAATCTATCTCACCCAGGACGGGATCACCGATCATATCGGCCAAGCGCAGGTCGCCCCGTATCTGCTCGGTCTGGGCCGGGAGGGGCACAAGATCCACATCGTCAGCGCCGAGAAACCTGGGCGGCCCGCGCTGATGGCCAAATATCGCGCGCTGTTCGAAGCGGCGGGTATCCGTTGGTCCCATGTACCCTATGCCAACAGACCGCCGCTCGTCTCCTCATTCATGGTGCTGTGGCGCATGTACAAGCTCGCCCGCTCGGTCATGCGAGCTGAGGGCCAGAGCTTGATCCACGTTCGCGCCTATCTGCCGCTCGAGCTGGCGGTGCGCCTGAAGCGGGAATTCGGCGCCAAGCTGCTCGTGGACTTTCGTGATTTCTGGGCTGACGTCGGGTTGGAGAAGAAGCCCTTCAAGTTCGTCTACCGACATCTCAAGCGGCGCGAGCCGCATTATCTCGGCGCCGCGGACGAGATCGTGACGTTGACCGACAAGGCGGCGGACATCCTGACGAGCTGGTACCCCGAAGCCGTGGGTGGTGATCGCTCCCGCTACCACATCATCCCGTGCTGCGCAGATTTCAGCCATTTCGATCCGGACAAGGTTGACCGGGCCGCGGTCGAGAGGCGTCGGCGCGAGCTCGACCTGGGCGCTGGCCCCGTCCTGCTCTACCTCGGCAGCATCGGATACGATTATCTCGTGCCGGAGATGTTCAAGCTTTTCGCGGCTCTGCAGCGGCTTCGTCCCGATGCCAAATTCCTGTTCCTGACGAATAATAGCGCCGCCGATGTTGAGCAGGCTCGCATAGCGGCTGGGGTGTCGGCGGATGCCATCCGCTTCGCTTCGGTCGATCGCGCGCATGTTCCCGAATATATCGGGCTGGCCAATCTGTCCGTGGTCTTCATCCGGGCGACTCAGTCAAAGGCCGGCTGCTCGCCGACCAAGCTGGCCGAGCTGTTTGCATGCGGGGTACCGGTGATTGCCAATGCCGGCGTCGGAGACATGGACGAGATCATCGAGTTCAGCCGCAACGGGTCGGTTGTGGTGCCCGACTTCGATGAGGGAACCCTCCTCTCAGCCGTTCAACAGGTGCTGGCGCTTGGACCGGATCAGCGCGGCCGCATCCGGGGCGAGAGCTTCGGATTCTCGCTGGAAGAGGGGGTGAAGCGCTACGGCCGCATCTATCGGACGCTGTCCTCCGAAACGCCGATATCCAAAGCTGCCTGAGCAAAATGGCCATGAAAGTTCTCGCTGCGATCGTCACCTACAATCGCTCCAAGTTGCTGGAGCGCTGCATCGATCATATTCTCGCCCAGACGCGCCCTCCTGAAGGGCTGGTCGTAATCAACAACAGCAGCACGGACGATACGGAGGAGATGCTTCTCCGGCGAGGGATCGACTTCATCACTCAGGCCAATCTTGGGGGCGCAGGCGGCTTCAACCGCGCAGTCGCCTACATGTTGGAGCAGGGATATGACGCGGTCTGGCTGATGGACGATGACGGCTTCCCGGCTGCGACGGCGCTCGAGCGACTTACCGAGAAGATGACGGACGACGTCGCTTGCATCTCATCGATGGTGCTGAGCGAAACCGATCCCGACGAGTTCGTCTTTCCTCAGCCCGCGCTCGATCGGGACAATCTTCCCGCGGTTTTCACATGGCCGCGCAAGATCACCCATCTGACTGCCCTTCGCGGGCGGGCGTCCGAAGGGACCTACGGCTTTGCCCACCTCTTCAACGGCACACTGATCTCGGCTGAGGCTATTCGCAAAATCGGAAATGTCGAAACCGGATATTTCATCTTCGGCGACGAGGTCGATTACCAGATGCGCCTGCGCAAGGTCGGCAAGGTCCTGTCGCACCTCGACGCGCATCATTACCATCCGGCCGTGGCGGCGCGGCCGCTTAGCGAGGCGAAGGTCTATTATTATATAAAGAATACGATGATCATCAATCGCCGCTACTTCAACCGGCCCGCTTTGCGGAACTTGCTGGCGATTGGCGCCGCGCTTGGCCGAGTCACGGCCCGCAATGGCATTAGGGAAGGCCTGTCCTTTGCGGTGGGAAGTCGCAGCAAATTGGTCCGCAAGGCAATCCTTCGTGGCCTCAAAGGCCAGGTCGGCCAAGATTTCAACGCCTGACAGCTGATGCCGATATCGATCATCAATCCGGCTTCAGGCCTGGAGCTTCGCCCGGCGGCTGGGAACCTGCTGGAGGATGAGCAGGGCCAGGTGTTCCCGATTGTGAACGGCATTCCCCGCATTTGCGAGCCGAGCAATTACACCGAGAATTTCGGCAAGCAGTGGAACGCCTTTTCCGCCACTCAGATGGACAGGCCCGAAGAGGGGCTGAAGCTCAGCGAGGATCGCTTCTTCCAGGCGACCGGCTGGAGCCCCGAAGCCATGGCCGGGCAGGATGTGCTGGAAGTCGGGTCAGGCGCCGGCCGGTTCAGCCGGGTGGTTCTGGAACAAACACAGGCGCGGCTCTGGTCGGTTGACTATTCGAGCGCAGTCGAGGCGAACCTTGCCAATAATGCCAAGATCGGCGGCGACCGGCTTCGCCTTTTCCAGGCGAGCATCTACGAGCTGCCGTTCTCGGACGGCGCGTTCGACAAGGTGTTCTGCATGGGCGTTCTCCAGCACACGCCCGATTTCGAGGCTTCCGTCCGGGCGCTGATCGCCAAGGCCAAGCCGGGCGGCGAGATCGTCGTCGACTTCTACCCGATCAAGGGCTTCTGGACGAAGCTCCACGCCAAATATTTGCTGCGGCCGATCACCAAGCGCATGCCGCACGACAGGCTGCTCGGGCTCATCGAACGCCACGCCGACCGCCTGATCCGCCTGAGCCAGCGGCTCGATGGAGTGGGATTGCATGCGCTCACCCGCTTCGTGCCGATCTGCGACATACGAGGCACACTGCCCCGCGGCCTGACGCCCGAGCAGCTGCGCGAATGGGTCGTGCTCGACACCTTCGACCAATATTCGCCGGAATATGACAATCCCCAGCGCGTCCGCGCGGTGGCCCAGATGTTCGAACGGAACGGCGCGCGCGTGACCTATGCGGACCTCATGACGATGGGCGACACCACGTCGGCCGTGGTGCGCGGCGTCAAACGCGGCTGAACGCTTCTTGTTGATGAAGCAATCTGACCAGCAGTGGCCGGCGAGCCAATCCAGGCGCGTCGCCTTTCTGCTGCCCGATATGCGCGGCGGAGGAGCGGAACGAGTGGCGCTCCAGCTCGTCCGCGACTTTCTGGCCGCTGGCCATGATGTCGATTTGGTGCTGATGGAAGCCAAAGGGGAGTTATTGGCTCTGGTGCCCGCTCCCGTACACGTCGTGGATCTCAAGGCTGCCCGAATTCGCTCCGCGATCACACCGCTCATCCGGTACTTGCGCGCGCGGAGACCGCATGCGCTTCAAGTATCGATGTGGCCATTGACGGTGATCGGCATCATCGCGCACCGGCTTGCCCGATCCAAGGCGCGCATGGTCACCAGTGATCATGCCGCGCTGTCCAAGCACTACCCTGCGGCGAACCGGGCAGTCTTCCAACTGCTGGTCTGGACGATTCGGCTGTTCTACCCACTTGCTGACGCTCGCATCCTGGTTTCGCGAGACGCGGCCGAGGACATGGCTCGATTTTCGGGAATGGACCGGTCGGCTTTTCAGGTCATCTACAATCCGATCGAAGCTCCGGGCGTGGTGCCGGTTGCTACGGCGGAGGTAGAGGCGCTCTGGCCGGCCGGTGGAGGCGCCCGAATCATCACGGTGGGAACGCTGAAGGCACAGAAGAATCACGCTCTTCTTATTCGGGCCATCGCGCTACTCAACCAGCAGCGGCCCGCGAGCTTGATGATTTTGGGCGAAGGTGATCTGCGCGAGGATCTTGAGGAGCTAGCGGCTAAACTCGGGATAAGCGAACGCGTCATGATGCCGGGTTTTCATACCGACCCTTGGCCTTTCTATGCTTCCGCACAGCTGTTCGTGCTTTCTTCAGATTATGAGGGCTTCGGCAACGTGTTGGTCGAGGCTATGTATTGCGGTCTACCGGTGGTCAGCACGGACTGCGAAGCTGGCCCACGCGAGATTCTTGATGGTGGTCGCTTTGGACGGCTCGTGCCATGCGGCGATGTTCAGGCGCTGGCTGACGCCATGCTGGAGGCTCTTGGAGAATCATCGTCCGCAAATGCCTTGAAGGGCCGAGCCGAGGAGATCTCGGGCAAGGCCACCACATCGAACCGCTACCTGGAACTGATGATCGAAACCGATCCGGCGCGTGATCGTGCTCAACCGCAACAGGCCCAGAGCATATAAGAGTTGTTCGCAGGAGCTAAGCTTGAAAGCCATCGCACATAAAATTTACGATGCGCTCCCCTTGAAGCGGCGGGCATTCCAGATGATTCGTAGCCGGGTCTCTTTGCCGGAGAGCGTCTATCGACATCTGGGCTTCAGGGGCGAGTTCGACGTGCAGGTGGGGCCTGGGGCAAGCTTCAAGCTGATGAGCCACGGCTTCATCGTCGAGAATGAGCTCTTTTGGGCGGGCTTCGGCAACAGCTGGGAAGCTCAATCCTTACGTATCTGGGCGTGCTTGGCGCGTACCGCAAACTGCATCGTCGACATCGGCGCGAATACCGGAGTTTACAGCTTAACGGCACGGTCCGTGAACAAGACCGCGGAGGTTGTCTCGTTTGAGCCGGTTCAACGCATCTACGGCCGGTTGAACGAGAATATAGAGCTAAATCGTTTTCGCATCAGGCTTGAAAGGAAGGCTGTTTCGGATCGGCAGGGCGTGCTCCCAATTTACGACTCAGTCGGGACGCACTCCTATTCCGCGTCTCTCGAGCCGGACTTCGTGCCGGAGAATGTCAGCAAGAGCTTGGTCGACGTGGTTCGCCTTGACGAGTTCGTCGCCGAGGCCGGGTTGGCCACTCCCGACTTGTTGAAGATCGATGTGGAGGGTCATGAGCCCGCGGTGCTGAGAGGCATGAGCGGCATTTTCGAAAAAACAAGGCCGGCGATGCTGATCGAAGTTCTGGACGATGCGGTCGGCGCCCAGCTGGACGACATTCTCCAGCGCTTCAGCTATTTAAAGTTTGGGATCGACGAGCAGGCAGGACTCCGTCGCAGTGAAAAGATCCTGCCCATGGGGGGGCATAACTGGAACAACCTGCTTTGCACGCAGGAGCAGTTTGAGAGGAGCGGGCTTCAGGACTTCCTGACCTGACACGCCTCATGCTCAGCCGCAAATAGCTGCTCCTGAGTGACACTTGTGCAAAGAACGGGCTCGATTTCGACCCCTAAGTAGGCCTGTGACGCGCGTCGCGCGGATACTTCCAGATAAGGGCATCAACAGAATGGTCCGCGTCGGTATCGAATTTTCTTTCGCTGATGATCTGTGGATCGGCGGGGTGAATGGGATTGGAAACCTCCTTCACGCCCTGAAGTCTCTGCCGCAGCCCAGGATTGAGGTTATTCTGATCGCAAGCCAGCGGACGCCGGAGTCGCTGTTCTCCCAGCTTCCAGCGACGCCGGTGTTGCGAACGCGGCTCGTGGACCATGCCGATCGCACCTATCTGGTGCGGAGGGCAAATAAGTGGTTGCTGGGCAATGACATCCTGATGGACCGGTGGCTGCGCGCCAACGGTGTTGAGGTCTTTTCCCACTGCGACTCTCTCGGCCGCCGCGCTCGGACTCCGACGATCGGGCAGATCGCCGATTTTGGCTATATCGCTTGGAAGAAACTCTATCCCGAAGCTGCCTTCCAGCGGATGCACGCCGGCACCGGCCGGGTCCTCAATCAATATGACACGGTGATGATGCCAAGCTTCACAGTCGCCGAGGATTACCGGCGCTTTTTTCCCGAAGCGACGGCTAAAGCCGCGCCGCTACCGATCATTCCGTCGGAGCCGGTTGGGCAACGCAGCGAAGAGGAGTTTGGCCAGGTTCGCGAGCGGTATAAATTACCGGAACACTTCCTCTACGTACCCAACCAGTTCTGGGTACACAAAAATCACGGCGCTATTGTCGAAGCTATGGCGATCCTTTCGCGGGAGGGCCGCTGTCCCCATGTGGTCTCAACCGGCAAGACCCATGACCCGCGCCGGCCGAATCATTTCGACGAGCTGATGCAGCACGCCGACGCCGTGGGCGTCGCTGACCGGCTTCATGTGCTCGGGTTGATCCCGTATCCCGATACAGTCACGCTGATGCAGCATTGCGTGGCGGTGATGAGCGCGTCGCGCTTCGAGGGTTGGGGGCTAACGGTCGCTGAGGCGCGGATGCTCGGGAAGACGATCATCCTGTCTGATATTCCTGTCTTTCGGGAGCAGGCGCCCGAGCATGGCCACTTCTTCGACCCCGACGACACGGTGACACTCGCCCGGCACATGGCGACCGTGGCGGAGACATATTCCCCGGTGGTCGAAGGGGAACGGCGCAGGCGAGCACAGCTCAAGCTCCCTCGGCTCATTGCCGATTATGCCCGCGGCTATGAGGACATCGTACTCGACACTCTGGCCCGCAAACGGGGCCGAGCCGCTTAGCGCAACAGAGCCTTGATAAACTCGTCGAGTGGTTCGCGGCTGTTGTAAAGATGACCAGGAAGGTCGGCGCGTCTGGCTGCCTCGATGTCGCTCGGCTGATCCCCGACCAAGAGCGAGCGGCCGCGGTCTACGGGCCAGGACCTGATTAGGTCCTCGATCATGCCAGGGGCAGGCTTTCGCCAGTCGGATACCCTCGCATAGGCCTCGACCGAGCCGTCCGGGTGAAACGGGCAATAGCGAAAATCGTCCACATGCGCTCCCTCGCGCGCGAGTTCCGTCTGCATGTGAGCATGCAGAGCCTTCACGTGCTCCTCGCCATAAAAGCCGCGAGCGACTCCAGCCTGATTGGAGACAACGAAGACGAGCCAACCGCGATCATTGGCCTGGCGGATCGCCTGCCGCGCCCCCGGCAGCCATTCGAAGCGCTCGGGCGAGCCGACATAGCCGTGGTCCGCATTCAGCACGCCGTCCCTGTCCAGGAAGAGAGCGGGACGGCGAAACTGTTCGGGCAGGTCGCGTCGGGCATCTTCCAGCGTATCGGGCGTGCCGATGTCGACGAAGTAGCCTTCGGAGACCACGATCCCGTACAGCCGGCCCGTTTCTGCCAAGCGTGGGAAGACGTCGAACTCCAGGGAGCAATTCGGCTTGAGGTCGTCGAGTATACGGCGGGAAAGCAGGCCCATGCCGCCGTTGATCAGCCCCTCGCGCCCGTGGGGGTCCTTTTCGCCGAACTCCGTCACGTGCGCGCCTGCCAGCGACACCTTGCCATAGCGACGCACGTCGGGAACTTGGCGCAACGACAGTGCGGCAGCCCAGTTCGTCTCCGCTTCTGGTGAAGTGACGAGATGCTGCAAGGCCAGTATGTTACACTGGAGCCAGCTATCGCCGTTCAGCAGGTAGAAGCGGTCGCGGAGTCGGTCTCGCGCATGCCAGATCGCGCCACCGGTTCCGGCTCGTTCCGGCTCCACGAGCACGTCCACGTCCAGCCCGAAGTGAGCTACGACCCCGCTTCGGGCGGCGTATTCCGCGACTTGATCGGCTTCGAACTGCGCCAGCAGCAGCACCTCGCGGCAGCCGTGACGGGCAAGTTCGAACAGCAAATAGTCCAGAAAAGGACGACCGCCGATTTCCAGCAGCGGCTTGGGAGCGTTCGCCGTCAGGTTGCCGAGGCGCGTTCCCAGGCCGCCCACGAGTATGACGGCCTGGTCGACACGCGGCGCCGTCATCGAGCGGCGGGTTCGAACAGGTCCCGTTCCACCCGGCCGCAAATCAGGTGCGCGGCTACAATGTGGATCTGCTGGATCAGCGGCGTGCTGCCGGAAGGTGCCTTGAGGATCAGATCACATAGCGGGCCCATGTCCCGCGGATCCTCGCCGAGGAAGCCCACTGTGATCAGTCCCAACTCGCGCGCGGCGTGCATGGCGCCGACCACGTTCGGCGATCGCCCGGAAGTGGAAATACCGATGAAAACGTCGCCGGGTCGGCCCAGCCCCAACACCTGGCGCTTGAACACGTCCTGGTATCCGTAATCGTTTCCAATGGCGGTCAGCACGGACGTGTCCGTGGTGAGCGCGATCGCCGGCAGGGGAGCTCGGTCAAAATTCAGCCGCGAAAGGAACTCGCCGGCGATATGCTGGGCGTCTCCGGCGCTGCCGCCATTACCCGCCAGCAGGAGCTTGCCCCCGTCGCGAAAGCAGGTGGTGATCACTCGGGCAATATCATGCACGGACTGTAGGAAATCCGGGCTGTTGCGGGCAGCTGTCAGGGTGGAAATGCTCTCGTTCAGGAAAGCCGTTTCTTGCTCCAATTCTAGGGTGTCCACGTTTCACATCCTTTGTCGGTGAACTGAACGGCTTCCGCGGCCATCCCACGCGCGCGCAGCGACCGAAGCAAGGCAGGGCGAGCTTCGGGCGTGGCGAGAAGCATCACGAACCCGCCGCCGCCCGCACCCGAGACCTTGCCCGCCAACGCTCCCTGATCCAGCGCGAATTCGAAGAGTTGATCGATATCAGCGTTGCTGATCGCCGACGCTGTTCGTTTCTTCGCCTCCCAGGAGCGTCGCAGGACGTTCGCCATGCCGCCGATGTCGCCCCGCAACAGGGCAATCTTCATGTCGAGCGCGTCTGCTTTCAGTTGATGCATCGCGGCTACCACGTCGTCCTGGCCGGACGTAACGCGCCTGACCTGCTCGTCAATGATGCGGCTGGACTGACGTGACTGGCCGGTGAAGCAGGTGACCATCGATGCTTCAAGCTCGTCGAGGACGCCGCGACGGAGGCGAAGCGGGTTCACGATCACGCGCTCGCCTGGCAGGAACTCGATGAAGTTGGCGCCGCCGAATGCCGCTGCGTATTGATCCTGCCGACCACCGGCCAGCCCGAGGTCCTGCCGCTCGATCTCGAAGGCGAGGCGTGCAACGTCGTAGGGACTAAGCGGGAGTTCGAGAAACGCCCGAAAAGCGTCCACCAGCGCGACCACGATAGCTGACGAGGTGCCAAGGCCGGAACCGGGAGGGGCGTCGGCCTGAGTTGTGATGGTGACCGGCAAGGGACAGCCATTCCGGAATTGGCGCACTATCCGATTGTAAACCCCGCGCAACAATGCCGTAGGCCCGCTATCGTCAACCTGCGGAGAGGCGCCCTCCAGTTCGGTGACATCAAGGTCGCTGGACCGGAAACAGACTTGGTCGTCCTTGCGCTCGGTCACGAACGCATAAGCGTAGCGCTGAATGGTGATGTTCAGGATCGCGCCGCCATGCTCCTCGCAATATGGCGCGACGTCGGTCCCGCCGCCGGCAAGGCCCAGGCGAAGCGGGGCGCGTGCCCGCACAATCCTAGCTTCGGCTCTCATCATGCGGTTCCTTGAAGAAAGCCCACACTCAAGGGATTAAGCCTTCAACTCCCCATCATTGGTGAAAGGCGGAGCGTCACCGTTCGCAGCACGCAACGTCGCCTGATCCGCGCGATATTGATTGAAGTGTAGCCGCAGGCTGGGATCCGGCTGCTTGCCCGTCGGCAGCCGGCCGCCGGCCGCGATCTCCTCAGCCGGTCGCCTGCGGATCACAAGTTCGATGGCGGCTTCGGCGACCGGGCTCAGCGTTTGGTCGAACCGCGGCAGTTGATGCCGATATGCGGCATCGATCATCTCGAGCTTGCGCACGTCCGCCGCCTCGCCGAGCCCCGCCACAAGCTCGGCGAGGTTGATCGAGCGGTCGCTCCAGGAGCGCGACTTGAAGATGGTGAACGTCCACTTGTGGTCGCGGTTGAAGGTAGAAGGGAATATACCCTGCTCGTACATGTCTTCGTCGGGTACGTTGATGATGAGGTGCCCGCCAGGCTTTACGATGCGCATCCAGTTGCGCAGCCCCTCCCGCGGGTCGACCAAATGCTCAAGGCAGTGGCTGGCGAAGACGAAATCAAAGCTTTGATCGTCCACACCCGCCATGAACTGAGCGTCGCCGTCTTCCCAATCCCAGACCCGCACCGAATCCATCAGCGGAAATAATTCCGTGTAGAGCGCCAGCGGGTCGGGCTTCCCGCCAATGTCGATGCCCGAACCTACGAAGTACTTCCTGATGTAATTGGAATCGGACAAGCGTCGTTCGATGGATTTGCTGCATTCCCGCATATTTGACGTAGCTCCGGAAAGTGGAGCGCGACACCCGGCGCCAGCGTCCACGGTCGAGCGCTCAAAGCTGGCTCGCGGCAGCCGTTATCAAAGAAGCAGGTATCCTGGCAAGGCGCTGGCCTCGCAGGCATCCATTCGCTAACAGACCGCAAACCAAAATCGAGTTAGCAGGTTCATGTTCAGGAGGTTGCTCGTCGGCGGCGGGGTGTCGCTGCTGCTGTCCATGGGCGGCATGGCGGGCGGCGTGCTCGCGAACCTTTTCCTGTCGCGCAACCTTGGGGCGAGCGCGTTCGGAACCTACTCGATTGCGCTTGCGACGGCCATGATAACGGCCATCGTGTGTGCGGGCGGCCTTGAGGCTTCGGTTGTGCGTCTCGCGCCGGAGCGATTTGCGTCTGGGCACGGTCTGCGGGCCTTGTCGCGCTACGTGCTTCAGGTACAGGGTGCGCTGCATGTGGCCGCAGCCGTTTTCCTGATCTTGGCCTACGTCACTGCGTCCCGCTTGTTCGGGCTGACGCAGCCCTGGGATGTGCTCAGCATCGTCGCCATCGCGTTCGCCAGCGCGCGCCTTACGGCCCAAGGCATGGTGTTCCGTGCCGGCGGCCATTTCGTGCTGGCACAGCTATACCAGCATCCAATCCGGAGCTTTCTGTTACTCGCGTTGGTAGTCGCTGCCGGTTACGTGCTTGGGCCCCTTGATCCGTCCC
>NZ_DASVTH010000002.1:0-26700 GCF_036387615.1 Allosphingosinicella sp.
CGGTGCTTACGCCAGAAGCGTCATCACCCGCATCGAGGGGGCGATGACGCTCCCCCTCTCCCCAACCCCTCCCCCGCAAAGGGGGGAGGGGCTTATCCTGTGCCGCTTTCAATTATGCCGCCCTCACGGCGGGGAAGCCGATCGTGGCGCGGGCGCGCAGGCCGGCCAGCATGGCAGCGCCGGCGGCGCGCACCTCGTCCAGAGTGACGGCATTGAGCTCGGCGATTACTTCCGCGGGCTCGACCAGGCGACCGAACAGGGAAAGCTGGCGGGCGAGATAGTGGGCCTGGCCCCAAGGGCTTTCGACCGACATGAGCAAACCGGCCCGCGCCTGAGTTCGCACGCGCTCCAGCTCGCGCGGGGTGGCCGTATCAGCGGCTGCGGCGAGCACATCCTCGATCAGCTGGGCGGCGGAAGCGGACTCGCGCCGCGCGGTCGCGGCGTAGATGTAGAACAGGCCGGCATCCGAATAAGGGTGCACTTGCGAGTAGACCGAGTACGCGAGGCCGCGTTCCTCCCGCACCTGCTGGAACAGCCGCGAGGACATTCCGCCGCCGACAATGTCCGAGAAGAAGCGCGCCGCGAAATAGTCGGGCGCGAGCTGGGCCGGCGCGGGCCAGGCCAGCGCGAGATGGGCCTGCTCGGCCTTGGAGCGCCCGACGCGAGCGCCGCCGGTGAAGCGCGCGGGCTCCGGATCGGCAAGCGCACCGACGGGAAGATCGCCAAAGTGCTGCGCCGCCAACGCGACGAAATCATCGTGAGCCACCTTGCCGGCCGCGACTAGATAAAGGCTGCCGGCGCGGTACTGGCAGCGCCGCCAGGCGTGCAGGTCTTCCAGCGTGATCGCCTCGATGCTGGTCTCGTCGCCCAGCACCGGCCGGCCGAGCGGCTGATCGCCGAACGCCGCCGACCAGAGATCGTCGAAGATGATGTCGTTTGGCGTGTCGCGCGCCTCGCCAAGCTCCTGGAGCACGACATCCTTTTCGCGCTCCAGGTCGGCGGGCACGAAGTGCGGGCGCTGAATCAAGTCGGCGATCAACTCCACGGCAAGCGGCACATGCTCGGCCAGCACCGACGCCGTGAAATTGGTGCCGTCGCGATCGGTGCTGGCGTTGAGATCGCCGCCGACATCCTCGATCGCCTCGCTGATCTCCCGCGCCGAACGCCCGCCGGCACCTTTGAACACCATATGCTCGAAAAGATGGGCGAGACCGTTGAGGCGGGCCGGCTCGTGGCGGGAGCCGGTGTCCGCGTAGAGCCCGACGGCGGCGGTCTCCAGCCCCGGCATGAAGCGGGTGGCGACGCGAAGGCCGCTGGGAAGCGTGGTGAGCTGCATCATGGAGCGCCGGGACTTAGGTTTTCGTCAGGCGCGGCGCAACCTAAGCTCCCTCTCCCCAGCGGGGAGAGAGTTGGGGTGAGGGGTTCTGAGTCGGAAGTAATCCCAATAGGTTCGACGCCCGCTGAACGCTCGCTCCCCCTCACCCAACCCTCTCCCCGCCCGTGAGAGGGCTCACTCCGCCGCCAGCAGCTGCTCGGCGCCGCCAAGATCCACGCTGACCAGCCGGCTGACGCCGCGCTCGATCATGGTCACTCCGAACAGGCGGTGCATTCGGCTCATCGTCACCGCATTGTGCGTGACGATCAGGTAGCGGGTGTCGGTCTCACCCGTCATGCGGTCCAGAAGGTCGCAAAAGCGCTCGATATTGGCATCATCCAGGGGCGCATCGACTTCGTCGAGCACACAGATCGGCGCCGGGTTGGTAAGGAAGAGGGCGAAGATCAGCGCGATCGCGGTCAGCGCCTGCTCGCCGCCGGACAGCAAGGTGAGGGTGGCGAGGCGCTTGCCGGGAGGCTGGGCGAGGATCTCCAGCCCGGCTTCGAGCGGATCGTCGGATTCGACCAGCTCGAGGCGGGCTTGGCCGCCCTCGAACAGGGTGGTGAAGAGGCTGCGGAAATGCCCGTTCACGGCTTCGAATGCGGCAAGCAGCCGGGCGCGGCCTTCTCGATTGAGGCTGCCGATCGAGCCGCGCAGGCGATTAATCGCCAGACCCAGTTCGTCGCGCTCGGCCGCAATCGACGCGCGGCCCTCCTCCAGCTCGGCAAGTTCGCGTTCGGCGACGAGGTTCACGGGGCCAATCCGCTCGCGGTCGGCGGCGAGGCGGTCGAGGGCGGCGGATTCCTCAGCGACCGCACGGAGCGAGCTTTCGTCGAAGCCAAGCTTGCCGGGCAGGAGAGGGGGCGGGCACTCGAAACGCTCGCCCGCGATCCGGCCCATCTCGATCCGGCGCATCTCCTGGTTTTCGGCCCTTGCAAGCGCGCCGGCGCGCACCTCGCGGGCGAGGGCAAGCGCCTCACCGGCGTCGCCGAGGCGGGTTTGCGACTGGCGGAGCTCGGCTTCGGAGACTCGCTCCGCAGCCAGGCCGGCCTCTGCTGAGCCGGCTGATTCCTCCGCCTCGCGCGCGACGCGCTCGATCTCGGCGGAAAGCGCAGCCGGCAGCTCGGCGAGGCGGTCGACCTCTTCCTCGGCGGAAGCGATGCGGCGGCCGAGATCCGAATGACGCCTGGCCGCTTGTGTGGCGCGCACGGCCCAATCGGCGCTCTCCTTCGCGGCCGCGTCGGCGCGCTGCTTGTCCGCATCAACCGCGCGGGCGTGGGTGGCGGCTTCGGCGCGGACCTCGGCGAGGGCGCGACCGGCCTGCTCGGCGGCTGCACGGAGGCCGGCAACGTTCGCCTCGGTTAGCCTCGCGTCGGAGAGACCGCGCACCCGCTCCTCGGCGGCGGCGAGCGCCCGCTCCGCATCGGCCAAATCGACCTCGGCATGGCAGACCCGCTCGGTCATTCCGGTCCGGCGCAGCTGCAGGCGTTCGAGCGCGATGGCAGCGTTATCTTCCTCACGCATGGCTTCCCGAATCAGCGCGCTCGCCTGAGCCTCCTCGCGCGACGCGGCTTGGCCGGCCTGGACAGCTGCGGCCATTGCTGAAGCCGCCGTGGCGCTCCGCTCCTGCTCGGCCGCGAGTTCGGCCGTGGCTTGGGGCAGCGCCAGCTCGATCTCCGCAAGCCTGTTAACCCGGATCAGCCGTTCGGCGGCCGCCGCGCCCTGCCCGGTGGCGACAAAGCCGTCCCAGCGTCGTAGCGAGCCGGCGTAAGTGACGAGGCGCTGCCCGGCGGCGAGCAGGATGGAACCGTCATCCGTTTCGACCACGCCGATCTGAGCAAGACGACGGGCGAGCGCGGGTGGGGCCTCGACGTGATCGGCGAGCGGCTCCACGCATAACGGCAAAGGCGGGTCGCCGGACTGAAGCTCGCCGCCCGACCAGCGGCGCGCGCCCTCGCTTGCGATCGCAGCTTCCAAATCGTCGCCGAGCGCGGCGGCCAGGGCCCGCTCGTAGCCGGGGGCTGCCTTCACCTGATCGAGGGCCCGAAGCTGCGTCCCTCCGTTTTGGACCGCCTTGAGCAGCGCTCTGGCTTCAGCTTCGAGCGCGGTGAGTGCGGCCCGAGCAGCCGCGACATCGCTTTCCGAGCGGTCGCGCTCGACAGCGGCGCTCGCGCGCGCCCGTTCCGCCTGCGCCGACGCTTCCGTCGCGGCTGCAAGCCGCGTCTCAGCGGCTTGGCGCTTGGCTCGGGCGGTGAGCCGCGCCTCGGTCAGCGGCGCTTCGTCCCCGAGTTCGGCCAACTGCGAGTGGAGGCGAGCGACCTCAGTGCCCGCGCGAGCGTGCTTGCTTTGTGCGGCGTCCAGGGCGCCGGCGGATATCCGCGCTTCGGCCTGCTCGGCGGCGTGGCTGACCCGGGCTCTTCCGAGGGCGGCTTCGGCTTCGCGCCAGGCATTTTCCAGTGCGACGCTGCGGGAGGCTATGGTCGCGCGGGAAGCCTCCGCCTCTGCGAGGCGAGCGGCAATCGCGCTCCGCTCCTCCTCCAATCGGCTGAGCGCAGCGCGCGCATCGTCGGCGAGCGCCGCTTCGCGGGCTCTGTCGGCAAGCAGGGCAGCGCGTCCATCGGCCAGTTCCCGAATTCGCCGGCCGATTGTCTCGTGCTCGGTCTCGAGCGTGGCGAGCCGGTGGGCAAGGCTTGTCGCCTGCTCGCGCGCGGCCTGCGCGGCGGAGCGCAAATCGGCGAGCGCGCCGGCCGCGTCAGCGTGCGTGGCCGCTGCGTTGCGCTGCGCTTCGGCCGTGCGCTCGACGGCGGCGGCGGCGAGTTCCGCTTCCTGCTTCGCCGCATCCGCGGCCCGCGAGGCATCCCGCCAGCGCGTGAAGATGAGGCGCCCCTCCGCCGCCCGGATCTGCTCGCTGAGGCGGCGATACCGCTCGGCGGCCTTTGCCTGCCGCTTGAGCGCAGACGCGCGCACCTCCATGTCGGCGATAAGTTCGTCGAGCCGGGCGAGGTTCGCCTCCGTCGCTCGAAGTTTTCCCTCGGCATCCTTGCGGCGGACGTGAAGGCCGGCGATCCCGGCCGCTTCCTCCAGCATCTGTCGCCGCTCGGTCGGGCGGGCGGAGATGACCTGCGCAATCTTGCCCTGGCTGACCAAGGCGGGCGAGTGGGCCCCGGTCGCCGCGTCCGCGAACAGGAGAGCGACATCCCTGGCGCGAACGTCGCGGCCGTTGACCCGGTAGGCCGAACCGGCGCCGCGCTCGATCCGGCGGGTGACTTCGACCTCGCCCGCTCCCGCCACCTGGAGGTCGCCGGACAGCTCACCGCCGTCGCCTTCGAGGAGCATCGAGACTTCGGCGAAGTCGCGGCAGGGGCGGGTGGCGGTGCCGGCGAAGATCACGTCGTCCATGCCCGCCCCGCGCATCGACTTGGGGCTGGATTCGCCCATCACCCAGCGGATCGCTTCGAGGACGTTGGACTTGCCGCAGCCGTTCGGCCCCACGACGCCGGTGAGGCCCGGCTCGATGCGCAGTTCCGCGGGCTCCACGAAGCTCTTGAAGCCCGAGAGCTTGATCCGCTTTATCCGCACCTGCGCGCCCCCCGACGCATGCGGACCGCTAGCCGCCCTGTTTCAGGAGCGGCTCCAGCGAGGCCCATTCATGCGCGTCCGACTTGCGCCCGTTGATGAGAAAGGTGGGCGTCCGCTGAACACCAAGCGCGTTGGCCGCCTGGTACATCTGGACGAGGCGGTTGAGACCAGCCTTATCCACCAAGCACGCCCTGGCCCTGGCCGGCGCTACGCCCGATTGCGCGGCGATCCCGGTCAATCCCCCGATCTCTGCAATCCGCACGAACTTCTGGGTATCGGGGAGGGAGGCGTATGCCTCGCTTTGGGCCGCGACCTTGCCGAGCCAATCGGGCTGAGTGGCGTAGACTCGGTCCACCATCTGGAAGAAACCGCGCGGCCCCGCGCAGCGGGCGAGCAGGGACGCGCTCACATCGGCCGCGTTCAGCACCATGTTGCGGAATTCGAAGCTGACCCGGCCCGAACGGATATAGCTCGGCAGGCCCGCTTTGGATTCCGCGCTGAACGCGGCGCAATGCGAGCAGGTCAGCGAACCGAATTCGACCAGCTTGACCGGAGCGGCGGGATTGCCGAGCCGGAAGCCGCCTTCCGGCGTGGCGGTGACGGTGCGGGTCCAGTCGCGGGCGGCTGGGGCGGCTGCTTTTCGCGCCGGCGCGGCAGCTTGGCTTCCGGCTGCACAGAGCAGGGCCGCGGCCGTGATGATCGCGAGCGAGCGCATCAGCCGCCCACCGCTGCCTTGATCTGGGGCTCGAGCGTCGCCCAGTTGGCGGCATTCGGCACGACACGGTTGTTGATCAGGAAGGTCGGCGTTCCGGTGATGTCATAGTCGCGCGCTGCGGAAGAGGTCCCATCGACGAGGCTCTGCAACGCGCCCTGGTCAGCGAGGCAGGCCTGCGCTTTTTCCGCCGGAACGCCCCTCACTCGCACGAACTGAAGCAGGCCGGCCTGGTCCGCATAAATGGAAACTGCCTGGCTTGGCTGTGCGGCCTGAAGCTGTTGCTGCGCGGCCGGCGACATGGACTGGAGCTTGCCGAGCCAGTCGGGCTGCGCCGCGAAGAGCTGTTCTGAAAGCTGGAAGTATGGGCCCGGGCCGCTGCAGCGGCTGAGCAGGGCCGCCGCGAGATCCGCAGGATCACGCACGAAATTACGCAGCTCGAAGCTGACCTGACCCGTCTTTACATATTTGTCGACGAGGTTGGGGAAGCCCTGTTCGGCAAAGTTCGCGCAAGCGCCGCAGGTCAGCGAGGCGAACTCGACGACCTTTACTGCCGCATCCGGATTGCCCATCACGAACCCGCCCTGGGGCGTCGCACTGACGACATCCGTCCAGCTCTTGCCGGCCGGCGCCGGCACGGGGGCGACCGGCCCGGAGCTCGAGGTCGAACCGCCTTCGCTCCCGCTTCCGCATCCACCGAGCGTCAGCGCAAGGCCAAGTGCAGCGCCAGTCATCAATGCCTTCATTCCTACCTCTTCAGTTTGCCGACGATCGGGATCGTCATCATCTGCAATGCGGCGGCCTCATCGCGCGCACCGATCCCGCGCGCAACCGCCGCCATGACCTCGCGCAATTCCGGATCTTCGATCTCGCGCAGACTTTCTCCCAGATCGGCGGGCACCGGGCGAAGCGAAGACGGCGCGACGCGCGCCTTGGCCCTGGAAAGCTGAACCACGCCTTGCCTGAAGGCGAGGCGCGCCACCGCCTGATAACCGAAGAAGCGGTTGACCCGCTCGACGATCACCGGCGCGACATGCTGCATGGTGGGCGCATGGGCGCCCTCGACCACCAAGGTCAGCACGCCTTCCGAGCGCTTGCCCGGCGGGAAGCGGATCGATTCGGGAGAGGACACGCCGGCATAGCGCTCGCCGACGATCTCGCGCCAGCGGCTGACGATCGAGGACTGGACGAAGCCGAAGCGGCGAAACGCGGCGCGGCCGACGTCGGGCAGCAGATCCGACACGGATCGGGCGCGCAGCGAACGCTGCGGCGCTTCCGGCTGCCTGCGACCTGACCCACCCGACTTGCCCATCGCGCGCAGCATGGCATAGCCGGGGCGTGACCGTCGAGTTCTGTCTTAACCTTTTGCGCTGGTACGACTCCAATGCCCGGTCCTTGCCGTGGCGGGTAACCGACGGCAGCCGCACCGATCCGTACCGGGTGTGGCTGTCGGAGATCATGCTCCAGCAGACCACGGTGGCGGCCGTCCGGCCATATTTCGAGCGTTTCACGGCGAGATGGTCGACGGTGGAAGCGCTGGCCGCCGCCGAAGACGCCGAGCTCATGGCCGCATGGGCGGGGCTCGGCTATTATGCCCGTGCCCGCAACCTGCTGGCCTGTGCCCGCAAGGTTGTGGCCGAGCATGAAGGGTCGTTCCCATGCACCGAGGCGGAGCTGCTGAAGCTCCCGGGCATCGGCCGCTACACGGCCGCCGCGATCGCCGCGATTGCCTTTAGCAAGCGCGCGGTTGTGGTCGACGGCAATGTCGAGCGCGTCGTGGGCCGGCTGTTCGCGGTCGAACAGACGCTGCCGGCGGCCAAAGCGGAACTGTATCGGCTTGCCGAGAAGATCACGCCGACGAAGCGCCCCGGCGATTTCGCGCAGGCGATGATGGACCTTGGCGCCACGATCTGCACACCGCGCGCGCCGCGATGCGGCGCTTGTCCGGTTTCGCCGCAGTGCCAAGCCTTTCACCTCGGCCGGCCGGAGGACTTTCCCCGCAAGGCCCCGCGAAGGGCCAAGCCGCACCGGCAGGGCAGGGTCTACTGGCTGGAGCACGAGGGCGAAGTGCTGCTGGTCCGACGCCCGGCAGAAGGCTTACTCGGCGGGATGCTGGCGCTTCCGACAGGCAGCTGGTCGGAAGCGCTGGCCGAAGACGGGGTCCCTGCTGCCGCCCAATGGGAGGATGCGGGCGCCATCAGCCACGTCTTCACTCATTTCTCGCTGACCTTGAGCCTTGCCTGCGCGATCCCGGAGCGGCGTGACGCGCAGGGCATCTGGTGGCCGGTCGACCGGATTGGCGAGGCAGGCCTGCCAACCGTCTTTGCCAAGGCGGCGGAACGTGCCCTTCAGTGGCAGTCAGGGCTGTTCGGAAGATGATTTCTCCCGGCTTCACCGGCGCCGCGATTGATCGCGCCGATCATCTCAGGTTGAAGCCGGAGCGAATCGCGGAGCTCGAAGCGCGCCCCCAAGCGCGCCTGCTTCGCCTCGCCGACCTTGATCCGGTGCTGGACGAAGCGGGACGCCTGGGTTGGGACTCGCTCGATCGGCGGCCGGAGGGGGCCGAGCTCATCTTTCTCGGTCTGGACAAAGCCCGACCGCTGTTCGCCCCGTTGCGCCGACTTGCGGCGGGTCAGCGCGCCTGGAGCGTGTTTCGCCTGCTCGCAATCATGTCGGCCGAGGACGCCGCGCTGTGGGGCACCGCCCGCGCGCTGGTCGAGTGGCACAATCGCCATCGTTTCTGCGCAAACTGCGGCTCGCCTTCCGAGCTGTTCCGGGCCGGTTGGGGCCGAAGCTGCTCGGCCTGCGCCGTCGAGCATTTCCCGCGCGTCGATCCCGTCGTGATCATGCTGGCAGAGCATAGCGGCCGCGTGCTGCTCGGGCGCCAGCCGCAATATCCGGCGGGCCGTTATTCCGCGCTGGCCGGATTCATGGAGCCCGGCGAATCGATCGAGGAAGCGGTCGCCCGCGAGCTCAAGGAGGAAGCGGGAATCAGCGTCACGAACGCCCGCTATGTCGCAAGTCAACCATGGCCGTTTCCCGGCTCGCTGATGATCGGCTGCTTCGCCGAAGCCTTGGAAGACCACCTCACCTTGGACCAAGACGAGCTGGAGGACGCGATGTGGGTGGACCGGGCCGGCGTCCGGGGCGCGCTTGCCGGCGAAGTCGCCGCCCCTTTCCTCGCGCCGCCGCCATTCGCGATCGCGCATACGTTGCTGGCAACCTGGTTGGCTTCCTGACCGGCTTGCCCCTCGCGCTCGGTCTTCGTAAAGGAGCGCGAACGTTCCCGGTGCGCCCTGTTGCCTTGGCTGCGCCCCTCAAGCTTTCGAAAGGTCTGTGATGGACGATCGCTTCAACACGATTGCGGGCTGGGCCCTCGGCGCGGGCATTATTGCGCTCGGAGCGTCCATCGTCACCGGCGAAGTGTTCTACGCCGAGCGACCGGAAAAGATGGGTTATCCGATCGAGGGCGTCGAGGAAGAAGGCGCTGCTGGGAAGGACGCCGACCAGCCAATCGCCTTTTACCTCGCTTCGGCCGATCCGCGGCTCGGCGAGCAGGTGTTCAAGAAGTGCGCGGCCTGCCACAATGCCGCGCCGGGCGGCGCCAACGCGCTGGGTCCGAATGTCCACGGCATAATGGGCGCTCCGCTCGCGGCTAAGCCCGGCTTTGCTTACTCCGACGCCTTGAAGGGCAAGGGCGGCACCTGGACCTGGGATGCGATGGACGCCTGGCTCAAATCGCCGAAGGGCTTCGCGCCTGGCACGAAGATGACTTTCGCCGGCCTCTCAAAGCCCGAGGACCGCGCCAACCTGCTCGCCTGGCTCAACCAGCAGGGCAGCAACCTGCCGCTCCCGCCGCCCCCCAGCGCAGCCGACAATCCGGCGCAGGTCGCGGCCGAGGCATCCGATCTGCCTGCCGGCGGCGACAAGGGCGAGGACGAGCCGATCCTGACCGAGGGCCAGGCCGCCAAGCAGCCTGAAGGGCGCGTCATGGGCGATGCGGCAACCAGCACTGCCGGTCGCGAAGAGCAGGCCAAACAGAGCAAGTCCGAATAGGAGGCGCGGGGGGGTGGTCAGCAGCAAGGCAGCCACCCCGGAGGACTACATCGCCGAGTTGCCCGCCGAACGGCGCGCGCTCGTGTCGCGCATCCGCGACCTGGTGAACGCCAACCTGCCCGACGGTTATGTCGAGCGGATGAACTGGGGAATGATCAGCTGGGAAGTCCCGCTCGATCGCTATCCGGCAACCTATAACGGTCAGCCGCTCGGTTATGCTTCGCTGGCTGCCCAGAAGAACCACACGGCGCTGTATCTGAACTGCGTCTATGCTTCGGCAGAACGCACGGAGCGCCTTAAGCAAGCCTGGGTCGCCGCCGGCAAGAAGCTCGACATGGGTAAGTCTTGCCTGCGGTTCAAAGGCGAGGATCAGCTCGCCGAGGATGTGCTTGCCGATACGATCCGCGCGATACCGGTGGATGCGTTCATCGCCGACTACGAGGCGGGGCGGGCCAAGTAGCTTAGGTGACGCATTCCGGCATCTGCTCGGTGCCGAGATAATGGTCGCAGATGTAGGACCAGGCTTCATCGGCGGTCTCGACCATCTTGAACAGGTCGAGGTCGCGGGCGGAGATCACGCCTTCCTCGACCAGCGCCGGGAAATTGATGACGCGGTTCCAATATTCCGATCCGAACAGCACGATCGGAAGCGGCTTGATCTTGCCGGTCTGGATGAGGGTCAGCAGCTCGAAACATTCGTCGAAAGTGCCGAAGCCGCCGGGGAACACCGCAACCGCGCGGGCGCGGATCAGGAAGTGCATCTTGCGCAGCGAGAAATAGTGGAACTGGAAGGAGAGCCCCGGCGTGACATAGGGGTTGGGGAGCTGCTCGTGAGGCAGCACGATGTTGAGCCCGATCGAATCCGCGCCTTCGTCCAACGCGCCGCGATTGGCCGCTTCCATGATCGATGGCCCGCCCCCTGAGCAGACCACGAAATGCTTGTTGCCATCCGCGTCCGGCCCGACCCTGCTAGCGAGGCGGGCGAGCTTGCGCGCCTCATCGTAGAAGCGGGACTTCTCCTTGAGCCGCTCGGCGATAAGCCGCTGCTCGTCGGTCGACGCCGCCTCGATCAGTGCATCGGCCTTGTCCGGCTCTGGAATGCGTGCGGAGCCGTAGATCACGAACGTGGACGCGATCCTTGCTTCGTCGAGCAGCACCTCAGGTTTCATCAGCTCGAGCTGAAAGCGCACCGGCCGCAAATCGTCGCGAAGCAGGAATTGATCGTCCTGGAAAGCTAGCTTGTAGGCAGGGTGCTCGGTCTGCGGGCTGGACGCACCGCCGGCTGCAATTTCGGCTTCTTCGCGGGCGGGAGAGAACAGGCGCTTGGGGGGAACGGGATCGGTCATCGCCGCCCCATAAGCACAGGGCGGCCCAGCCGGAAGTCTTTAGCGCGCTTACCTGCAGTAAGGCCCGCGACCCATGTCGAAGTGGAAGTGATCGTGATGCTGTGCATTGGCCTCGGGTCCGAGCCCGACCGGGAAGCGGCGGCAACCGGCCTGGTGGATCTGGCGCAGGAACTGCCGCGTCCGCTCGTCATCGGCATCCCAGCCGTCCTTGACGGTGACGCGGCGGCCGCCTTCGAGGACGAAGGCCGAGATGTCGACCGCATTGGCGAGCCCATGCTCGCTCAGCCGCGCGCCTGCCTGTCCATTGACCGGGCGGCATGCGTAAGTGCCGAAGGTCTCGATCCGGACGATCCGCGCGCCGAGCCAACGCTCGGCCGCGGGCTGCACCGCCTCGCGGGTCCAGCGGGCGAAGGTGCGGGCCAGCGGGCAGGTCATCGCGCCGAGATGGGCGACGGGCGTCCCAATCTCCTTGAGCTGCACCGCGCCCAGCGCGCTGCAGCCGCCCTCAAAGTTGCGGTCCGGCAGTGCGCGAAAATCCACGCCTTCGCGGCGCAGGTCGGCGTGGCACTGGAGCGTTGTCTCGCCAGCCTTGTCCGCCTTGGCGCGCGCGGGCCGATCCGGCGCGTCGACCTTTGGAATGCAGGCAGCCGCGAGCAATGCCCCCAAGATGATCCCCCGCCTCCACATGGTCGCAGGCTGGGATGGTCCGGGCAAATCGGTCAAGACGGCGCGAGTCGGGCCGTTCGCGTCTTGAGCCGAGCTGTTGTTGCGAACGCTTCGCAATAATCTTGCCGCCTGAGCGGTATGCCGCTACAGGCCAGTGGTGACCGCGTTCGTCCGTCTACTGGCAATCAAGCCCCTGCTTTGGGTTCTGCTCGCTATTCCAGGCGCGCTGATGGTCAGGGCCGCGCTGGAGCCCGGAATTATTTTCGAAGACCTGCTGCATCCCAGCGGCGAATGGTCGGCCCGCCTCTTGATTGTCGCCCTCATGCTGACGCCCTTGTCCAGGCTGCTGCCGGGGCATGGCTGGGTGCAATGGCTGCTGCGTCGGCGGCGAGCCTTCGGAGTGGCCGCCTTCGCTTACGCCTTGCTGCACCTGCTCTTCTACCTGCTGGAGATGCAGACGCTTCGCGACATCCTTGCGGAGATCGGGGCGCTCGGCATCTGGACGGGTTGGCTCGCCTTCATGCTGATGGTGCCGATCGGGCTCACCAGCAACGATGCGTCGATGCGTGCGCTCAAGGCGGGCTGGAAGCGGCTGCAGCGCCTCGCCTATCCGGCCGCCCTGCTCACGCTCGCGCACTGGATGTTCGTCCACGACAACATCGTCGCCGCCTTGATCAACTTCGCCCCGCTCGGCCTGCTTCAGGCCTGGCGGATCGTTCGGGGCCTCCGCCCCGCAGCTTCTCACCCTCGATCAACACTGGAGCTCACATCATGATGACACGCCTGTTCCTCGCCGCTGCCGCCCTCGCGGTCGCCTCGCCCGCGCTCGCAACCGGCAAGATGACCTGCAAGGCCGGCCCGCAATCCGGCTGGAAAAGCCAGGACGCGCTCAAGGCGAGCTTGGTCAAGCAGGGCTGGCAGGTGCGCAAGTCCAAGGTCGATGGCGGCTGCTACGAAGTTTACGGCACCGATCCGCAGGGCAACCGCGTCGAGGCTTATTTCCATCCGGTTAGCTTCGAGAAGCTGCTGGTCTCGCGCCGCGGGCAGGTGCTGTTCCGGAAGAAGTAAGAGCTGGCTGATCCCACACGGATCGGATCACGGTCGTTGACAGGCCCCGGACAGGCCTTATCCCTGTCCGCGGGCCACGCCGTCCCAACGCGGCGCGCGCTCTCTGCGAGGAGAGACTGACATGACTGCCGAGCGACCGGGCGAGAAGCCTGCGCGTCCCTATTTTTCTTCCGGCCCGTGCGCCAAGCCGCCCGGCTGGGCTCCGGAACATCTGCCGCACGGCTCGCTTGGACGCTCGCATCGCTCCAAGATCGGCAAGGCGCGACTGGCGCACGCGCTCGAGCTCAGCCGCACCATATTACACCTGCCCAAGACGCATCGGATCGCGATCGTGCCCGGATCCGACACGGGCGCGGTCGAGATGGCGATGTGGTCGCTGCTCGGCGCCCGGACGGTGACCATGCTCGCCTGGGATAGCTTCGGGGAGGGCTGGGTCACGGACGCCGTCAAGCAACTGAAGCTCGATGCGACCGTGCTGCGCGCGCCCTATGGCCAGCTTCCGGACCTCTCCGCCGTCGACCCGGCGAGCGATGTCGTGTTCACCTGGAACGGCACGACTTCGGGCGTGCGGGTGCCGAACGGCGAGTGGATCAGCGATCTGCGCGAGGGGCTCACCATCTGCGACGCCACGTCTGCGGTGTTCGCGGCCGATCTGCCCTGGGACAAGCTCGATGTCGTCACCTACAGCTGGCAAAAGGTGCTGGGCGGCGAGGGCGGCCATGGCATGCTCATCCTGGGGCCGCGGGCGGTCGAGCGGCTGGAAAGCTACACGCCGCTCTGGCCGTTGCCCAAGGTTTTTCGTCTGACCAAAGGCGGCAAGCTGGTGGAAGGCGTTTTCCAAGGCGAGACGATCAACACGCCCTCCATGCTCGCGGTCGAGGACTATATCTGGGCGCTCGAATGGGCGGAGTTGAAGGGCGGCCTCTACGAACTGATCGCCCGCGCCGATGCCAACGCGGACGCCCTCGATGTTTGGGTTCAGGCAACGCCCTGGGTCGAGCATCTTGCCCCCGATCCGGCGACGCGCAGCAACACCAGCGTCTGCCTTCGCTTTGCGGAGAGCGCCGTGCCGGGGCTCGACTCCGACGCCGAGATGGCGATCGTTAAGAAGATGGCGAGCCTGCTCGAGGCGGAAGGTGTCGCCTTCGACGTTGCGAGTTATCGAGACGCTCCGCCCGGCTTGCGCATCTGGTGCGGCGCGACCGTCGACACCGCTGACATCGAGGCGCTAGGCCCTTGGCTGGACTGGGCCTTCCACGAGGTGACTGCCGCTTAAAGCCTGTCGTGCTCCTGCGAAAACAGGAGCCCAGCCCCGCCTCCCACTGTGCTCCTGCTTGCGCAGGAGCACACTGTCCTAGGACATTCTGACATGCCCAAAGTTCTGATTTCCGACCAGATGGACCCCAAGGCCGCCGAGATCTTCCGATCGCACGGCGTGGAGGTGGACGAGCGGCCCGGCCTGTCCAAGGACGAGCTCAAGGCGATCATCGGCGGCTATGACGGGCTCGCGATCCGTTCGGCCACCAAGGTCACCGCCGACGTGCTGGACGCCGCCACCAACCTGAAGGTGGTTGGCCGCGCGGGAATCGGGGTCGACAATGTCGACATCCCGGCCGCCTCGGCCCGCGGCGTTGTCGTGATGAACACGCCGTTCGGCAATTCGATCACCACCGCCGAGCACGCCATCGCGCTGATGTTCGCGCTCGCCCGCGAGCTTCCGCAAGCCGACGCTTCCACCCAGGCGGGCAAGTGGGAGAAAAACCGCTTCATGGGGGTGGAGCTCACCAGCAAGACCCTCGGCCTGATCGGCGCAGGCAACATCGGCTCTATCGTCGCGGACCGGGCGCTCGGCCTCAAGATGAAGGTGATCGCCTACGATCCATTCCTCACGCCCGAGCGCGCCCTCGCGCTGGGGATCGAGAAAGTGGAGCTCGATGACCTGCTCGCCCGCGCCGATTTCATCACGCTTCATACGCCGCTGACGGACCAGACCCGCAACATCCTTTCGCGCGACGCGCTCGCCCGCACTAAACCCGGAGTGCGGATCATCAACTGCGCTCGTGGTGGTTTGATCGACGAAGCGGCGCTCAAGGAGGCGCTGGAGAGCGGCCAGGTCGCCGGCGCCGCGCTCGATGTCTTCGCCGAAGAACCGGCCAAGGCGAGCCCGCTGTTCGGCACACCCGGCTTTGTCGCCACCCCGCACCTCGGCGCCTCCACCAGCGAGGCGCAGGTCAATGTCGCGATCCAGGTGGCGGAGCAGATGGCGGACTACCTGATGTCCGGCGGGATCACCAACGCGCTGAACGTGCCCGCTCTGTCCGCCGAGGAAGCGCCCAAGTTGCGGCCCTATATGGAGCTGGCGAACCAGCTCGGGGCGCTCGTCGGACAGCTCGACGGAGGCCCCCTGTCCGGCATCTCGATCGAGACCGAGGGCGCGGCTGCCACCCTCAATCAGAAGCCGATCACCAGCGCGGTGCTGGCGGGCGTCATGCAATCCTACTCGGCCACTGTGAACATGGTGAACGCACCCTACCTCGCGAAGGAGCGCGGCCTCGATGTGCGCGAAGTCCGTCACGACCGCGAGGGCGACTATCACACCCTGTTGCGCGTCACTGTCGCCACCCCGGAGGGGGAGCGATCCGTGGCCGGCACCTTGTTCGGCAATGCCGCGTCGCGCCTGGTCGAGATTTTCGGAATCCGCGTGGAGGCAGAGCTCACCGGGGAGATGATCTACATCGTCAATGACGACCAGCCCGGCTTCATCGGCCGCCTCGGCACCGCGCTCGGCGAGGCCGGGGTCAATATCGGCACGTTCAACCTCGGCCGACGCGCCGCGGGTGGCGAGGCGGTGGCGCTGGTCTCCGTCGACGGGCATATCGGCGCGGAGATCATCCGCGATCTGGAGAAGATCCCAGGCGTGCGGGCGGTCAGACCGCTTCGCTTCTGACCTTCAAATCCGCTCTGCGGTCGACACCACTTCCGTCGCCCGCAGCGCGGCGAGGATGCGCATCAGGTGCGGAACGTCGTGCACCTCAAGGCCGAGCGTGAAGGTGTGGAAGCTGCCGTCACGCGCCTTCTGGTCCAGGCTGACGATATTGGCGCCGTGATTGCCCAGAATGCTGGTGATGACCGCGAGCGATCCGGGCTCGTTCTTGATGACGATGCACAGTCGCGCGGTGCCGCCGTCCGATTCGTTGCCCCAGGCAAGATCCACCCAATCGGCGTCGATGCCGTCGGCCAGCCGATCGCAGCCGATCGCGTGGACCTCGATTCCGGTGCCTTCACGCCTCAGACCCACGATCCGATCACCGGGGATCGGGTGGCAGCATTCGGCGAGGGTGAAGGCGACGCCGGGAGTCAGGCCCTTGATCGAGATCGCCTGGCGCTGTGGCGGCGGTTTGACCTGACCTTTTCCCGCTGAGCCGGGCAGCAAGGCCTCCATTACCTGGACATCGTCGATGCGTTTGAGCGCAATCGCTTCCATCAGCGCATCGTCGTCGTGGAGATGCAGGCGGCGCAGCGCTTCCGCGATGGCCTCCCAGCCCAGCGGCACCGGCAGGCGCTGGACGATCTCGTCGAACAATTTGCGGCCAAGGGCGATCGTCTCCTCGCGCTCCTTGGATTTGACGAAGCGGCGAATCTTGGCCTTGGCCTTGCCGGTCACGACGAAATTGAGCCAGGTCGGCTGCGGGTGCTGGGCCTTCGAAACGAGGATCTCGACCTGGTCGCCATTGTCGAGCGGCGTCCGGAGCGGCATGACGCGCCCGTTCACCTTGGCGCCGACCGTCTGGTCGCCAAGGTCGGTGTGGACCGCATAAGCGAAGTCGACCGGAGACGCGCCCTTGGGAAGCTGGATCAGTTCGCCCTTCGGCGTGAAGGCGAAGATCCGGTCCTGGTACATCGCCATTCTTGTATGTTCGAGCAGCTCTTCCGCGGACCCGGCATGGTCGAGTATCTCGACCAGGTCGCTGATCCAGGGGTGCTGCGTCCGGGCGGCTTCGTCTTTGCCCTCCTTGTAGGCCCAATGGGCGGCGAGGCCGTGTTCGGCCTGAGCGTGCATGTCTCCGGTGCGGATCTGGATCTCTATCCGCATCTGCTCGTCGTGGATCACCGAGGTGTGCAGCGATTTGTAGCCGTTTCGCTTCGGGGTGGAGATGAAATCCTTGAAGCGGCCGGGCACCATCGGCCAGCGGCCATGGATCAGTCCAAGCGTGCGGTAGCAATCCTCTTCGGTCCCGACGATTGCGCGAAACGCCATCACGTCGGAGAGTTGCTCGAAGCTGACGTGCCGCTCCGCCATCTTTCGCCAGATGGAATATGGATGCTTCTCGCGGCCCTGCACCTGCGCTTCGATGCCGCTCGCCTCCAGATGCGCCCTGATGCCGCGCCCGATCCGATCGATCAGGTCGCCGCCGCCCTTGTGGAGTTGCTCGAGCCGCTTGGAGATCGACTGGTACGCGTCGGGTTCGAGCTCGCGAAACGCGAGCGTCTGCATCTCGGTCATGAACTCGTACATGCCGATCCGCTCGGCGAGCGGGGCGTAGATGTCCATCGTCTCGCGAGCGATCCGGCGGCGTTTCTCGGCGTTGGCGATGAAGTGCAGCGTGCGCATGTTGTGAAGCCGATCGGCCAGCTTCACCAATAGAACGCGGATGTCGCCGGACATCGCCAGAAGGAACTTACGAAGATTCTCGGCCGCCCGCTGGTTTTCGCTCTGCGCCTCGATCTTGCTGAGCTTCGTGACCCCGTCCACCAGCCGCGCGACATTCGGGCCGAACAGCCGCTCCACTTCCTCGGGCGTGGCGACGGTGTCCTCGATCGTGTCGTGCAGGATCGCGGTCGCGATCGTCTCGTCATCGAGACGAAGGTCGGTCAGGATGCCGGCGACTTCGATCGGATGGCTGTAATAAGGATCACCCGACGCTCGCTTCTGCGATCCATGCGCTTTCATTGAAAACACGTAGGCGCGATTGATCAGTGCCTCGTCGGCGTCAGGGTCGTAGGCGCGGACCCGTTCTAATAGTTCATATTGCCGCAGCACCCGGCCAAGTTGGGTCTCGCGCTGCTGCGTTGCAACAGAAAACGCGGGTAGCATCGGATTCGCCCGCCGGACGTCGACTTCGCTTCCAGCGCGAGCGGTATGACAAAGACCGTGGAATGGCGTAACCGATCGGAGATCATGTCATCCGAGGACCATCAAGCAACGCCAACTCATTGCGCCATCCCGGCCGCGTTGGAAGCGGTCGGGGAGCGCTGGTCCTTCCTGATCCTGCGCGGCGCATTCAACGGACTGCGCCACTTCGAGGAATTCCAGTCGACGCTTGGGATCGCCCGCAACATCCTGTCCAACCGGCTGGCGCGTCTGGTCGAGCACGAGATCCTGAGCCGCGAGCCGGATCCGGCGGATCGGCGCCGTGTGGCTTATCGCCTGACGGAGAAGGGGCGCGAGCTGCTCCCCGTCCTGCTTGCGCTTCGGCAATGGGGCGACAGATGGATCTGCAAGACGCCGAGCAATCCCGTCCTGATCGATCGCGCGAGCGGGCAACCGGTTGCACCGATCTGCGTCCGCGCTGCTGACGGCCGGCCGCTCGCGTTGCACGAACTGGATTGGGTCGACCGTTCTACGCTGGGCGACGATCAGGCTCGCTGAAGCGTAAGCTCAGGACAGCTCAACGGGTCCGAGCCGAGCCTGGAAGCTCAGTCGTAATCGCCGCCAAGATTGGTGTTGCGCGGCGGCGCGGCGGCCGTGAGGCGAAGCGCTTCGGCAGACGCGCTGAGAGAGCCCATCTCATCCACGGCATCCTCATCATCGACCTGCACCTTTTGCAGGTTTCCGATCACCGCTTCCTCCAGATGCTTGGGCTTGACGGTCTGCTCCGCAATCTCGCGCAGCGCCACGACCGGGTTCTTGTCGCGATCGCGATCGATCGTCAGTTCCGCGCCACCGGAAATCTGCCGGGCGCGCTGTGCGGAGAGCAGAACCAGGTCGAACCGGTTCGGGATCTTGTCGACGCAATCTTCAACAGTGACGCGCGCCATCGGGCAGCTCCGCTATAAATCAGGCTATCGGGGAAAGGCGCGAGCTAGGCTCGCCTCGGCGCAATGTCAAGATTTTCAGGGGTTGCGCCGCGCCCGGCGCCGGATCATCTGCCCAGCCATGGCCGATGCCGAACCCACACAACAGGCGACGGACGTGGCTGCGACCGTGGACGGCAACAGGCTGAAGCTGCTTTCCGACGGGCCAGCGCGGCTCGAGGCGTTGATCGACCTCATCGGAAGCGCACGCGAGAGCCTGCGCGTCCTTTACTATATGTTCAACGCCGATGCGTCGGCGACCCGGGTCCGCGATGCCTTGGTTGGGGCCTGCCGTCGCGGCGTTCGAGTGACTCTTCTGATAGACGGCTTCGGCAGCGGCGCGGGTGAAGATTTCTTCCGGCCCCTGCTGGAGGCGGGCTGCGGCTTCTGCCGGTTCAGCGCGCGGTTCGGCCGAAGATACCTGTTGCGCAACCATCAAAAGCTTGTGCTGGCCGACGAAAGGCGCGTCATCATCGGCGGGTTCAACGTGTCCGACGATTATTTCGGGACCGTGGAGAGCGGCGCGTGGCGTGACCTGGGGCTCCACGTCGAGGGCCCCAGCGTCGCCTGCCTGAGCCGCTACTTCGACAATCTGTTTGCCTGGGCGGGGAAGCCGCGCGGCCGCATCCGCGAGCTGCGCCGCATGCTCCACCAGAGCAGCGTCACCGAAGGCAAGCTCCATTGGCTGTTCGGCGGACCCACGAGGCGGCTGAGCCCCTGGGCGCGCGCGGTTCGACACGACATGCGCACCGCTGCGCGCCTGGACATGATCGCGGCTTATTTCTCGCCCGGCCCCGGCATGCTTCGCCGCATCGCGGGCGTCGCCCGACGCGGACGGGCGCGGGTCATCACCGCCGCCAGATCGGACAACAACATGACGATCGCCGCCGCGCGGAACACCTATTGGTGGATGCTGAAACGCGGGGTGGAGATTTACGAGTACCAGCCGACGAAGCTGCATACGAAGTTGTTCGTGGTGGACGACGCGGTTCACATCGGATCGGCGAATTTCGACCTGCGCAGCCTGTTCCTCAACCTCGAGATGATGCTGCGGATCGAGGATGCCGGCTTCGCCGCCTCGATGCGGGCCTTTGTGGACGGCGAAGTGGCGAACAGCGAGCGCATCACCCGCGACAAGCACCGGGCGCGTCGATCCTTGCTCAATCGCTTGAGGTGGGCAGCGGCCTATTTCGTCGTCGCCGTCGCGGACTATCGGATTTCGCGAGTGCTGAATTTCGGACCTGACGGACGGTAGCCGGGCAGACGGGCCTACCCTCAGCTCAGTGCTTCCAAGCCCAGAAAAGCGTCGCAGGCGGGACGTTGAGCCATTCGAAGCCGCGATCGATGCGATCGAAATGTGGGGCGATGAACTGCCGCACCTTAGGCGAGAATTGATAGACGAGAAAGGCGCCGCCCGGGCGAAGCGCCTCGGCGGTTTGAGCAGCGATAGTTGGGCCGACGCCCGAGGGAAGCGTCGAGAAGGGCAGGCCGGACAGGATGTAATCGGCATGGTCGAAGCCGCAATCCGCCACGATCCCGCGCACGTCCGCGGCCGATCCTGTCACGGCGATCAAGCGGGAGTCGGTGAACTTTCGGCTGATGTATCGGGTGAAATCATCGTTCGTGTCGATCGTGATCAGGGTCGCGTCGGGCGCGAGCCGCTCCAGGATGTGCTGGGTGAAGGTGCCGACACCTGGGCCATATTCAACGAACAGCTTGGTCGAGGCCCAGTCCACCGGGGCCAGCATCTTGTCGATCAGGATCTTGGATGAGGGGATCACCGAGCCGACCATCTTGGGATGCTTCACGAAGCCGACCAGGAACTGCCACAGCGGGCCGCCCGGCGCTCGAAGGGAGAAAGCACGGGCGCGGCGGGCATTTTCTGCGGATATGGTCATTCCGGTTCCAGTCTAATCGTCTTTTCAGGCGCGTTGGCAAAACAACGCCGCAATGGCAAGGCCGGCCCAACGCCCCCTCCAGAAACTCTTTAATCTGGGTCAGGCCGCTCTTGTACGGGACCTTTGATGCAGCGCTTCCCTGATCGCGACATGGGTCGGGAGCGCCCGCGGCAGTGAGGGACCTCGGTTTGGCCCGCGGGCGCTTCGCTCTGTTGTTCGCCATCATGCTGGTCGCGGCGGCAGGAAACACCGCCATGCAGTCGCTGATGCCGTCGATCGGGCGCGAGCTGGGCATTCCCGATCTGTGGGTCGCGGTCGCCTTCAGCCTGTCGGCGATCGCCTGGGTGGTGGCCGCCCCGCACTGGGCGAAGCTTTCCGACAGTCGCGGTCGGCGGGCGCTGATGCGGCGCGGGCTCTACGGCTTCATCATCTCGAACCTGATCTGCGGGTCGGTGCTCGCCGCCGGCCTGGCGGGGCTGCTCGCACCGACATTGGTGTTCGTGGCGTTCACGATCGGCCGCGCGGTCTACGGCATATGGGGTTCGGCATCGCCGCCCGCCGTCCAGGCCTATCTCGCCGCCCGCACCGAAGGCGAGCAGCGGACGAACGCGCTTGCGGCGATTTCCTCCTCGTTCGGACTCGGCACGATTATCGGGCCCGCGCTGGCGCCCCTATTCATCTTCCGCCCCCTCGGACTCTCGGGCCCGCTGATCGTCTTTGCGGCGATTGGGGTGGTGGTGCTGCTGCTGCTGATCTTCAAATTGCCCGACGATACGCCGCGGGGAAGCGCACAAGGCCCTGTCGTCTCCTATCCGGGGCTGGGCGGCGGCGCCGGCTCCGCCGAGATCGCGGCGAGGCCGCGGGGCGCGCTGCGCTGGCGGGACCCGCGCATCTCCGGTTGGCTCGCCGCGGGTGCGATCGGTGGGCACGGCCAGGCGGCGGCGCTCGGCGTGATCGGCTTCCTGCTGATCGACCGGCTCACTTTGCCTCTCGATTCCGCCCAGCAGTGGATCGCGATCGTGTTGATGGTGGGTGCGATCGCCAGCCTGCTCAGCCAATGGTGGCTGATTCCCGCGCTGCGGCTCTCGCCCGGCGAGCTGATCATATGGGGCTCGCTGCTCTCGGCGGCGGGGCTCGGCGTCACCGGGCTCGCCGGCGGCATTTACGGGATCACGCTCGGCTTCGCGCTGGCCTCGCTCGGCTTTGGCCTGTTCCGCCCCGGCTTCACCAGCGGCGCGTCCCTCGCCGTTTCACCCGAGGAGCAGAACCAGGTGGCGGGCATGGTCACCTCGGTCAATGGGGTCGCTTACATCCTCGCCCCAGCAATCGGAGTGGCGCTTTACGGCCTCGCGATGCCGCTTCCGTTCCTGGTGACGGGCGCGCTGATGGCAGGGCTCGCGCTCTGGGTGAGCCTCAATCCGCGCCTTTCGGTCCGCGCGGATTGAGCATGCCGGGCGAGATGAAGCCGATCCCGCCGGTGCTGCTCATCGCGTCCTGCTTCAGGCTGTCCTGGATTTTCTCGTACTCCTTTTCCATCTCGGGCGTGACGGAGGCGCGGGTCTCCTTCAGCGCCCGCTCGAAATGGTCGTGGTTGACCTGGGTGGCGCCGAGAGACTCGCGCAGCGCGAACAGGCCCGCCCGGCGAACGAGGTCTTCCAGATCGGCGCCGGTGAACCGCTCGGTGCGGGCAGCCAGCGTATCCAGATCGACACCGTCGGCGAGCGGCATCTTGCCGGTGTGAATGCCGAGAATGTGGCGTCGCCCTTCGCGGTTCGGCACGGCCACGTAGATGAGCTCGTCGAAGCGGCCGGGGCGGAGCAGAGCCGGGTCGATCAGGTTGGGACGGTTGGTTGCGCCGATGACGACAACTGAGCCGAGCTCCTCGAGGCCGTCCATCTCGGCGAGGATGGTGTTGACCACCCGCTCGGTGACCTGCGGCTCGCCCAGGCCGCCGCCGCGGGCGGGGACCAGGCTGTCGAGCTCGTCGATGAAGATCACCGTCGGCGCGACCTGGCGCGCGCGGGAGAAGAGTCGCGCGATCTGTTGCTCGCTTTCGCCATACCATTTGCTGAGCAGGTCCGACGATTTCGTGGCGATGAAGTTCGCCTCCGCCTCGCGCGCGGTCGCCTTGGCGAGCAGGGTCTTGCCGGTGCCCGGCGGCCCATAGAGCAGGAAGCCCTTGGCGGGGCGGATGCCGAGCCGCTTGAAGGCCTCGGGGTCCTTGAGCGGCAGCTCGACGCCCTCGCGTAGGCGTTCGCGTGCCTCGTCAACGCCGCCGATATCGGCCCAGCCGATCGTCGGCGCCTGCACCATCACCTCGCGCATGGCGGAGGGCTGGACCCGTTTCAGCGCCTCGGCGAAATCCGAGCCCTTGACGGACAGGGTTTCGAGAACCTCGGGCGGAATCGTGCCTTCGCCAAGGTTGATCTGGGGCATGATGCGCCGGATCGATTCGATCGCGGCCTCGCGGGTGAGGGCGGCCAGGTCGGCGCCGACAAAGCCATAGGTGCGGCGGGAAAGCTCGTCCAAGTTGACGCCGCCGTCGAGCGGCATGCCACGGGTGTGGATGCCGAGGATTTCGCGCCGGCCGCGCTCGTCGGGAACACCGACCACGATCTCCCGGTCGAAGCGCCCCGGACGGCGCAGCGCTTCGTCGATCGCTTCTGGCCGGTTGGTGGCGGCGATTACCACCAGGTTCTGGCGCGGCTCCAGACCGTCCAGGAGGGTGAGGAGCTGGGCGACTAGGCGCTTCTCGGTCTCGCCCTGAACCTGGCCGCGCTTGGGAGCGATCGAATCGATCTCGTCGATGAAGATGATCGAGGGGGCTGCCTTGCCGGCTTCCTCGAACAGTTCGCGCAGGCGTTTTTCGCTCTCCCCATAAGCCGAGCCCATGATCTCGGGTCCCGCGATGTGGAAGAAGTTCGCGTCGCTTTCATTGGCGACGGCGCGCGCGAGCCGGGTCTTGCCGGTGCCGGGCGGGCCGTGCAGCAGCACACCCTTAGGCGGATCGACGCCCAGCCGCTCGAATATCTCCGGGTAACGCAGCGGCAATTCGACCATCTCGCGCAGCTGATCGATCGTCGAGCCGATGCCGCCAAGATCGTCATAGGTGACGTCCGCGCGGCGTGTTTCCTTGGCTTCCGTATATTCGGCGCGAAGCTCGACTTCCGTGTTCGCGTCAATGTGGACGATGCCCTTCGGCGCGGTGGAGACCACGGTCAGGCGTATTTCCTGCAATGCATAAGCCGGTGCGTTGAGCATCTGGCGCAGCTCGGGCGGAACGTCCGTGCGCTGCTGGCCTGTCGTGGCGACCACGTCGCCTGCGGTCACCGGCTTCATGCCGAAGCTGCGCTTCAGCGCATTGGCCGAGCCCTGCAGCCGCAGATTCTTCTGGGCCGGCGCGAAGATCACGCGCTGGGCGGACTTGGATTCAGCCTTCCGCAATTCGACAAAATCGCCTGACCCGATTTCCGCATTGGCGCGCTGCAGGCCGTCGAGCCGGATGATCGAGAGCCCCTCGTCTTCAGGATAGGGGTGGACCGCGCGAGCGGGAGTGGAGCGCTTGCCGACCAGCTCGACGACATCGCCTTCCTTGAGACCGAGCGCGTTCATCACGGCGCGGGGCAGGCGCGCGATGCCGCGGCCGCTGTCGTCCGGCCGCATGTTGGCCACCTGCAGCCGTGTCGGCGCGCGTTCCTCGTCAGCCATTTTGTTGTCCTTCATCCGCTCAACAGCCAGATAGGGAAGAACAACCCCGCTTCCACCTCCCGAGTTCATTTGCGGCGCAGTGCGGATGATTGCGCGTGCGGGTCTGGAAAGTGTCGAAGTTGCCGCACAACACAAAAGTTCTGAACGGCGCGCCGGTTGAGGGCGGGCGTGCATTTCGGGATGCTGCAGGCTGACATCCGAGCCGGCTGTAGGACAGAAAAAGGGCCGGCCCCGAAGGACCGACCCATGAAGTTTTTTAGGAGAGGATGCCTGAAAGGCAGGCTGTCTATGGGTCCGCCGCTTTCGTTGTGCAATTGCGAAGGAATGTGTTACGATTGCATCTTTTGCAATCAGGTTTCGGCTGGTTTCCGGAGCAGCAGTTGATGTCAAAGCAAAGTTGCATTGCACAAGAGAGCGCCCGCTGATGCGTCGGCTGCCGCCGCTGACCGCAATCGAGGCGTTCGTGCAGGTCGCGCGGCTGGGCTCGATCAAGGCGGCCGCGGAAGCGCTCGCCTTGTCTTCCCCGGCACTTAGCCGGCGCGTCCAGGCGCTGGAGCGCCACGTCGGCCATCCGCTGTTCGAGCGGCGCCATCAGGCGCTGCACCTCAACCCGGATGGCGAGCGGCTGCTCGCCGGCATCGCGCCGTCGCTGGACGCGCTCGCACGGGCAATGGAGCAGGCGACGGGGGACGGCGAACTGATGCGGCTGCGCCTGGCTGTCCCGCCGCTGTTCGCGTCGCAGCGGCTGATGCCGCACCTGCCCGAGCTTCGCGCTTCCCACCCCGACCTGCATATCGATCTCGACACCGCCGCCCACGGCCTGACCCGCCTTGATGAAGGCCTCGACGCGGCGATCGCGATCACGACGGAAGTCGATCCGCACCTTTATTCGCGCCGGATAGACACCAACTGCGTGGTGGCGATCGGGGCGCGCAGCCTGCAGGACGGCCCGGAGGCGATCAGGAAGCCCGCCGACCTCGCCCGGGCCACCATCTTCCTGCACCGCGACTTGCCCGATACGTGGGATTACTGGCGCGAGGCGGTCGGCCTGCCCGACCTGCAGCCGGCGGCGGTCGACCATTTCGATTCCGGCCAGCTCATTCTCGACGCGGCCGCGCAGGGGCTCGGCGTCGCGTTCATGCTCGAAAGCCATCTGCGCGAAGCGCATGATGACCGGCTGATCCAGCTTTTCGACATCAAGGTCGAAAGCCCGTACAGCTACTGGTTCGCCAGCCGGCGCTCGGCGCTCTCACGCCGGCCGGTCAAGATCTTCCACGACTGGCTGTTCGACGGAGTGCTGGAAAGCGCTTAGGCTGCGGCCTGCTCGCCCGCGCCCTTCTTGGCGATTTCGCGCTTTAGGCGGCGGGCCTTGAGGCTGAGCTTCTCGTCCGAGGTCTTGGCGAGCCAATTGTCGAGGCCGCCGACATGCTCGACCGAGCGAAGGCCGCTCATCGATACGCGCAGCTTCACGCCCCGCTCCAGAGCGTCGGACATCAGGGTCACATTCTGCAGATTGGGCAGAAAGGTCCGCTTGGTCTTGTTGTTGGCGTGGGAAACGTTGTTTCCCACCAGCCGGCCCTTGCCGGTCAGCTCGCAAATCCGAGACATCTTATATCTTCCTGGAATGGGGAGCATCTCTCCCCGGAAAGTGGGCGCGATTAAAGCCGGAAGGCGCTTTCGTCAACCGATATGCTGCACGCCAGCCGCTGGAAAGGTTGCGCAGAGGCCCACTATGCGACCAAGGTCGTTGCGGGTGTGCAACCGATCACCCTAACCTGCGTTATCTGTCGGGCACCCTAATGGGTTCTAGTGGAGGAAATATATGTCACGCAAGCTTCTGGCGGTCATCGCCATCATCGTGGTGATCGCCATTATATTGTTCGCGACCGGATTCTGGTCGGCGGACGTCAAGGAAGGCGCGCTTCCGAACGTGGATGTCAGCGCCGAGGGCGGAGCCATGCCGGAAGTGGACGTCGACTCGAAGGAAGTCGTTGTCGGCACGACCGAGACGAACATCGAAGTTCCCAAGATCGAAACCGAAACCGAGACGGTCGACGTGCCCGCGATCGGCGTCAAGGACAACGGCGAGGAATAAGCGAGGGGAGGGCCGCGAGGGTGACCATAGGACTCATCGTCGCGGCCCTGATCCTGCCGCCGCTGGCCATTTTCATGGCCCGGGGCATTACCCGCAACTTCTGGATATCGCTCGGGCTCACG
>NZ_DASVTH010000003.1:0-13408 GCF_036387615.1 Allosphingosinicella sp.
CCTGCACCAGCCGCTCGCTCTCCGCGTCCAGCGCAGAAGTCGCCTCGTCCAGCAGCAGCAACGGCGCCTCGCGCAAAATCGCCCGCGCGATCGCCAGCCGCTGGCGCTGCCCGCCCGAAAGCCGCGCTCCGCCTTCGCCCATGAAGGTGTCGAGCCCCTGCGGCAGCTTGCGCAGGAATTCGGCCGCGTTAGCATCCTCGGCCGCCTGCCACAAAGCCTCGTCGCTCGCCTCCCAGCGCCCGTAGCGAAGATTGTCACGGGCCGAAGCGGCGAAGATCACCGTCTCCTGCGGCACCACCGCGATCCGCGCACGGATGTCGGCGGGGTCCGCCGCCCTCACATCGACCCCGTCCAGGCGCACCGTTCCGGTCTCAGGATCGTAGAAACGCTGGGCCAGCTGGAACAATGTCGTCTTGCCGGCTCCCGACGGCCCCACCACCGCCACCGTCTCCCCCGGACGGATCGACAGGCTGAAGTCGATCAGCGCGCTGACCTCCGGGCGCGTGGGATAGTGGAAGGTGACCTTCTCGAATGCGAGCGCACCTTGGCCGGGTTCGGGGAGTTGCACGGGCTCGGCGGGCGCCTTGATCTGCGGCACCTGCGCCAGTAGCTCGGCCAGCCGCCCGGCTGCACCCGCGCCGCGCAGCAACTCGCCATAGACTTCGCTGAGCGCGCCGAACGCGCCCGCGACGAAGCCGCCGGTCAGCACGAACGCGGCTACAGTGCCCCCGGTCAAGCGGCCCTGCTGGACGTCGATCGCGGCCTGCCACATCACCATAGTGATCGATCCGAACATCAAAGCGATGATGATGCCGGTCATGAAAGCGCGCAGCCGGATGCGCTTGCGAGCGGTTCCGAAGGCGGATTCGACCGCGCCAGAGAAGCGGCTGGACTCCCGTCCTTCCTGCCCGAACGCCTGCACGATCTTCATCGCCCCCAGCGTCTCCGAGACCATGGCGCCGACATCGGCAATCCGGTCCTGGCTGGAACGCGAGAGGTTACGGATCTTGCGTCCCAGAAACATGACCGGCAGCACGATCACCGGGATGCCGAGCAGCAGGAACGCGGTCAGCTTGGGCGCGAGCGTGAATAGGTAGACGATGCCGCCGATGCCCATCACCACGTTGCGCAGCGCGACGGACACGGTTTGGCCGACCACCATCTCGATCACGGCCGTGTCGGCGGTCAGCCGGGAAGCGATCTCGGAAGGCCGGTTCTCCTCGAAGAAGCGCGGCTCGAGGCGCAGCAGGTTGCGGTGCACTTCAGTGCGGATATCGCCGACCACCCTCTCGCCAAGCCAGGAGACGAAGTAGAAGCGCGTCGCCGTCGCCAGCGCGAGCACGACCACGATCCCGAACAGATAGTAGAAATGCTCCGATACATCGCCGCCATTCGCCGCGAAGCCCTTGTCGATGACGCGGCGGAAGCCGTCCGGAATGGCGAGCGTCGCCGATGCCGCGGCGAGCAACGCGATCGCCGCACCGGCGATCTTGCCCGGGTAGCGGGTCGCCCGATCCCAGACGATCGCGAGATTGCCGAGCTTGCGGCTGGTGGGCGCGTCGGCGCTGCTGTCGGCCATGTGGCGAGGCCTAGCAGCGCTGGCCTAGCCGCTCAATGGTGAGGCCGCGCTCACTCGCGATGGACCCTTTGACCGACCGGTCGGTTATCCTTAGTTACATTCCTGTTACCGCCTGCAGGCGGAACGCGGGGCGGAGATCACATTGCTTTACGACGCTTATGAAATGCAGCGCTCGCTCCTTGCCGGAGCCAGCACTCTCGCAGGGATCGGCGCCGGCTGGTGGCAGAACCCTGCAAATCCGTTCGCTTATTCGGGCATGAGCCCGATCGTCGGTTCGGCGCTGGACGTTTTCGCCCACGCCTCGGCTCCGCGCGGCAAGCCCGCGTTCGAGATCGAGACCACGATGGTGGACGCCAAGACGGTTCCGGTCGTCGAGGAGGTCGTGCTCCGTAAGCCGTTCGGGCAGCTGAAGCGCTTTCGCCGCGAAGGGATCGAGGGCGGCCCCAGGCTGCTGATCGTCGCGCCGATGTCCGGCCACTACGCAACCCTGTTGCGCGGCACCGTCGAGCGCATGTTGCCGCGCCACGACGTGTACATCACGGACTGGCGCGACGCGAAGCTGGTTCCGCTCTCCGACGGCAGCTTCAGCCTCGACGACTATATCGATTACCTGATCGAGTTCCTCGCCCATATCGGGCCCGGAGCCCACATGCTCGCGGTCTGCCAGCCGTCGGTGCCCTGCTACGCGGCAGCCGCGCTGATGAGCCAGGACCGGCATCCGGCCCGCCCGCGCTCTCTGACCATGATGGGCGGACCGATCGACACGCGGGAGGCGCCGACCGCAGTCAACACCGTCGCGACCCAGCGCCCGCACGCCTGGTTCCAGAACAATGTGATCGCGACCGTGCCCTTCTCCTATCCGGGCGCTGGCCGGGCGGTATATCCGGGTTTCCTGCAGCTCGCCGGCTTCATGGCCATGAACCTGGGCAGCCACCTCACCAGCCATTGGGAGATGTTCAAGCACCTCGTCGCCGGGGACGGCGAGAGCGCCGACGCGACCAAGGACTTCTACGACGAATACCGCGCCGTTTGCGACATGACCGCGGAATTCTATCTCCAGACCGTCGATGTGGTCTTCCAGCGCCATCTGCTGCCCAAGGGCGAGTTGATGCACCGCGGCCGCCGCGTCGATCCGAACGCCATCGATGACATTGCGATCCTCGCGATCGAGGGCGAGCGCGACGATATCTCGGGCATCGGCCAGACCAAGGCCGCGCTCGACATCTCGACCGGCCTGCCGGATGCGCTCAAGCACTACCACCTCGCCAAGGGCGTCGGCCATTACGGCATTTTCAACGGCAGCAAATGGCGCGAGCGGATCGCCCCCGTCGTCGAAGCCTGGATCGCCACTCACGACTGATTGCTGCCCAGTGACGATCGCCTAAGTCTCTGAAGGACTTGAAAAAGCTGTGCGCAGGCCCATCTTCGCCTCACTGTTCAACAACTGAAAGGAGGTGGTCTGATGTCTCATTGTCACATGCCGAACGCGGCTGATCTGGTGAGCGCGGCCTCCACGGGAGTTCTCGCCTAACATCGCCAGCCGCACGGCTGACAATGGAAGGGCCGTCCCGAAAGGGGCGGCCCTTCGCTTTTCCGCGATGGCCCGCCTCCTCTCGGTCGCGAAAGATTGCGGTTCGTCGAGCGCCGACCGGCCTGTCGAAGCGTTGAGGGCGTCGGTCGAGCGACTGATCGTTCGCTCCGATTCAGCGGGTTAGTTTCGCCGCGACAGGGAAGCTCGGAGGCAAGAATGGAAACCGATCTCGAGTTTTACACCCGCTGCATGATCGAAGCGCTGCAATCTGCTCGCCGGGCGACCTCACTCGACGCCCGCCGCCGCTACGAGCAACTCGCCCGTGCATTCACGCTCCAGGTGCACAAGGCGGAGAATACGCCCACCAGGGTCACGCCGGAACCGCTTCGCCTCCGCCCGCTGCACCTGACCGCCTGAGCGGTCATGCACTGCCGACGGCGCGCTCCACGTTGAGCGCGGCTTCGACCATGCGCTCCCACATGTCCGGATCGCCCGCCGCAGCCATCACCGGATCGGGCTCGCGCATGGTGCGCAGGATCGAAAGCGCGTCGTCGGTATATTCGTGCCAGGTCTCGTCGACGCTGGGGCCGGCCGAGGGATCGTCGCCGTCGGCATTCACGCTCAGCGCGCGGCCGGCCAGCACGCGGGCGATCCGCTCGACCATCGTCAAATGCGATACGGGCATCACTGTTTCTCCTGTCGATCGCTGAACGGAGCAGGCGGGCTCTGGTTCACAGCACTTCGAACAGCCCGGCCGCGCCCATGCCGCCGCCGACGCACATGGTGACCACCACATAGCGCGCGCCGCGCCGCTTGCCTTCGATAAGGGCATGGCCGGTCATGCGTGCGCCGGACATGCCGTAGGGATGACCGATCGAAATGGACCCGCCGTCGACGTTGAGCCGATCGTCCGGGATGCCAAGACAATCCTGGCAATAGAGCACCTGCACCGCGAATGCTTCGTTCAACTCCCACAGGCCGATATCGTCGACGGAAAGGCCGAAGCGCTTGAGCAGCTTGGGGACGGCGAAGACCGGGCCGATGCCCATCTCGTCCGGCTCGGTGCCGGCGACGGACATCCCCATGTAGCGCCCGAGCGGCTTGAGCCCGCGCTCCGCCGCCATGCCGGCCTCCATGATCACGCAGGCCGAAGCGCCGTCGGAAAGCTGGCTGGCATTGCCGGCGGTGATCATCGCTTCCGGGCCCATCACCGGTTGCAGCGAGGCCAGGCCCTCCAGCGTCGTCTCAGGCCTGTTGCCCTCGTCCTTGGCGATCGTGATCTCCTTCATCGAGGTCTCGCCGGTGGCCTTGTCCTTGACCGCCATCCTGGCCGTGACGGGCACGATTTCGTCATCGAACTTGCCTTCGGCCTGGGCCTTGGCCGTGAGCTGCTGCGAGCGAAGCGCATATTGGTCCTGACGCTCGCGGCTGACCGCGTAGCGTGAACCGACCACTTCGGCGGTGTTGATCATCGGCATGTAAACGCCGTTGTGCATCGACAGGAGCTCCGGGTCGGGCCCGAGCCGCATGTCGGAGGTCTGGACGAGGCTGATGCTCTCGACACCGCCGGCGACGCAGATATCCATGCGGTCGACGATCACCTGCTTGGCCGCGGTCGCGATCGCCATCAGGCCGGACGCGCATTGCCGGTCGATGGACATTCCCGCGACGGTCACGGGCAGGCCGGCGCGCAGCCCGGCGGTGCGGCCGATCGTGGTCTGCACGCCCTGCTGGAGCGCCGCGCCGATCACGCAATCCTCAATCTCGGCCGGATCCACCCCGGAGCGCTCGACGGCGGCGCGGATCGCATGCGCGGCGAGGGTGGGGGAGGGTGTCGCGTTGAACGCGCCGCGATAGGCGCGCCCGATCGGCGTGCGGGCGGTGGAAACGATGACGGCGTCGCGCGTGGCCATGTCTGGGCTCCTTGAAGGTTCAGGTGAATATAAGGCCGACCCAGTCGGCCAGCAGGGCGGGCTTGCTTTCGCCCTCGATTTCGACGGTCACGGCGTGGACGAAGCGCCATTCGCCGGGGCGCTTCTCTTCGGCCGCCTTCAGGACGAAGCGGCCGCGAATCCGCTTGCCGGCGCGGACCGGAGCGAGGAAGCGGACGCTGTCCAGGCCGTAATTGGCGGCCATCCTGGTCGTCTCGGGTACCAGCATCACGTGGCTCGCCATCTGGCTGAGCAGCGAGAGCGTCAGGAAACCGTGGGCGACCGTGCCGCCGAATGGCGTCTGCGCGGCCGCGACCGGATCGACGTGAATGAACTGGCGGTCGCCGGTCACTTCGGCAAACTGGTCGATCGCTGCCTGATCGATAGCGATCCAGGGCGAGACGCCAATCTCCTGGCCGACTTGGGCCCTGATCTGGTCGAGTGTGGCGACCGGCACGCTTGCTCCCCACATTGTCCGGACGGAACCGGCTCGTTAGGGCCGTCCTAGACACGACCCCCGGAAAGAAACAAGCCTTGGCCACCGCCACGATCACCCCGCCCGCCGCCGACGCTACGGCTTCTGCCCGCGCTGAAATGCGCCGCCTGCACCGCGCAGCCGAGCCGGAGGTGCTGGCCCCGCTGCTGCGCGATGCGGCGCTTGATCCCGACTCGCGCCGCCGCGTCGAAGGCCGCGCGCTTGGCATGCTGGCGGAGTTGCGTTCGGCCCAATCGTCGGGTTGGGTGAACCAGTTTCTTCAGGAGTATCGGCTCAACACCTCGGAGGGTATCGCCTTGCTCTCGCTGGCCGAAGCGTTCCTGCGCGTGCCCGATCCGGAAACGGCCGACGATCTGATCGCGGACAAGCTCGGCAACGCCGACTGGAAGGCCCATGCCGGCAAGTCGCACTCCACCCTGGTCAATTCGGCAACCTGGGGACTGGTGATCGGCCGCGCCCTCGTCAGCGAAACCGAACAGGCGAGCGCGCTGAAGCGCCTGCTGTCGCGCGCCGGCGAGCCGTTCGTTCGCCAGGGAGTCGGCGCGGCGATGCGGATGATGGGCGAGATTTTCGTCATGGGCCGCACAATCGACGAGGCGATCGCGCGCATGCGCAAGCGCGAGAATCAGGGCTTCACCGCCAGCTTCGACATGCTGGGCGAGGCGGCGCGCACCTTTCCCGATGCGCACCGCTATTTCCAGTCCTACGAGCGCGCGATCAACGCAGTCGGCCGGGTCGCGAGCGAGGGGCACAGCATCTCGGTCAAGCTCTCGGCGCTCTATCCCCGCTACGAAGTCGCACAATATGATCGCTGCGTGCCCGCTCTGATCGAGCAGGTCGAGGCGCTGGCGACGCTGGCGAAACGTCACGGCATCGCGTTCACGATCGACGCGGAGGAGAGCGAGCGGCTCGAGATGAGCCTGGACATCATCGAGGCGGTTGCGGGCCTGCCGACGTTGAGCGGTTGGGATGGCCTCGGCATGGCCGTTCAGGCCTACGGCAAGCGCTGCCGGCCGACGCTCGCCTGGGCCGACGCGCTCGGCGCCACAACGGGCCGACGCATCGCGGTCCGGCTGGTCAAGGGCGCTTACTGGGACAGCGAGATCAAACATACACAGGAGCAGGGGCTGGCCGACTACCCGCTGTTCACACGCAAGGCTTCGACCGATGTCTCCTACCTCGCCTGCGCCAAGGACATGCTGCGCGCGCGGAACATCTATCCCGCCTTCGCGACGCACAATGCGCTGACGGTAGCGACGATCCTGGAATGGGCGGGAGACAGCCGCGACTTCGAGTTCCAGCGGCTGCACGGCATGGGCGAAGGCCTCTACGAGAACCTGGTGCGCGAGCAGGGCTACCACACCCGCATCTATGCGCCGGTCGGCGGCCACCGCGATCTGCTCGCCTATCTCGTCCGTCGCCTGCTCGAGAATGGCGCCAATTCCAGCTTCGTGCACCAGCTCGCCGATGAGCGACTGAGCGACGCCGACATCCTCGCGGATCCGGTTGCGAAGATCGCTGCGGTCGGCGGCTCGCGTCATCCCAGCATCGCGCTACCGAACGAGCTCTTCGCGCCGGAGCGCCGCAACAGCGAGGGGCTCGACCTGAACGACCGAGACGAGCTGGCGCGGGTCGCTGCGGTGGTAGCAGAACCGATCCTCCCCGGGGCTGGGAGGGGGACCGCACGAAGTGCGGTGGAGGGGGCTCGTCACCCGTACAGCGCGTCTCAGGCCCCCCTCCACCATGCTCCGCATGGTCCCCCTCCCCGTACCGGGGAGCATCAAGTTACGCATCTCCATCACGCAGCCGCACCGGACAAGCAGCGCGCCCGCGAAGCCGTGGGCCGCGCCCTCTCCGGTTTTCCTGCCTGGTCCATCCGATCGATTGAGCATCGCGCGGCCTGCCTCGATCGCCTCGCCGACCTGCTTGAAGCCGAACGCGATGCGCTGATGCGGATCGCCGTTCAAGAAGCGCGGAAAACCATCCCCGATGCACTCGGCGAGGTGCGCGAGGCGGTTGATTTCTGCCGCTATTACGCCGCCCAAGCCCGCTCCGGCCTGCAGCCGATCGAACTCCCCGGCCCGACCGGCGAGCGCAACCTGATGCGGATGGAGGGCAGGGGCGTCTGGGTCTGCATAGCGCCCTGGAACTTCCCGCTCGCCATCTTCCTTGGCCAGGTCACCGCCGCGCTGGTCGCCGGCAACAGCGTCGTCGCTAAGCCCGCGCCACAGACGCCGGAGATTGCGGCTTATGCGGTCGAGCTCGCCTATCGCGCCGGCGTGCCCCGCGATGTGCTGGTGCTGGCTGTCGGCGGGCCGGAAATGGGGCAGGCGCTGATGGAGGATTGCCGCATCGCGGGCGTCGCCTTCACCGGCTCTACAGCGACGGCCAAGCGCATTGCTCGTACCCTGCTAGAAGACGATGAGCGCCCGCTCGTGCCGCTAATCGCAGAAACGGGCGGCATCAATGCGATGATCGTCGATTCGACCGCGCTGCCGGAGCAGGTCGTGGCCGACGTGGTCACCTCCGCATTCCGCTCGGCGGGCCAACGCTGTTCAGCGTTGCGCGTCCTTCTATTGCAGGAGGAGGTTGCGGGTCGCACGCTCGAGATGCTGGCCGGCGCGATGGACACGCTGGTTGTCGGCGATCCCGCCGATCCGCGCACCGATGTCGGCCCGGTGATCGATCAAGCTGCCTATGATCGCCTGATGAGCCACCGCGACGCAATGCGCCCGCGTTGGATCCACACGATCGAGGCGCCCACGACCGGCTTGTTCGTTCCGCCCACCGCGATCCGGGTCGATCGGCTGGAGGATGTCGGCAAGGAATGGTTCGGCCCGCTGCTCCACGTCGCGACGTGGAAGGCGGGCCAACTCGCGGAGACGGTCGCCCGGGTGAACCGCAGCGGCTTCGGCCTGACCATGGGCTTGCACAGCCGCATCGCGCGCGCCGCGGAAACGGTCGAGGCGGCAGCCAAGGTCGGCAACCTTTACGTCAACCGCTCGATGATCGGCGCGATCGTCGGCTCGCAGCCGTTCGGCGGTGAAGGGCAGAGCGGCACCGGCCCCAAGGCCGGCGGCCCGCATTACCTCCCACGCTTCTGCGCGGAGCGAGTCACCTCCACCGACACAACCAGCTCGGGCGGCAATGCCACCTTGCTGAGCTTGGAGGATGTCGGGCTGTAGCGCAGAACTGTCTAATCCCGTCATGCCGGACTTGATCCGGCATCCACCTTCCCCTCCGCGAACAACGAGAAGGAGGTGGACCCCGGATCAAGCCCGGGGTGACGATTACTTGCTGCTCCCCGCTTGGGGGAGAGCCGGCGTGAACGCCTTCACCACGTCCTCCCGCTCCTCGATCGAGCGCATGAGCCTGGGTTCGATCCGCTTCTGCGACGCCTGCTCGAAATCGTAGCCCAGCGACAGGATCAGCGCGTCCGACCATTTCGGGCCCATGAAGCTCAAGCCCACCGGCAGCCCGCGCACTTCGCCCATCGGAACGGTCAGGTGCGGATAGCCCGCGACCGCGGCGAGGCTGCCCGCGCCGCCGCCGCTGATCTGGTCCCCGTGCACGGAGTCGATCAGCCAGGCCGCCGGCATGGTCGGGCCGACCAGGGCGACGACGTTGTGGGTCTTGAGCAGCTTGTCGATGCCCTCCGGCCCCGCCATCCGGAACGACGTCTCGCGCGCCTTCTTATATTCCGGGTCGTCCAGGCCCTTGGTCTTCTCCGAGCCCTCGAAGATGTCCTGGCCGAACAGCGGCATTTCGGTCGCGGCATTGGCGTTGTTGAAGGCGATGAGATCGGCGAGCGTGCGGGTGCGAACCGTCGGCGGGGTGGTCGCCAGATAGGCGTTAAGGTCCGCTTTGAACTCGCTCAGCAGCACCTTGTACGATTCGGCGCCGATCTGGCCGCGGCCCTCAAACTTGTCGATGTCGACGAGGATCGCGCCCTCGGCGCGCAAGGTCTGCAGCGCCTGCTCCAGCGCGGTGTCGGTGCCGAAGCCGGTGGCGAAACGCATTACGCCGATCCGCTTGCCGCGTAAGGAGTTGTCGGACAGCGCGGCCGCATAGTTGCTCTTGCGGGTATCCGCCTCCTTGGTGGCGGAATCGAGCGGGTCAGTGCCGGCCATCGCGGTCAGCACCATCGCGGCCTCGCGCACGGTGCGCGTCATCGGACCCGGCGTATCTTGGCTATGGCTGATCGGGATCACGTAGGTGCGGCTGACCAGGCCCACGGTGGGCTTGAAGCCAACGATCCCGCTTACCGCCGCCGGGCAGACGACCGAGCCGTTCGTCTCGGTACCGATCGCGGCCGGCGCCATCCCTGCGGCCACCGCCACCCCGCTGCCCGTGCTCGAACCGCAGGCATTGCGGTCGAGGGCATGGGCATTGCGCGTTTGTCCCCCGACCGCGCTCCAGCCGGAGATGGAATCGCCGTCTCGGAAATTGGCCCATTCGGACAGGTTGGTCTTGCCGACGATCACTGCGCCGGCGGCGCGCAGCCGTGCGACCAGCGGCGCGTCGCGGCCGGTGACATTGTCCTTGAGCGCCAGGCTTCCGGCGGTTGTGGGCAGGCCGCCCTTGGTCTCGATATTGTCCTTGACCAGGATCGGCATGCCGAACAGCGGCCCGCGCGGGCGGCGGTTGCGGTCGAGCGCTCGCGCTTCGTCAAGCGCAGTCGGCTCCACGGCGATCACCGCGCGTGTTTGCGGATTGAGCGCTTCGATCCGGCGGATCGCGTCGCGCGTGTTCGCCTCGGCGCTGGGCTGGGCCGCGGCAGGCGCGGAGGCGAGCAGAACGGAAGAGGCAAGCAGAAGGTGGCGGAGCATGCTGGTATCCTTGCGGTGTTATTCGCTCATCCTGAGGAGGGACTGAGCTTGGCGAAGGCCTGTCTCGAAGGAGCGGTGCCGTGCGGTCCTTCGAGACGCCGCTTCGACTTCGCTCAGCGGCTCCTCAGGATGAGCGGCCTTGGTGGGTAACTTGGTCTCACAACGGAGCGAGTAAGGCATCGAGTGTGGAGGGGCCGCGGCCGACCTTCTCCAGCACGGGGTAGCGGAGGCCGCCATAATAAGGCAGCGAGACCGTGCGGTAATAATTGCCTTTTTTGAGCTGGAGCTCGATCGGGCGCTTGGCGGTTTTCGCTGCGGTGATCGCGCCCTTGAGGTCGTCGGCCGAATAAGCGCGACCATTCACCGCCAGGATGCGCGTGCCGGTCGTCACGCCTTCGTTGAACAAGGGCGAGTCCCAGGCGACCCCGTTGATCTCGCCGTCTTTGCCGAGCGTAATCCCGATCGTGTAGCTCAGATCGACAATCTCACGGGCCTTCTCGCGGGAGCTGAAATAGGGCGTCGGCGCGTCGCGGTAGACGAGTTGGTAGCCGCCGCGCTTCACCCAATCGAGCGGCGCCTTGCCGGACTGGTAGACGAGCGGGCGCAAGTAGCCCGCCCAGTCGTAGGGCGTGACGGCGTTCAACGTGCGGACGACATCCTCGAACGTATAGGTGTTGATGCCGCCTTCGCCCGGGTTCACGCCGAAGAATGCGCGGGCGAAATCGTCGATCGAGCGCTGGCCGCGCGTGCGCTCGCGAATGATGCTGTCCACATCGAGCCAGATCAGCATGCCCTCGCCGTAATAATCCTCGCCCCGGTGGTAGGACGGAAAGGGCTTGGGCCGGCGCGCGCCGACGATCGGATCCAGCGTGGTGTCGATCAGCGGACGCCATGCGCGGCCCGGCGAGATGTCGAGCGAGGCAGCGTTGCGGGCAAGTTCGCCCATCACATCCTCGCGTGGCATCATGCCGGAGCGCGCGGACAGGACATTGCCCCAGAATTGCGTCTGGCCTTCGTAAAGCCAGAGCAGGCTGTTGCCGATCGGCGTCTGGTAGGTGGGCTGCCAGCTGTCCGCCCCGCGGCGATACTTGCCGTTCCAGCTGTGGATGTATTCGTGCGCGAGCAGGTCGCGGCCGGCCGAACCCTTGTTCCAGTCGGTGAAGTAGGTGCGCGGGTGGCCGTTCTCGCTGGAGCGCAAATGCTCGAGGCCGATGTCGCCCAGCTCGTCCGTCAGCGCGACCAGGAACTCATACTCGTCGTAGTGCTTGGCGCCGGTCAGCTTCAACGTCTGCTCGATGAGGCGGCGGTGGGCGGCGATCTGCTCGGGCGTGGCGGCCAGATCCTCAGGTCGATCTGCGAAAAGGTTGAGGTTGACGTCGGGCGCGAGCTTCTCGCGGCGATAATAGCGGCCCGCGAACATCGGGGAATCGACCAAAGTCTCGTAGGAGACCGGCCGATAGGTGATGCGGTCGCCGCGTCGGTTTGCCACGTCAAGCGAGGTCGCGGCCTGGAAGCCGGCGGGGAGAGTGACGCTCGCCTGGATCGGGATGTTGCGGGTGAAATAGCCGGCCGGGTAGAGCGACAGCTTCTCCCACTGCACGTTCAGCATGCCGGGTGTCATGACGATCCGGCCCTGGTTCGCCTCGGTCGGCGAAAGGTGCTGGAACTCGACGTCGAGTGTGCGGACGCCTTGCGGCACTTCGACGTGAAAGGCGTGGACATCGCCCGGATCGCGCACCCAGGCAATCGGGCGGCCGCCCGCGCTGACGCGAAGGCCTGCGATCGAGGAGATGGGGCCGCGCGGCGCGTGGTTGCCGGGCAACCATTCGGGATAGAGCAGGGTGAGGCGGCCGGCGCCGCGCACCGGAATCGTCTGCTTGACCCGAAAGATCGCGCGGGCGGTGTCACGCGCATCGACGTCGATGGTGAGCGTGCCGGGATAGGCGATGTCCTGCGGGGTCGGCAGCGGCCGCGAGAAGGCGACCGGCTGCGGCCGGCTTTCCTGGACCTGGGCACTGGCGGGGAAAGCGGCGGTGGCCGCGAGGGCGAGCAGGACAAGCTTACGCAAAGGACGAGTCTCCCGGACTGATCTGTGACAGCCCGATGACGCAAGGACGCCTTTGCGTCCAGCCTCTTAGGCCGCCTTGGCCTCCAGCGCCCGCGTGATCGCCTCGCTGATCACCCGTTCGGCATCCTCGCGGCCGCCCCAATGGCCGACGCGGACCCACTTTTCGGGCTCCAGGTCTTTGTAGTGAGTGAAGAAATGCTCGATCTGCGCCTTGACGATCGCGGGCAGATCGTCGGCTTCCTCGACCTTCTCGTAATAAGGAAAGGTCGCGTCGCAGGGCACCGCCAGGATCTTCTCGTCTCCGCCCGCCTCGTCCTCCAGCAACAGCACCGCGATCGGCCGCGCGCGGACCACCGAGCCGGGGATGAAGGGTGATCGCGCGACCACCAGGCAATCGAGCGGATCGCCGTCGGGCGAAAGCGTGTGCGGGATAAAGCCGTAATTGGCCGGGTAACGCATCGGCGTGTGGAGGATGCGATCGACGAAGATCGCGCCCGACACCTTGTCGAACTCATACTTCACCGGCTCGCCGCCGACCGGCACTTCGATGATCACGTTGACGTTGCTCGGCGGGTTGTTGCCGACGGGGATGAGGTCGATGTTCATTTCACGCGTCCGCTGGTTGGGGAACTATCCGCTCATCCTGAGGAGGGACTGAGCCCGGCGAAGGCCCGTCTCGAAGGACCTGCCACCGCGCCTTCGAGACCCCCCTTCGGCTTCGCTCAGCCGCTCCTCAGGATGGGCGGGAGTCGGCTATTGCGAGGCCCCCGGTCCCCGCGGCCCTTCCGCAAAGCGCGCTTCGATCCAGCCCACCGCCTCGCCCCAGTCGTCGATCCGCGCATGGGCATGCGGCGCGGGGGGGATGTGCGGGGCAACCCTGGGCTCGGCGATCATGTGGAGCCGCCAGACCTGAGGCGCATGCTTTGCGACCGATTCGTGGTGGACCGCGAGGTCGTCGACGAAGACCGCGGCGC
>NZ_DASVTH010000004.1:0-22922 GCF_036387615.1 Allosphingosinicella sp.
CGACGGAACGGTGTCGTTCAGCTGGACGCCGCCGCCCTCGAGCAGCTTCGTGGTTGAAGGCGAGCTGCTGCTCTGGACCAGCACCGCCTCGATCCTGCCCCGGCCAGGGGTGAGCATCGGCGCGGGTCAGGCCTACGGAGCGATGGAGATCGTGCATCCGAGCATAAGCGGTACGGCCTTCAAGCAGTCGGCGGGAACCTTCCTGGCCGCCGCGGCGACGCTCCAGATGGCCGGCGACTACCTGCCCGTTGCAAACACGCCCTGGCTGGCCCGGATCGTCGTCCGGGGCCGCTCGGGCGCTGCGCCGGGCGCGATCGCCCTGCAGATGGCTTCGGAGTCAGCCAGCGCGAACACCGCCTTCGTCAAGGCCGGAAGCGAGATGCGCTGCCGGGCCTTCTGAGCCACTGGCACCAAGGAGAATATGAATGGATGGGCAGGAGCGCGCGGCTTGGGCCGCGGGAGGTGACGCGTGTTGAGCGCGCAGCCGATCGGGATCGGGCCGGACGCGGTCGACGAGGTGAAGACCAGCCTCAGGATTGAAAATGGCGACGAGGACGCGCTTGCCGGCGGCTTGCTCGGCAGCGCGGCGGCCTTGTGCGAGCAGTTCACCGGCCGGGCGCTGCTGCGGCGCGACTTCACGGAAGTGCTGGGCGCGTCATCGGCCTGGACGCGGCTGGAGGCGTGTCCGGTGCAGGCGATAGTGGGCGTCGATCTGCTTGGGCCGGACGGTGTTGCGACCCCGCTGGAAGCCGGCGGCTACCTGATCGACATCGACGCCGCGGGCGAGGGCTGGGTGCGGTTGACCGGCGCAATTCGATCCGGCCGGGTACGCGTGCGTTATGAGGCCGGGCTCGCTTCGAGCTGGGCGGAGCTGCCCGAAGCGCTGCGGCACGGGATCGTCAGGCTAGCCGCGCACCTCTACGCGCAGCGGGATCGCCCGGACGAGGCGGGTCCGCCCGCCGCGGTGACCGCGCTCTGGCGCCCCTGGCGCAAGCTTCGGCTCAGCTGACGCAAACGAGGGGGTAATCATGTTCGAGCGCTTAGCCGACCGCGCGGAGCGGGCGGGCAGGAAACGGGCAGGGGCGCTCAGCGCGGCCCTGGCCGAGCGGGTCAAGGACGAGCTGCCGCGCGGCGTTCAGGTCGAGGTGACGGGGGACGGACTGCGCCTGTCGGGCAGAGGCATAGGCGCGCGGTTCGCGCTGGAGCCCGGGCTGCGATGGCTCCTGGCGAGGATCAGGTGATGGGGATGAGGCGGATGGGAGCGGGCGAGGCGCTGCAGGCGGCAGCGGCAACGATGCTGAAGGCGGTGCCGGGGATCGGGGCCGTCTATGAGGGAGCCCCAAGGCGCGCGGCATTCCCCCATGCTGTCGTGGACGGGGGAGTGGAGACCGACTGGGGGCACAAGAGCGGCGCTGGTCGCGAGGTGCGGTTCGCCTTCGTCCTGCGGGATGGGGGTGAGCGCGCGGCTCGTCTGCGGGAGCTGGCGAGCGAGGCGGCCGCTGGGCTGGAGGGGCTCGGGCGGGAGCTGCCCGATTGGATCATCGTCAGCCTGGGGCTGCTGCGCAGTCGGATCGTGCCGGACGGGACCGGCTGGACTGCCGTGATCGAATACCGCGCGCGCATGCTGCGGCGCTGAACGAGGAGATGAGCAATGGCGGCGGAGAAGGGGAGCGCGTTCCTGCTCAAGATCGGGAACGGGGCAAGCCCGCTCGTCTATGCGACGGTGGCGGGGATGCGGACCACGCAGCTGTCGGTGAACGGCGAGGCGGTGAACGTGACCAGCAAGGATTCGGGCGGGTGGCGCGAACTCTTGTCGGGCGCGGGGATCAGGTCCGTGTCGGTGGCGGCGAGCGGGATCTTCACGGGATCGTCCGCGGAGGCGCGGATCAAGACCAACGCGCTGGCGGGCGCGATCGACGATTATGAGCTGAGCTTCGAGAGCGGCGAGCGGATGCGGGGGCGCTTCCTGGTTACGCGGCTGGATTATTCGGGCGATTATAATGGCGAGCGCAATTATGCGCTGAGCCTCGAGAGCTCGGGGCAGGTGACGAGCTTATGAGCCAAAGTGGTACTTCGGCTCAGGGGCGAGCCAACCCGGCGCGCGGTGAGGCTTCATTGCTGGTGGACGGGGCGAGCGTGGTGCTGCGGCCGAGCTTCGAGGCGCTGGTGGCGGCGGAGGAGGAGCTTGGGCCGCTGTTCGCGCTCGTGGAGCGGGCGGCGGCGGGCGGGCTCAGGGTCGCCGAGATCGCGGCCTTGTTCTGGCATTGCCAGCGCGACGGCGCGGTGCCGCGCGAGCGGATCGGAGCGGCGATCGTGGAGAAGGGGCCGGCGGGGGTGACGCCTGTGTTGCGGGTGCTGCTGAGCCAGGTCCTGCAGGGGCGGTGAGTGCTGATTGTTCGGATCAGCCAGCATCGAGCTGGCCGCTCCGACCCCCTCTCTCCAACCTCTCTCCCGCAAGGGGAGAGAGGCTTTTCAGGGACGCTGCGTCTCGATTGGCTGGTTTGAGCGGGCTGTTGCTCGGGTGGCGGCCGGGGGAGTTCTGGGCGGCGACGCCGGCGGAGCTGGCGGGCGTGCTGGGCGCAATGAGCAGCGAGCCTGACGGCGTTTCGGGTGATGAACTCCGGCGGCTGAGCGAGATGTTCCCGGACTGAAGGGGGTGGCGTGGAAGAAGAGGTTGAGCGGCTGCTCGTGTCGGTGCGGGCGGACACGGCCGGCTTTGCGCGCGATGTCGCCGAAATGCGGGGCTTGCTGGACGGGCCCTTCGCGGCCGGCGCGGAGCGGGCGGGGCGGGCGATCGAAGGCGCGTTGCTGAAGGCGGTGCGGACGGGATCGTTCGGGTTTGAGGACCTCAAGCGGGTGGCGCTGTCGGCGATGGCGGAGATCGCGGCGGCGGCGATCCGGACGGGCATCGGAGCGGCGACCGGCGGGGCCGGGGCGGGCGGGCTGGCCGGGATCGCTTCGGCTTTCGTAGGAGCGTTCATGGGGGCGCCCGGGCGGGCGACCGGCGGACCGGTGGCGCCGGGGCGGGCTTACATGATCGGCGAGCGTGGCCCGGAGCTGTTCGTGCCGACGGCGAGCGGGCGGGTCGAGGCGACGGGTGCGGGGGGCGGCGGGCGAGAGGTGCGGGTGAGCATCATGGTGAATACGCCCGGCGGTGAGCCGCAGGCCCTAGCGCAATCGAGTCGGCAGGTGGCTCGGGCGGTGAAGGCGGCTCTACTGAGGGTGGACTAAAGTGCGCGCCCGTGGCGCGCTCACCCTCTCCCAGCTTCGCCTAAGCTCGCCGAAAAGGCTCGCCAAGGCTGCGCAACCCTCTCCCGTCAAGGGAGAGGGGCTTAGGAGGATCTATGCCATATTGGCTTGCGCCGCCTGGAGCGGCGAAGGTGTTCGGGCATTTGAAGCGGTTCGATCCCCGCTACTGGTCGGTGAACTTTCCGCGGCGGACGATGGCTTCCGTGACGACCACCGGGCCGCATGCGATGCGGGTGGATGCTGTCTTCTACCGCCGGAGCGACCTCGCCGGGCTGATCTGGGACGCGGAGGACCGGCATGATCATCCGCTGCTGAGATACGGGACCAGCCGGGACTTTCGCGAGTGTCGGTTGCGGTTTCGCTGGCGGTCGGGCGGCGTGAAGCCGCTCGATGCGCTGCATGGGCCGACGCTGACGATCGAAGGTCGGGGCGCGTCGGGGGCGCCGCAGGCCTGGTATGTGCGGTTATGGAACTATGCGGAGGGGACGCCGGAGGATGCGCGGGTCGAGCTCGACTTTGCGGCGATAGACGGCGGGTTCCTGCTGCCGGGCGAGGCCGATCCGGTGTGGGCGGGCGATGTGGACCGGATGTTCATCTCGCTGGTGGCGCCCGACTTCGACGGGATGGATGCGGCGTTGGCCGTGCCGGCGGAGGGCTGGGCGGAGCTGAGCGAGATATCCTGCGACGGGGCGGGATCGGTGCTGGCGATCGGGGACGGGATGATCCCTGAGCATCGGCTGCAGATGGCGACGGGATATGACGACCTGTATCACCTGACGCCGGAGCGGGTGCTGCGCAACATCGTGTGGCTCGGCTATCGCGGCGCGATCAATCATTATGTCGGGATGAGCCACTACTTCCGACTCGGGGCGGAAGGGAAGGCGACGCTGGATGGCGGCGCGCTGAACGGGCCTTGCGCGGCCTGGCATCGGGACTTCGCGGCGCGTGCGAAAGTGTATGGGCTGGGGCTGATCCTGTCGCTGAGTTACGAGTTGCTGGACGCGCATTGCCCGGAGGCATGGAAGCAGAGGGCGGAGGATGGCACACCGGCGCTGACCGGCTGGGTTCCGTCTTCGGCCTTGCTCTCGCCGGCCGATGCGGAGGCGATGGGCTATCTTCAGGCCGTAGCGCGCCAGTTCGTGGCGATCGCGCGGGATGCGGGGCTGGCGGTGCGGTTCCAGGTTGGCGAGCCCTGGTGGTGGGTGAAGGGGGATGGCCGCATTTGCCTGTACGATGATGCTGCAAAGGCGGCGTTCGCTCCGGTGAGCATCGGCGATGTGCGGGGTGCGTTGAGCGATGCGCAAAAGGCGACGCTGGACGCGGCGGGAGCGCTGCTGGCGAGCTCGACGGCGGCGCTGTGCGGCGCGGTGAAGGCCGAGGCGCCGGGCGCCGAGACGTTGCTGCTCGTCTTTCTGCCGACGGTTCTGGACGGAGCGGAGGTCAAGCGGGCCAATGTGCCGGTGGGCTGGGCGGCGCCCACCTTCGATGTGCTGCAGCTCGAAGATTATGACTGGGTGACTAGCGGGCGCGGCGGCGCGACTGCGGGCGCGGTCGCGGCGATGGCGGAGCGGCTCGGCAACCCGATTGCCGAGCAGCATTATTTCGCCGGGTTCGTGCTGCGCCCTGAGGATCGGGATCAATGGCAGGCGATCGCCGCGGCCGCGCAAGCGGCTTTTGGGCGCGGGACCGGCTCGGTGTTCGTGTGGGCGCTGCCGCAGGTGATGCGCGACGGGTTCACCTGGTGGGGAGGAGACGAGGAGGTGGAGGCATTCGAGGACGTGCTGTTCCCGATTTCGCTGGGGCGCGAGGCGAGCGTCGAGCCGGCCTTCTCGACGGATGTCGTGACGACGGGAAGCGGGGCGGAGCAGCGCAACAGCAACTGGGCGGACGCGCGGCTTCGCTTCGACGCGGGCCCAGGCGTGCGCGGCGAGGCCGAGATGACGCTGCTGCTGGATTTCTTCCGGGCGCGCAGGGGCGCGGCGGTCGGGTTCCGGTTCGAGGATCCGTTCGACAATGAGGCGGCGCAGCAGCTGCTCGGGAGCGGCGACGGCGTCAGGACGGAGTTCGAGCTCGTCAAACGCTATGGATCGCAAGTCCGCCGGATCACGCGACCGGTGACGGGCAGCGTGAGGTTGTTCGTCGGCGGGGCGGAGCGGGTGAGCGGCTGGACGATCGGCGACAAAGGAGCGGTGCTGTTCGAGGTCGCGCCTGCGGTGGGCGTGCAGGTGCGGGCGAGCTTCCATTTCCATGTGCCGGTGCGGTTCGCGGAAGATCGGCTGAGCCTCAGCCGGGCGACATTCGCGGCGGGCGAGGCGGGAAGCGTTCCGCTGATCGAGATCAGGGAAGCCTGAGGTGGTCGCATTCATCGAGCCGGAGCTGACCAGCATCGCCTTTTGCTGGCGGGTGGAGCGGCGCGACGGGGTGGCCCTTGGCTGCACCAGCCACGATCGCGACCTGCTGATCGATGGGCTGGTCTACCGGGCGAGCCCGGGCATGCTGCCATCTGCGGTGTCGCTGTCGGACGGGTTCGAGGCGAGCGCGCTGGACGTATCCGGTGCGCTCACCAGTGACGCGATCACCGAAGCCGACCTCGCCGCCGGGCGATGGGATGGGGCGGCCGTGTTCCTGTTCATGGTGGACTGGGAGGAGCCTGGCGCGGAGGAATTGCCGCTTGCCCGTGGCGAGCTTGGCGACATCAGCCTGACAGGGCAGGGTTTCACGGCGGAGCTGAAGGGAATGACCGCGGCGCTGGACCGGCCGGTGGTGGAGCAAACCTCGCCCGAATGCCGCGCCGAACTGGGCGACGCGCGGTGCCGTGTCGACATGGCCGGAAGAGTTCGGATCGCGCGCATCGCTGCCATCGTGGGCGAAGAGACGTTCGAGCTTAGCGAGGCGGGTGCAGACCGCGCCTATGCTTATGGGCGGCTGCGCTGGATTACAGGCAACAATAGCGGACTGGAGAGCCCGGTGCTGACCTCGGCCGGAGCACGGCTGACGCTGCGTGAACCGCCGCCCCAGCAGGCGCGCATTGGTGATCTGGTGGAGATGGCGGAGGGCTGTGACAGAGCCTTCGCCACGTGCACGGGGCGCTTTGCGAACGCGCTCAACTTCCGGGGCGAGCCGCACCTGCCCGGGATCGACTTGCTGACGCGATACGCAGCCGGCTGAGGCCCAAGATGACCGGAGATGAGATCGCCGCGCGGGCGCGGAGCCTGGTCGGCGTGCGCTTTCGCGCGCAGGGCCGATCGCCGGCCACGGGGCTGGACTGCGTCGGACTGGTCGCGGGCGCACTCGGAGTGGAGCGGGCCAGAAGCGACTACGCATTGCGGGGCGGCAACCTCGGCCGGCTGAGCCAGGAGCTGGAGGCGGCCGGGCTGGTTCGGGTGGACGGCTGTCGCGCGGGCGACGTGCTGGTGATGCGCGCCGGACCGGAGCAGCTTCATCTCGGAATCGTGACCGAGGCTGGGCTTGTGCATGCCGACGCGGGGCTGAGGCGCGTTGTTGAACGCCCCGGCGCGCCCGAATGGCCGGTGCTGGGGAGCTGGCGGGTTCCTGGTGATTTCGAGGGGCTCTGCTGATGGCGACCATCGTTCTCACGGCTGTCGGGAGCGCGCTGGGAGGTCCGATCGGTGCCGCGGTGGGCGCGGCGATCGGCTCTTCTGTCGACAGCAAGCTGTTTGCGCCCAAGGCCCGCCAGGGTCCGCGGCTGGGAAGCCTTGCCGTGCAGGGCTCCTCTTATGGTGCGGCGATCCCGAAGCTGTTCGGCACCATGCGCGTCGCCGGCACGGTGATCTGGTCGACCGATCTTCAGGAGCGGCGATCGACGTCCGGAGGCGGCAAGGGCCGGCCCAAGACGGTCAACTACAGCTACTCCGCGTCTTTCGCGGTCGCTCTCTCCGGCCGCCCGATCCGTCGCGTCCGGCGCATCTGGGCGGACGGCAAGCTGCTGCGGGGAGCGGCGGGCGATTTCAAGGCGGTCACAAGGTTCAGATTGCACCTTGGCGGCGACAATCAGGCGGTCGATCCGCTGATCGCATCCGCGGAGGCGGAAACACCTGCCTATCGTGGTCTTGCTTACGCGGTGTTCGAGGATCTGCAACTCGCCGACTATGGCAACCGGATCCCGTCGTTGAGCTTCGAGGTCGAGGCGGACGAGGGGTCGGTCTCCATCGCGAGGGTGGCGGAGGTTCTGAGCGGCGGGAAGGTGCTAGGGGGGAACACCCCCGAGCTGCTCGGCTATGCGGCGGGCGGCGATAGCGTACGCGGGGCGATAGAGGAGCTTGCGGGTTTCGTACCGCTCTCGTTGATCGAGCATGGCGACCGGCTGCTGTTGACGGCACCCGCCGGGTCTCCCGTGATGATCGAAGCCGGGCGAGGCGCGACCAGGGCGTCAGGAGCGGGCGGGCCTGACGAGCATGTTCGCCGCGCGGCCGCCACGATCGCAAATAGCGTGAGCCTGGCTTATCACGATCCGGCCCGCGATCATCAGACCGGGCTGCAACGCGCGTTCCGCAGCGGGGCAGCGTTGATCGCGGAAGAGCGCGCCCTGCCGGTCGTGCTCAGCGCCGGCGCCGCCAAAGGCCTGGCTGAAGGGCGGCTGGCGGCATTGTGGGTGGGCCGGGCGAGCGTCACGCTCTTCCGGTCCTGGCGGCGAGCCGGGCTGCGCCCCGGCACGCTGGTGCGGATCGGCGGTCAGGCCGGGCTGTGGCGGATCGATCGCTGGCTGCTCGAGAAGATGGTCGTTCGGCTGCAGTTGGTCCGAACGCCCGGCGGAGCGCCGGCGCAAGCGGACGCGAGCGCAGGCCGGGCGACGGGCGAGGCGGACCTGCGCCACGGGCAGACGACGCTTCGCGTGGTCGAACTTCCCGCGATGGGCGAGCAACTGGCGGTGCGACCGCAGCTGTTGATCGCTGCTTCGGGGGTAGAGGCGGGCTGGCGCCGGGCGGCGCTCATGGTGAGCTTCGATCGCGGCGCAAGCTGGCAGGAGCTTGGGCAGACGGCTGGATCGGCAGTGATGGGAACGGTTGAAACTGTCCTTCCGGCCAGCGGGGCGGCATTGCTGGACCGGGAGAGTTCCTTGACGGTCGCGCTGCTGAGCGACGGCATGTCGCTCGAGGCGCGGACCGACACCGCGCTCGCGGCCGGCGCGAGTCTCGCATTGGTCGGAGAGGAGCTTGTCCAGTTCGGAACGGCGGAGGCGCTTGGCGCTGGGCGGTTCAGGCTGTCCAAGCTCTTGCGCGGACGTTTCGGGACGGAATGGGCCATCGGCACTCATCAAGCCGGGGAGGATTTCGTGCTGCTCGACCGGGCGAACCTGTTCGCCCTGGATGCGCCTGCAGGCTCGGTCGGTGGAGAGGTGCAAGTGGTTGCCGCGGGGCTCGAGGACGGGCCGGACGGGGTGAAGGTTGCACGCCCGATTTCAGGCGAAGCGCTTCGCCCGCCCACTCCTGCGCATTTGCGGGCCAGCCGGAACCCAAGCGGTGACATGGCGATCAGCTGGGTGCGGCGGAGCCGCAGCGGCTGGGCCTGGGCCGACGGGAGCGACGCTCCGCTGGGCGAAGAAACCGAGCGCTACGAAGTCACGATTTCGGGAACCGGCTTCAAACGTCAGGCGACCGTCGACCAGCCGAGCTACCTCTATCCTGCGGCCAAGCAAGCGAGCGATGGCGCATCGGGCACGATCACGGTGGAGGTGGCGCAGATCGGGACGCATGCGCGATCGCGGAACGCGACGAGTCAGGTCGCTCTTTAGGGGAGATGGTTCGGTGGACGAAGCAAGCGCAAGATACGGGCTCCCGTTCATTGTATCCGGCCAGGCCGGCAAGGAGCTGTTCCACAACGAGGCGCTGGCAAGCATCGATGCGGCGCTTCATCCAGCCGTCGAGGCCGGGCCACTCGCGGTTGCCCCGACGGCGCCCACTCCCGGGCAATGCTGGCTGGTTGCGTCGGACGCGATTGGCGCCTGGACCGGCAAGGACGATTCCCTGGCGGTCTGGACCAGCGGCGGCTGGCGGTACGTGAAGCCCCAGCCGGGCATGTGCGTGTGGGACAAAGCCGCCGCCGTTTATCGCCGCTGGACCGGAAGTTATTGGACGAGCGGGGAAGTTCTCGCTTCGGCTGTTCACGTCGGCGGAGTTCAGGTCATCGGGTCACGGCAGCCGGCAGTGTCGAGTCCGTCCGGAGGTACGCTAATCGACCAGGAAGCACGCACCGCCATTGCGTCGCTGATTGTGTCCTTGCGGTCACACGGTCTGCTTGAATGACGTGGCCGATACATTGCCGTGAAACCAGCCGCAACGGAGGCTGTTAGAGCGCTTGCTGCCGGGTTGTTGAGTTTCTGATAACTGATGCTTTTCGGCAACATAAGCGGGGCCTGATGCGCTTGCGCAGGAGTTCTGGTTCCCGTAATGAGGTCACGGTCGTCCCGGTTGGGACGCATAAGAAAGGGGAAGATTATGCGGAAGCTCGCCATTGCAGTGGCGCTGTCATCCACCATGCTCGCTACCCCGGCACTTGCGCGCGATGGCGCCTGGTATGTCGGTGGCGACCTAGGTCCGATGATCGTGGAAGATATCGAGGTCAACATCGGCGCGACCGAGAATGGCGTCACGATTGATCATGAATACGGGTTCGATGGCGACGTTTTCGTCGGCTACGACCTTGGGTCGTTCCGTGTCGAAGCGGAGGTCGCTTACAAGAAGGCAGACCTCGACGAGGTTCAGAACACGGTCCGTCTGCCCGGCCAGGGTGCAACGTTCCCGTCGACCTCGCAGGCCTCGGGAAATACCGACGCGCTGAGCTTCATGGTCAACGGCATGCTGGACTTCGGCGACGATGACTCCGGCATCAGCGGCTTCATCGGCGGCGGTGTCGGGATCGCGCGGGTTGAGTTCAACAATGCACGCGTGTTCGCGAACCAGCCGGCTTTCCTTGACGACAGCGATACCCGCTTCGCATGGCAGGTCATCGCCGGCGTTCGCCAGGCGGTCACCGACAACATCGACATCCAGGTCAAGTACCGTTTCTTCAACGTCGACGACATCAGCATGCTCGCTGGTGGCGGCGCCGGCTCGAACATCGGCGGCCAGGAGACCGATTCACGCTTCCGTTCGCACAGCTTGATGGGCGGCATTGTGTTCAACTTCGGCGCGCCTCCGCCGCCGCCTCCTCCGCCTCCTCCGCCACCTCCGCCGCCACCTCCGCCGCCTCCGCCTCCGCCTGAGCCCCAGACGGTTGTGCAGGCGCCAATTCCGGGCCCGTTTATCGTGTTCTTCGACTGGGATCGGTCGGACATCACGCCGCAGGCCGCAGCGATCCTGGACAACGCCGCCGCTGCCTACCAGCAGACCGGTTCGGCTCAGGTCGTGCTCGCCGGACACGCCGACAAGTCGGGTTCTGACCAGTACAACGTGGGGCTCTCGCAGCGCCGCGCCGATGCGGTCCGCTCCTACCTCGCCGGCCGCGGTGTTGCGGACGGTGCAATGACCACCGAGGCGTTCGGCGAAAGCCGTCCGCTGGTCGAAACCGCCGATGGTGTCCGCGAGCCGCAGAACCGGCGCGTGGAGATCAACTTCGGTCCGGGTTCGGGCATGTAAAGTTGTCGGTCAAAGTGGTACCCTTCGACTAGCTCAGGGCGTGCTATGACTGAGTAAGACAAAGGAGAGAGCCGGTCCGAAAGGGCCGGCTCTTTTCTTGTCAGCGCCAGACCGCACCGGTAATCGGCGAGCTTACCCACACAGGATGACTTGATGCGTATCGCAATGATCGGGACCGGCTATGTCGGGCTGGTATCCGGAGCCTGCTTCTCCGACTTCGGCCATCACGTCATCTGCGTCGACAAGGACCGCGCCAAGATCGAGGCGCTCGAACGCGGCGTGATGCCGATCTTCGAACCGGGTCTTGAGCAGCTGGTCGCCAGAAACGTGCAGGGTGGGCGGCTTGCCTTCACGACCGATTTGCCAGCCGGTGTCGCCGAAGCCGACGCGATCTTCATCGCCGTAGGGACCCCCTCCCGGCGGGGGGACGGGCATGCGGACCTGAGCTACGTCCTGGGCGCCACGGAGGAGATTGCGCGGGCGCTGACCGGGCCCGCCGTTGTGGTGACCAAATCGACCGTGCCGGTTGGGACCGGCGACGAGGTGGAGCGCATCATCCGGGAGACCGCGCCGGAGGCTAAAGCCTGGGTTGTCTCCAATCCCGAGTTCCTGCGCGAAGGGGCGGCGATCGACGACTTCAAGCGGCCGGATCGCATCGTGGTCGGCACTGACAGCCCGGAGGCAGCCGAGATCATGAGGGAGGTCTATCGGCCGCTCTACCTCAACAAGGCGCCGCTGATCTTCACGAGCCGGCGCACCGCGGAACTGATCAAGTATGCGGCGAACGCCTTCCTCGCGACCAAGATCACCTTCATCAACGAGGTCGCCGATCTGTGCGAGGCCGTTGGCGCCGATGTCCAGGACGTCGCGCGCGGGATCGGTCTCGATAACCGGATCGGGCCGAAATTCCTTCACGCAGGGCCGGGCTACGGCGGCTCCTGCTTCCCGAAGGACACGATCGCGCTCCTGAAAACGGCGGAGGACAATCAGGCGCCGCTCCGGATCGTTGAGTCCGTGGTGAAGGTGAACGATCTGCGCAAGCGCGCCATGGGGCGCAAGGTGATCCAGGCCCTGGGGGGCGAGGCGCGCGGGAAAACGATCGCGCTGCTCGGCCTCACGTTCAAGCCGAACACGGACGACATGCGGGATGCGCCGTCCATCAGCATCGTGCAGGCGCTGCAGGATGCGGGCGCATCGGTGCGCGGATACGATCCGGAAGGGATCGAGCAGGCGCGTCCGCTGCTCCCGGATGTTGATTTCTTCTCAGACCCGTACCGCGCGGCCGAAGGCGCCGACGCCGTGGTGCTGGTCACCGAGTGGGACGTTCTTCGCGCGCTCGACCTGAAGCGGATTGCACGCACCATGGCGCAGCCGATCCTAGTAGACCTGCGAAGCATATACCCGCCCCAGGATGTGGAAGCCGCAGGCTTACGCTGGTTCGGGATCGGCAGGCCAGCACGCGCCGGGTGACCGGGCAACCGTTTCGAGCCCGACTCGTTCAGGCGTGAACAGCCTTGGAGGAGGAGGGTCGAATGGCTCTGCAGAAGATTTCGTCGGCGGGGCTCGCGCTCGCCTTGTTGTCCGGTTGCACAGCAGGCGAAACGACGCTGGGCCAGCCCGCTTCACTCCCGGCAACGGCAAGTGCAGACCTTCGTAACAGCGCCGGCCAGGTCGACGCCCGGGCAACAGCAAGCCAGTCCGGCAATGGGATCCGGATCCGGTTGGAAGCGGCCGGGATGCAGCGGGGGACCTACGCAGCCCATGTCCACACGACGGGAGCCTGCACGCCGCCGGACTTCACGAGCGCGGGCCCGCATTGGAATCCGACCGCAGCTCAGCATGGCAAGAACAACCCGGCCGGCATGCACAAGGGTGACCTGCCCAACCTCTCCGTCGGAACCGATGGGCGAGGCAGCCTGGAATTCGTGATCGCCGGGGCGGCCTTGTCGGGCGATGCCGGAGCCCTGCTGGATGCCGACGGCGCCGCAGTGGTGATCCATGCGCAGGCGGACGACTACCAGACCGACCCGTCCGGAAACGCGGGCGCGCGGATCGCGTGCGGAGTTTTCCGCTAGGCGAGCTCCGGCGCCTAGATCGCTTCCCCGGCTTCGCGAGCGCGCTCGACCTTGGTTGCCTCCAGCCATTCGATGCGTCGGCTTACCTGCCACAAGGCGAGGAGCGTGAGAGGCGGCATGAAATAGAGCGCGAAGATGCCGGTCGAGAGGTCCGCGGCGAGAACCGACATCTTGCCGGCGAAATAGGGACCAAGCGCGAGACCCACCATCGTCGTGCCAAGAATGTAGGTCGCGCCGGCGGTGCCGCGCATGCGGGGCAAGACGACGTCCTGTAGAGTCGCAACGGCGGCGCCGACCCAGGCGGAGGCGATCATGTGGACGATCGGAAAAACCAGGTACAATGTGCCAAGGTCGGTCGTGGTGAGCATGAACGCAACGAGCGGGATCGGGCCGGCTGCCGAGATCATGTTGACGAACAGTCGGCCGCGCGGATCACGCTGGCGCCATAAATCTGAAAGGTAGCCGCCGAGAATGACGCCGACCGCGGCTGAAAAGGCGCCGCCCCATCCCAGGATAGCGCCGACCTCTTCCTTGGCGGTCAGGCCGTCGAGATAGACGGCTGGAGCAAGCGCGTTCGCGTAGAAGGTCTGCTCGACATAATAAGGCATCCAGAAGCTGGTCGCGTAGGTGACGAAGGAGATGCTGCCGAATGCGATCGCCATGGCAACGACGATCGGCGTTCCCCAGATCAGCCGATAGGTCGGCGGATCGCGATGCTTGAGCGCCTGGATCCAAGAGAAGACGGCATAGACGCCGAGGCCGTAGGCGGCCCATTGCGGGATGTCGCCGGTGAGCCACATCAGGGCTGCGGCGGCAAGTGCGACGATAGCCAAAGCGGCGAGGTTGCGGCCAAGTTCGCCCGGCAGGCGCGCGGCGGTGAGCAAGGTCAGCGGCGGGAGGATGGCAGCCAGTTCGCGGCCGAAGTCACCCCAGGCGTTCGGACGCACGATCGGCTGGGGCAGGCCGTCGGACGCGCCGCGTTGCGGTTCGTGGAGGGAGAGCACCCAGAGAGCCAACAGCAGGCCGGGAACGCCGACGGCGATGAACGCGGCTTGCCAGCCGGCGAGGCCGAGCGGAGCAAGCGCCGGATCGGGATAGGCCTGGGTCCAGCGGCTGACCACGTAGCCACCAATCGGAAGGCTGAGGCCGCCGCCAATGTAAAGGCCGCTGGAATAGATGGAGAGGGCGGTGGCGCGGCGTTCCTTGGGAAAATAATCGGAGATCATCGAGTAAGCCGCCGGCGACGCGCTGGCCTCACCGATGCCGACGCCGATGCGAGCGGCGGCGAGCATTCCGAAGCTATTGGCAAAGCCTGACACGGCCGTCATCGACGACCACAAAGCCAGACCCATCGCCATCAGCCGGCCGCGATACCAGCTGTCCGCAAGCCGCCCCAGCGGGATGCCGAACAGCGCGTAAAAAACCGCAAAGGCGGTCCCGTAAAGAAAGCCGATCTGAGCGTCGGAGACGTTAAGGTCGCGCTTGATGTCGCCGACCAGGATCGAGAGAATCTGGCGATCGATGAAGTTCAGGATGTAGACCAGGACGAAGACGAACAGCGCGTACCAGGCATAGGCGCCGACCCGGATCGAGGGCTTGGCGTCCGCTTGCTGAACATGGGCCAAGCCCGGTCCTCCCATTGTGCCCGCTCTCACCGGCGGCTAGCCACGCATGTCGGTCCAAAAACGAGCAGGTGTCAATGTCGCACGCCGAGCCGTCCGTGCTGTTCGTCTGCCTGGGCAACATCTGTCGGTCGCCTTTGGCCGAGGCTGCATTTGGAGACGAGGCGCGGCGGCTAGGGCTTCAAGTCGAGGTCGACAGCGCCGGGACGGGCGACTGGCATATCGGGCGCCCGCCCGATCCGCGCGCGATCGCGGTTGCGCTGCGAAACGGGGCGGACATATCCGGGCTCCGAGCACGTCAGGTCAGCCCCGACGACTTTCGCCGCTTCGACCATATCGTCGCGCTCGATCGCGAGAATTTGGCGGACCTCCTCCGCATGCGGCCGCCGAACGGATCCGCCTCCGTGTCGCTGTTGCTCGACCATGTTGAGGGCAGATCGGGTCAGGCCGTCGCCGATCCGTACTACGGCCACGACACGCATTTTGACGCAGCGTGGGCGGATGTGGCGGCCGGCGCGCGGGGGCTTGCCCGCGCTCTTCTCGCGAAGCGGGACGGAGCCGCACCGAGCCAGTGACCGCTTTCGCGCAGCGGGTTGCCGAACTGGTCGGCGTTGGGAAGGAGCACCTGGAGAGGCTTGCCGGCGGCGATCTTTCCGAAGTGCTGCTGTTCCGGAGACCCGACGGCCGATGCACCGTCGCTAAAGGCGGCCCCGGAGTGAGCACCGAAGCCGCCATGCTCCGCCTGCTGGCGAGCATCGGCGTGCCGACAGCTCCCGTCGAAGGCGAGCACCAGGATGTGCTCCTTCTCGAACGCGTCGAGAATGACGGGGTGTTCAGCCCCAAGGCCTGGGCCAGCATCGGCGAGGCGCTTCGGCAACTCCATGAGCATCTCGGTGAAGGCTTCGGCTGGCCGGTGGACTATGCGCTCGGCAGCGTCGCGCTGGACAACCGTGAAACGCCGAGCTGGCCACGGTTCTGGGCGGAGCGACGGCTCATCGCAACTGCGTCCGTGCTCGATCGGCCCTGGCGGGAGCGGGTGGAGCGGGTCGCAGCAATGCTGGACGATCTTCTTCCGGCCAAGCCACCCGCGGCTCTTCTGCACGGCGATTTGTGGACCGGAAACATCCTGGTCGCGGGCGGTCGGCTGGCCGCGCTGATCGACCCGGCTTGCTACCATGGCCATGCCGAGGTGGATCTTGCTATGCTGACCTTGTTCGACACTCCCGGCGACAGCTTCTGGGAATCTTATGGCAGCCTCGAACCGGGCTGGGAGGTTCGACGGTCAGCTTACCAGCTGTTTCCGGCGCTGGTTCATCTCCGGCTGTTCGGTGCAAGCTATGCGGGGATGGTCGACCGGCTGCTTGCCGAGCTTGGCACTTGAAAGGTCAGCCAAGCGCATAGCCCGCCACGGTCGTGTAGCTAGCGCCGTCAGAACTGAGGTGGCTTTCATAAAGCCGGATGCTGTCGACCGGGAAAGCCTGGCTGGACAGAGCGGCCCAGCGCTCGAGGAAAGGCTCGAGCGGCCCGGTTTCCCTGCCGATCCGGGCGAGCGTGATGTGGGGGTGGTACGCCCTCGTGTCGGCGGCGATCCCGGCGCGCAGGCACGCCTGGTCGATCTTCTTGTGCAAGGACTTGAGCGCATCTGGTGGCGTCAGCCCGGCCCAGAGCGTGCCCTTCCCGCCTCTCAGGAAAGTGCCGACGCTGGACAAGCAGATCTCGAACGGCGCGGCGCGAACTGCGCCCAGCGCGACCGCCACGTCCTCGGCTGCGTGCCGATCCACTTCGCCGATGAACCGAAGGGTGACGTGGAGCTGCTCCTCGTTCTGCCAGCGGGCATTCTGAATGCCCTCCATCATGTCCAGCAACTGATCGAGAAGCATTGGCGGAGGAGGGATGGCAACGAACAGTCGGTGCATGGCGGCGCGCTAGCAGGAAGCATCAATCTCGTCATCCGGCGAGGCTCGACTCTCGGTCCTGCTCGGGATTGGCGGTTTCTCGTGGGTTTGGCCGGATGGCCTCGTCCGGTTTCGCTTGAAAGCGGCGCACAGAAGAACGATATTGCAGTCTAACGGCAGGGGTGCCGCTAAGGAGACCTTTGAAATGGCAAATGGATTTGACCCGCGAGCGACCGCAGCGCGGCCCGCTGCTGCGGCGGGGGTCGGGCGCGAAGGCGTTGCCTTCGACGCAGGCCTGCGGTCCTATATGCTGTCTGTTTACAACTACATGGCGTCCGGCGTGCTGTGGACCGGCATCGTCGCGTACGGACTGTTCTACACCGGCACCGCACAGGCTCTTTGGTCCGGCGGCGGCATCTTGCGCTATGTGATCATCTTCGCGCCGCTGCTGATGGTGTTCTTCCTCGCCGCTCGGGTGAACAAGATGTCCACCGGCGGGGTGCAGGCATTTTACTGGGTGTTCGCGACCCTCATGGGCGTCTCGATGTCGGTGATCCCGCTGGTCTACACCGGCACGTCGATCGCCGCGACCTTCTTTGCGACCGCCGCTGCATTCGTGTCGCTCAGCCTGTGGGGCTACACGACCAAGAAGGACCTGTCGGCGTTCGGCACGTTCCTGATCATGGGCCTGGTCGGGTTGGTTGTGGCGATGATCGCGAATGTGTTCATCCGCTCGGACACGATGAGCCTGGTGATCAGCTTCATCGGCGTGTTGCTGTTTGCGGGCCTGACCGCCTATGACACGCAGAAGATCAAGAGCATCTACTTCCAGGTCCAGGGTTCGGACATGCTCGGCAAGTCGGCGATCCTGGGCGCGCTGACGCTCTATCTGGACTTCATCAACATGTTCCAGTTCCTGCTGAGCTTCATGGGCAGCCGCGACTAAGCGGCAGCAGCAGGCTTGAAGATTGAAGGGCCCGGCGGCGACGCCGGGCCCTATTCATGCCAGGTGCTTTCGGAAGAAAGCGAGCGTCTCGGACCAGGCGCGGGTCGCAGCCTTGGCGTTGTAGCGCTCGGTCGACGTATCGTTGTGGAACGCGTGATCGACGCCGTGATGATTGATCGCGCGGACCTGCTTGCCTGCGCTGCGCAGCGCGGCGACCCAGGGCAGGGCGGTGCCGTTCACCCGTTCATCCTTCTCCGCGAGGTGGATCAGCAACGGTGCGCTCACCTTCGCGGCCTCGGCCGGGGAGGGGCCGGGCCCGTAGAAGACAACGCCCGCATCGAGCCGGCCGCCGGCCGCGACCGCGACGCGGTTCACCATCGCCCCGCCCCAGCAGAAGCCGACTGTGCCGACGCGCCTTCCGGTGCCCTTGCGCAGCCAGTCCAAGGTGGCGACCGCATCCTGGACTGTCGCGCCAAGGTCCAGCCCGCCGATCAGTTTGCGCGCGGCATCCTGATCCGCGGGCGTACCGCCCTGGCCGGTCAGGAAGTCCGGAGCAAGCGCGACATAGCCGGCCGTGGCCGCGCGCCGGGCCACGTCGCGAATGTGATCGTTGAGACCGCGATTTTCGTGGATCACCACCAGCGCCCCACGGACCAACCCCGTCGCAGGGCTCGCCTGGTAGCCCCGCATTTCGCGGCCATCGGCGACCGGCCATGCGACTTCACGTGCCCGGACCCTCTTGTCGTCGGCCGGCACGATGGCGGCGGCGACAGGGTCGGCGGCGATGCCGGCCAGCAGGGCGGTCGCGGCTGCCGTGCTCCCGGCAATCCGGGTCAGTCCGGCCATGAAGGTGCGGCGATCCAAGCCTTCATGCGTGTAGCGATCATATAGGGCGATGGCTGCTTCGCGAATTTCTGTGCTGCTCAAGCTGGTTTCCTTCAGATTGCCGGCCTGTGATCAACCACGTGTAGACGGCTTTCGACGGCGGCGACTGCCTGCGCCACCGCGGCTTCGACGGAAAGCTCGCTCGTATCGAGCAGTTGCGCGTCCTGGGCCCTGCGCAACGGCGCGGCGGCGCGGCTGGCATCGCGCTCGTCGCGCGCGCGAATGTCGATCAGGACATCCTCATAGTGGCTGGTGCGGCCGAGCTTGAGGAGTTCTTCCAGCCGACGGCGCGCTCGGACCTCCGGAGTAGCCGTGATGAACAGCTTCGCATCCGCGTCCGGCGCGATCACCGTGCCGATGTCCCGCCCGTCGAGCACGGCCCCGCCCGGCTGGGTGGCGAAGTCGCGCTGGCGCTCCAGCAAGGCTGCGCGGACTGCCGGATAGGCGGAGATGCGCGACGCGACGCCTCCGACCATTTCGCTCTTCAACTCGGCGTCTGCAAAGTCGGTCTGGGCGAAGTCGCAGGCCCGCAGCGCGGCGAATTCGCTTTCCGGATCGCCGCCCCACCTCAGAAGGTTGAGCGCGACCGCCCGATAAAGAAGCCCCGTGTCGAGATGCGGCAGGGCATAATGGCGGGCGAGGGCGCGGGCGATCGTGCCCTTGCCGCTCGCCGCGGGCCCGTCCACGGCAATGATCGTCATGCGGCGTCCTGCCGAGCAAGCCAGGCGCGCAGAATGGCGATCGTCTCGGCCGGCCGATCGGAGAAGATGCCGTGCGCCGCTCCCGGCACGACGGCGAACTCCGCGCCCGCAAGCCGCGCGGCGAAGGTCGCGGTGGTGACCGGCCGCGCCTCATCATACTGGCCGACGATGAACAGGGTCTTCGGGCCCTGGATCCGCGCGAGCAGCGGCTCGCCGTCATAAGTCCTGAGGGTGCCGGTCGAGACGAACTCCGTCTTACCCCACATCGTTTGATAGAGGCGCGGGTTGAAGCCAGCTCCGGAGTGGCTGCGATAGGCGATCAGGGCATCGCTCGGCGGTTCACGGCGGTTGAACTGCTCGTAGAAGGCCTCCGTCGCGGTTTCGCAGGTCCTCTCCGGAGGCGGCCGTCGCGCTTCGCAGCGCGCCAGCGTGGCTTGGATCGAGGCCGGGAGCTGCTTGCGCAGCGCATTCGCGTCGGCCAGCCAGCTGCGGGTCGAGACCAAGGGGCTGGCGAGTACGAGGCCGGCCAGCGCGGCCGGGCGGCGCGCGCTATATTCGAGCGCGATGGTCCCGCCCCAGCTATGCCCGCCGACATGCCAGCGCGGCACCCGCAGCGCGGAGCGAATCAGCTCGAGTTCGTCGGTGAACCGCTTGACCGTCCAGTTGGCCGGATCGTTCGGCTGGTCCGAACGGCCGCTGTCGAGCTGGTCGTAGAGGATGACGGCGCGCTCGTCGGCCAGGGCGAGCGCATCCAGCAAGCCGCCATGCGTGCCGCCGGGGCCGCCATGCGCGAGGATGATCGGCGGACGCGGGCTGGCGAGATCACCGTTGACGCGGACATAGACGCGGCCGCCCCGCACGGGCACCATCAGCTCCCGATCCGGCGCGGGGTAGGAAGCCCGGCCGCGCGCCCAGATCGGCGGAGCCAGCGCCGCCGCTCCGAGCATTGCCAGCACCGAGCGGCGTTCGATCAGCACGACCCGATCTCCTCCGGATTGGCGCCGATCTCGGCCAAGGCGCGGGCGAAGCCGGGAAAGCTGGTCCGGACGGGGCTCATGTCGGCGATCGTTACCGGCTCGCGGCAATGAAGGCCAGCGACGGCGAAGGCCATCGCGACACGATGATCCAGGCCAGGGTCGATCGTCGCTCCACCCGCGAGCGCGTCCCCGCCGCTGCCGGCAATGGCAAGGCCATCGCCGCGCTCCTCGACGTTTGCGCCAATCGCGCGCAGGCCTGCGGCCATGGCGCTGATGCGGTCGGACTCCTTGACCCGGAGTTCGGACAGGCCGGTCACTTCGGTCCCACCACTTGCGAACGCCGCGGCGATGAAGAAGATCGGGAATTCGTCAATTGCGCTTGCAATCAGCATCGGCGCGGACGGCCCGGTGAAGAACGAACCGCCGACCAGACGCGAATGACGCGCCGTCACCGCGCCGATCGGTTCGCCCTGCATCTCGCCGCTTACCTCCATCGAAAGATCCGCGCCCATTCGCCGCAGCAATGTGAAGAGGCCGGTACGCATCGGATTGAGGACCAGCGCCTCCACGCGCACCTCGGAGCCGGGCACGATCAATGCCGCGACGAGGAGGAAAGCCGCGGCCGAGAAGTCACCGAGAATCCGCACCTGCCGTGGCTCGACGCTGATCGGGCCCGTGATCCCGACGCGCACACCTGTTCCGTGCAGATCGATCCGAACCGGCGCGCCGAAATGGCGCAGCATCAGTTCGGTATGGTTGCGGGTGGGAACCGCTTCGGCGACTGCCGTTTCGCCGGGCGTGTTGAGCGCAGCCAGCAGCAGCGCCGACTTGACCTGGGCCGAAGCGATGCGCGTTTCATGGCGAACCGGCTGCGGCCGAGCCGCTCCACGCAGCGTGAGCGGCAGCCTGTCGCCCGGCTCGGCATTCACCAGCGCGCCCATGCGGCGCAGGGGCCCGATGACCCTGTCCATCGGGCGCGTGCGCAACGAAGCATCGCCCGTGAAGGAAGCCTCGATGGGGTGGCTTGCAACGAGGCCCATGAGCAACCGCGCCGACGTGCCGCTGTTACCCATGTCGAGCACGCCCTCGGGCGATCGAAGACCGGCGGGGCCGACGCCGTCGACTATCCACTCCTTTCCGTTCTGCGCGATCGAGGCGCCGAGCGCGCGCAGCGCTCCCGCAGTAGAAAGGAGATCCGCGCCGTCGGACAGACCTGCGATAGAGCTGCGCCCGTCGGCCACTGACGCGATGATCAGGGCACGGTGGGAGATAGACTTGTCTCCAGGCACCGCAGCAACGCCCCGGAGCGGACCGCAAGCGGCGAAGCGCATCGGCTGGCGAGGGCCCGCGATCATTGCGGCGTGGCTTTTGACAGCGGCGAAGCCGTGTGGCAATGCGCCCGCCGATCAGCGGCCGTCCGCGAGGGCTCGGCCGCCCTTCTTTTATCGATATGCAGAAAGGCTCTCTCACCGATGGTGAAAGCGGAATGGGGCACCAAGCGCAGCTGCCCGAAATGTGGCACGCGCTTCTACGACCTGGGAAAGAGCGATCCGGTCACCTGCATCAACTGCGGCGTGCATTGGGAGCCTGAGCCCGTGCTCAAATCCAAGCAGCCGATGCCGTATGACGCGCCCAAGAAGGAGGCTGTGGTCGACGTCGAGGCGGATGCGGATCTCGCCGCGGAAGAGATCGAGATCGACGAGGATGCCGAAGAGAATCCGGACGACGAGGTCGACATTGGCGGCGACGACGATATCGGCGTGCCCGGCGCGGCTGGCGAAGACGAGGAAATCTAAACCGCTTGGCAAGGGTCGCGGCATCGCATAGAGGCCGCCCTTGCAACCCTTCCGCGGCCCAGGCGGAAGAGGGTTTGGGGCCGTAGCTCAGCTGGGAGAGCGCTGCAATGGCATTGCAGAGGTCAGGGGTTCGATCCCCCTCGGCTCCACCATCATTTCAATGACTCACCTGCTCCTGCTTTCCGGAATACGGAAAACGTACGGAGAAGAGGATGCCTGCACGGCTTGCCTCTTGGGCAGGGCGCAGCTCCTTACCCGGCCAGCGTTTCAGCCTAGGATCAGTCAGTTCGGCCTCGGTGCGTCCGGCTGATCGTGTCCGGCTGCGCGCAGGTATCCGGACGAGCCAAGAGTTGGGCGGTCAGCGCTCGGGAGCCGCCTCTCGTTCTTGGGCGCCCAAGTCGGGCAGGTGTGCTCCAAACGCAGTCGTTGCCGCTGGCCGGCCCCGCTTGAGCACATTGTGTCCGGCTCTGCGACGGCACGTCAGGTCTCTTGAGCGCATCCGAATCGCCCCTGGCGGGAAGCCTCCTCAGAAAGCCCGACAGGTCCACTATGAGCCACAACTTCGCTCATGCTTCGGTCTAACTCTTTGAATTCCTAGTTATTAATTACTTATTTACTCGTTAGCCGTATTTCGCCTCGACTTGGAAGCCGGCAGCACGGGGTGGCCGAGCCATTTTTCGAGGATCGACAAGATGAAGCTCTTCACGAAATCCGCAGCTGTGCTGGCGATGCTCACGGGCCTGGCTTCACCCGCATTCGGTCAGTCCAGCGCGGCCACCACGACTGGCACCACGACCATCATCCAGCCGGTCACGATCAGCCAGAACAACGCACTCGCGTTCGGCACGCTTGTGCGTCCGACCAGCGGCTCCAGCCTAATCTCCATCGGCATCGGCTCCGACACCGTCAGCGCCACGGGTAGCGCGGTTGTTCTTCGGGGAACCACGAGCCGTGCTCGTTACACCGTCACAGGTGAAGGGGGTGAGACCGTCTCCGTTACCATGCCCGCCACTTTCAACCTTGCCATGACCGGAGCGCCAGCGCTGCCGGTCACTCTGGCCCGCAACCCGGGGGGTAATCTCACCCTTAGCAACGCGCTGGGCTCCTCCGGCACGGCCAGCCTGGACATCGGCGGCAGCTTCTCGATCAGCGACGCGACTCCCACGGGCGCCTATTCGGGC
>NZ_DASVTH010000005.1:0-73548 GCF_036387615.1 Allosphingosinicella sp.
GCCTCGCCGAGCGCGACATCCCAGATTACGTCGTCCCTGACGGCGCGGCGAAGGTTACCTTCACCCGCGTGCCGACGCTCGACGAAGTGCCCTATCCGGTGAAGATGGAGCCGAACCTGGTGGTCGAGTTCTACTCGCGCTAAGTTCTGCCTGCCTGGTCAAGCAAAGAGGCGGCTCCTGTGGGGCCGCCTTTTTCGTCTCGGCAGGCTCCTGCGCGGTGCTTGCACGCCCAATACCTTGCTGCCACAGAACGCCACCCCTTGAGGAGAGTGGCTTATGTCCGTTCGGACATTCATGAGTTTCGGTATTGCTCTGATGCTCGCCGCCTGCGGCGCGGCCGACAAGGGAGAGTCAGCAGCCAGCGCATCTGCCAACCCGGTCATCTCGCTGGATACCCTCAGGACGGTGACGGAGCGACTGTCCTCCGACGAATTCGAAGGGCGCGAGCCGGGCTCGCCGGGCGAGGCGAAGACGCTCGCTTATCTGGTCGAGCGGTTCCAGGCGGCCGGGCTGAAACCGGGGAATGAGGGCAGCTGGTTCCAGGATGTGCCGCTCGTCGAGCTCACCGCCCAGAATGTGAGCCCGCTCAGCTTCACTGGCGGCAAGGCTCCGCTGAGCCTCGCCTACGGACCGCAGATGGTGGTCGGCACCAATCGCGTGACGCCGCGCATCGACCTCAAGGACAGCGAAGTCGTGTTCGTCGGCTATGGCATCAATGCGCCCGAGCGCGGCTGGAACGACTATGCGGGCCTCGACGTGAAGGGAAAGACGGTCGTCATCCTGATCAACGATCCCGACTGGGAGACGAAGAACCTCGAGGGCCCATTCGGCGGCCGCGCCATGACCTATTACGGCCGCTGGACCTACAAATATGAGGAAGCTGCGCGCCAAGGCGCGGCCGCGGCTTTGATCGTCCACCAGACCGAGCCCGCCGCTTATGGCTGGAACGTCGTCCAGTCGAGCTGGACCGGCGCGCAGCAGGTCGCGGACGCCGCAAACGGCCACATGGATCACAGCCAGGCGGTGGGCTGGATCGGGCTCGACCAGGCCAGGGCGCTGTTCGCCAGCGGGGGCCAGGATTTCGCCCGCCTCGCCGCCGCAGCGAAGGTGAAAGGCTTCAAGGCCGTCCCGCTCGGCGGCGTCAAAGCGTCGGTGAGCTTTGACATGAATGTCCGGAAGCACTCCTCCAAGAATGTCATCGGCATCTTGCCCGGCACGAGCCGGGCCGACGAATATGTCCTCTACACCGCCCATTGGGATCATCTCGGGCGCTGCGAGAAGGCGCCGGATGGTGACGACATCTGCAACGGCGCGATCGACAATGCGACCGGGACGGCAGCTTTGGTCGCGCTAGCCCAAGCCAACGCAAAGGCCGGGCCGACGCCGCGAACACAGGTTTTTCTCGCTGTCACCGCCGAGGAATCAGGTCTGCTCGGCAGCGCCTACTACGGCAGCAATCCCGTTTTCCCGCACGCCAGGACGGTCGGAGGCGTCAACATCGACGCCATGCAACTCGCTCCGCCCGCCCGCAACGTGGTGGTGGTCGGCAAAGGCAAGTCCGAGCTCGACGGCTTTCTGGAACGGGCGCTGGCGGCTCAGGGCCGCGTTGCCACGGCCGAGCCGACCCCGGAAAAGGGCTTCTACTACCGCTCCGACCATTTCAGTTTCGCCAAGTACGGCGTGCCGATGCTGTACTTCGACGGCGGCGACGATCTGGTGAAGGGCGGCAAAGCCGCCGGAGCGGCCTACGCGGAAGATTACGAGAAGAATCGCTATCACGGCCCAGCCGACGAATTCAATCCAGGCTGGGATTGGTCGGGCGCTCTCCGCGACGCGCAGGTCTACTATGCGGTCGGCCGTGCTCTAGCCCAAAGCGACGCCTGGCCGAAGTGGGCGCCAGGCGACGAGTTCCGCGCGATCCGCGACCGTTCGCGCAGCGGTGCCACCGGATAGCGGCACCGCCCTGATCTATTGCGATAGTCTCTCCCGCCTAGCCGAAACGGGGCGGTCTCTTAGAGCTTCAACGAGGCCCGCAAGAATGCGTCGCTCCGCCGCAGCATGTCGGCGCGGGCGGCGCTGTCTTCCAGGTAATGATCGAGCCGAGGGTAGACCACCAACTCAGCCTTCTTGCCCGAATCGCGCAGCTCGTCGGCCATGCGGCGGGATTGGCCGATGCCGACATTGCGGTCGAGGTCGCCATGAAAGAGCAGCACCGGCGCCTTGATGCGAGCTGCGTTCTGCGCTGGGGATCCTGCGCTGAGGTGCGGGCCGGAACCGATGAACCTCCCAGCGATCATATGGTTTGCCCAGCCCCGCGACTCCTCCTTCAGCAATGGCAGGTCGGTAACCGGGGCGATCGCCACCACGGCCTTGAACAGATCGGGGTCGGCGACGCCGGATTGGAGCGCTGCATAACCGCCGTAGGACCAGCCCACGCTGGCCAGCTTGGCCGCGTCGGCGATCCCCTCCGCCACCAGCCATCGCCCCGCATCGTTGACGTCTCCGATCGCCATCTGCCACGATTGGAAGCCGTTCTTCTGGAACCAGGCATCGCCATATCCGGACGAGCCCCGGTAGTTCGGCTGCAGCACCGCATAGCCTTTGGCGGCGAAAAACTGGGCAAGCCAGTCGAAGCCCCACTCGTCGCGCGCGCTCGGCCCCCCATGGGGCATGACGATAGCCGGCAAGCCTTTGCTCGGCCGGTTCGCCGGGAGCGTGAGGTAGGCCGGGATCGCCGTTCCGTCCGCCGCCCGGACGCTCACCGCCTTGACCGGCGCAAGCGCGACGCCTTCCAGTTGCGGCCGCACGGCTAGCACCTCGCTCAGCTGGCGTGCGGCTTTGTCGTAGATGAAGTAGCGCCCGGGATCGGTGTCGCTGCCGGCCCAAAGCAACAGCTTGTTCTCGTCCACGCTGGCGTCGACGAAACGGATCAGCGGCAGGTTGGGCAGGCTCTTGGCGAGCGCGGCGGAAAGCTTCTTGAGCTCGGGATCGAAGAACACGGCTTCGCGCTTCTCGGTCGCAAACCCCGCGCCGACCGGCCGGCGGGTGCGGCCGATCCGCAGCACCTCATCGACATCGACCTGAGGATGAGCGAACACTGGCTCTTGGCGCATCGAGCCGTCCAGTGCGACGCGATAAAGCGCCTGGCGCCCGCCTTCTTTTTTCAGCGCATAGGCTGCGTTGAGCTTGGGATCGATCGCGTAGGGATTGAGCCCCGTCCCACCGAGCACGTCATACTCGCTGAACGGCTGCCAGCGATCTGATCCTGTCGGGCGGTAGAAGTAGACGACCTTCTGGCCCGCATAGCCGGTCGCACCCGCCGGCGGTTGCGTGCCCATGATGCGCACGCGGCCGGTCCCGTCGGAGAGATACTCCACGCCGTGGCGAGTTGGATCCTCGACAACTCTGGTGGCGAGCGTGCGGGTATCGACCCGCACCACGCCGTAGCCCTCCTGCTTCTTGCTCAGCCTCGTGCTCGATGAATCAGGCACGAACCAGCGATCCATAAGCAGCGCGCCGTCCTCTGCCGGGAGCAGATCGACAATCCCGCCGCCATAAAGGTTGGCGTACCGCTGATCGACACTGTCCTGCTGGCTCAGCAGCTTGAAGTTCTTGCCGTCGGCATCGAACGCCACCATCCGGGAAACGGGCGTCACCTCTTCGACCTTCAGCACCGCATGCACCCGGCAGGCGAGGCGGTCGTTCGAGACCCAGTAGCAACGGTCCAGCCGCTGTGGCTTGCCATCGACGGAGGCAGCAAGCTTCGGCTCGCCACCGGCAAGGCTGACGGTGTAGACGGCCGATCCCTGGCCCGCGAGCGGGGCTAGGTAAGCCACTTTCGTCCCGTCGGGGGACAAGCTGATCTGCTCGACGCTTTCGCGCGCCCCGAATATGTCCGCAGGATCACCCGCAGGCGCGGCCATCCCGCCCAGCAACGCCCATGCCGAGGCGCCCGCCAGAAAACGTGCAAACATTGTTCCCCCTCCAAGTACTTAGCGCCCAATTGTTGCCCGGTTTGCAAGCGAGCGCCAGCTTGCGCGGGAGAGCCCGTCCTGCAAAGGCCGTCGACGATGAGCAGAGGAAGCCAGCCGCCTGAATGGGCGCTCCACCGGTGGATTTGGATCGGTTTTCCGAGCCATGCCGACCTGTGGGAGGGCGATCTCAATCCGGCGCGGGAGGAAGTGATCGCATTTGCGCGCGCGGTCCATGCCGATGGCGCAGGCGAAGAGGTGCGACTAGTCGCGGCCGATCCTGCTTCGGCCAGGGCTGCTCAGGCGATGGCGCCGTGGGCGAGGGTGGTGCAGGAGATGTTTGGGGACATCTGGCTGCGCGACACCGGTCCAATCATCCTGAAAGCGCGCGGGCTGCTCACGGCGGCCAACTTCCGCTTCAACGGTTGGGGCGGCAAATACGACCTCGAGGGTGACGACACGATCGGGCTTCGTCTTGCCGAGACGGCTGATCTGGAGGCGGTCCGGCACGACTGGATATTGGAAGGCGGCGCGATCGACGCCGACGGAACGGGGCTCCTCGTCACCACCGAGCAGTGCCTGCTCAATCCCAACCGAAATCCCGGCCTCGACCGCCATGGCGTGGAGGCGCGTCTCCATGAGGATCTCGGCGCAAGCCGTATCCTGTGGCTGGGCGAAGGGCTGCTCAACGACCACACGGACGGGCATGTCGACAACCTCGCCCGCTTTGTCGGCGAGGGCCGCCTCGCCGTCCCTGAGCCGGCCGGACCCGAGGACCCGAACGCGGCCATCTATGTGGACGCACGAGCCCGCGCCGAGGCGTTCGGGCTGGAGGTGGTCCCTCTTCCCTCGCCCGGCCGGGTGGAGCGGGATGGCGAGATCGTCCCGGCTTCCTACATGAACTTCTACATCGGCAATGCGGCGGTGGTCGTACCGGTCTATGGAGCGGCGAACGACGATGCGGCGGTGGGAGCGATTGGGGCCTTGTTCCCGGACCGGCGCGCGATCGGGATCAGGGCGGATCACGTGCTGACCGGGGGCGGCAGCTTCCACTGCATCAGCCAGCAGATGCCGGCCTGAAGGAAGATCATGTCACAAGTCACAGTCGCCGCACTGCAGCTCGCGTTCAGCGACGATGTCGGGGAGAATATCGCCGCCGTCTCCGAACTCGTGCGCGAGGCCGCGGGCGACGGCGCCAAGCTCATCCTCCCGCCCGAGTTGTTCGAAGGGCATTATTTCTGCCGCACCCAGGACGAGGCGCATTTCGGCCGCGCCCTGCCCGCCCCCGATCATCCCGCGGTGCAGGCGATGCAGTCGCTCGCCGCGGAGCTCAAGGTCTACATCCCGACCAGCTTCTTCGAAGCCGACGGGCATCATCATTATAACAGCCTCGCGATGATCGACGATGCCGGCGCGATCATGGGCGTCTATCGCAAAAGCCACATTCCGGACGGCCCCGGCTATTCGGAGAAATTCTACTTCCGGCCCGGCAATACCGGCTTCAAGACCTTCCGCACGGCCTACGGCACGGTCGGCCCGGCCGTGTGCTGGGATCAATGGTATCCCGAGACGGCACGCACCCTGATGCTGGAAGGCGCCGAGATCCTGCTCTTCCCGACCGCGATCGGGACCGAGCCGCACGATCCCGACCTCGACACCAGCCGCATGTGGCGCCGCGCCATGATCGGCCATGCCGTATCCAACGTCGTGCCGGTGGTCGCCGCCAACCGGATCGGCATCGAAGGCGACCAGCGCTTCTACGGCCACAGCTTCATCTGCGACGAACGTGGCGACATGCTGGCGGAGTTTGGGGCGACCGAGACGGGCGTCCTTACCGCCACCCTCGACTTGGCTCAGGCGCGCCGCCACCGCGCCGCTTTCGGCTTCTTCCGCGACCGTCGGCCGGAGCTATATGGGCGTCTAGCTCAAGACCTCTGACCCGCGTAGCTCCAGCGCCCGCGCGAACACGGCTTCGAACATGTCGGCGGTAAGCACGCCAGTGTTCTGATTGTAGCGCGAGCAATGGTAGCTATCGATGAGGATGCGGCCGTCGGCGAGGCGGTGCTCGGCTAGGTGACTGAACTTGCAGCGTGACTGGATGCCCCCAGCGGTCCGAACCGCCGAGCCGTGGGCGATTGCGCCGAGCGCGATGAGGATACGGACCTTTGGGAGCGCCTCCAGAGCAGCCGAGTAGAAGCGGCGGCAAGTCGCGGCTTCCTGCGGCGTGGGCTTGTTCTGCGGCGGCAGACAGCGCACCGAGTTGATGATCGCGACGCCCTTTAGTCGCAACTCGTCGTCCGCCCGCTGCTCGTACCGGCCCTCGGCAAGGCCGAACCTGAGCAGGGTCTCGTAGAGCAGGATGCCGGCATGATCGCCCGTAAAGGCGCGGCCGGTCCGGTTGGCGCCGTGCATGCCGGGGGCAAGGCCGACGATGCCGAGCCACGCGTCCGGATCGCCGAACACCGGCACCGGCGCGTTCCACCAGTCCGGATGCTCGGCCCTGAGCCCCTCCCGAAAGGCGACCAGGCGCGGGCAGAGCGGGCAATCGCGCGGGGGCTCGACGTCGGGAACGGGAGAAGAGACCATGACACGCTGACGTCCATTCCACGCTCATCCTGAGGAGCCGCTGAGCGAAGTCGAAGCGGCGTCTCGAAGGACCGCACGGCACCCGTCCTTCGAGACGGGCCTTCGCCAGGCTCAGTCCCTCCTCAGGATGAGCGGTTTCGTTTCGTTGTGACCCGCCCTAGTCGGAGCCTGATGGGAAGGACAACCTATGCCATCGCTCTCGGATCGAACCGGCGGAGCCGCTGGGGATCGCCAGCCGCAGCCGTGCGCGCCGCCGCCGTGGCAATCGGGTCGGAGCGGCTGTCGCAGGTTCGCGCCACCCCCGCGCTCGGCCCGGCCGGGCGCAGCTTCGCCAATGCGGTTGCGATCGTCAGAAGCGAGCTGCCGCCCCCTGCCCTGCTTGCCCGGCTCAAGGCGGTGGAAGCGGAGTTCGGCCGGCGCCCGGGCCGGCGCTGGGGTCCGCGCATACTCGACCTGGACATCATCCTCTGGTCGGGCGGACGCTGGCGCGACAGCGCGATCGAGGTGCCGCATTCCGCCTTTCGAAAGCGCCGCTTCGTGCTGGAGCCGCTCGCCGAGGTGGCCCCGCTCTGGCGAGACCCCGTCACGAGCCTGACCGTCCGCCAGCTGCTCAGCCGGCAGGCGCATCCCCGCCCGGTTGACCCTCGCTCCCCCGGCACCTAGGTGGCAGCCTCACGGGCCCGTAGCTCAATCGGTAGAGCAAGCGACTTTTAATCGAGAGGTTCCGGGTTCGAGTCCCGGCGGGCCCACCAATTCGACCGGCTGCTCCCCACATGAGACTCGCCCGCGCCCGCTTCGCCATCGCCTCGAGCGCAGCCATTCTGGCGTGGCTGTTCGCGCTCCTGACCAATGGCTCGGCAGGCGGCTGGGACCCGGCGGTGCTTGCCTGGTTCCGTGCCGGCGAGAGCCCGGTCCTCGCCCGCAACGCCCGTCTCTTCACCGAACTCGGCGGCTGGATCTTCCTGACGGTGGCGGGCCTCGCCGCTTTCATCACCCTGGCTTTCAAGCGCCGCCGGCGGGCCGCGCTGCTCCTGTTCATCCTGTTTGGCGGGCGATTGCTGGTGGAACTCCAGAAGCTGCTGATCGCCGCGCCGCGTCCTCCCGCGTCCGGCTTTCTCGCCCCGGCCGAATCGCTCGGCTTTCCAAGCGCCCACGCCGCCAACTCGATGATCACCTTTCTCGCCATCGCCTTGCTCGTCCCGGTGGTCCAGCGGCGCCGAACCATGGCGGTGGTGATCGGCTTGACCCTCGCGCTACTGGTCGGCCTCAGCCGCCTCGTTCTGGGCGTTCACTGGCCGAGCGACGTAATCGGGGGTTGGGCCTTTGCCTTGTTCTGGGTCGCGCTTTGCATCCGGCTCGCCAGCGCGCGTCCGGAAGCCGAAGCGGCCGAAACCGTCCGCTAGCCGCGGAACAGGCTCCCGCCTCCTTCATTCTTCCACCCGAAGGAGCCAGTTCATGCACGACGAGAACAACCGCGGCCAGGAGCGGGCCGAGACCGCCAAGCGCCACGATGACAGCGAACTGATCGATTCGATGGAGGGCGCGCCTTCGCAGGGCGGCTCGGCCGGTCACAATATCAGCCGGGACATCGGCACTCGCGACGAGCTCAAGCAGGAAGTCGGCGACGGCAGCGTCACTCGCGTCCGCGACAGCGACAAGCCGGAGCAGGCGAATCTGCCGAGGTTCAACCAGGGCAACTCCACCTGAACTCGTCAACAGCCGGCAATCAGGTTGCCCTGAAAACCAGCGACAGATTGTTGGCCGGCATTTCGACCAGTCGTTCAAGCAAGAGGCCTCGCGCTTCAGCAGCGGCGGTCACTTCGCCAAGGTCTCGCAATCCCCACGCCGGGTTGCGAGCCTTGAGCGAGCGGTCGAACGCCTCGTTGCTCTCTGCCGTGTCCACGCCGCTTCCGCGATAAGGTCCGTAGAGGATTAGCGGCCCACCTTGCGGTAGCAGCCGGGCGGCGCCGGCCAGCAGACCCAGCGTCGCCGCCCATGAGCTGATATGGACCATGTTGATGCACAAAACGGCCTCGGCACGCTCGATCGGCCATGTTCCCGCCGCGTCGAGCTCGATCGGTTCGCGCAAGTTGGGCAAGCTGGAGTCGGCAGCCCAGGCCTCTATAGAGGTCAGCGCAACCGGGTCAGGATCGCTCGGCTGCCAGTCGAGCGCCGGGAACAGCCGGGCGAAATAGGCCGCATGCTGCCCGGTCCCGCTTGCGACCTCCAGAACGAGCCCCCGCGCCGGCAGCGCTTCGCGCAGCACCGCCGCGATCGGGTCGCGGTTCCGTTCGGTAGCGGGAGCGTTGCGCTTCACTCGACCACCGGGGTTGCCGTAGTCCGCTCGCCAGTCCAGTCGTGGCGGGCGCTGAACAGGCCGATGCTGATCGGCAGGGTCGCGTAGACCATCGCCGCCCACACTCCATAGGGCGTGGTCGATATCAGGATCGAGATCAGCCCGGTGACTGCCAGGATAAGCCAGACGGCCCGCTCCCCGAGCGCGCTTGCCCGGCCCGCTCTGTCCAGGTCAGGATCGCGCAACGCCTCGGAGAAGAGCGCGGCCATCGTAAAGGACATTGCGACGAAGCCGGTGCCGTAGACCGCGAACATTCCCGCTAAATCGCCGCGGAAGCCGCTTCCCTGCCCAGTGAAGAAGATGCCCGCCGCGGCCGCCATCGCGCGTAGCGGCTGAACATAGATCAGAACCAGGAAAACGAGCAGCAAAGTAAGCCAGATTGAGCGAATGTCGCCTTCGCCGCGCAATCGTCGCCAACGAACATGGCCGAGCCAGAACAGCACGATGATCGAAAAGCCGATTGCGAAGGCGGGGATGTCGCCGAGCGCGCGAACCAACTGCCCGAAGTTGGAGGGCGCTCCCGTGCCGCCGATCACCAGCAGCGTGACGGCAAAGGCGAAGGCGGCATCGGTGAAATTGTCGTACCGTTGCGTCACGTCTGCCCCCTTGGATCACTCCGCCGCTTCGGCCTGGATCGGCTCCCGATAAACCAAAACCGGCTTTCTTGCCGCCAGCGTCTCGTCGAGGCGGCGGCGCGGCGCGTTATGGGGCGCGCCCTTCAGCGACTGGTCGCCCGCCTTTGCGCGCTCCGCGATCGAGCGCATCGCCCCGATGAACTGATCCAGCGCCGCCTTGCTCTCGGTTTCCGTCGGCTCGATCAGCATCGCGCCATGCACGACCAGCGGGAAATACATGGTCATCGGGTGGAAGCCCTCGTCGATCAGGCCTTTGGCGAGATCGAGCGTGCTGAGCCCCCCGCCAAAGCCGCGGTCGCTGAACAGGGCCTCATGCATGCAAGGCCCGCTCGCCCCGAAGGGAGCATCGAGCACGTCCTCCAACTGACGAAGTACATAATTGGCGTTCAGCACGGCATCGCCGGAGACCTGCCGCAGACCATCTGCGCCGTGGCTCAGGATGTAGGCCATGGCGCGGGTGAACATGCCCATCTGGCCATGAAAGGCAGTCATCCGGCCAAAGCTGCTCTCGTGATGCTCGCCCGAGGTCTCCTCCTCCACAAGACAGAAGCGGTCGCCCTGCCGCTCGACGAATGGCAAAGGCGCGAACGCGGTCAAAGCCTCCGAGAAGACCACCGGACCTGATCCCGGCCCGCCGCCGCCATGCGGGGTCGAGAAGGTCTTGTGCAGATTGATGTGCATCGCGTCGATGCCGAGATCGCCCGGCCGCACCCGGCCCACGATGGCGTTGAAGTTGGCGCCGTCACAATAGACGAGCCCGCCGGCCGCGTGGACCGCTTCCGAGATAGCGGTCATGTCCGGTTCAAACAGGCCGCAGGTGTTCGGGTTGGTGATCATCACGCCGGCAACGTCCGGCCCGAGCCGGCTCTTCAGCGCGTCGAGATCGACGCGGCCGCGTTCGTTGGCGGGTATGTTCTCGACGCGGTAGCCGGCGAAGGCTGCCGTCGCCGGATTGGTGCCGTGGGCGCTCTCAGGCACCAGGATCACCTCACGGGCGTCACCGCGCGCCTCCAGCGCCGAGCGGATCGCGAGCAGCCCGCACAACTCGCCATGCGCGCCCGCCTTGGGGCTCATCGCGACCGAGTGCATGCCGGTGAGCTTAACCAGCCATTCGCCCAGCAACTCGATCAGCCCGAGCGCGCCCTGGACTGTGTCGACCGGCTGGAGCGGGTGGATGTCCGCAAACCCGGGCATCCGCGCCACCTTCTCGTTCAGCCGCGGATTGTGCTTCATCGTGCAGCTGCCGAGCGGGAACAGCCCGAGGTCGATGGCATAATTCTGGCGGCTGAGGCGCGTGTAATGACGCACCGTCTGCGGCTCGGACAAGCCGGGCAGCCCGATCGGCCGGTTGCGTTCCAGCCCGCCGAGGCGGCTCGCCACCTTGGGCCCCTCCGGCCCGTCGACGCCAGTGCTTTGCGTGTCGCCCAACTCGAAGATGAGCGGCTCTTCGAGCATGAGCGCGCGGTTGCCGGTGAAGGTGGCGGGCGCGGAACCCTCAGTCGTTGCGGCGCCCAGATCGGGTCGCCATCCGCTTGGGTTCATGTTCATGCCAACGCCTCCTCGAGCGCGCCTGCGAGCGCTTCGACATCTTCGTCTGTGACGGTTTCGGTGACCGCCACCACAAGCCCGTTCTGAAGCGTCTCCGCCCCCGGGTAGAGCCGACCGAGCGAAACTCCGCCGAGCACCCCGCGCTCGGCCATCGCGCGGATGACTGGCCGGGCTTCCTTGGGCAGGCGAAGCGTGAACTCGTTGAAGAAGGCTCCGCTCACCAGTTCGACGCCAGGCACTCGGGCAAGCCGATCGGCCGCGGCGACAGCTTTCGCGTGATTGAGCTCGGCCAGCTCGCGAAGCCCCTTCTCGCCAAGCAAAGTCATGTGGATGGTGAAGGCGAGCGCGCACAGGCCGCTGTTCGTGCAGATGTTCGAGGTCGCTTTTTCGCGGCGGATATGCTGCTCGCGCGTCGACAGGGTCAGCACGAAGCCGCGGGCGCCGTCCGCGTCCACCGTCTCGCCGCACAGTCGGCCCGGCATCTGACGGACGAACTTTTCCTGGCAGGCGAACAGGCCGACATAGGGGCCGCCGAAATTGAGCCCGACCCCGAGCGCCTGGCCCTCGCCGACGACGATGTCGGCGCCCATCTCGCCCGGGCTCCGGATCAGCCCGAGCGCGACCGGCTCCGTGACGACCGCGATGAGCAGCGCGCCCGCCGCATGCGCCCGCTCGGCAAGCTCGGCGACGTCCGCGACATGGCCCAGAATGTTTGGATACTGGACCACGACCGCGCTGGTGTCCCGGTCGATCCCGTCCAGCAACCGCTGCATGTCGTCGCCGGGGGAACCGTCGGTCAGTTCCGGCAGCGCCACATCAAGCGTGTCGCCGGTGAACCGCGCCATCGTCTGGGCAACCGCAACATAGTGCGGATGAAGCCCCGCCGAGAGGATCGCCGTGCCGCGCCGCGTGACCCGCCGCGCCATCGCGATCGCCTCCCAGCAAGCGGTCGAGCCGTCGTACATCGACGCGTTGGCGACATCGCAGCCGTACAGGCGAGCGACCTGGGTCTGGAACTCGAACAAAGCCTGCAGCGTGCCTTGCGCGATTTCGGGCTGGTAGGGCGTGTAGCTGGTCAGGAACTCGCCGCGCTGGATCAGGTGATCGACGCTGGCAGGGATGTGGTGCCTGTAAGCGCCGCAACCCAGGAAGAATGGCACCTCGCCGGCGACCAGATTCTTGCGGGCGAGCGCGCCGAGCTGCCGCTCGACGGCAAGTTCGCTGGCGTGATCGGCGAGACCCTCGATCGTGCCGGACAGCCGCGCCGCTTCGGGAACGTCCGAAAAGAGCTCGTCGACAGAGTTCGCGCCGACCGCTCGAAGCATGTCATGCCGATCGACCTCGGAAAGGGGGAGATAACGCATGTTGTATTCCTAACCGAGGAGGTGATCGCCCGTGCCGCTCACTGGCTGTCGCAGAAGGCCTGATAGGCTTCGCGGTCCATCAGGCCTTCAAGTTCGGACGTGTCGGACAGGGTCAGCTTGAAGAACCAGCCCTCCCCTTGGGCCGCGCTGTTGACCAGCGAGGGATCGGCTCCGAGCGCGGCATTGCCTTCGGTCACTTCGCCGCTCACCGGAGCGTATACGTCCGAAGCGGCCTTGACCGACTCGACCACGGCGGCTTCCTTGCCCTTCTGGAGGGTGGCGCCCGGCTGCGGCACTTCCACAAACACGACATCGCCGAGCTGCGCCTGCGCGAAGTCGGTGATGCCCACGGTGGCGGTGTCGCCCTCTACGCTGATCCATTCATGTTCTTTGGTGAAGTAGAGGCTCACTGGGCAGCTCCCTTGCGTTGATAGCGGTGGGGCACGAAGGGCGTCGGTGCGACCTTCGCCTGGAAAAGCCTGGCGCGCTGCGACAAGGTCACGGCAGTTCCGGGCTCAGCCATCGCAATTGGAACGTAGGCCATCGCAATCGGTGCCTCCAGGGTCGGCGAAAAGCCGCCACTGGTCACCCGCCCGACGTCGTTGCCCTCTGCATCCACCACCATCGCGCCTTCGCGAACCGGTTGGCGTCCCTCGATCATCAGGCCGACCCGGCGCGTGATCGTGCCGCCTTCGAGCTCCATCTGGATACGGGGCGCGCCCGGGAAGCCGCCTTCGGCGCGGCGGCGCTTGGAGATGGCGAAGCCGAGATCCGCCTCGATCGGCGTGGTCTGCTCGTCCAGGTCATGGCCGTAAAGCGGCAGCCCCGCTTCGAGCCGAAGCGAATCCCGCGCGCCAAGGCCGATTGGCTTCACCTCCGGCTGCGAGGCCAGCGCTTCGGCGACCTCGGCGACCTGCGCCGCGGGCACTGAGATCTCGAAACCGTCCTCACCTGTGTAGCCGGAACGGCTGATCCAGGCGTCGCCACCGTTCAGTGCGAAGCCGCCACCGGTCATGAAGCTGAGCTGCTCCACACCCGGCGCCAGACGCGACAACGCCTCGACTGCGCGAGGACCTTGCAATGCGAGTAGGGCCTGCTCCGTCATGTGCGTCAGAGTGACCGAGTCCGGCAGCCGCTCCTGGATATGCGCGATGTCGCCGAGCTTGGTCGCGCCGTTCACGACCATGTAGAAATGATCGGCACGGCGCGTGACCATCAGGTCGTCGATGATCCCGCCATGCTCGTTGAGCAGCAGCGAATAACGCAACCGCCCGTCCTTCAGGATCGACAGGTCGGCCGGCAGCAGGGCTTCCAGCGCCGCGTCCAGCCCGGTGCCCGTCAGCAGGATCTGTCCCATATGGCTGACGTCGAACAGCCCTGCCGACTCCCGGGTCCAGCGATGCTCGGCGATGATGCCATCATATTGGATCGGCATCTGGTAGCCGGCGAACGGCACCATCCGGGCGCCGCGGCCACGGTGCCACTGGTCCAGCGGGAGGGTGTTTTCGGGCTCGCTCATTCCAGTCTCCGAGGCGACAGCAGGCCGGGCCGAAACCCGCTTCCAATCCGTCCCCCTCTGTCACTGAAACCTGAGAGCTTTGACCTGGCCAGAGCGACCAGGCTTACCCCTTCGGTGGCACACCGCGCGCTGGCGATGGACGCTTTCCAGAGTGTCTTGTGGCGCGCGGTCCTCGGTGCCTGAGAGATTCCGGGGCGGTTGCTCCTTCGGCGGCGACGAACCCCGAAGGACCCGCCACGCTCTCCCGCGCGTCACCCAAGCTTTTGACCCGGCGACACGGCGGCTGTGACCACGCGAGGCCCTTGAGTCAACCTAGCGCGTGGCGTTGTAGGCGAGCTGTTCGGGAGTGAGCTGGAAGCCGACCAGAAATTCGAAGCTGGCCCGCTGCACTGCTGCCCGGACGGTCGGATCCGCGAGCGGATCGAGCGCCGCGTCAGCATCTCCCGCCTTGCGTTCGCGGGTGATCTGGCGCCGGATGTCCTCCGGCAAAGTGGCGGCCGAGCGCAGCACCAGCCCGCTTGCCGCGCCGCGCGTGCTGGCCCGAAGCTGGCCGTTCTGGAAGCGCAGCGCGACCCGCCCGAGTCGCTTGGAGACGACATTGGTGCCGCCCTGAACCACCGTGGCGAAATATTCGAGCACAACTGTGCGCTCCCCGGTGGCATCCCGCCGCAGTCCCTGAACATCGAAGCTTGCCTGGGTCACGATATTGGTCCCGCTCTCGTCGCAGCTGGAGCGCAGGTTGGTGATTGTCGCGACCACGTCGAGGGCGCGCGCGTCCCGGCTGGCTGGAGGGTTGAACAGGGTGATATCGCCGGTCGCTGCGGGGATGGCCACGCTGGGGCAAGCCGAGCGGGTCGCGCGGATGCCGGTCGGCAGCAGGTCGCCATCGCCAGCGCAGCCCGACAGGAAAAGAAGAAAGGAGGCGGCCAGCGCCGCTTGAGCTTTGAACACGAACGATCCCCAAAAGAGCCGGGCCTGGAAGGCCGGGGCGAAGCGGCGGGATCATAGGAACCGCCTCCCCTCCCCGCAAGCAAGGAACGGCGCCGCACCGCTCGGCTGGACGGCGCTGCCCCCGAGCCTTAGATAGGCCCCATGCTTCCCCCAAAGCCGCCACTCACCTTGCTGATTGCAGCCCCGCGCGGCTTTTGCGCGGGTGTCGATCGTGCAATCCATATCGTAGAGCTGGCACTCCAGCGTTACGGCGCGCCCGTCTACGTGCGCCACGAGATCGTCCACAATAAGTTCGTCGTCGATAGCTTGCGGGCCAAAGGCGCAGTGTTCGTCTCGGAGCTCGACCAAGTTCCGGACGGCGTCCCGGTTGTTTTCTCGGCCCATGGTGTGCCCAAATCGGTTCCGGCCGCGGCTGAGACACGAGGGCTCGACTATCTCGACGCCACGTGCCCGCTCGTCTCCAAGGTGCATCGGCAAGCTGAACGGCTGGTGGAGAATGGTCGCCATATCCTGTTCATCGGACACGCCCGGCACCCGGAGGTAGTTGGCACATTCGGGCAGGTTCCAGAGGGTCGAATGACCCTCATCGAAAGCGCCGAGGATGCCGAGCGGATCGCGCCCGCCGACCCGGACAACCTCGCCTATCTTACTCAGACGACCCTTTCCGTCGACGACACGGCCGAGATCATCGCTGTGCTCGAGCGGCGCTTCCCGCTGATCAAGGGTCCGCGCGGCGAGGACATCTGCTACGCGACCTCCAACCGGCAGGCCGCGGTCAAGGCGATCGCGAAAGCCTGCGACGCGCTGCTCGTGATCGGCGCTCCAAACAGCTCCAACTCGGTCCGGCTGGTCGAGGTCGCCGAGCGCGAGGGAGTGCGCGCGGCGCTGGTAGGACGGGCAAGCGAGATCGACCTCGCCTGGCTCGCCGGTGTCCGCACCCTCGGCATCACGGCAGGCGCCTCTGCGCCCGAAGTCCTGGTGCGCGAGGTCGTCGAGTTTCTGAGCTCTCACTTCGAGGTACGCGAGGAAGAGGCGGAAGGACCCGAGGAGCGGATGGTTTTCAAGCTTCCGCGTGCTCTGGCCGCTGCCTGACCTCTCGCCCGAATGACCGAAGTCGAGATTTGGACGGACGGCGCTTGCAAGGGCAATCCCGGCCCGGGCGGCTGGGGCGCGGTGATCCGCGCGGGCTCGCATGAGAAGGAACTGTCCGGGGGCGAAGCGCTCACCACCAACAATCGCATGGAGCTGCTCGCCGCGATCCGCGCGCTCGAGGCGCTCACCCGGCCGTGCCGCGTCACGCTGACCACCGACAGCAATTATGTTCGGGACGGCATCACCAAGTGGGTGCATGGCTGGCAACGCAACGGCTGGAAGACGGCCGACAAGAAGCCGGTCAAGAATGGCGAACTCTGGCAGGCGCTGATCGAGGCCACACGCCCGCACCGCATCGACTGGCGTTGGGTGAAGGGCCACGCCGGGCACCCGGAGAATGAGCGCGCCGACAAGCTCGCTTGCGCGGCGGCGGTTCAATTCGTAAAGCGGCCGGCGCTGTAAAGCGAGGGATCGATCCCCGCCGCGGGCGGCCCCGGCGTGACGCCGAGCAGGAGCGCAGCGGCGAGCGCAGCGGCGGCAGGCGCGGTCTGGATGCCGAACCCGCCCTGGCCAACGCACCAGAAGAAGTCGCTTCTGCCGCTCGCGAACCCGTACACGGGTAATCTGTCCGGCGCGAAGCTGCGCAGGCCGGCCCAGCTGTGCTCCACCCGGACAACTCGCCAGTCGACCACCTGACCGAGCCGATCGATGGCAAGCGCCACGTCCAGCTCCTCGGGCGCGGTGTCGCAGGGCTCGCAAGCCGTCTCGTCGTGCGGGCTGAGCCAAATCCGGCCGCCAGCCTCTGGCTTGAAATAGAAACGGCCAAGCGCGTCTATGACGAGCGGCATATCGGCCGGGGCCGGCGGATCGACCCGGAGCTGCGCGACCGTACGCCGGTAGGGACGAATGCCGAGCGGCGTCATTCCCGCCCTGAGCGCGACCTGATCGGCCCAGGCGCCTGCGGCGTTCACCAGGATATCCGCAGTGAACAGGCCAGGCTTGGCCGACAGCTGCCAACCGCCGTCCGTTCGACGGGCCTCGATCAGCTCGGCGTCGGTAACCAGCCTGGCGCCGGCCGTTCGCGCTTTCTTCAGGTACTCGGCATGAAGGCTGGCGACATCGATATCGGCGCAGCTTGGCTCACTGAGCCCGGCCTTCCAGCTCGGCCGCAGCCTTGGAAAGCGCTGCTCCAATTCTCCGCGATCGAGCCTGCGCAGCTCCAGGCCCGAGCCGGCAAACTCCTCCTCCATGGCGGAGAGGACTTGCCTGCCCTCCTCGTCAGCCAGGTGAATGCAGCCGCGCGGCTTCAGGAAACCGCTTTCCGCCAGGAACGGCCGCGAGGCCGTGGTCAGCGGCTGAACGAAGGGGCCGCCATAGCTTTCCGACCAGAACGCCGCTGAACGCCCGGTCGCGTGATAGCCGGGTCGCGCTTCGGCTTCGAGCAGCAGGACGGAGGCGTGCGGGGCCAAGGCCGCGGCAAGGCTTGCCCCAGCCATGCCGGCACCGACAATGGCGATCTGCACCTTCACGCGGGCGCGTGCCGGTCGAGAAAGTCGTCGATCCAGGCGAGCGTCTGGAGCCGTACGGCGTCCGTCTCGCGCAGCAACTCGTGCGCGGCCTCATCGAACATGCGCAGCTCAGCCGTGGGGAGCACCGTCGCGGCGGCGCGAATTGCCTTGGGGCTGACCAATCGGTCGCGTTCGGTTCCCACCAGCAGCACAGGCGTGGTCACCCGCTTCAACACCTCCTGGTCATGCCGGGCCGTCGATCGGAATGCCGCGTCCAGCCAGCCCCAGCTTGGCGCACCGAGATGAAAGCCCGGTTCACGGTTTTTCCACCAGATTTCGTCGGCATAGCGCTCCTGGCATGACGTGAGGTTCGCCTGTCGAAGCAAGAGGGAGTTTGTACCAGCACTTTCCGGCCAGAGCGCCACGTCCCGACCACCGACCGCCGCGAAGATGCTTGCAACCCAGCGCGCGGTGATCGCCGGCGTGGGGAAGCTGTTGACGGCAAGCATCGGCGCCACCAGCACCGCGGCTTCGAGCGGGGGCCGGCGCTCCGCCAGCGCCCTCAGCAACAGGTGCCCACCCATCGAATGGCCGATCGCAACGTGCGGCCCTGGCCCCGCTTCGACCACCTCACGAACGATCGCGTCCAGGTCGGAGACCAGCGGATCGAAATCCGTGAAGTTCCCGCCGACGATGCTCCCGCGGCTATGGCCCTGTCCGCGCCAGTCGAAGGACACCACGTTCCAGCCACGCTCGTGCCAATGAGCGATCGGCTCAAGATACTTCTCGATGAAATCGCCCCGCCCGCCCGCGAACAGCAGGCTGCCCCGGGGCACTGCTCCGTCAGGCTGCGGCCAATCCATGCGGCGGAGCGCCCACCCGTCCGCCGCGCGCCATTCCGAGAAGACCGCCCCCTCCGGCCGGCTGCGCCGATCGAACGCCTTAACTTTCATCCGGGCTGGTTACGGTTTGGAAAGTAACCAAGTCTAGTAGCTGTTTCCATGTGGGGGATCAGCGCAAACGTTCCTGTCGCCATGCTCGCCGCGATGCTTCTGCTCGCGGCGACCGGGGACCTTCGTTCGCGCCGAATTCCGAACAAGCTGAACCTCGCCATCGCGCTGCTGGCGCTGCCTTTCTGGGCCTTGAGCGGATACGCGCTGTGGCCGGATATCGGGGTTCAGTTGGCGCTTGCGGCCGGGGTTTTCCTCTTGTTCGCATTGCTTTTCCAGCTCGGGATGATGGGCGGCGGCGATGTCAAGCTGCTGGCCGCGATCGCGCTGTGGCTGCCGCTCGCCTCGCTGGTCAAGCTGGTCGTGATCATGTCGCTCGCGGGCGGTGTGCTGACCCTGGCGATGCTGGTGCGACACAGGGCTGCGAAATCAGAGGGTCGGATCGAGGTGCCCTACGGCGTCGCGATCGCCTTCGCCGGAATGTGGCTGATTGGCGAACGGTTCTTTTACCAATTTGGATGATGACAGTGATCGGGATCAATTTGCGCCCGACAGGAGGCGATACGCGTCATGGATGTTAGAAAGATCGTGCTGTTGGTCGGCGCGCTGATCATCGCGGCAGTGACCGCGGTGATGGCCAAGAACATGTTTGTCGGGGCGAGCGCTCCGGAAGCGGCCGCCGCGCCGGTCCCGTTGGGGCCGGAAGTGCTAGTCGCGACCCGCTCGCTGCCGGTCGGCACCATCATCGACGCGGAGTCGATCCGCTTCCAGCCCTGGCCGAAGGAGCTGGTCGAGAAGGCCTACTACCTGAAGGGCCAGCCCGGCGCGAACGCGGCCGATCTGCTCGGAACCGTCGTCCGTAACGAGATTTCGGCCGGCCAGCCGGTTACGCAGGGCTCGATGATCCGGCCCGGCGAGCGCGGCTTCCTTGCCGCGGCGCTTGGCCCGGGCATGCGCGCCGTCACCGTCGCGGTGTCCACGATCAGCGGCGTCGCCGGCTTCGTCTTCCCGGGTGATCGTGTCGATGTGATCCTGACCCAGGAAGTGGCGGGCGGTGAAGGCCAGCCTCTCCGGGCTGCCGAGACCATTCTTCGCAATCTTCGCGTCCTTGCTGTCGATCAGCGTACCAACACCATTGGCGAGGACGGCAAGCCTGTCGTCCAGAGTTCGGCCACCGTGACGCTCGAAGCGACGCCCCGGATCGCCGAGAAGATCCAGGTCGCGCAGATGGTCGGCAGCCTGACCCTCGCCCTGCGCTCGATCGCCGACACTACGGCGGAACTGGAGCGCGCGGTCGCCAGCGGTGAGGTCAACGTGCCCAACGATCCCGTCGCAGAACGCCGCATGCTGCTCGAGATCGCGGCCAAGCCGTCGGATAACGGCGGCACCTTCTCGGTGGGCGCGGACGTTTCCCGGTTCCAGCGCAGCAGCGTGCCGCGCCGTGCCGGCCCCAAGCCCGACGCCCGGGAAACCGAGATCAAGGCGATGGGCAGCATGATCGGCGCAATCGCCGCCGCTTCCGGCACCGCGCGCCCCGCCCCGGCTGAGACCACCGTCCAGGTGACGCGTCCAACCGGCCCGACCGTTCGCGTATCCCGCGGCAACACTGTCACCATCGTCCCGGTGGGAGCCAAGTAACATGAAAAAGAGCAACTTCACCCTGCGCATGGCCGTTGGCACCGCTGCCGCCGCCCTGCTCGCCGCCGGCCTCGCCGCCGCGCCGGCCCCGGCCGCCGCTGAAGGCTTTGCCCAGGGCAAGCCTTCGAACGAACTGGCGCTCTCCGTAGGCACCGGCCGCCTGGTCCAGCTGAACGGCACGATGAGCGACCTGTTCGTCGCCAATGACGGCATTGCCGATGTCCAGGTCCGATCGACCGACCAGGTCTACATCTTCGGCAAGGCGCCGGGCGAGACCACCGTGCACGCCACCAACAAGGCCGGCAAGGTGATCTACTCGGCCACCGTCCGGGTCGGCACCAATATCGGCTCAATCTCAGACATGCTGAAGCTGGCGATGCCGGAAGCGCGCATCCAGGCGACGCCGATGAACGGCATGGTGCTGCTCACCGGCACCGTGGCGCAGCCCGCGGACGTGGAAGAAGCCAATCGCCTCGTCCAGGGCTTCGTCGGCCAAGGCACGCAGGTGCTGAGCCGCCTCAAGACGGCGACGCCGCTGCAGGTCATGCTCAAGGTCAAGATCGCGGAGGTTAGCCGTAACCTGGTCCGCAACATCGGCGTGAACCTCCTCGCTCGCGAAAGCGGCGGAGAGGGTAGCGGTTTTCTGTTCGGCGTCGGCAGGGGCAACCCCGGCACCATCACGGACATTCCGATCCTCGACCCGGTCACCCGCCTACCTAGAATCAGACCAGACGGTAACCCGCTTACTCGGCCCAGCTTCAACTTTGCTCACGGCGGGAGTAACTCGTTCGGGTTAGCGGGATCCCTGCTCGGCCTCGATATCCTGTCGACCATTCAGCTCGCGGAGAACTCCAATCTAGCGACCACTTTGGCCGAGCCGACATTGACGGCCCTGTCCGGTGAGACCGCCAGTTTCCTGGCCGGCGGTGAATTTCCGATCCCGATCGCGAACGGCATCAACGGCACGTCGATCGAGTTCAAGCAGTTCGGCGTCCAACTCGCGTTCACGCCAGTTGTCCTCGAAGGTGGCCGCATCTCGATGCGGGTCCGCCCCGAAGTGTCCGAACTGTCGCCAGCCAACGGCATAACGCTCAACGGCTTCAACATTCCGGGCATCTCCACGCGTCGGACGGAGACCACCGTGGAGCTCGGATCTGGCCAAAGCATGATGCTGAGCGGCCTCATCCGCAACAACAACGCGAACGGCGTTGAGAAAGCCCCGTTCCTGGGTGATCTGCCGATCCTCGGCTCGCTGTTCCGGTCGAAAGCATTCCGCAAGGACGAGACCGAGCTGGTCATCGTGGTGACGCCGTATCTGGTGAAGCCGGTCAACGCCAACGAGATCGCGCTTCCGACAGACGGCTTCCGTCAGGCCGGCGACTTCGAAGGGATCGTCCTCGATAAACGCAAAGACAGCCGCACTGGCGAGCGGCGTCCGGAGCCCGTGAAGCTTCCGGCGCAGACCGTCGCTCCTGGCGTTGGCGCCGTCGGCAGTGCCGCTGCCTTGCCGGCACGCCCTGCACCGGCGCGGCAGCAGGCTGCGCGCGCGGCAACCCCACCCGTGTCATCTGCGACGCCAGGCTTCACCTTCTGATCGTCAGCGAGACTGAAAAGGACTTGTCCATGAACCGCCTTCCCTTCTCCGCCGCGCTGACGGCCTTGGCTCTCGGCACCGCAGCATGCGGCCCAGAGACCAATCGCCTGACGCCGGTCAGCAACCCGTCCATCTACTCGGTCAACCAGCCGGTCGTGCAGACGACGAACTATGTGTTCGACCTGTCCTCCGCCGGCGCCGGACTCCCCGCTTCGGAGCAGGGCCGCCTCGCCGATTGGTTCGAAGGACTGGACCTTCGCTACGGCGACAGGGTCTATGTCCAGGACGCCGGCTATTACGGCGCCGCTCGCGACGATGTCGCCAGCGTTGTTGGCAATTTCGGGCTGCTTCTCAGCGATGGCGCGCCGGTCACCGCCGGTCCTGTCGCGCCGGGCGCAGTTCGCGTGATCGTCACGCGCGCTTCCGCTTCGGTTCCCGGCTGCCCGATCTGGGAGGATCCGCTGGTCGGCGCGCCCGAACAGACGTCCACCAATTTCGGCTGCGCCACCAACAGCAACCTGGCGGGCATGATCGCTGATCCCAACGATCTGGTTCGCGGACAGACCAGCCGTGGCGACCGCGATTTCGTGACCGGTACCAAACCCGTCCGCGGATATCGGGACCGCCAACCTACCGGCGCCAAGTAAGCGAGGGCAGAAAAACATGAACGCTCCATTCAATGCGGCACGCGGGGGAGCCTCGCTGCGCGACTCCTTCAGCGCCTATGTCTGCGACGAGGCGACTGCCGAAATCCTTCGCCCGATCGCCGTCGAGCATGGCTGGGCCCCGGAGAAGGTCAACAAGGGAGGCTTGCGCAACGCGGTCCAGTCCCTGTCGGTCTCGGCAAGCCCGAACATCCTGTTCGTGGATCTGTCGGAATCCGGCGATCCGCTCAACGACATCAACGCGCTGGCCGAGGTCTGCGAGCCCGGGACCGTGGTGATCGCCGCCGGTCAGGTCAACGACGTGCGGCTCTACCGCGACCTCGTCGCCTCGGGCATTCAGGATTACCTGTTGAAGCCGTTCTCGGCCGATCAGGTCCGTGACGCTTTCGCCCAGGCGCAGACGACCATTTCCGGCCCGCGCGTGAACGACGCGTCGGTCGAGCGCCCGCATGTCATGGCTGCCGTGATCGGCGTCCGCGGCGGCGTTGGCGGCTCCACCATCGCAGCCTCGCTCGCCTGGCTGATGGGCGACAAGGCGAACCGGTCGACCTCCCTGCTCGATCTCGATATCCATTTCGGGACGGCCGCGCTTGCGCTCGATCTCGAGCCGGGCCGCGGTCTCACCGACGCGATCGAAAATCCGAGCCGCATCGACGGCCTGTTCATCGAACGCGCCATGGTCCGCGCCAACGACAAGCTCAGCGTGTTGTCGGCCGAAGCGCCGATCAACCAGCCTTTGTTGACGGACGGTTCCGCCTTCCACCAGCTCCAGGAGGAGATGCGGGCGGCGTTCGAGACGACGGTGCTCGATCTGCCGCGGCAGATGCTGGTCCAACACCCGCACCTGGTTCATGACACGCATGTCTGCGTGGTCGTGGTCGAGTTCACGCTGGCCGCCACGCGCGACGCGATCCGGATCCTTTCTTGGCTCAAGGCGAACGCGCCGCAATCGCGGGTGATCGTGGTCGCCAACAAGGCGGCTGCGGGAGCGGCGCAGGAAATCAGCCGCACCGAGTTTGAGAAGTCGATCGAGCGCAAGGTGGACGTGGTGATCCCGCTCGACCTCAAGGCCGCCGCGCAGGCCGCCAAGCTCGGCCAGCCGCTCGCCAAAGTGGCAGGCGCCAAGATCACGCAGCCGCTCGGCCAGATCGTGGAGATGACGATCTCGACCGTGGACGGAGCGGAGGACAAGGCGGTCTCGGGCCGAGCCAACGCCTCCTTGATGGGCAAGCTGGGCAAGTTCGATTTGAAGTCCATGCTCGCCAAGAAGCCTGCAACCGCAAAGGCCTGAGCGGGAATGCCCCGCTTGGGGCGCGACGAAGGGTAGATCATGCCGACTTTGCCGATGGTGCTCGTTTTAGCTGGGATGCTCGGCACGCTGTACGTGATGTACAGCGCGGTTGCCGGCCCCTCGCCCGCTCGCGCCGGCGCCCGCCGGCTCGAATCACTGCGCGAGCGGCACAGCAAGTCGAGCGAGGTCGCCGCTCAGGCGCAGATGAAGCGCATTCTGGCCAGCCGCGCCACCAAGATGGACGGCTTCGCCCAGCGCTTCATTCCCAACCCGGCTCTCCTCCGTCTGCGGATCGAGCGAACGGGAAGGAACTGGAGCCTGGCCCAGTATCTGACCGCCTCCCTGGTTCTGGGGATCACCGTTGCAATGCTCTTGATGGTACAGGGCATGCCGCTCCTGCTCGGGCTGTTCGTCGGCCTGTTCGCCGGAATCGGCCTTCCGCACCTGGTGATCGGCTTCCTGATCAAGCGGCGGGTGAAGAAGTTCAACGTCCGCTTTCCGGACGCGATCGAGCTGATGGTCCGCGGGCTGCGCTCGGGCCTGCCGATTTCCGAGACTATCGGGATCGTCGGAACGGAAATTCAGGGTCCCATCTCGGAGGAGTTCGGCGCCGTTTCCGACAAGATGAAGATCGGCCGGACGATGGAAGTCTCGCTTCAGGAGACCGCCGATCGGCTCGGCACGCCCGAATTCCAGTTCTTCGTGATCTCGCTGGCGATCCAGCGCGAGACCGGCGGCAACCTGGCCGAAACCCTCTCCAACCTGGCCGACGTGCTTCGCAAGCGCGCACAGATGAAGCTCAAGATCAAGGCCATGTCGTCCGAATCCAAGGCGTCCGCATACATCATCGGATCCCTGCCCTTCATCGTGTTCGGCCTCGTTTACTCGATCAACCCTGGATACATGGGCGACTTCTTTACCGATCAGCGCCTCATCATCGCCGGTATTGGCGGCATGGTCTGGATGAGCATCGGCGCCGCCATCATGGCCAAGATGATCAACTTCGAGATCTGAGCGGAGCGCACAGAATATGACCCCGGTAAGCGGACCCAAGATCCTCGGCATCGACGTCCTCATGGTGGCCACCGCCCTGGCCGGTATGGCGACGTTCGCCGTGCTGCTCGCCATTTACGCGGCCACCACGGTGCGCGACCCGATGGCCAAGCGCGTCAAGGCGCTCAACGAGCGGCGCGAGCAGCTCAAGGCCGGCATCGTCGTCTCGACGTCCAAGCGCCGCAAGCGCATCACCAACACCAGCGAAGCGGCCGATCGCTTCCGCAACATCCTGAGCTCGCTCAAGATGCTGCAGGACGAGCAGGTCGAAAAGGCGCAAATCAAGCTGATGCAGGCGGGCTTTCGGTCCAAGGACCTGGCCTTCGTCGTCATCTTCGCGCGCTTCATTCTGCCGCTGGTGATCGGTACGACGATGATCGTCGGCGTTTACCTGCTCGATTGGTTCTCCGATTATTCGTCGCTGAAGCGCTACGGCATTGTCGCGGGATCGCTGATCGGATCGTACAAGGCGCCGGACGTCTTCCTCAAGAACAAGGTCCAGAAGCGCACCAATGCGATCCGCAAGGGGCTGCCCGACGCGCTCGACCTGCTGGTGATCTGCGCCGAGGCCGGCCTTACCGTCGACGCCGCGTTCAGCCGCGTTTCGAAGGAACTCGGCAAGGCCTATCCGGAGCTCGGCGACGAATTCGCGCTGACCTCGATTGAGCTGGGCTTCCTCACGGACCGGCGCTCGGCGTTCGAGAACCTCGCCATGCGCATCGACCTGGAAGCGATCCGCGGCGTCGTCACGACCATGATCCAGACCGAGAAATACGGCACCCCGCTGGCCAGCGCGTTGCGCGTCCTTTCCGCCGAGTTCCGCAACGAGCGGATGATGCGGGCCGAGGAAAAGGCCGCGCGGCTGCCGGCGATCATGACGGTGCCGCTGATCCTGTTCATCCTGCCGGTGCTGTTCATCGTGATCCTCGGGCCCGCGGCCTGCTCGATCCAGGACAACCTGATGAGCTGACCCGACGAGACGGGCGGCGGAACCGGCCGCCCGTCTCGCTCATTCTCCCGGCGTAACATCCTTGGCAGGAGTGCGCCCCGTGACCCCGTTCGCGCCCGATCAGTATATCATCCTCGCCCTGGTCTTCGCCTTGGGCCTGGTGCTCGGCATGTACCTGCTCGCCGGCGGCAAGTGGAAGCGCCGCTACCGCGAGGAAGTGCGTCGTCGCGAGGCGCTGGAGGTCGAGCATCGCCGCCTCGAGAAGCAGCATGCCAGCGCATTACCGGTGGACCGCCCGGCCGGAACTTCCGTCCACCACGATCACCTCAGCGCGAGCGAAGCGCAGCCTGTGCAGCCGCGAGCCTCGCGATGGGGATTCGGTAGGGCGAAGCACTGACGTAATCGAGGCCGGTCGCCTCGCAAAAGGCGATCGAGGCGGGATCTCCGCCATGTTCGCCGCAGATGCCGAGCTTGATGTCCGGCCGCGTGCCCCTGCCCCGTTCCACGGCCAGGCGGATCAGTTCGCCGACCCCTTCCACGTCGAGGCTGACGAACGGATCGCGGGCGTAGATGCCCTTCTCCACATAGGCGGACAGGAAGTGGCCGGCATCGTCGCGGCTGACGCCAAGCGTTGTCTGGGTCAGGTCGTTGGTGCCGAAGCTGAAGAACTCCGCGTCCTGGGCGATGCTGCCCGCCATCAGGGCCGCGCGGGGCAATTCGATCATGGTGCCGACATGGTAGTCGACACGTGCCCCTGCCCTGTCGAACACAGCCTTCGCGGTGCGGTCGATCAGCTGCTTGATGATGGCGAGCTCGGCGCGGGTGCCGACCAGCGGGACCATCACTTCGGGGATCGGCGCGGCCCCGCTTTCCGCAGCCACCGCAACCGCCGCTTCGAAGATCGCCTGGGCCTGCATCTCGTAGATTTCGGGATAGGTGATCCCGAGCCGGCAACCGCGATGGCCGAGCATCGGATTGAATTCGTGCAGATCGGACGCGCGGCGCCGAAGGATGTCGACCGTGGACCCGGCGGCGCGCGCCACCTCGGCGAAATCCTCCTCGCTCTGCGGCAGAAATTCGTGGAGCGGCGGATCGAGCAGGCGGATGGTGACGGGCAGGCCCGCCATGATCCGGAAAATCTGCTCGAAATCGCCGCGCTGCTCGGGCAGCAGTTTGGCGAGCGCGGCGCGGCGGCCTTTCTCGCTGTCGGCCAGGATCATCTGGCGAACGGCGGTGATCCGCGCGGCATCGAAGAACATGTGCTCGGTACGGCACAGGCCGATGCCTTCCGCCCCGAACTCGCGCGCGGTGCGACAGTCGTTGGGGGTCTCGGCGTTGGTGCGGACGCGCAGGCGCCGGACCTTGTCGGCCCAGACCATCAAAGTCCCGAAGTCTCCGACCAGCTCGGGCTGGATCGTGGGCACCGAGCCGAGCATCACTTCGCCGGTGGAACCGTCGATGGTGATGACGTCGTCCTCCTTCACCTCGACGCCGCCGACCCGCAGGCATCGCGCCTTGAGGTCGATCTGCACCGCGCCTGCCCCCGAGACGCACGGCCGTCCCATGCCGCGCGCCACCACGGCGGCATGGCTCGTCATCCCGCCGCGCGCGGTCAGGATCCCGCGCGCCGCGTGCATCCCACCGATATCCTCGGGTGAAGTCTCGGTGCGGACCAGGATGACCTTCTCTCCGAGCGCGGCATACCGCTCCGCGGTCTCGGCATCGAACACGGCGACGCCGCACGCCGCTCCGGGCGAGGCCGGCAAACCCTTGGCGATCACCTGGCGCGGGGCGGACGGATCGAGGGTCGGGTGGAGCAACTGGTCCAGCCCCGACGGGTCGATCCGGAGCACGGCGTCCTCCTGGCTGATCAGGCCCTCGCCTGCCATGTCGACCGCGATCTTGAGCGCCGCCTTGGACGTGCGCTTGCCGGACCGGGTCTGGAGCATGAACAGGCGGCCGCGCTCGACCGTGAACTCGATGTCCTGCATGTCGCGATAGTGGGTTTCGAGCAGGTCGAAGACGCGGGCGAGTTCGGCGTAGACCTCGGGCATCGATTCTTCCATCGACGCCGCCTTCGCCCCTGCCCGCTCCCGTGCGGCGAGCGTCAGATATTGGGGCGTGCGGATACCGGCGACGACATCCTCACCCTGCGCGTTGATCAGATATTCGCCGTAATAGGCGCGTTCTCCGGTCGCGGGGTCGCGGGTGAAAGCGACCCCGGTGGCGCTGGTCTCGCCCATATTGCCGAATACCATCGCCTGGACGTTGACGGCCGTGCCCCAATCCCCAGGGATGTTGTTGAGACGGCGGTAGGTCTTGGCCCGGTCCGACTGCCAGGAGCCGAACACCGCGCCGACCGCGCCCCACAATTGCTCGTGCACGTCCTGCGGAAAGGGCTTGCCCCATAATTCCTCGACCAGCTCGTTGTAGCGGCGGACCAGGCCTTCGAGGTCCCGGGCGTCGAGGTCGGTGTCGAGATGGACGCCCCTGTCCTCCTTGGCGATCTCCAGCGCTTCCTCGAACGCGCCATGATCCAGGCCGAGCACGACGTCCGAATACATCTGGATGAAGCGCCGATAGCTGTCCCAGGCGAAGCGCGGATCGCCGCTGACAGCGGCCAGACCGCGCACGGTTTGATCGTTTAGGCCGAGGTTCAGCACCGTATCCATCATGCCGGGCATCGACACGCGCGCGCCGGAGCGGACGGAGACGAGCAAAGGATCGGCGGCGTCCCCGAAGCATTTGCCTGTGATCCCCTCGATATGCGCGATGCCTTCCGCGACTTCGGCGCGCAGGCTGTCCGGGAAGCTTTCGCCTTCCTGGTAGTAGCGGGCGCACATGGCGGTCGAGATGGTGAAGCCCGGCGGCACGGGCAGCCCGATCGACGACATCTCGGCGAGGTTCGCGCCCTTGCCGCCCAGCAGGGTCTTGTCGCCGTTCCCGCCATCGGAAACGCCGCCGCCGAAGCAGTAGACATAGCGGTTGGCGGCGAGAGGGTCGGGCGAAAAGTTCATAAGGTTCCTAAAGTTCAGCTTCCTCAGGGCCGGAAAAGATCAGCCTTCGATGCGCGAGAAATCGGCCACCGCATGGACCGCGTCGCGCATGCGGGCGAGGAGGTCGAGCCGGGCGCTGCGCTTGGCGGGATCGGGATCATTGACGGTCACCTTGTCGAAGAACGCGTCCACGGGCCCGCGGAGCGAGGCGAGCGCGGCCATCGCCCCCTCGAAATCCTCCGCCTCGACCGCGGCACGGGCCCGCGGCTCGGCCGAATCGAGCGCGGCGATGAGCTGAGCTTCCTCGGGTTCGGGCGTGTAGGACAGCGAAAAGCCCTCTCCCATGGGGGGAGAGGGTTGGGTGAGGGGGTTCTGAGTCGGAGGCATCTGCTCGGAGACGGGACGCTCGCTGAACGCTCGCTCGCCCTCACCCCGACCCTCTCCCCGCTGGGGAGAGGGGGAATAGCCCTCCTTCTTGAGGATGTTCGCCGCGCGCTTGTAGCCGGCGAGGAGATCGGCGCCTTCCCGCGTCTCAACGACGGCCTGGAGCGCGCGGACGCGGGCGAGTATCTCGACCGGGTCGTCTGGGGAGCGCCAATTCCGTCGCCGGAATCTCTCCACTCCGGGACCTCGCGCCCTAGGTTCTTTATCAGCAAGAAGCGCCGACATGAGATCAACTACCAGGTATTCTTTGGGAACCACTGCCCTAATCAGATCAGCTCGGACGCCTGATTTCCGTTCAGCCTCTTCAATCCTATCCGTAAAATAGAGGACACAACTGCCTACCACGTCTGCCAAGCTGGCTAACGTAAGATGCTGAGGCTGTGTTTCGGATAGAAAGTCTCGGCTGAACGCGGAGCAAGCTGTTCCATCCACGATCAGGCTGGTTTCGAAATCGTCATTCCAGTCGAGAACAGCTATGTCGCCGCCAGCTCGATAAAGCATCTCGGGAGGTAGCGCTGGGTAGGTTTCTGTCCACTTCGCGTCATCTGGGAAGTGGACGAGCATCTTAGCTTTACCCAAGCTTTCCACTAGTCGCCAGCGAGCTTCTCTGATCGCATCAGCAAGCGATATCCTGAGTTCGTTCTGCAAACAGACTCGAATGATGCCAAGGGCTGCGCGGCGAAGGGCGAACGGATCCCTACTGCCGCTCGGCTTTTGTCCAATAGCAAAGAAGCTAACGAGCGTATCCAACTTATCCGCCAGGCCAACCGCGAGCGTCACCGCTGCGGTCGGCACCTCGTCGCCCTGGCCGACCGGCTTGTAATGGTCGCGGATCGCGTCGGCGATCGCCGGGTTTTCGCCCTGGGCGCGGGCGAGGTGGCCGCCGATGATGCCCTGGAGCTCGGGAAACTCGCCGACCATCGAGGTGACGAGATCGGCCTTGGCTAACCGCGCGGCGCGTTCGGCGAGGGCGGCGAGATCGTGATCCTCCCCGGGACGGGGAGGGAGACCATCGGCCGAAGGCTGATGGTGGAGGGGGTTCTCCGTGCGCTCTGCGGGGCTCGGGCCCCCCTCCACCGGCTGCGCCGGTCCCCCTCCCCGTCCCGGGGAGGATCTTACGATCCCCTCCTCAACCAGCCAGCGGGCCAGCTTGGCGACGCGCTCGACCTTGTCGGCGACGGGGCCGAGCTTTTCGTGGAAGACGATCTGGCCGAGCTTCTCCGCCTGGCTCTCGAGCGGGACCTTGAGGTCCTGTTCCCAGAAGAACTTGGCGTCGGAAAGCCGCGCGGCGAGGACCTTCTGGTTGCCGCGCACGATCGCCTCGCCGCCGTCGGCGGCTTCGATGTTGGCGGTGCAGATGAAGTTGGGGGCGAGCGCCTCGCCCGCGCCGGTGACCGCGAAATATTTCTGGTTGGTGCGCATGGTGAGCTGGATCACCTCGGGCGGCACCTGGAGGAAGGCGGGGTCGAAGCTCCCCAGCAATGGCACCGGCCATTCGGTGAGGCCGGCATTCTCGTCGAGCAGGCCTTCATCCACGACGAGGGTCAGGCCGGCCGCGGATGCGGCGGCCGCGGCGCCTTCGGCGATGATGCGGCGGCGCTCGGCGGGATCGACGATGACGTGGCAGGCCTGGAGCTTCTCGACGTAATCGTTTGCGCTGCCGATGGTGATGATGCCGGGATGGTGGAAGCGGTGGCCGACCGTGGCCGCGCCGGAGGTCACGCCGGCGATCTCCACGGGCACGATGTCCTCGCCGAGCAGAGCGACGATGCCTTGCAGCGGGCGGACCCAGCGGAGCGAGGTGGTCTCGACGGAGGCGTCCCCCCAGCGCATCGACTTGGGCCAGGGAAAGCCGCGGATAATCGCCGGGATTGCCGCGGCGAGCACGTCGGCGGTGGCGCGGCCGGGTTTCTCGACGACCGCGAAATAGATGCCGTCGCGTTCCTCGAGCTGGTCGCGAGTGAGCCCCGTCTTGCGGAGGAAACCTTCGAGCGCCTGCGGCGGGGCGGAACTGCGCGGGCCCTTGGTTTCCTCGCGCACGGCTGGAGTCTGTTCGAGGAGGCCGCGCGCGATGAGGGCGAGCCGGCGCGGCGTGGCGTAGGTCTGGATTCCCTGGCTGTAGAGACCGGCCGCGCCGAGCTGCTCGGCGAACAGGCGAGCGAGGTCCGCCTCCGCCTTGGCCTGCATGCGCGCGGGGATTTCCTCCGAGCGCAGTTCGAGAAGGAAATCAGGCATCGCAAGATCCTCCCCGCTCGCGGGGAGGGGGACCATCCGCAGGATGGTGGAGGGGGCTCTCCATGCGCTCTGCGGGGCTGTGAACCCCCTCCACCGGCTTCGCCGGTCCCCCTCCCCCTCCCGGGGAGGATCGGGCGAAAGCGACTATGGACTCGGCGACTCCGTCGGGGTCTCGAAGGACGTCGGTGGCGAGGATGCGGAGAACGCGAAAGCCCTTCGCTTCCAAAGCTTGCGTCCGCACCTCATCCCGCGCGGGCCGGTCGCCCATATCATGGGAAATCCCGTCGATCTCGATGACCAGCTTGGCCGATGCGTAGTAGAAGTCGGCGCGGTAGCTGCCGATCGGATGTTGCTTGCGGAACGAGAGGCCCTGCGGCGCCCCCTTCAGACGTTGCCACAGCAGCACTTCCGGCAGGCTCATCTGGCGTCGCGCGTGACGGGCTTCGTAAATCTCGGGACGGCGGAGCGTGGGCGCCGAGCCCCCTCCACCACTCGCTTCGCGAGCGGTCCCCCTCCCCGTCCCGGGGAGGATCATGGCTGCCACCCGTGCTTGTCCATCCAGGCGTGGCAGGCGCCTTTGGCGAGGTCGCGGACGCGGCCTATGTAGGCCTGGCGTTCGGCGACTGAGATGACGCCGCGGGCTTGCAGGGTGTTGAAGATGTGGCTGGCCTTGATCGCCTGTTCGTATGCCGGGATCGGCAGGGCCGCGCTCAGCGCGTTCTCGCACTCGGCGGCGGCCTTGCGGAAGCCATCGAACAGGGTGTCGGTGTCGGCGATCTCGAAATGCCAGGCGGACATCTGGCGCTCGTTTTCGAGGAAAACGTCGCCATACGTTACGCCGCGATCGTTGAAGTCGAGATCGTACACGCTGTCCTTGTTCTGGACGTACATGGCGAGGCGCTCGAGCCCGTAGGTGAGCTCGCCCGCGACCGGCTTGCAGTCGAAGCCGCCCATCTGCTGGAAGTAGGTGAACTGCGTCACCTCCATGCCGTCGCACCAGACTTCCCAGCCGAGGCCCCAGGCGCCGAGCGTCGGCGATTCCCAATCGTCCTCGACGAAGCGGATGTCGTGGGTGGTGAAGTCGATGCCGATCGCGGCGAGGCTGCCGAGATAGAGCTGCTGAAGATCGGGCGGGCTCGGCTTCAGGATCACCTGGTACTGGTAATAATGGCCGAGCCGGTTGGGGTTCTCGCCATAGCGGCCGTCGGTCGGGCGGCGGCAGGGCTGGACGAAGGCGGCGTTCCACGGATCGGGGCCGAGCGCGCGCAGGGTAGTGGCGGTGTGGAAGGTCCCCGCCCCCATCTCCATGTCATAGGGCTGGAGGATGACGCAGCCCTGATCGCTCCAATAATCGTGGAGCGTGAGGATGAGTTTCTGGAAACTTAAGGGTGCGGAGCCCAAGTGGAGCCTTCGGGAGTGCTGGAGACGGCGCTCGCTTTGGCGGAAGCGCGGCCCAAGTCAAGGCGTCGCCCCGGCGCCGAGTGGAGAGTGAGAGGATGTGGCAGGGCTTGAAGCGGTGGCTGGCGCCGGGCCTGGGCGTGCTGGCGAGCGCCTGCACGACGGCGCCGCAGCCGACCCAGCCCGCCGCGGGTCCCCGGCCTGCCTTGTGGAAGGTCGCGGACGCGGACACGACCATCTACCTGTTCGGCACCATCCACATGCTGCCCGAGGGTCTTGAATGGCAGACGCCCGCATTCCGGCAGGCGATGTCGGCGTCGGAGGCGCTGGTCACCGAGGCGGTGCTCGGCGACGATCCGGCGGTCGCGGGCCAGGCGATGGCGAAGGTCGCCTTCTCGCCCGGACTGCCGCCGCTGGCGGAGCGTGTGCCGCCCGACAAGCGCACGGCGCTGGCGGCGATGATCAAGCAGACCGAACTGCCGGCGGCGACGCTGGACCGGTTGGAGACCTGGGCGGCGGCGCTGAGCCTCTTGTCCGTCTCGTTCCAGCAGCTCGGCCTCAAGGCCGAGCAGGGCGTCGAGCGCAAGCTGGAGGCGGGCTACCAGGCGGCGGGCAAGCCGGTGAGCGGGCTGGAGACGCTCGACATCCAGATGCGCTATTTCGACGGCCTTTCGGAAGAAGCACAGCGCGCCTTTCTGGTCGGCGTGATCGAGAGCGCAGCCGATGGGCGAGCCGAGTTCGACGCTATGGTGAAGGCCTGGGCGGCCGGCGACACGGACGCGATCGCCGAGACGTTCGATGCCGAGACGAGCTTTTCGCCGGAGCTTCGCCAGGTGCTGATGACGCGCCGCAACGCCGCCTGGGCGGAGTGGGTGAAGCGGCGGCTCGAGCAGACCGGCACGGTGCTGGTCGCGGTCGGCGCCGGGCATCTGGCAGGCAAGGATTCGGTGCAGAAAATGCTCGCCGGCAAGGGCGTGCGCGTGGCGCGGGTGCAGTAGTTCGTCTGCCTACCCTTACAATCTGTCAGCGTTGCTTGACATGGCCGCGAATCGGCGGCATCTAGTCAGGGTCGCTTGACATAGTGTCTTGCGACAGTGACAAAGCTGGCGGGGAAGATGACGGCCGGGGATGAATTGCGAAACCGATTGAAAGTGCTGCGGGCGGAACGCGACTGGAGCCAGGCGGAGCTTGGCGGCCGGCTCGGCGTGTCGCGCCAGGCGGTCAATGCGATCGAGACGGGGAAATACGATCCATCGCTCCCCCTCGCCTTCAAGCTCGCCCGCCTGTTCGACATGGCGATCGAGGAGATTTTCGATGATGGGGAGAATGAGCGTGGCTGAGCGCGGAGTTGGCGAGACCGCGGAGCGCGCGCGGTGGAAGCGGCTCGCGCTCATCTTCGGGATTTGCGGCGCGATCGGCTTCGTGCCGGGCTTCTTCATCGGCTATACGGACGTCGACTCCCTGTTCGACGAGAGCACCGATTGGCCCGCCTGGCTCTCGATCGGAATGACATTACTCCTGATCGGAACGGCAGTGATTGGTGGTCTTCTGGCGCAACGCTCGTACGACGAGCACCAGCGTCTGTTGATCTACAAGACGATCGCGTTCGCCGCTTCGCTTTATTTCTTCAGCTATCCGGCCTGGTTCTTCCTGTGGAAGGGCGGGTTCCTGCCCGAGCCGATGCACGGCGCGCTGTTCGGCATCTTCTACGCCGGGTTCATCCTCGGCTTCATCTACTATCGCTTCAAATCTTGAGAGGAACTGTTGTCATGAAGAAGCTGCTTTGCACCGCCGCCTGCCTTGCGCTGGGCCTCGCCACGTCGGCGCTCGCTGCGCCCACGCCCGCCCTGCCCGACGTCGATCCCGCTTTGTGGGTGGTCAAGGACAAGGACACGACCGTCTACCTGTTCGGCACCGTTCACGGGCTCGACGGGAAAAGCGACTGGTTCAACGACGAGGTCAAAGCCGCGTTCGACAAGAGCGGCGAAGTGTATCTGGAGGCGATCCTGCCGGACAATCCGGCCGAGTTGCAGCCGATCATGATGAAGCACGGCATGGATCCGGCCGGCAAATCGCTCGGCTCCAAGCTGACGCCCGACGTCAAGGCGAAGCTCGAGAAGGTCGGCCCCGAGCTGGGTTTGCCCGCGTCGGCCGTGCTCGGCTCGCCGATGGAGCCGTGGATGCTGAACCTGACGATCGGCGCGCTGGCGGCGATGAAGGCGGGCCTGAACCCGGAGTTCGGCGCCGACAAGCAGATCCTGAAGAGCGCGCGCGCCGCCGGCAAGAAGGTCGGCGAACTGGAGGGTGCCGAGTTTCAGTTCAGCCTGTTCGACAAAGTGCCCGAAGCGCTGCAGGTCAAGCAGCTCGGCCAGACGCTGGACCAGATGGCGCAGTTCAAGCCACTGCTGACTGCGATGGTGGGCCACTGGAACAAGGGCGACGCGGAGGGCCTCGGCAAGCTGCTCAACCAGAGCGCCGAGCAGATGCCCGAATTCTACAAGATGGTGCTGACCGATCGAAACGCCACCTGGGCCGAGTGGATCGACAAGCGCATGGACCAGCCCGGAACAGTCTTCGTCGCGGTCGGCGCGGGACACCTTGCGGGCCGCGACTCAGTGCAGTCGATGCTCAAGACCAAGGGGCTGAGGGCGAAGCGGGTGCGCTGAGCGCCCTGAGAGTGTGAAACATTCGGGGTCCGTCCGATCCCGAGTGTTTCATGCTCCCGCAAAGGCTTAGCACGCATCCCGTGTTTGACTGATCCCCCGCGGCGGCCCTACGCTGCGGAGGCGCTGGTGGAACAGGGATGGCCCATGCGATTCTTTCTATATTGTGTGTTGCTTCTGCTGCTGCCGGCCGGCGCCCAGGCGGCGTGGCACGAGGCGAGCACATCGCACTTCCTCATCTATTCTGAAGAAGACCCCGCGACCCTTCGCGCCTTTGCCGAGAAGCTGGAGCGCTACGACTCCGCGATGCGCGTCATGCACCGCGTTCCGGACACCCCGCTCGGCCGCGCCAATCGCGTGACGATCTTCGTGGTGCCGGGCATCGCGGCCGTGCAGAAGCTTCTGCCCGGATCGAGCAACACGGTGGCTGGATTCTATGTCGCCCATGCCCAGGGCCCGATCGCGGTCACGCCCCGCCGCACGGGCGAAGGAGGCCGCACCGACCTGCAGGCCGAAACGGTCCTGCTTCACGAATATGCCCATCATTTCATGCTGCAGAATTTCGCCGAAGCCTTTCCGGCCTGGCTGACCGAAGGCTTCGCGGAGTTCAACGCCACCGCTCGGTTCGAGAAAGATGGCGCGGTCGGCTTTGGAGCTCCTCCGCTTTACCGCGCCGAGACCATGTTCAGCTGGGATGCGCTGCCGGTCGAGGACCTGCTCACGCGCGATCCGCGAACGCTTTCCGACGTCCAGACGGACTCGCTGTACGGCCGAGGGTGGCTGCTCACCCACTATCTGAAGATGCAGAAGAGCCGCGCCGGTCAGCTCGGCGCCTATGTGGCCGCGCTCAATGGCGGCAAGACCAGCGTGGAGGCCGGGCGAGGCGCATTCGGCGACCTGAAGCAGCTCAACAGGGAGCTGACCGCCTACATCCGCCAGCGCCGACTGCCCTATACCCGAGTGGAGCCGGTCGCGATCAAAGTCGGACCGATCGCCGTGCGCCCGCTGAATTCCGCCGAGGCGGCCATCATGAACGTCAAGATGGTGTCCAAGGTCGGGGTGACGCCGGCCCGCGCCAAAGCGCTCGTGCCGGACGCGCGCCTCGCCGCGCAGCCCTATCCCAATGACCCGTTCGTCCAGGCCGCCCTGGCCGAGGCCGAGTTCGACGCCGGAAATCTGAACGAGGCGGAGACCGCCGCCGACCGCGCGCTCGCGGTCAGTCCGAAGCACGTCGACGCGTTGATCTACAAAGGCCGCACCCGCATGGCGCGGGCGATCGCGGCGAAGAAAACCGACGCCGCGACCTGGAGCGACGTGCGGCGCTGGCTGGTCGCGGCGAACCGGGCCGATCCCGACGATCCCGAACCCTTGATGCTCTTCTACGAAAGCTTTGCGGAACAGGGCGCTGCTCCGACCAAGGGCGCCGTAGCCGGGCTGGTGCGCGCCCACGATCTCGCACCCCAGGACGACGGCCTCCGCCTCACGGTCGGGCGGGTCTATCTCACTCAGCGCAAGGCCGACCAGGCGCGCGCGGCGCTGGCGCCGATCGCCTACGCTCCGCACGGCGGAAAGCAGAGTCAGCTTGCCGCGGCGGTGATCGCCAAGATCGGCGAGGGCGGCGCCGAAGTCGCGCTGAAGGAGTGGGAGCGCCTGGCCGAGGAAGCCAAGAAGCAGGCCACCGGCGCCCGGTCCGATCGGGCTGGCCGGTAGGAGGATGGCGATGCGCATGTTTCTGCTGCTGTTGATGTTGCTGCTACCGACCGGAGCGCAGGCCGCCTGGCGGCACGCGAGCACGCCGCATTTCGTCATCTATTCGGAAGAGAGCGCGGAGAGCCTTCGCGCATTCGCGGCCCGGCTCGAGAAGTTCGATGCGGCGATGCGCATGATGCGCGGAATGGCCGATGCGCCGATCGGGCCGTCCAACCGCCTCACCATCTACGTCGTGCCGAGCGTGGGCACCGTCCAGCGCATGGCCGGCAAGGGCGGCAGCAACCTGGCGGGCTTCTACATCCCGCGCGCGAGCGGCACGATTGCGATCGTGCCGCGCTCCACCGGCGGCAACGGCCAGTTCGACATGGACGCGCAAACCGTCCTGCTCCACGAAATCACGCATCATTTCATGCTGTCGGAGCATGCGACCGCGGCTTATCCCGCCTGGTACATCGAGGGCTTTGCCGAATTCAACGCGACCACCGAGTTCAAGAAGGATGGCTCGCTCGGCTTCGGCCTACCCGCCTTGCATCGCGCATACGGGCTGGCCCTGTTCCCCATCTCCGCCGAGAAGCTGTTGACCGGCGACACGAGCGACCGGGAACCGCGGCTGATGGAGGCCTTCTACAGCCGCGCCTGGCTGCTCACCCATTTTCTGACCTTCGACAAGGCGCGGAAAGGCCAGCTCGCCGCCTACCTCAAGGCAATCAACGCCGGCGCGGACAGCCTCACCGCCGCGCGCCGCGTGTTCGGTGACCTCAATACCCTCGATGCCGAGCTGAACAAGTACAAGGCGCGGTCGCGGCTCCCCTACATCCAGTTCGCGCCCGAGGAGATCAAGATCGGCGCGATCACCGTCCGTGATCTCAGCCGGGCCGAGGACGCGCTGATGGAGTTGCGCATCCGATCGGATCGGGGCGTGAACCGCGAACAGGCAGCGGAACTCGTCACCCGCATCCGCAAGGCAGCGGCGCCTTTCCCGAACGACGCGTCGGCGCAGGCGACCTTGGCGGAAGCCGAGTATGACGCTGGCAACTACGTGGCGGCCGAAGTAGCCGCCGACCGCGCGCTCGCGGCAGACCCGCAGCATATCGATGCCCTGCTCTATAAGGGCCGCGCGCTGGCCGGAAAGCTGATGGCGGCCAAGAGCGACAACCCGGCGGCCTGGAAAGAGGTTCGAAGCTGGTTCCTCAAAGCCAACAAGCTCGACCCGGAGCATGCGGAGCCGCTTTTCCTCTTCTACAATTCGTTCGGGCAGCAGGGCTCCAAGCCCACGGCGAATGCGGTCACGGGCCTGCTGAAAGCGCATGATCTCGCGCCGCAGGACCGGGGCCTGCGCATGCAGGTTGCGCGAGAACATCTGATCGCAGGCAGGGCGGAGGAAGCACGCTTCACCCTTGCGCCGATCGCGTTCGATCCGCACGCCGGGGAGCTGGGCAAGTTGGCGGCGGCTCTTCTGAAAACACTAGAGCGTGGCGGTGGCAAAGCCGCGATGAAGGTCCTGGAGGCTGACGCGGACGCCAAAGGGGGCGCCGGCGAATAGGGTCATGCGTCCGGCGCGTTGCGGGTGCCGTTGGCGCTATTCTCGTAATTCGGCTCGTCCGACGCGTAGGAGCAGCCCCGGGCAAGACCGACCACGCCGACGACGATCACCGCCGCGACCGCCAGGCCCGGTATCAGTTTCGATTTGCCCCGGTCTTCCTGGTCCATCCGGCTCTCCATTGATTGTGTGGAGCCGGATATGCACCGCGCCGCCTTATTGTTCCGGCGACCAGCCTTCGCGATCGAGCAACGCCGCCTTGCGCTCCAGGCCGTAGGCGAAGCCGCCGGGCGTGCCGTCGCCGCGCCGGGCGCGGTGGCAGGGGATGAGGACGGCGATCTGGTTGGAGCCGCAGGCGGTTCCCGCCGCCCGCGCGGCGCCGGGCTTGCCGGCGCGTGCGGCGAGCGCGGCGTAGCTCAGCGACTGGCCCGGCGGAATGCGGGAAAGCTCGCGCCACACCGCCTGCTGGAACGCGGTGCCGCGCACGTCGAGGGGCAGGTCGTGCGGGCGTTCCGGCGCATTCACGGCAGCGGCCGTGCGCGCCACCAGGTCGGCCATGGCCGCTCCGCCCGGCTCGATCGTCGCGTGCGGAAAGCGCGCACGAAGCTCCGCCTCGCCCTCGTCGAACGAGAGGCGGCAAATGCCGCGCTCGGTCGCCGCGAGCAGCATCGTGCCTAGCGAAGTCTCCGCGGTGGCCCAGCGGATCGTCTCGCCGCGGCCGCCGTCGCGCCACGCCGTCGGCGTCATGCCGAGCCGCGCCTTGGCGTCGGCATAGAAGCGGCCTGGGCCCGAATAGCCGGCCTCGTAGATTGCGTCAGTCACCCTGCCCTCCTCGTCCAGGCTTCGCGCCATGCTCTTTGCGCGCCTGGCCCGCGCATATTCCGCCGGAGTGACGCCGGTCGCGCGCTTGAACAGGCGATGGAAGTGATGCGGCGAATAACCCGCAGCCTCGGCCAATTCGGCGAGCGAGGGCGGCTCCTCGGCCGCCTCCAGCATCCGGTATACAAGTTGCAGCGCGCTCGCCTCCCGGCTGACCTCGTCCGGCTTGCACCTCAGGCACGCCCGCAGCCCCGTCGCAGCCGCTTGCGCGCCCGACGGGAAGAAGCGCACATTCTCTCGGCGTGGATGCCGCGCCGCGCAGGACGGCCGGCAATAAATGCCGGTGGTCAGCACCCCCACCACGAACAGCCCATCCGCCGCCCGGTCCCGAGCGCTCGCCCGAGCCCAGGCCCAGTCCTCGTCGATCTGATCCGTCACTCCGGACTTGATCCGGGGTCCACCTTCTTCTGGCATCGAAAGGAAGGCGGATGCCGGATCAAGTCCGGCATGACGAAGTGCTTCGCTCCCCATCAGTCCCTCTCCACCCGCGCAAGGAAGCAGCCATGGGCCGCATTGTGGGCATGGATGCTCGCGATCTCCGGCTGCTCCAACAGCTCCCAGATGCGCGCATCCGCCTCGCCCGGCATGGCGAGCAGCGCGCCCTTCAGCATCCCTTCCGCGTTGAACCCGCGCAGCCCCAGCATTCGCCTGTCGAGCATGGCCGGCACCTCGTCCCTATAGCATGGCGGCTCTCCCGCCGCCTCGCGCACATAAATAGCATAAGCGGTGCGGAACGGGGTCGGCACGTCATGGCTCACATAGTTGACCAGGAGCAGACTCTCGCCTGCATCCGCTTCCTTCAGGCTGATCCTGCAAGGTGCACCTCCTTCCGCCCGCACCCGCCGCGCATTGCGCTCCGCAAGCTCATCATCTCTAAGCCCGAACAGCGGCTCGAACTCCTCCCGTGCCAATCCGACGATCCTGTAAGCCATCGCGATTCCTCCGACCCCTTCATCGCGCGGCCGGCAAGGCGCCGCGTCTCGATCCTTGCTCTCAAAGCAACGTTCGCTGCCCAGTTATTGCGGACGCTCACGTCAGCCGACATGATGAGCCGGGGCCTAGATATCTGCAAAGGATCGAGACAGCAGCATGACACTCTCAAGCCGCAAGGGGTGGGCTTGGTTCAGCGCGTTGGCGTTCCCGCTTTTGGCTACGCTCGTGTTGGTGGTCCTGCCTTACAACCTTGGGGGTGCGCTTGGCGTCAGCGGGTTGTCCCTTGTGGATTGTCGCTGGGTTAGGCTCGCTGGGCTTCTGGCTGCTGCCGTATAGGCCTGTGCTGAAGATCGTGATCAGCGTGATCTACGTGCCCATCACCTTTTTCTTCCTTGCTCATTTAGGACTGATTGCAGGGTGCGTCATCCACGGTCCGCGTGCTTGCCCATGACCGACGACGCCGAATGGCAGGACTTGTGAGCATGAAGAGGATTTTACCGCCGCCTTGCATCCACCGCCCGGCCCCGCTATGTGCCCGCCAACCCAGCGGGGGCGCTTCACTTGCGCCCCCTTTCCGCATGGGTAAACCCACTTGGAGGCACGAGCGCGCGTGGACGGTTCCGGCGGCATAGCGACAGGTCTGGCAGGGCGCTACGCGACCGCCTTGTTCGAGCTCGCCCGCGACAACAAGATGCTGGAAGCGGTCGGCGCGAGCCTCGCCTCCTTGCGCCGCGGCCTGGCCGAATCGCCTGAGCTTCGCGAGCTGACCACCAGCCCGCTCGTGACCCGCGAGCAGGCCGTGGGCGCGATCGGCGCGACATCGCAGGCGATGCGGCTCGATCCGCTCACCGCCAACTTTCTCGGCGTGCTCGCGCAGAACCGGCGGCTCGGGCAGCTCGGGCCGGTGATCCGCGCCTTCAACATGCTTGCCGCCAATCACCGCGGCGAGACCACGGCTGAGGTCACCTCCGCCCACCCGCTCGACGACGGCCAGGTCCAGGCGCTGCGCCAGAACCTGCGTTCCCGTCTCGGCCGCGACGTCGCGGTCGATCTCACCGTCGATCCCGCCATCCTGGGCGGGCTTGTCGTCAAGATCGGCAGCCAGATGATCGACGGCTCCATCCGCACCAAATTGAACAATCTCGCAATCGCGATGAAGGGCTAATCATGGACATCCGCGCCGCAGAAATCTCCAAGGTCATCCGCGACCAGATCGCCAGCTTCGGCAATGAAGCACAGGTCAGCGAAGTCGGCACCGTGCTGTCGGTCGGCGACGGAATCGCCCGCATCCACGGCCTGGACAATGTCCAGGCCGGCGAGATGATCGCCTTCCCGAACGGCATCCAGGGCATGGCCCTGAACCTCGAGGCCGACAATGTCGGCGCGGTGATCTTCGGTAATGACAGCGCCATTCGCGAAGGCGACACGGTCAGCCGCACCGGCACCATCGTCGACGTGCCGGTTGGCCGCGGGCTGCTCGGCCGCGTGGTCGACGGCCTCGGTAACCCGATCGACGGCAAGGGCCCGATCGCCAGCACCGAGCGCCGCCGGGTCGAGGTCAAGGCCCCCGGCATCATCCCGCGCAAGTCCGTGCACGAGCCGGTGCAGACCGGCCTCAAGGCATTGGACGCGCTGGTCCCCGTCGGCCGCGGCCAGCGCGAGCTGATCATCGGCGATCGTCAGACCGGCAAGTCGGCGGTGGCGATCGACACGTTCATCAACCAGCGCGAAGCTCACAAGGGCACCAACGAGAGCGAGAAGCTCTACTGCATCTACGTCGCGATCGGGCAGAAGCGCTCGACGGTGGCCCAGATCGTCCGCGCGCTCGAAGAGAATGGCGCGATGGAATATTCGATCGTCGTCGCCGCCACCGCGTCCGAGCCGGCGCCGCTGCAGTTCCTGGCGCCATACACCGGCTGCACGATGGGCGAGTATTTCCGCGACAACGGCATGCACGCCGTGATCGTCTATGACGATCTGTCCAAGCAGGCGGTCGCCTACCGGCAGATGTCGCTGCTGCTGCGCCGGCCGCCGGGCCGCGAGGCCTATCCTGGCGACGTTTTCTATCTCCACTCGAGGCTCCTGGAGCGCGCCGCCAAGCTGAACGAGGCGGAGGGCTCGGGCTCGCTGACGGCGCTGCCGATCATCGAAACGCAGGCGGGCGACGTCTCGGCCTACATCCCCACCAACGTCATCTCGATCACCGATGGCCAGATCTTCCTCGAGACCGAGTTGTTCTACCAGGGCATCCGCCCGGCCATCAACGTGGGCCTTTCGGTCAGCCGCGTCGGATCGGCCGCGCAGACCAAGGCGATGAAGAAGGTCGCAGGCTCGATCAAGCTCGAGCTCGCTCAATATCGCGAGATGGCAGCCTTCGCCCAGTTCGGCTCGGACCTCGACGCCTCAACCCAGCGCCTGCTCAACCGCGGCGCGCGGCTGACTGAGCTGCTCAAGCAGCCGCAATTCTCGCCGATGCCGGTCGAGGAGCAGGTCGTCTCGATCTTCGCGGGCGTGAACGGGTTTCTCGACACGGTGCCGGTGAACGCGGTGACGCGGTTCGAGAGTGCTTTGCTCAGCCATATGCGGAGCGATCATGGGCAGGTGCTGGCGCGCATCCGCGACACCAAGGCGCTGGACGACGAGACTTCGGGTCAGCTGAAGACCGTCGTCGGCGACTTCGCAAAGACGTTTGCGTAACTGAAAAGCCCTCTCTCCTTCAGGGGAGAGGGTTGGGAGAGGGGCAGTCCTCTCCTGAGAACTAACAGACGGAGCGGGCTCACACCCCCTCTCCCCGACCCTCTCCCCTGAAGGGGAGAGGGAGAAGGAAAGCAGCAATGGCCTCTCTCAAGGCACTCAAAGGGCGGATCGCCTCGGTCAAATCGACCCAGAAGATCACCAAGGCGATGAAGATGGTGGCCGCCGCCAAGCTGCGCCGCGCGCAGCAGGCGGCGGAGGCCGGGCGTCCTTATGCCACGCGCCTTCAGGCGGTGATGGGCAGCCTCGCGGGCAAGGTCGTAATCGGGCCGCAAAGCCCGAAGCTGCTCGCGGGCACGGGCAAGCAGGACACGCACCTGCTCGTCGTCTGCACCTCGGACCGCGGCCTCGCCGGCGGGTTCAACTCCAACATCGTCCGCGCGGCCCGCAAGGCCGCCGACCAGCTCACCGCCCAGGGCAAGACCGTCTATTTCTACCTGGTCGGCCGCAAGGGCCGCGCCGTCATCCAGCGCCTCTACCCCAAGCAGATCGTCCACCAGTATGACACCGGCGCGATCAAGCAGGTGAGCTTCGCGGATGCGCAGGCGATCGCGGCGGACATCGTCGATCGCTACACCACCGACGGCATCGACGTCGTCCACCTCTTCTACGCCCGTTTCCAGTCCGCCCTGGTGCAGGAGCCGACGCAGCAGCAGATCATCCCGGTCGAGCTTTCCGCCTCGGCCGCACCTTCGGCAACATCCGGTCCGGACGCCGCCGTTGAGTATGAGCCGGACGAGGAAGAGATCCTGGCCGCCCTGCTGCCCCGCAACGTCGCCGTCCAGGTGTTCCGCGCTCTTCAGGAGAACGCCGCGTCCGAGCAAGGTTCGCGCATGACCGCAATGGACAATGCCACCCGCAACGCCGGCGACATGATCCAGCGCCTCTCGATCGAATATAACCGCACCCGCCAGGCCGCGATCACGACCGAGCTGGTTGAAATCATCTCCGGCGCCGAAGCGCTGTAAGAACTTAGAACGCAAGGACACGCACATGCTCGAGCCCCAGACCCTGGAGCGGACCTCCGCCCCCGCCACCACCAACAATGTCGGCCGTATCGCGCAGGTGATCGGCGCGGTCGTCGACGTGTCGTTCGACGGCAACCTGCCGGAGATCCTCTCCGCGCTGGAGACGAACAACAACGGAAACCGCCTCGTGCTCGAGGTCGCGCAGCATCTCGGCGAGAACACGGTTCGCACGATCGCGATGGATTCGACGGACGGCCTCACCCGCGGCCAGGCGGTGATGGACACCGGCTCGCAGATCCGCGTGCCGGTCGGGCCGAAGACGCTCGGGCGGATCATGAACGTCATCGGCGAGCCGATCGACGAGCGCGGGCCGGTCGGCCACACCGACACTGCGGCGATCCATGCCGAGGCGCCTTTGTTCGTCGACCAGTCGACCGAGAGCGCGATCCTGGTGACCGGCATCAAGGTCATCGACCTGCTCGCGCCCTACGCGAGAGGCGGCAAGATCGGCCTGTTCGGCGGCGCCGGCGTCGGCAAGACGGTGTTGATCCAGGAGCTCATCAACAACATCGCCAAGGGCCACGGCGGCGTGTCGGTGTTCGCCGGCGTCGGCGAGCGCACCCGCGAAGGCAATGACCTTTATCACGAGTTCCTCGACGCGGGCGTGATCGCCAAGGATGCCGACGGCAACGCGACGTCGGAGGGCTCCAAGGTCGCGCTCGTGTTCGGCCAGATGAACGAGCCGCCGGGCGCCCGCGCGCGCGTCGCGCTGTCGGGCCTCACCATGGCCGAATATTTCCGCGACCAGGAGGGCCAGGACGTGCTCTTCTTCGTCGACAACATCTTCCGCTTCACCCAGGCGGGCTCGGAAGTGTCGGCGCTGCTCGGACGAATTCCTTCCGCCGTGGGCTACCAGCCGACCCTGTCGACGGACATGGGCGCGCTGCAGGAGCGGATCACCTCGACCAACAAGGGCTCGATCACATCGGTGCAGGCGATCTACGTGCCCGCGGACGATCTCACCGATCCGGCGCCGGCCACCTCCTTCGCCCACTTGGACGCGACCACGACGCTGAACCGCGCGATTTCGGAGCTGGGAATATATCCGGCGGTCGATCCGCTCGATTCGACCAGCCGCGTGCTCACCGCCCGCATCGTCGGGCAGGAGCATTACGACACCGCCCGCCGCGTCCAGGAGGTGCTGCAGAAGTACAAGTCGCTGCAGGACATCATCGCCATCCTCGGCATGGACGAGCTGTCGGAAGAGGATAAACTGGTCGTCAGCCGCGCCCGCAAGATCCAGCGCTTCCTGTCGCAGCCGTTCCACGTCGCCGAGGTTTTCACCGGCATCCCGGGCAAGTTCGTTCAGGTCGAGGATACGGTGCGCAGCTTCAAGGCGGTGGTCGACGGCGAATATGATCACCTGCCGGAGAGCGCCTTCTACATGGTCGGCGGCATCGACGAAGCGGTCGCCAAGGCTCAGAAGCTGGCGGCCGAGGCGTAAGCCTTGATGCGTGGACTCTGTTGTCTGCTCATCTTGGCCGCAAGCTCGTGTTCCGATCCGGCTCCATCGGGGCCGGGCGCACAATCAGCTTCGTCGGAAGCGAGCAAGAAATCGGCTCCGTCCAAGGTGGATGTCGTTGCGACAAGCACGTCCGAGGAACTCGCGCTCCTCGCCAGCGACGTGTGCTTCCCCCAGGTGACCAAGCAAAGCCAAGCGACTGCAGCCGGTCTCGAAAACTTTCTGACCGAGCACGGCTACAAGCTGGTTTCCAGCCACATCAGCCGGCAAGTGTTCGGTAGAGTTGTGCCGGGGTTCGTCGCCGCGCAGAAGGAAACCGAGTTCGGCCAGTTCATGATCGCCTTCGGGGAAGGCCTGCCCGCCTGCGCGGTGATGCTGATGAATGACTCCGTCATTCCCCCGGTGGGGGATCTCCGGGCGGCGTTCGAGCGCCAGGATTGGGGCTGGGCACATATGGCCGCGAAGAAACCTGATCGCTTGCCCTATGCCGGATTTCAGAGGACTGACGAAAGCGGCAAGAGGGTCTTGGCAGTGCTCCGGGACAATCCCGACTCCGATCCGCGCGTACGGCTGGGCATCGACATCAGTTACACAACCTTTTAGAAATTTGCCCGAAACTGGATAGACCAAAATGCCCCTGCACTTCGAACTCGTCACCCCCGAACGCCTCGTCCGCTCCGAGGAGGTGCATATGGTGGTCGTCCCCGGCGCGGAGGGTGATTTCGGCGTGCTGGAGGGGCATGCGCCCTTCATGTCGACGATCCGCAACGGCGAACTTGCCATCTACCGCGCCGGCATGACCGACACACCGGAGCGGATCGCGATCGAGGGTGGGTTCGCGGAGGTCAACGACCGAGGGCTGACGGTGCTCGCGGAACGGGCCGACGTTCCGGCCTAGCGCTGTCGCTCGAACCAAGTCCGCACGCTCGAGTTGCCCCGTTTGGAGACTTCTGTCTCGAGAATCCTTCCTTTCCGGCGATAAACAATGCGCGTCGGAAAATCGTGCGCCGGGTTCTCGAAGATGGCCTCGGCGCCGCGCACCGAGACAAGTGTGAACGGCACGGCTTCCTTGCCGTCCGGCGAGGCCCACAAGGTGAGCGCGCCATCCTGCCCGGCGGCAATCCGCATATATTCGAAGCTGCCCGCCATGCCGCCGCGCCCGCTAAGCGCGGTGCCGAGCATCATCCCGCCTCGAGCCGGCGCCCAGCGTTCCTCCGTCCATTGCTGGCCGACCCGCATGAGCCAGGTTCCGCTGAGCCAGGATAAATTCTCGACGCGCGCTGCAGGTGCGGCCGCCAGCGCCAGACTGGTTATGAACGCGAGCATGGGGCCAACCTAGCACATCCCGGCGCGGCTTGCCTCCCCGCATCCGAACATGCAGGCTCATGTCTGCGCGAGCGCATTCCGGTAAAGGCACAAGCTCCACTGCTCGCGTTGCGCCCCGATCCCGGCGCGCTGGAGCATGCGGCCGATGCCGGAATGGGAACGCCGAAGCAGAGCCGCCCGGCGAACCGTCCAGCCCGGCCGGCGCTTGGGCGAGACCTCGCAGGCGCCGGGCGCGAGCAGCAATTGCAGCGGCGCGGCGGCGACATCCTCCGGCAAGGCGCGCACCGCCGGCGCCAGCCCCAGATGGCGACGCGTCAGCCAATCGGTCGCCACCGGCTCGCGCTCGGCCACGACCCAGCTCTGCGCCATCCGCTCGACATCGATTGGATCGTAGGTAAGCGAGCGCAGGACGAAGCTCTGCGCGAGCAGCAGCGGCACGAGCCCGAACAGAATCAGCGGGCGCAGGTCGGCGCGCGCGGTGCTGACCAGGATCGCCGTCATAGCGACGGCCGCGGCGAGCAGCGGCAGGAACATGCGCGGCGTCGGGTGAATGGAAAGCGCGAACGCGGCGATGATCAGGAAGGCCAGCGAGCCGACGATCAACGTCCCGACGGCGCGCATCTCCGCCGATCCGTTCGACAGCGCGCCGCGGCCGAGCAGCAGGGCCAGCAACGCTGCGCCGAGGCTTAGCCCAACCTTGGGGCTCGCCAGCAGGTTGATCGCCGGATCCACCGTCCAGTGCACGGACACCGCCCGGCTCCAGTTTCGGATCAGATCGAGGTTGAAGAAGGGGCTGCCGCTCGTATCTACCCAGTCCGGCAGCTCGGTGGTCGGCACCTTGGTGTGGGCGAGCGACAACCGGTACAGCGTCAGCGGATCGCCGGTTCCGATCCAGTGCGCCGCCATGCTGGCGCCGAGCACGAGCAGGCCGCCCGCGCCGATCAGCAGAAAAGCGCGAACAGGCCAGCGCCAGGCGAGCAAGCCGCACGCGATCAGCAGGCCCGCGACCGCCGCCGTCAGCCGCGTCTCGACCGCGAGCGCGAACAGGGCGCCGGCCAGCACCAAAGTCCCCGCCCGCCGCCCCCGATCCGAACAGGCCACCGCGAACACCCCCGCGAGCAGAAAGGAAAGCTCGACGATGTCGGCGTTCAGCTGCATCGCCAGCTCGCTGATCAGCGGCGTCGCCGCGAACAGCAATCCGCCGATCAACGCCGCCGGCTTGCCGAACGCGCGGCTCAGGATCGCGGTGAACAGGCCGACCGCGGCGAACCCGTGGAGCAGCGGCAGCATGCCGATCGTCACCCGGCTTTCGCCCCACAGCCGCAGCAGCAGTCCGGTCGGCGCGAAGATCGGCCAGCGCGCGCTCCAATGGTCGTGCGGTGCGCAGAACCAGCGCTCGGCGACGCAGCGCGCGGCGTGCAGATATTCGACCGGGTCGCCCGTCTCGGCCGGGTGCTTGAACAAGGCCGGGCTTATCACGAACAGAAAAGCGAGGCAGGAGAGCGCGACGGGATGCGCGGCCGGGATCGCGCCGACCCACCTGGATCGTAGCAGGGACAGGCGGGAGGTCGGAAGAGCCGAAAAGGTCATGGCGCAGGGTCTAGCGCGTCATGGTAAACGCCGTGCTAAGCCTCAATCGGGCGGTGCGGGCGCTTCGCGCGGACGCTGCGATTGCCACAGCCACAGCCCGCCCGCGATGATCAGGGCCGCGCCCGCATAGGTGGCGAAGTCGGGCGCGTCGCCGAACCAGGCCCAGCCGAGCGCGGTGGCGGCGATCAGCTGCACATAGGTCATCGGCGAGACCAGGGCGGCGCTCGCGCGCACGGTCGCGGCGTAGATGAGCAGGTGCCCGGTCGACGCGGTGAAGGCGACCAGCGCGCATTTCGCGACCACCTCAGCGCTGGGAAGGCCGATGCGGAACCCCTGCCCTGCGACCCCGCTCAGCAGCGCCGCCGCTGCCACGAGCAACGGCGCGGCGAACAGCGCCAGCACGAACTGCATGACCAGCACCGGCGCGTCGCCTGCCGACTTGCGGTTGAAGATAATCAGCCAGGCCATGCCGAACGCGGCGCCGAGCGGGTAGAAAGCAGCCGCGCCGAGCGACGCCACGTTGGGCCGAAGCACCACCAGCACTCCGGCAAAGGCGAGCAGGGTGGCGAGCAAAGCCGCCCGCGGCACCGGCTCGCGCAGCACCAGGCCGGACAGCATCGCGGTCAGGATGGGGCTGGTGAACTGGATCGCGGTCGCATCGGCCAGCGGCATCGCCATCACGCCCAGGAAGAAGCAGATCGTCGCCAGCCCGACGGCCGCGCCCCGCCCGAACTGCAGCCATGGCCGCGGCAGCACGAAGCCCGCCCGGCCATGCGCCAGCGCGACAGCGACGCCGAGCCCGATCGCTCCGAACGTATATCGCAGCGCGGACACCGCCGGCGCCGGCCATTGCCCCGCCATCGTCTTCACCACAGCATCGCCGAATGACAGGATGGTGAAGCCGAGGAGCGCCAGCCCGAGCGCCTGGCCGATGGTTCTTCCGTGCATTCGCCTTTCCCGTCGCCCCCGCCTTTGCGGGAACGAGCCGATGAGGCAACCGCGCCGGGCAAGCGCTCTTAGCCAATTGTCAAAGTTTCCTCCTTATTCACCCCGATTGCGACGCGGGGAACCACATAAGAAGAGGCTAGCGGACGAGATGAGTGCATTTGGAAGGCGCCCCGGCGCCACCGCGACATCAGGCGCGCGCCCCTCCTTCGGCGTCGCCCGCCCGATGAAGGGCGGCCCCTCGATCGGAGGCGTCGACGGCGGCGATCAATTCCCGCCGCTCGAAGCTCTGCCGGACGAGATGGGCAGCGTCGAGCCCGCGCCCGGCGACGCGATGAGCCGGCTCACCGATCGCATCAATGCGCCCGCGACCGAGGGCCACGGCCGCAACGAAGGTTTCGAGGCGAGCATCCACCGGATCAAGGAGCAGGTCCTCCCCCGCCTGCTCGAGCGGGTCGATCCGGAGGCCGCGGCCACGCTCTCCAAGGAAGAGCTGGCCGAGGAATTCCGCCCGATCATCGGCGAAGTGCTGGGCGAGCTCAAGATCAACCTCAATCGCCGCGAGCAGTTCGCGCTCGAAAAGGTGCTGGTCGACGAACTGCTCGGGCTCGGACCGTTGGAGGAGCTGCTCAACGATCCCGACGTCAACGACATCATGGTCAACGGCCCGAACCAGACCTTCATCGAAAAGAAAGGCAAGCTCCAGCTCGCCAGCATCCAGTTCCGGGATGAGGAGCATCTGTTCCAGATCGCGCAGCGTATCTGCAACAAGGTCGGCCGCCGCGTCGACCAGACCACGCCGCTCGCCGACGCCCGCCTCGCGGACGGCAGCCGCGTCAACGTGATCGTGCCGCCGCTCTCGCTTCGCGGCACCGCCATCTCGATTCGTAAATTCTCCGAAAAACCGATCACGCTCGACATGATGAAGGGCTTCGGCTCGATGTCGGACAAGATGGCGACCTGCCTCAAGATCGCGGGCGCAGCGCGCTTCAACATCGTCATCTCGGGCGGCACCGGCTCGGGCAAGACGACGATGCTGAACGCGCTGTCCAAGCTGATCGACCCCGGCGAGCGCGTCATCACGATCGAGGACGCGGCCGAGCTTCGGCTTCAGCAGCCGCACTGGCTCCCGCTCGAGACCCGCCCGCCCAACCTCGAAGGCCAGGGCGCGATCACCATTCGCGATCTCGTCGTCAACGCGCTGCGTATGCGCCCGGACCGCATCATCCTGGGCGAAATCCGCGGCGCCGAGTGTTTCGACATGCTCGCCGCCATGAACACCGGCCACGACGGATCGATGTGTACGCTCCACAGCAACTCCCCGCGCGAATGCCTGGCGCGTATGGAGAACATGGTGATGATGAGCGACATCAAGGTCCCGAAGGAGGCGATTTCCCGCCAGATCGCGGACTCGGTGGACCTCATCGTCCAGGTCAAGCGCCTGCGCGACGGCACGCGCCGCACCACCAACATCACCGAGGTCATCGGCATGGAAGGCGACGTGATCGTCACGCAGGAGCTGTTCAAGTTCGAATATCTGGACGAAAGCGCCGACGGCAAGATCATCGGCGAATATCGCAGCATGGGGCTTCGGCCTTACACGCTGGAAAAGGCCAAGCAGTTCGGGTTCGACCAGCCCTATCTGGAGGCGTGCCTCTAGGGGAAGCGTCGCGCCGGACTTGCTCCGGGATTTCATTGCCACCCTTTGATTGGGGGGACCGTCACCCCGGACTTGATCGGGGGTCCACGTTCCTGGGCACCAGCGGCTCGAACCCAAGCTCCTCGGCCAGGTCTCGCCACGACGGCTTCCCCCTGCTCTACCAGCGCGAGCTTCCACTCGCGTCGCCAATTCTTGAGCTGCTTTCGCGCCGGATCGGCGCCTCCACGTCTCCGTGCATCTCGAACCAGACAAGTCGCTTCACCCCATCTCTTCTCGTGAAGCCCGCGATCATTGCTTCCCGATGCTGCGCAACGCGCTACAACTTCGGCCTGGAGGAACGATGAAGCTGCATTATTACGCGGAAACGGACAGTCTCTATATCGAGCTGAAAGCCGCGCCTGGCAGCGAGACCCGGGAGATCGCCCCGGGAGTGAATGCCGACTCCGATGCGCAAGGGCGGATCGTCGGCCTGGACATCGACGGCGCGAGCAAGCTCGACCTGACGACACTCGAGACGATCGGCGTGCCGCTGATGGAGTTGAAAGCCGCCTAGCCTCCCGTGACCCCGGCCTTGATCCGGGGTCCACCTCCTCCGGGTGAGGAGTCCGAATCAGGCGGGTGGATGCCGGATCGAGTCCGGCATGACGAATTAGCCCTTCAGAGCCAGCGCGGCCGCGACGACCGTCACCAGAACGCCAAGCAGTTGCAGGCCCGTCCACGGCACCCAGCCGGGGCGGTCGAGGTTGCGGCGGCGGGTGCGTTTCCAGTCGGCGAGAGCCGAGACGACGCCCAGCGCCGCACCCAGCGCCGCCAGCGTCCACCAGGCCGTTTGTGCCGTCATCCGTTCGTCGCCTCGCCCTTGCCGGGCCGCCCGGCCCCCTCCATGAAGCGGCACGCCATTCGCAAGAGGAGCCAGTCATGCGCAAGCCCATCCTGTTGACCGCATTGAGCCTCGGGCTCCTCGCCGCGGGAGCCGCCCCGCTGATCGCCCAGCGCGGCAAGCCGGCGGCGGCCGCGCGCGGGCCCGCCGTGCCGGCACAGCTCGCCGCCGCGCTCAAGGCACCGAACCGGACGCCGGCGAACCTGGCGCGCGACCGTTATCGCAATCCCGGCCCGACGCTCGCCTTCTTCGGCGTGAGGCCGACCGACACCGTGGTCGAGCTGTGGCCGGGCGGCGGCTGGTACACGGAGATCCTGGCGCCGTACCTTGCCAGTCGCGGCACCTATTACGCCGCCCCGCCCGCCCGCGGCATCGAGAACTTCCAGAAGTTCATCGCGGCCAAGCCGGACATCTATGGCAAGGTGAAGGTCGCGACCTTCCCGGTGCTCGCGCAGGGCGGCACGCCGGTCCCGCCGGGCAGCGCAGACGTGGTGCTCACCTTCCGCAACGTCCACAACTGGATGATGGGCGATCAGCCCTTTGCGGAACAGGCTTTCTCCCAGGCCTATGCCATGCTGAAGCCGGGCGGCACGCTTGGCATTGTCGATCACCGCCTGCCGGAGCGCGCCGACACCGCGCGCGAGAAGAGCAGCGGGTACCTCAAGACGTCTACGGTGCGGCGCCTCGCCGAGGGCGCGGGGTTCCGCTTCGTCTCCGCGTCCGAGATCAACGCCAATCCCAAGGACACGGCCGATTGGCCGCAGGGGGTCTGGACGCTGCCGCCCACCTATCGCCTCAAGGACCAGGACCGCGCCAAATATGCGGCGATCGGCGAGTCCGACCGGATGACGCTGAAGTTCGTCAAGCCGCGCCGCTAGCGGCCGCGCGTCTTGCGGGCGTAACACGGTCTGCCCACATCGCGCTTCATGTCGGTTCGCGATCAATGGGTTGCCCTGGGGCGCGTGCCGGCGGTGCGCTCGCTGCTTTGTGGCCTCGGCTGCCTGTTGCTGCTGATCACGCCGTTCCTTGGTGTGCTGCCGGGGCCGGGCGGGATGGTCACGTTCGCGGCCGGCGCGGCGCTGGTGCTGCGCTACAGCCGCTGGGGCAAGCGGCTTTACGCTCGTCTCGGCCGGCGCTGGCCCAAAGCGGGGGAATGGGGGGATTGGGCGCTGCGTCGCCCGAGCTACCAGCGCCGGCAGGAGCTGCGCCGTCACCGAAACGAGGCGCTCGCTTGTGATTGACTTCGACGCCCGTCGTCGGTATTCGCGCCCCCAACAGGCCGCTTCATGCGGGTTCCCTCGAAAGTACTACTTTCGTGGGGTCCCAATCAGCGGCCCTTTTCATTTCAGATTTCGAGGATGAGCGATGAAGCGCACCTTCCAGCCGAGCAATCTCGTGCGCAAGCGGCGCCACGGTTTCCGCGCCCGCAAGGCGACGGTGGGCGGCCGCAAGATCCTGGCGGCTCGCCGGGCGCGGGGCCGCAAGGTCCTGTCGGCCTAACTACGCTTACCCGCCGCGCGGATTTCGTCGCGGCCAATAGCGGCCGGCGCGCGGCCATGCCCGGCTTCGTCCTGCTGGTGCGCGATCGTGCCGATGGCGACCCTGCGATCCGCGTCGGCTTCACCGTCACCAAGAAGATCGGCGGGGCCGTGGTCCGCAACCGGATGAAGCGCCGCTTCCGCGCGCTCGCGCGGGAGCTTATGCCGGATGGAGGACTGCCGGGCGCGGACCACGTCCTGATTGGCCGCGCGGGCGGAGTGGAGCGGGACTTTGGGCTGCTGCGCGGAGAGCTGCAGAAGGCACTGTTAAAGGTGATGCGCTCGGATTCTCCCTCTCCCCGGCGGGGAGAGGGTCGGGGTGAGGGGGCTCGGCATTCGAGCGCTCTCTCCGACTCAGAGCCCCCTCACCCAACCCTCTCCCCCCTGGGGAGAGGGCTTGATCCCGACAGATCGGACTCGGTCGGTGACGACGCCAGACGATGATCGCCAAGCTCCTCATCCTGGTTGCGAAGGGTTGGCAGCGCGGGCCTTCGCTCCTGCTGCCGCCGAGTTGCCGCTACCGGCCGTCCTGCTCGGCCTATGCAATCGAGGCGCTGCGGCGCTATGGGGCGATGCGCGGCGGCTGGCTGGCCGCGCGGCGTATCCTGAGATGCCATCCCTGGGGCGGGCATGGCTATGATCCGGTTCCGTGAGGGGAAGAATTCCAAGTGAGCGACAACCGTAATTTCCTGCTGGCGATCGTCCTGTCGGCGTTCGTCCTGATCGGCTGGAGCTTTCTGTCCGAACGCTACTTCCCGACCGCCGCCGATCCGTCGACCAAGATCGTCGAGGGCAAGCAGGTCGCGGTGGCCAAGCCGCAGGCCGATCCGACCGCAGACAGCCCCGCCGCGCTGCGCAGCCGCCGGGTGGTTCTCGCCGAAGCGCCGCGACTGCCGATCGCCACCCCGTCGCTGCGCGGCACGATCAATCTTCGCGGCGCGCGCATCGACGATCTGGTTTTGACCCGCCACACGCAGGACATGCGGTTCGGATCGCCGCCGGTCCGTCTGCTTTCGCCCGCGGGCGCGCCAGAGGCCTTTTTCGCGCAGTTCGGCTGGACCGGCGAAGGCGCGGCCTTGCCCGGCCCGAACACCGTCTGGACGGCAGCAGGCGACCGGCTCGCGCCCGGCAGCCCGGTGCGTCTCAGCTGGGACAATGGCCAGGGGCAGCTGTTCGCGATCGACCTCTCGGTGGACGAGAACTACATGTTCACCGCCCGCCAGAGCGTCGCCAACCGCGGCGGCGGAGCGATCGCGGTCAAGCCTTATTCGCTCGTCAACCGCGCCAAGGCCGCACCCGATCCGGACAGCTGGACGCTGCACATCGGCCCGGTCGGCGTGTTCAACGGCATCGCCGATTATGAGACCGGCTACGACACCCTGGAGGAAACGCCGGAGCGGCGCATCGCCAGCACCGGCGGCTGGCTCGGCTTCACCGATAAATATTGGCTGACCGCGCTCGTTCCCGATCAGAAGGCGAGCGTGGACGCCGCCTTCCGCCGCACCAACGTCGGCGGCTTCCAGGCCGACGCCTCCCCTGCCCCGATGATCGTCGCGCCGGGCCGCAGCGCGACATACCAATCGCGTTTCTTCGCGGGCGCCAAGGAGATCAGGCTGCTCGACCGCTATGCGGACGGCGGCATCCCGCTGCTCGAGCGCGCGATCGACTGGGGCTGGTTCCGCTGGTTCATGAAGCCGATCTTCTACCTGCTCGACTGGCTGTTCAACGCGATCGGCAATTTCGGCGTGGCGATCATCTGCCTCACCGTGATCGTTCGCGCGCTGATGTTCCCGATCGCGCAACGGCAGTTCAAGTCGATGGCGGCGATGCGGGTCGTGCAGCCCAAGATGAAGGTCATCCAGGAGCGCTTCAAGGACGACAAGCAGCGCCAGCAGCAGGAGATGCTGAAGCTCTACCAGACCGAGAAGATCAACCCGCTCGCCGGCTGCCTGCCGATCCTGGTCCAGATCCCGATCTGGTACGCGCTCTACAAAGTGCTGCTGATCGCGGTGGAGATGCGCCACCAGCCGTTTGCCGGCTGGATCAAGGATCTCGCCGCGCCCGACCCGCTGACGCCGGTCAATTTGTTCGGGTTCCTCGATTTCGCGCCGCCCGCGTTCCTGGCGGTCGGCATCCTGCCGATCATCGTCGGCATCACCATGTGGCTGCAGTTCAAGCTCAATCCGCAGCCGACCGACCCGGTGCAGGCGCAGGTGTTCGCGATCATGCCCTGGGTGCTGATGTTCGTGATGGCGCCGTTCGCGGCCGGGCTGCAGCTTTACTGGGCAACCAGCAACCTGCTCACCATCGCCCAGCAGAAGTGGCTCTACAGCCGCTATCCCGGAATGAAGGAAGCGCCGGCCGCGACATGAGCGACATCGAAGAGCCGGACCTACACGAGGTCGCCCGAAAGCTGTTCTCCGGCCCGATCGCGTTCCTCAAGTCCGCGCCGAGCCTGCAATTCCTGCCGGACCCGGACGCTTCGGAGGTCGCGTTTGCGGGGCGCTCCAACGTCGGCAAATCCTCGCTGCTCAACGCGCTCACCAACCGGCGCGATCTCGCCCGCACGTCGAACACGCCGGGGCGGACGCAGGAGCTCAACTTCTTCGACGTCGGCGATCCGCTGCGTTTCCGGCTGGTCGACATGCCCGGTTACGGTTTCGCCAAGGCGCCCAAGGACGTCGCGCGCAAGTGGCGCTATCTGGTGAACGATTATCTGCGCGGGCGGCAGGCGCTGAAGCGCGCGCTGGTGCTGGTCGACAGCCGCCACGGCATCAAGGACATCGACCGCGAGGTCATGACCATGCTCGACGAAGCGGCGGTGAGCTACCACCTGGTCCTCACCAAGGCCGACAAGAACAAGGCAAGCGATCTCGCGCAGATCGAGGCGGAGACGGCCCGCGAAGCCCTGAAGCGGCCCGCCGCTCACCCCGAGGTTCTCGCCACATCCAGCGAAACCGGACTCGGCATCGAGCGGTTGAGGGGAGCGGTGCTGGAAGCGGTATTGTGAAGCTTGTCACCGCACGCCGCGTCGGCCCGGGCTTGACCCGGGCCGGGGCTTCTGAAAGCGGAAGGACAGGAAAGACAGCCCGGCCCCGGGTCAAGCCCGGGGCGACGATTTACAGGGCGCGAAAGTAGGCAGCATGCTCAAGCTCATCATCGGCAACAAGGCCTATTCCTCCTGGTCGCTGCGCGGCTGGCTGGCGGTCAAGCAATCCGGGCTGCCGTTCGAGGAAATCACGGTGCCGATGTTCGACGAGGACTGGCACAAGCGCCGCGAGGATGACGAGTTCGCGCCGTCGGGCGGCAAGGTACCGATCCTGTGGGACGAGGACATCGTCATCTGGGACAGCCTCGCGATCATCGAATATCTCGCCGACAAGACCGAGCGCGCCCGCTTCTGGCCGGACGAGGACGATGCGCGCGGCATGGCGCGGTCGATGGCGGCCGAGATGCATTCGAGCTACGAGAATCTCCGCCGCGAGCATTCCATGAACCTGCGCAAGCAATTCCCGGCCAAGCCGCTATCCGAGCCGGTCACAGCCGAGATCAAGCGCATCCTGGAACTCTGGGCCCAGGCACGCGCGCGTCATGGCGGCGGCGGCCCCTTTCTGTTCGGCGATTTCGGTGCGGTCGACATCATGTTCGCGCCGGTCGTCACCCGCTTCATCACCTATTCGATTTCGATGCCGCGCTTCGCGGCTGCCTACATGGAGGCGATCCTGCGGCATCCCTGGGTCCTGCAATGGGTGGAAGCGGCCCAGGAGGAGCCCTGGGTGATCGAGCGCTACGAAACGCCGGTCGCCTAGGAGCTCCCGCCCTTGCGGGTGAAGCGGCCGCTGGCGCCGTTGAGGTGCAGGTCGATGTCCGGATAGTGGCAATCGCTGGCCGCCGGCTTGCCGATCGCCACGAACACGCAGTCCGACCCGCTTCGATTGACGAGATGATGTCCGTTCGCAACGCCCTTCGGAAAGGCCGCGATGTCGCCTGCGCGCATGATCGTCTCGCCCTCATCCTCGATCAGCACGGCCTCGCCGGAGAGCATCACGACCAGTTCGTCCTCTCCCTCGTGCCAGTGGCGCTGGCTGAGATACCGCCGGGTTTCAACACGACATGGCTGGCGCCGAAGTCGGCGAGGCCGGCCGCGGGCGCGAGACGGCGGAAGTGGCGGCCCGCCATGACCGCGGCGTACGGCTCGGGATAACCGGTACGGTTGGTCTGCTCGATCGTGTCCAGGTCGAGTTTGGGCATGGCTCCCCTCCTGCTACTGCTCATTCAGGATAGCCCGTCATGCGAGTGAAGCGAAGCAATCCATCGCTGCGTCCGAGCCAATGGATTGCTTCATCGCTCCGCTCCTCGCAATGACGGCACAGATGCGTATCGATCCCGTCCAGCTCGCCGCCGACCTGATCGCCTGCCCGAGCGTGACCCCCGCCCGGGGCGCCGTATTCCACGTGCTGGAAGCGTCCCTCTCCTCGATCGGCTTCGCTGTCCACCGCTTCACCGCGGGCGAACCGCCCGACGGGCCGGTCGAAAATCTGTTCGCGACCCGCGGCAGCGGCGGCGGGCCACATCTCGGGTTTGCCGGCCACCTCGACGTCGTGCCGCCGGGCGAAGGCTGGACCGGCGATCCGTTCCGCCCCGAAATTCGCGGCGGCCTGCTCTACGGTCGCGGCGTCGTCGATATGAAAGGGGGGATCGCTGCGTTCGCCGCCGCATGCGCTCTCGTTCCCGAGCATCTCGGCACGCTGAGCCTCATCATCACCGGCGACGAGGAAGGCCCGGCGACCTACGGCACGCCGGCCCTGATCGACTGGATGAAGGAGCGCGAGATTCGTCCGGACATGATCGTGATCGGCGAGCCGACCTCGGTCGACCGGCTCGGCGACACGGTCAAGATCGGCCGCCGGGGCACGGTCAATCTGTGGATCACCGTGCCGGGGACGCAGGGTCACGTCGCCTATCCCCACCGGACCGACAATCCAATCCCCCGCCTGGCCCGCATTCTGACCGCGCTGGACGCGCTCCATCTCGATGAGGGCACGGACGCATTCGAGGCATCGAACCTGGAGTTCACCGCTGTCGACACCCCGACGCGCGCGACCAATATCGTCCCGGGCGCGGCCACCGCCCAACTCAACATTCGTTTCAACAACCTCCATCGAGGCGAGGAGCTGGTCGAGCTTGTCCGTCGCACGGTCGTCAAGCTCGCTCCAGGAGCGACCGTGGAGGCGAGGATTTCGGGCGAGGCCTTCCTAACGCCGCCGGGGCCGCTCTACGGGCTGGTCACCGACGCGATCCGGGAAGAGACGGGCATTGAGCCGGCGCTGTCCACCTCTGGTGGCACGTCCGACGGACGCTTTTTGATCAAGCTCTGTCCGGTCGTCGATTTCGGCCTGCCCAACGCAACCATGCACAAGCTGGACGAAGCCGCCGCGGTCGAGGATCTGCAAAAGCTTGCCGCCATTTACGCCAGGATCATTCGCCGGGCGCTCGGCTGACCGTTCAGGCGATCCGGAGTTTTTTCTGCCCCGCGGCGACCCATGCGAGGAAATCGGTCTCGCTCATCGGCTGAGCGAAGACATGGCCCTGGACGCTGTCGCAGCCGACCGCGCGAAGGACGTCGAGCTGTTCGCGCCGTTCCACCCTCTCGCCGGCCACTTCGCAGCCGAGCCCGTGGATTAGGTGAATGAGCGCGGCGACGACGGTTCGAGCCATGTCCGACGTGTCGATGTCGTGGGTAAGGCTCGCGTCCAACTTGATGCGGTCGAGCGGCACGTTGCGGAGCCGGCCGAGATTGGACAGGCCGATGCCGAAATTGTCGATCGCGATCGTCGCACCCTCGGCGCGAAGCGCGGCCAGTTCGGTGATTACCGATGGGCCGCTCTTCATCGCCATTCCCTCGTTCAGCTCCAGCTCGAGCATCGAGATCGGCGCGCCCGCGCGCTGCAGGGCGCCGCGAAGGCGGCCGAAGAAGTCGGGACGGCTGAAGTGGCGCGCGCCGATGTTGAAGCTGAGCCGCTGGTTGAGCCCCGCATCATGCCAGCGCTTGAGCGTCGCCGCGACGCTCTCGACCACCCAGTCGCCGATCTCGACGATCAGGCTGCTTTCCTCCGCGATCCGGATGAAGCTTTCGGCCGAGCGCAGGTCTCCGGAGGGGTGACGCCACCGGATCAGGGCTTCACCGGCCAGGACGGCGCCGCTGCGCACACAGATTTGCGGCTGGAAGGCGAGTTCGAACTCCCCGCGGGCGAGCGCATCGCGCAGCTCGCGTTCGACCAGGCCCTTGCGCTCGAACGCGACGGCAAGCTCGGAGCGAAACATGCTGAGCTGGGCGCGGCCGTTGGCCTTTGCCCGATACATCGCGATGTCGGCCGCTTTCATGAGGCCGGTCAGGTCGGTGTCGTGACGGGGGCACAGCGCGACGCCGATCGAGGCGCCCATGTCGATCCCTTGCCCCGCCGTCTCGTAAGGCTCGTTGAGGGCGGTCAATGCGGCGCGCGCGATTCGCTCCGCATCCGCGCTGTCGCGGATATGCGGGAACAGCATCGTGAATTCGTCGCCGGCGAGCCGGGCGAGCAAAGGCTGGGCGAGGCTCCCCGGGCGGCTCTCCGCCCGCGCCAACGCGCGCAGGCGATTGGCGACGATGCACAGCACCTGGTCGCCCTGGGCGTGCCCGAGATTGTCGTTCACTTCCTTGAAGCCGTCGAGGTCGATGAACAGCAAGGCGAGCCGTTCGCCCTCCTTGCGTGCCTTGAGCATGCGATCGGCTTCGCGCCGGAAATGACTGCGGTTCGGCAACGCGGTGACCGGATCGTAGAGCGCCATTGCGCTGACATCGTCCAGGGTCGAGCGGACCTGCTCGAACAGGCCATCGACCGCGGCCGCCAAAGCAGGCATTTCGCGGCGGACCACCGCGGGCGACGGTGAAGTGAGATCGCCCGAGCCGACCGCCAGTAGCCGATCGATCAGCGCGGAGGCGGCGCGGGCCTGGGCGCTGTTCGGGCGCTCATAAGCAAGCCAGACGATCGACAAGGCGAACATGCCGATGGTGAAGGAGGCGAGGATCTGCTGGTTGATGTCCCGCAGCATCAGGAATGCGCTGAGCGTGAACGCGAACGCCGCCAGCCCGGCCAGGACCGAGGTCAGTATATTACCGAATCTCACCAGGAAGGTCCGCATATCAACGGCTTCTTCATCCCCGCCAGTATCGCGCCCCGTCCGATTGTCGAAGCACGCAGGAGGCTCTTAGGGCGCAATCACTTAAAACATGGTTTGCGCTTCGTTCAGCGGCGGCGGCGCAGGACGATGTAGAGCGCGCCCGCCCCGCCATGCCGGGGTTGCGCGCCACGCACGGCCGCGATGCTTGCCGCATGCCGCGAAGAGGCCAGCCAGTCCCCCACCGCCGCCCGGATCGCGCCGCGCGAGACCGGCCGGCGATCGTCCGTCGGCGGTTTGCCGGTGATCAGCAGCACCACTCGCGCTTCCATCGCGACCGCCTGTTCGAGCTTGCGATCGAGCAGGTCGTAGGCGGCGGCCAAATTGTGGCCGTGAAGATCGACCGAGATGTCCGGCTGGACCACGCCCCTGGCCAGACGGCGATCCCAACTCCCGTCGAGCGTCTCGCCGGGCCGGGGCGCCGGCTTGGGCGCGGGCTTCGCGCGAACCGGGACCTGCCTCGCAGGCGGGGCGGGGGGCGGAGCGGCGGGCGGCTCCGGCGCGGAAACAGGCTCCGGTTGGCGGTGGAGCGGCCGGACCGTCGCGATCACCTTGGCCCAGAGCGCGCGCTCCTCAGCGCTTAACGGCCGATGCACCGCGCGTCCCAAGCCGGGCAAGACTGCCCTTCGGCAGCAACACATAGGCGCGTCCGCGCGCCGACATGCCGCCGGCGGTGGTCGCCGCATAGTCGCCCGCGCCCCAGAAGGTGTCGAACCGGTTGGCGCCCTTGATCGCCCCGCCGGTATCCTGCGCGATCCACAATCCGTTCGCCTCCGGCCGATCCAGCTGGAGGAAGACCGGCGCGCCGAGCGGCACGAAGCGCGGATCGGCGGCGACTGTCACCTGGGACGTGACCGGGCGGCCGAGTGCGCCGAGCGGCCCCGCCCCGGTCAGCTCCTGGAAGAAGATGTAGCTCTTGTTCTCGCGCATGATCGCGCGGCCCTCTTCCGGGTTCGCGCGCAGCCAGGCGACGATACCTTGCATGCTGGTCTGGCCGGGCCCGAGCAAGCCGCGATCCTTCATCAGCTTGCCGATGCCGACATAGTCGCGGCCATTCTGCCCGGCATAGCCGATCCGCATCACGCCGCCGTCCGGCAGCCTCAAGCGCCCGGAACCCTGGATCTGCAGGAAGAAGAAGTCGATCTCGTCGGCGGCCCAGGCGATCTCCAGCGCGCGCCCGGCAAGCGCGCCCGCCTCGATCTCGCTGCGCTCGAAATAGGGAGCGATGGCGCCGTCCACCATCCGGCCGCGTCGCGGCGTGCCGGTCGCCTCCGCCGTGGCCTGATCCTGCTCCACAAGGTCGGGCGGCTTGCGGTAGACCGGGACTTCATAGCCCGGCAGCCGCGTGCGCGAGCCGAGGATCTCGGGCTCGAAATAGCCGGTGGCGAAACTCGTGCCCCCGCCCACTTCGGCGGCGTCGAAATGCGCGGCGAAGAAGGCGGCCGCATTGGCCTCGGGCCAGGACGAAGCGGCCTCGCAGGCCGGCCGCCAGTCGCCGGGGCTGGTCAGGCCGGACACATCCTCCCGCTCGGTCACCGAAGGGCAGCTGATCCGGAAGGCGGCAAGCGCGGCGGCGGCTTTGGCCGGCGTGATCAGGCTCGCCACCGCCGGTCCCGCGCGCAAGCCTGCCTGTATCGCGCTCTGGGGCGCAGCAGGGGCCGGCGTGGCGGTCGGGGCGCCCGGATCAAGCGGCGGAGTCACCGCGCGCGGGATACAGCTGGCAAGCAGCGCGAGCGAGCCGAGCACAAGCCAATCGCGCTTTCGTGCGCGCGCAACGCCTTTTCCGATGCTGACTGTCCCGCCCACGGCGCCCGCATAACAGGTTGAGAGTGCGATAGGAACTGCGATCCTGTTGCCCGGCGGGCGGCTCGCCGCAGGTCTCTTTTTGTCCGGCGGGTGCTCGTGCCGGCGCCGGCTTAACAGCTTTTTCACCGACGCCCGTCTAGCAAGGCGCTTCTGATCCGGGGGGACGAGACCGCACGATGCCGAGCATGTTTTCGAGAGACGAAACGACACGCTCCGGCCGGGACGATTTCGTCATCATCGGCGTCGCCGTCTCGGTGCTCCTCGTGCTCGCCGCGCTTGGCAACGGCTATTTCGAGCTCGCCAAGGTCCTTTTCGCCAGGCTCGGCGCCAGCAACAGCCAGATCATCACCGGGCTGCTGCTGCTGAATGTCGCCCTCACCATCTACGGCTGGCGCCTATACCGCGACGCCCGGCGCGAAGTGACGGTGCGCACCGCGGCCGAGAAACGCGCCCAGTCGCTCGCCTCCACAGATCCGCTGACCGGCTTCCTGAACCGCCGCTCGCTGGTCGAGGCGGTCGAGGAGCTGCTGGGCGCGGCCGACAAGCGCCGCCGCGCAGTCGCCATGCTGATCATCGACCTCGATGGATTCAAGACCATCAACGATGTTCATGGCCACCTCACCGGCGACAATCTTCTTCGCACCACGGCCGAGGTGATCCGCAAGGCGCTCCCCAACGACGCCATCTCCGCTCGCCTCGGCGGCGACGAGTTCGCGGCCGCCTTCCTGTTCGATCCCGACATGCCGGTGACCGTCGACGGTGTCGCGGATTACATCGTCGACCGGCTCGGCAAGCCGTTCGATCTGGCCGGCGTCCACACCCACATCTCAGCCTCGCTCGGCATCGCCCGTTCGGACCAGGATTGCGCCAGCGTCGAAGCCCTGCTTCGCCGCGCCGACATCGCCATGTATGCGGCCAAGAAGCTCGGCCGCGGCCGCGCGGTCTGGTTCGATGCGTCGATGGAGCGCGAGCTTCAGAACCGCAACGCGATCGAGGCGGGGCTGCGCCGCGGCATTCCCGAAGGCGAGTTCGTGCCCTTCTTCGAGCAGCAGATCGACCTGCTCACCGGCTCCCTGCACGGCTTCGAGATGCTCGCCCGCTGGAAACATCCGACACGCGGCATCGTGCCCCCGGACGAGTTTATCGGGGTCGCCGAGGAATGCGGCCTGATCAGCGACTTGTCCCTATCCGTCATGCGCCAGGCGTTCGAGGAAGCGCGCGGCTGGGATTCCTCGCTGACGCTCAGTGTCAACATCTCGCCCTCGCAGCTCAAGGACCCCTGGCTCGCCCAGCGCCTGGTCAAGCTGCTGGTCGAGACCGGCTTCCCGGCCGAGCGGCTGGAAGTGGAGATCACCGAAAGCTCGCTGTTCGAGAATCTCGGCCTCGCCCAATCGATCGTCGGCAGCCTCAAGAACCAGGGCATCCGCCTCGCGCTCGACGATTTCGGCACCGGCTATTCCTCGCTCGCCCATCTTCGCGCACTGCCGTTCGACCGCATCAAGATCGACCGCAGCTTCGTCAGCTCGATCAACGACAACCCGGAAAGCGCGGCGATCGTCAATGCGATCACCCGGCTCGCCGACAGCCTCAACCTGGCCGTCACCGCCGAGGGCATCGAGGACGAACTGGTCGAAGCGCGGCTGCGCTCGATCGGGCAGTACAAGGCGCAGGGCTGGCTGTTCGGCCGCCCGATTCCGATCCCCGAAGTCCGCAAGCTGCTCGCCGACAAGGGCTTGCTGCCGGTGACCCGCGAGGTGCAACCCTCCCAGCAACGGATCGCCAGGACGGGCTGACGATCCCCCCCTGGTCGGGGAGGATTTCTAGACTTCGCTCCCCGCCCCCCCTACATCGCCGGCCGATGCGCTTTCACAAGATGCACGGCCTCGGCAACGACTTCGTGGTGATCGACGCCCGGCAGGGCGCGGTGGCGATCGACGCGCGTCTCGCCCGCGCGATCGCCGACCGCCGTACCGGCGTGGGCTGCGACCAGCTGATCCTTCTCGAGCCGTCGGACGCGGCCGACCTTCGCATGCGAATCTTCAACCCGGACGGGGGTGAGGTCGAGGCGTGCGGCAATGCCGCGCGCTGCGTCACACTGCTCGAAGGCGGCGCGCCGACCATCCAGACGCGCGGGGGCACCATCTCCGGCCGCGCCAACGGCGCCGGCGCCAGCGTGGACATGGGCCTGCCCCGCTTCGGCTGGGACGAGATCCCGCTCGCCTACCCGATCGACACGGCCGCGCTCCCGGTCGGCTGGGAGGAGCTGCAGCGGCCCTTCGCGGTCAATGTCGGCAATCCGCACATCGTCTTCTTCGTCAATCGGCCTGTGGAGGCGGTGAAGCTGGACCGGCTCGGCCCGCTGATCGAGAACGACCCGCTGTTTCCCGAGCGCGTCAACGTCAATGTCGCGCAGATCGATGGCGATGCGATCCGGCTGCGGGTCTGGGAACGCGGCGCGGGACTGACGCAGGCGTGCGGGACCGGCGCCTGCGCAACCGCCGTGGCGGCGATCGCCACGCGCAGGGCCAAGTCCCCGGTGGATGTACATCTGCCCGGCGGCGCGCTCCGCATCGAGTGGCGGCGCGGCGAGCCGATCCGCATGACCGGCCCGGCCGCCCACGTCTTCACGGGTGAGATCGATCTGGAGACGCTCGGGTGAGCGGTCCGCAAGTTATCACACTCGGCTGCCGCCTCAACCTGGCCGAAAGCGACACCATTCGCGCGCTGCTGGATGGTGCGGACGATCTCGTGATCGTCAACAGCTGCGCCGTTACGCAGGAAGCGGTCCGCAACACCCGCCAGGCCATCCGCCGCGCCCGCCGCGACCGGCCGGGGGCCCGCATCGTCGTCACCGGCTGCGCGGCGGAGATCGAGCGGGAGAGCTTCGCCAGCATGCCGGAGGTCGAGCGGGTAATCGGCAACACGCATAAACTCTCCCGTACCAGCTACACTCCGTTCGTCCCGAGCCAAGTCGAGGGACCCGCCCGAGCGAAGCCGAGGGGAACCGCGCGAAGCAGTCTCGGCTCCGCTCGACAGGGTGTCTCAACTTCGCTCGACACGAACGGCTTGGATTTTGTGAGTCCAGATCGTGACCGCGTGGCTGACCCCCCCCACCTCGTCGCCAGCTTCGAGTCCCGCACTCGAGCGTTCGTGGCAGTCCAGAATGGCTGCGATCACCGCTGCACCTTCTGCATCATCCCTTATGGCCGCGGTCCGAGCCGCTCGGTCCCGGCAGGAGTTATCGTGGACGGCATCAAGCGCCTCGTCGATCAGGGCTGCGCGGAGGTCGTGCTGACGGGCGTGGACGTCACCAGCTACGGACCCGACCTGCCCGGATCGCCGACGCTCGGCCTGCTCGTGGAACGCATCTTCCGCTATGTCCCGGAACTCCGGCGCCTGCGCCTGTCATCGCTCGACAGTGTCGAGATCGACGAGCGCCTGCACGACATCATCATCGGCGAGCCGCGCTTCATGCCGCACCTCCATATGAGCTTCCAGGCCGGGGACGACATGATCCTCAAGCGCATGAAGCGCCGTCACAGCCGCGCGCAGGCGGTCGAAACCGTGCAGCGCATCCAGGCCGCGCGGCCCGAGGTCGCGATCGGCGCCGATCTCATCGCCGGCTTTCCGACCGAGACCGACGAGATGGCCGAGAACAGCCTCCGCCTCATCGACGAATGCGATATCGTCATGGGGCACATCTTCCCCTACTCGCCCCGGCCCGGCACCCCCGCCGCCCGCATGCCGCAGGTTCCCACGCAGGTGGCGAGGACCCGCGCGCAGCGCCTCCGCGCGGCCACCGCGCGCCGCAAAGCCGCCTGGCTCCAAAGCCTCGTCGGCAGCACCCAACGCGTCCTGTTCGAACGCGGCGGACTCGGCCACACCGAGAGCTTCGCGCCGGTGCGCCTAGACCCCTCGCCCACCCACCGTCACCCCCGCGAAAGCGGGGGTCCCGCTTCTTCTCCAATTCCCGCAACCAAGCGGGATTCCCGCATTCGCGGGAATGACGTGGTGGAGGTGCATATCGACGGCGTTCAGAACGACGCACTCATCGGAATCCCAGCGTGACCGAAGCAACCTGGCTTGATCGACTGACCGCCGGCTTTCGCAAGACCTCGGACCGGCTCGGCGACAATCTCACCGGCCTGTTCACCCGCGCCGCGCTGGACGAGGGCCTGCTCGACCAGATCGAAGAGGCCCTGATCGCCTCCGATCTCGGGCCGGCCACGGCCGCCAAGGTCCGCGCCCGGCTTGCCGCCGAGACGTTCGAGACCGGCCTCGGCGAGGCGCGGGTCCGCGCGATCGTGGCGGAGGAGCTCGAAAAGATCTTGAAGCCGGTCGCGAAGCCTTTGGAGATCGAAGCCTTCCCGCGCCCCCAGGTGATCCTGGTCGTGGGCGTCAACGGATCGGGCAAGACTACCACCATCGCCAAGCTCGCCCACTATTTCCTGGAGCAGGATTACGGGGTGCTGCTCGCCGCCGGCGACACTTTCCGCGCCGCCGCAATCGGCCAGCTCAGGGTCTGGGCGGATCGGATCGGCGTTCCGATCATCACCGGGCCTGAAGGCGGCGACCCGTCCGCGATCGTCTTCGATGGCGTCAAGAAGGCGACCGCCGAAGGCATCGATGTGCTGATCGTCGACACCGCCGGCCGCCTCCAGAACAAGAAGGGCCTGATGGATGAGCTTGCCAAGATCCGCCGCGTGCTCGGCCGGCTGAACCCGGCGGCGCCGCACGATGTCGTGCTGGTGCTGGACGCGACCACCGGCCAGAACGCACTCGCCCAGATCGAGGTTTTCCGCGAGGTGGCGGGCGTCACCGGCTTGGTCATGACCAAGCTCGACGGCACCGCGCGCGGCGGGGTGCTGGTCGCCGCGGCCGAAAAATATGGCATCCCGATCCACGCGATCGGCATCGGTGAAGGCCTCGACGATCTGCGGCCATTCGATCCCGGTCAGGCGGCCCGGGCCATTGCGGGCGCAACGGCATGATGGGGACGTTCTTGCTTACCGCTGCCATCGTCCTAGTCGCCTCCGCCGTGGCTTCGGCCTTGGTAGCAGACGATAAGGGCCGAAATCCTTTTGGGTGGGGAGCGCTCGGCCTACTTCTCGGACCGATAGCTATTCTCGTTATCGCAGCTGTGCCGCGTGATCCTGCAGCCTCGGCTAGGCCGCAACGAGAACCCTCCGCCGGAGCGCGCCTGCTCATCGACCTTGGTCCCCTGGTGTTCTTCTTCGGGGTGAACTTCCTCACAGGCGACATCATTCAGGCGACCATCGCCTTCATGGTCGCGATCACCGCGGCCTTGCTCTTCTCCAAGCTCAAATACCGCCACATCTCGCCCCTGCTCTGGTTTTCGGGATTCATGGTGCTGGTGCTGGGCTCGATCACGGTCTGGCTGAACGATGAGACGTTCATCAAGATCAAGCCGACCATCTACTACACGATCGTCGCGGCGCTGCTCGTTTTCGGACTGAAAACCGGCCGCAACCTCCTCAAGATGGTGCTCGGGGCCGCCTATCCCGGCCTGTCGGACGAGGGCTGGCGCGCTCTCACCCGCAACTGGGCCTTGTTCTTCCTGGCCATGGCGGTGGTGAACGAGCTCGTCTGGCGCACCACCAGCACCGATTTCTGGATCGGCTTCAAGCTGTGGGGCGCCCTTCCCGCCACCTTCGTGTTCGCGCTTGCGAACGTGCCGATGCTGATGCGCCACGGCATGCAATTAGAAGCCAAGGAAGAGCCGCCGGTGCCGCCTACCCAATGAGGCGCAGCGCCGCGGCCTGTCCTACACGGGCAAATCTCGTCATGCTCGACGCCCCCCTTATTCCGACTCGGCCCGGGAGCAGATTTCTGATGTTACGTTCCGCGGCACTTTCGCCAACATCCGCCGCTGGCCCAGTTCTCTCCATTCGCAGCCTGACCAAGACCTATGCGTCCGGCTTGCAGGCGCTCAAAGCCGTCGATCTCGACATTGGGCGCGGGGAGATCTTCGCACTGCTCGGGCCCAACGGCGCCGGCAAGACGACGTTGATCAGCATTGTCTGCGGGCTAGTGACGCCAACCTCTGGAGAAGTGATCGCGGACGGGCATGATATCGTCCGCGATTTCCGCCCCGCCCGCACCAAGATCGGGCTGGTGCCGCAGGAGCTTTACACGGATGCGTTCGAGCGGGTGATCGACACGGTCACTTTCAGCCGCGGCCTGTTCGGCCGGCCCAAGAACCCGGCTCATATCGAGCGGGTGCTGCGCGAACTGTCGCTGTGGGACAAGCGGGGCGAGCGCATCAAGGAATTGTCCGGCGGCATGAAACGCCGCGTGATGATCGCCAAGGCGCTCGCCCATGAACCCGAAATCCTGTTCCTCGATGAGCCCACGGCCGGCGTCGACGTGGAACTGCGCCGCGACATGTGGAACCAGGTCCGGGCGCTGCGCGAGAGCGGCGTCACGATCATCCTCACTACGCATTATATCGAGGAGGCCGAGGAGATGGCGGACCGGGTGGGCGTGATCCGCAAGGGCGAACTCATCCTCGTTGAGGAGAAGAATGCGCTCATGAAAAAGTTGGGCAAGAAGCAGCTGACGCTCAACCTGGCCGAGCCGATGGCGGCCATCCCGGCCGAATTGGGCGAGTGGAGCCTTTCGCTCCAGGCGGACGGCAACGAGCTTGTCTATTCCTTCGATGGAACGGCGGAACGCACCGGCATCCCCTCGCTCCTGCGGCGCATGACGGACCTCGGCATCGGCTTCAAGGACCTCCACACGCGCGAAAGCTCGCTCGAGGACATCTTCGTCGGCCTCGTGCATGAAGAGAGAGCGGCATGAACTCTCCAACCCTTCGCCCCCGCCCCGTTCGGCCTGAGCTTGTCGAAGACTGCCACTTCTTTCTTTCTACCCCTTCTAAGGACGAGGGGCGGCCTTCGACACGCTCAGGCCGAACGGGTTGTGAGGTTCCACAATCCCCAGAGGCTCAGCCATGAACTGGCGCGGCGTTGCGGCGATCTACAAATTCGAGATGCACCGCTTCCGGCGCACGCTTTGGACGGGACTTGCCGTGCCGGTAATCACCACCAGCCTCTACTTCATCGTGTTCGGCTCCGCGATCGGCAGCCGCATGACCGAGATCGGCGGCGTGCCCTATGGCAGCTTCATCGTGCCGGGCCTGATGATGCTCTCGCTGTTCACCGAAAGCATCTTCAATGCCTCGTTCGGCATCCACATGCCGCGCTTCACCGGCACCATCTACGAAATCCTGTCGGCCCCGCTTTCCGCGCTGGAGACGGTGCTTGCTTATGTCGGCGCGGCGGCTACCAAGTCGGTGATCGTCGCGCTCGTGATCCTCGCGACGGCCAACTTCTTCGTCGACGTGACGATCGCTCACCCGGTCCTGATGCTGCTCTTCCTGCTGCTGGTCGCGGCGACCTTCTGCCTGTTCGGCTTCATCGTCGGCATCTGGGCGAAGGGGTTCGAGCAGCTGCAGGTGATCCCACTGCTCATCGTCACTCCCCTCACCTTCCTCGGCGGCAGCTTCTACTCGATCGAGATGCTGCCGGAGCCGTGGCGCACGATCACCCTGTTCAACCCGATCGTCTACCTGATCAACGGCTTCCGCTGGACCTTCTTCGGCCGCGCCGACGTGCCGGTGCTCTGGAGCCTGCTGGCGACGCTCGGCTTTTTCTTCCTGTGCCTCGCCGTCGTCAGCTGGATCTTCCGCACCGGCTACCGGCTGAAGAGCTGAGCCCTAGCCGACCGAACCCAGCCGCTCGTTGACCGCGGCCCAGTTCACCACATCCCACCATGCGTTGAGGTAATCCGACCGGCGGTTATTGTACTTCAGGTAATAGGCATGCTCCCACACGTCGTTACCGAGTATCGGCGTGCCTTTGACCGGCGCGTCGTCCATCAGCGGATTGTCCTGGTTGGGGGTGGAGGTGATCTGAAGCGAACCGCCCCCGGTCGCGACCAGCCACACCCAACCTGAGCCGAACTGCCCGACGCCCGCTTCCGCAAATTTCTTCTTGAAGCTGTCGAAGCCGCCGAAGGTCGAATTGATCGCTTCCAGCACCTGCCCGCTCGGCTGCGACCCGCCCGGCGTCATCGTTTCCCAAAAGAAGCTGTGGTTCCAGTGCCCGCCGCCATTGTTGCGGACCTTCTTCGAGCGACGCGAAATCCCGCCAAGGATCTGCTCAAGGCTCTGCCCCTCCAGTCCTTCCTCGGCCACGCCCTCGTTGAGCTTGTCGACATAGGCCTGGTGATGCTTCGTGTGGTGAAGCGTCATCGTCTGCGCGTCGATCGTCGGCTCGAGCGCGTCATAGCCGTAATGAAGCGGGGGCAATGTGAAAGCCATGGCGGGACTCCTTTGTTGGTGCGTCCCGCCGCAGCTACATTCGCCGGCCGAAACTTTCAGCCTCTTTTTCGGTCCAAGCGGCTATTTGCGAACCTGGAAGCGGGCCAGCTCGGCGCGGGCTTCCTCCCATCTGGGCGCGACCGCGACCGCCTGGCGGTAATCGGCATAAGCCAAGCGCAGATTACCGAGGTCCTCGTTCGCGACCGCGCGGCCGAAATAGGCGAGTTCGGGCCGCTTCGTCTTCAGCTCCAGCGCCCTGCCGAAGAGCGGCAGCGCCTTGCCGGCCTGATTGTTCTTGATCGCCAGCACCAGACCCTTGTTGAGGTAGGATTCGGGCTCGCTGGGGTCCAGGCTCGTCGCGCGGTCGAAATCCGCCAGGCCGCCGGCCACATCACCCGAGCGGGAACGCAGGATGCCGCGGTTGACGTGGGTCGCGACCGCGTCGGCGAGCGACAAGCCGTCGTCTCCCAGCGCCGCGTTGCACAGCGCGATATCGGTCCGGTTCGGCGGCGTCTCCCGCTCGGCGGCTTCGTAGCAGAGCCGCGCGTTGCTGTTGCCAAGCACCATAACCGAAGCTCCGGCCGATCCTGCCGCGAAACAGGATGCCGCAACCAACAAAGCTAATTTGAAACGAGCCATATCGCCTCTCCCAGTGGCCCGGATGCCACGCGCAGAACATAGCACAATTTCGGCGATCAGCGTCACTTTTGAGATAAAGGTCCGAGTCCATTCGACCAACGACGATCTCGTCCAAGTTGAATCAGGATTTCTGCTCGGCTCCCAACAGCTCGTGCCGCTTCAATGCGTGGCGAAGCTGATCGTAACTGAGCTGCAACGCCGTTGCCGCAGCCCGCTGATTCCAGCGACAACGTTCCAGGGCGGCGGCCAGGATCGCCTTCTCATATTCGGCTACAGCCAGCCGGAAGTCGGCGCATCCGGCCGGGTCGTACGCGGCCGCCACGGCCGTCGCGGCGGGCGCCGAGTCCGGCGGCGGGAGGGCTGGTGCGGCTCTCTCCTGAGCCGGCGACGCCGGCCGCCAGGGCGACTCGAAGGGATCGAACTGGATCGAGTCGACCGGCCGCTCCGGATCTTCCCAGCGGTAGACGGCGCGTTCGACCACATTGCGCAATTCGCGCACATTGCCCGGCCAGTCGTAACTGAGCAGCCGGCTGGCGGCATTGCCGCTGAAGCCGGGCCAGCGCGACCAATCGAGCTCGAGCGCCATGCGACGGGCGAAATGATCGGCGAGCACCGGGATGTCGCTGGTGCGGTGCCGCAACGGCGGCAGGGTGATCACCTCGAAACACAGGCGATCGAGCAGGTCGGCGCGGAAGCGGCCCTCCTCGACGAGCTTGGGGAGATGCTCGTTGGTCGCCGCGACGATCCGCACGTCGACCCGCACCGGCTTGGACGCACCGATCCGGGTCACCTCGCCATACTCAACGGCGCGCAGCAGCCTGTCCTGCGCCGCCTTGGAGAGGGTCGCGAGTTCGTCCAGGAACAGCGTCCCGCCGTCCGCTTCCTCGAATCGACCGGTACGCGCCTTGGCCGCGCCGGTGAAGGAGCCGGCCTCGTGGCCGAACAACTCGGCCTCGATCAGCGTCTCGGGCAGGGCGGCGCAGTTCATCACGACCAGCGGGCCGTCCCACCGCGAGGACAAGTGATGGAGCCGCTCGGCGACGAGCTCCTTGCCGGTCCCGCGCTCGCCGATGACGAGCACGGGGCGTTCGAGCGGGGCAGCGCGGCTCGCCCGCTCGATCGCATCGAGGAAGGACGATGCCTGGCCGACAAGCTGGGTGGTTCGCTCCATGGCCGATTGTTGGTGCAATCTCCCACAGGTTGGCAAGCCCAAAGTCGCGATCCAGCTTCAGCAGGCGAAGTGAATCGCGGAAAAGCGCCAATCTCCAATTTGGCACGAACCTTGAAGAGGAAGTGGCATCGCCGCCGAACACAGGCGGGATCAAACCAAAGGTTCAGAGGAGATCATCATGTTCAACATCAACTTCCAGCAGGCGATCATGTCGGCGGTAGGCGCCCTTCTCCTGACGACGGTTGCGATCGGCGCTGCCGCCGGCCCGGCCCGGGTGGTCGAGACCACGCCGATTTCGATCGCTCAGAGCAATGCCCCGGTTGCGGTTCAGGCGAATGTCTGATGTGAATGTCGGGCGGGGAAATCTCGTGATCCCCCGCCCGCCACGTCCACCGCGGCCGCCGAGGCCTACCCTGCCCCCGCGACCGCCCCGGCCGGAAGTCTTGTTCAAGGAGTTTCTGAATATGGGTATTTTCTCGCGGACCCGGGACATCGTTGCGGCCAATGTCGCCGACCTGCTCGACAAGGCGGAGGACCCGTCCAAGATGATCCGGATGATCATCATGGAGATGGAGGAGACGCTGGTCGAAGTCCGCGCGTCCGCCGCTCGCACCATTGCCGACCAAAAGGAGATGCGCCGCCAGATCAGCAAGCTGGAGCGGGTCGGCGAGAGCTGGACCGAGAAGGCCGAGCTTGCGCTCAGCAAGAACCGCGAGGAC
>NZ_DASVTH010000006.1:0-20881 GCF_036387615.1 Allosphingosinicella sp.
GGCACCCCTGCCCTCGCACGTCGGGCAAAGCGACCAGAGACAATCTGGTCACGCTGATCGGCCAGCCGCGAGGTCGGTCCCGTGAAGGCCATGTGCTGGTCTCCGGCAAACCGCTGCGCTGCAGGTCATACGGGTCGGGCAAGGGAGAGCGCACGGCAGCCTCGTGCTCCAACGCGGCCGGAAAGGACATTGGCTGCGCGATGATCCGCGGCGGCTACGCCCTTCGCTGGCCTCAATATGATCGTCAGCGCAACTTGTGCCGCTGATGCCGATCGGCAAGGTTCATGTTGAGGAAGGCCGGCTCCTGCGGGAGCAACGCTCGCTCATACTCCAGATGGATGATGGCGGCCGGTGGAGGCTGGACGCCGACGCACGATGCGAAGAACTGCTGGGCCTCAGGGTTGGAGTGGAAGGCGTGCGCTCAGACTTCGACCTGCTCGAGGTGAGCAGGATAGTCAGGTGCTGACGAGCGTTCTGCACCGCGCCGTAAACGCCTCCCAGGGTCTGCGCAGGATCATGTGGTTCTTCACGCAGCCGGTGACATTCGGCGTGCACGCGGTCCCGATCACGCCAGCCGGTAAGCTGGTGCTATTCAGGTTGAGCTACGCCCGCGGCTGGAGACTTCCTGGTGGCGGGCTCAAGCGAGGCGAAGCTGCCGAAGCCGCGATGCTTCGAGAGCTTCGCGAAGAGATAGGCCTGATCAGCTGCGAAAGCTTGCAGGCGGTTACACGGTTCGAGCACCGTCCCGACTTCCGGAAAGACCAATCGCGTCTGTTTGTCGCGCGAGGGGTCGTCTACCGGCCCAGATGGTCGCTGGAGATCAAGGCAGTCCGGGAGTTCGCACTGGGCAATCTGCCGTCGGACACGGCCCCAATCACGCGCCGACTGCTCAAGGCTGCTGGCCCGGCCCTTCCATGACCGAGCGTCTGGTTCTGTCCGAATGGGAGCTGTGGGCCTGCGCAGATGAAGCCATTCGCCAGCATGGCCTCGACGCCCCAATCTTCGCAGCGATGAGAGCGGATAAGCTGCTCGAGGACGGAGAGATCGACGGCGCCGCGAATTGGCGCATGATCGTAACGCGCATCAATCAGCTGCTGGCCAAGCCAGCCGGTCTGACGAACTAGCCTCTCGTCGGCGGTCGACCCTTGCTACACAAGGATCACAATGGCTGCGCCTGTATGGATGGAGAGAGCTGCGGCTGCCGCTCGCGGGCTAACTGCAGAGACTGCCGGCAAAAAGGGCGCAACCCACTCCGTGTACGTTGTCCTTCTGTACAACACCGCCCGGCGCGACCTGTTCGGGCTGTATGTCGGGCAGACCTCTCGGGATCCCGACTTGCGCTTCGATCAGCACAAGGCGGGCTACAAGGCCAGCGGGGCCGTGAAGCGGTTCGGAGTACGGCTGCTTCCCGATCTTGTCGCTCACCTCAACCCGATGATGGCGTGGGAAGCGATAGAGCTCGAGGCGGCTTTGGCCGAGGCGTTCCGTCAAGCGAACGTGCCCTGGGTAGAGGGAGGCCACTGAAACCTGACGCACACGACGAAACGATATTAGCGCTGGCAGCGCGCCGGCCTTTTTGGGTTCGGCTGCTAGCAAGCAACGCTCTGTGCTAGAGATAGATGGTGGCCACCCGGCAGAGCATCTGCGCGAAGAAGAAGTCCTATCGAACAGAGGAGGATGCGCTTCTCGCGATCCGGCAAGCCGGCTTGCAACTTCGGTCCTACCGCTGTGACCGCTGTCGCCTCATCCACCTAACCAGCCGTACGAAGAGCAAACGCATCCCTCGCCCTCTGAAGGGACTCGCTACCTCTCCTCCGAGGCCGAGAGCAGGTCCATCAGATTCCGTGCCGCTTCCCGATCGGCTTCCTCCTTGAAGGCGACGTCCAGTTCGGGCGCTTGCCCCAACATGTAGAGCAGCGACCACAGCGCGAAGCGGCGCGGCCGATCGGCTTCGAGTCCGAAGTCCACTCGCAGCCGATCAAGGCCTGCTGCTTGCACCTCTGGTGACGCTTGTGACGGGTCTGGTGTGCCGAAATATCGCTGCAGGAGGTCGTCAAGGTTCATGCGCGGCTGCTAGCGGCAGCCGCTCGCAGTGCAAAGTCGCGGTGGTTCTGAGCCGGCTGTAGAGAACGGGCGCGCAGGGGTTTGCGCCGCCGCTGCCGTTAGGATGCCGTTCGCCCGCGCTAAAGATGTGCGGAGCTTGCATCGGCCGGATCAAAGGAAAGGTTGGCGTGCGCTCCATCTCGTCTGACATAGCGGAAGGGACAGAATTGGTTGCCCGCCCCATTGTCCGTCTAGGCTCCGAGGTATTGGCAGCCGCGAACGGCTCTAGCGGGAAGGCATGTGCTGACGTACGCTGCACCGGCGGTGCGGTTTTAGAACACAGGCCGCCCGAAAAAGAGGTGTCGATGGCTGAACCGAACCGGGGCCACATCCGGCTCACATCGCACCCAGGCTCGCGTGGTCGGCCACGCTTTCCTTTGAGTTGGGGGGCTGCGCCAGCCGAGGCGCGTGGGCCGGTGATCGCGACCATGAATTCAGTCGCGCACCGCAATGCGATCGGCGCCCATGGAGGCTCCTATTCAATTTATCGGGCGCTCGCCATTTCTTCCGGCGCGATGGACCCGCGGGCGCGGCCCGACCTTCAAGACACGTCACCTGTGTGCCAGATCGGCCCTTATCCCCAGTGGGCGGGCACCGACAAAATCGTATCGCTCGATCCATGGGGACACCGCATCGCCCACGATTTTGCGGAGCTCATCGCAGAAGGGATCGATATCCGGCCCTCGATTGCAATCACCAAGGCGCGCCTGACGCTTCCCGAAATCTATGCTGCGATGCGTGCGGGCCGGCTGGTGGCAGACGGCACGATTGTTCACGACGCGGGAGACGTCTCGGTCACCAAAATCGCCATCGATCCCGTTTGGTGGCTGCCAGGCGTAGCCGAGCGCTTCGGCGTCGAGGAAGGCAGCCTTCGACGCTGCCTTTTCGAGCAAACCGGCGGCATGTACCCCGAGCTTGTCACCCGGCCGGACATCTCGGTCTTTCTTCCGCCTATCGGTGGCATGACCCTCTACATCTTTGGTGACACGGAAGGGCTTGGTCGCGATGCGCTCACTTGCCGGGTGCACGATGAGTGCAACGGCTCGGACGTGTTCGGCTCCGACATTTGCACCTGCCGTCCTTACCTCACGCATGGCATCGAGGAAGCGACCCGCGCTGCTCAAGAGGGAGGCGTCGGCCTAGTAGTCTACAATCGCAAGGAAGGCCGCGCGTTGGGTGAGGTGACCAAATTTCTGGTCTACAACGCCCGCAAGCGCCAGCCCGGCGGCGACCAGGCGGCGACTTATTTCGAGCGCACCGAATGCGTGGCCGGGGTGCAGGACGCCCGCTTTCAGCAGCTGATGCCCGATGTCATTCATTGGTTGGGCATCAGTCGAATCGACCGTTTCGTCTCGATGTCCAACATGAAGTATGACGCGCTCGTCAGCGCCGGAATCGAGATCGGCGAGCGGGTGCCGATTCCTGCTGATCTCATCCCGCTCGACGCGAGTGTGGAGATGGAGGCCAAGAAGGCAGCTGGATATTTCACGCCGGGCGGCGCGCCCAGTGCCGACGATCTGAAGAAGGTGGTCGGACGGGATCTCGGCCGGTTCTGACGCGCATGAAGCACAGAAACGACTATGGGCTACTGACGGCCGCCGCCGTACGCGAACGCGCCAATGAGATGCTCGAGCTTGCGCTGGACGGGCAGGTCGAAGGCTGGAGGGTCAATCTACCCCGACTTGCAGAGGCGGCGGATCGGACTGCTGCAGTGACCCGGGAAACCTACCCGGACCTCGCCATCCCCTTTCATGCGCGCTGGCGGCATTTTGTCGCCGGGGATCCACAGCTTCCCGCCTCCAGCCCTGATCGCGCCCGGGCCGCATTCGATCTGGTCATTTTCTCCGTCTTGCTTGACGCGGGCGCCGGACCCGACTGGCGCTACCGTGATGTGACGAGTGGCGGGACTTTTGCACGATCGGAAGGCCTTGCCGTTGCCAGCCAGCGAATGTTCGAAGCGGGAACGCTGAACGGCTCCCAACTCGGCTCACTAAGCGCTGAGACGCTCGCTCAAGGTTTCCAGGCGAGCGTGGAGAACCCCCTGGTCGGACTGGAAGGCCGCCTGGCTTTGCTGCGCCGCTTGGGTGAGCAAATTGACGCTCGCCCGGATCTGTTCGCCAGCGTTGATGCACCTCGCCCGGGTGGTCTTTATGACGTGCTCGCGCGTCGCGCTCAGCAAAGACGTCTCCCTGCTACCGCCATCCTCGAGCTCGTGTTGGAGGCGCTGGGGCCGATCTGGGCCCACCGGCTTGAACTGGACGGCTTGCCATTGGGCGACTGCTGGCGGCATCCCGCGATCCGACGGAGTGACGCGAGCAATGGGCTCGTGCCGCTTCACAAGCTCTCGCAATGGCTGAGCTATTCCCTGATTGAGCCGCTTCAGGATGCCGGCATCGATGTGGTCGACATCGATGGGCTGACCGGGCTGGCCGAGTATCGCAATGGCGGGCTGTTCGTTGATACGGGCGTTCTCACCCTGAGCAACCCGCTGGGCGCCTCGCAGCCGCACCACGTCTCCGATCCGCTGATCGTGGCCTGGCGCGCGCTCACTGTGGCTCTGCTGGACCGAATGTCGCCGTTGGTTCGGGGAAGATTGGGCGTCAGTGAGGCCGAATTCCCGCTCGCGCGCATGCTCGAGGGTGGGAGCTGGGCGGCAGGCCGGAGGATAGCGGCGGAGCGACGACCAGGTGGCGGGCCCCCATTCGATATCATCAGCGACGGGACGGTATTCTGATCATGGATGGATTGACAATCGTCCAGCACCCGCTCGTGCAGCACAAGCTTACCATCCTGCGCGACCGTAACAGCTCCACACAATTGTTTCGCTCGGTCGTGCGTGAGATCGCAACGCTGCTCTGCTACGAAGTCACCCGCGATCTGCCCACAGCACCCGTAACTATAGAAACCCCCATTGCGGTTGCCGAGGCTCCGGCGATCAAGGGAAAGAAGTTGGTTTTCGCACCGATACTCCGCGCCGGCCTTCAGATGGCCGAAGGCATGCTGGACCTGGTGCCCTCCGCTCGCGTGGCTCATATAGGGCTCTATCGGGACCCGCTGTCTCTTGAGGCGGTCGAGTATTATTTCAAGACACCCGAGGATTGCGCTGAGCGTCTCGTCATCGTTGTCGACCCAATGCTTGCCACGGGGCACACTGCGATCGCGGCAGTCGATCGCCTGAAAGAAGCTGGCGCGTGCGACCTGCGTTTTGTTTGCATGCTCGCCGCTCGTCCCGGTGCAGAAGCGTTGCGTGCGGCACATCCCGACGTGCCAATCTGGGCCGCTGGTCTCGACGAGCAACTCGATGACCATGGCTATATCGTACCCGGTCTTGGTGACGCGGGGGACCGCATCTACGGCACTAGGTGAACTTCAACGCCCGGGAACTATGCGGCCGCTCGGGCCAGCCGCAGGAGGGTATGCTGGGCCGTTCCGCTGCACCTCCAGAGAGTCACTTGCCTGCCCTTGATGTTCTTGGCCCCTGCGGGAAAGCTGGCCTGCCAGCCCTGGTCCAGAACCTGGGCGGCAGAAGCGCCGATGATCTCATCCATCACCACGTTCGGGTATTCATTGTCGAAGCCTGAAGAGCGGAGCTCCTTGCCTTCAGTCTCAAGCCGTTTCGCGGTGCCCGGCACTTCGCCAGCAATCGTGGTCTTCCGCCGCTCGCGAGGCCCCTGCAATCCAAGGTAGCCCATCCCGGCCGCGACTCCGATGTCGTACTTGAGCGTGAGCCCCATTTCTTCTTGTACCCTCTCGGGGATGTCGCTGGCGAGAGTGCGGGTAAAGGCGAGAGCCTCTTTGATGACCGTCTCTCGCTCCTCGTCGGTATCTCCGTAGAAGATGATCATGATCTCGTCCGCGGTCCAGTCCGCGTAGTAGCGGCCCGATGGCACCGTTCGAGCAAGCTCAGCGAATACGATGTTGTAGTAGACCTCGAACAGCCGAGAGATCATCCGGCCATCCCTTGAGCCAGCCATCTCCTGGTAGTTGCGCCAGTCTGAGGACAGGCAAACGGTGAAGCGGTCGCGTGCGCTGAACGCCTCGTCTTCCGCTAAACTCTTGTCGGACACGGTGAGCCGGCGTGCGACGATGGAGGGCTGCAAAGAGCGCAGGTTCCTGAACTTCTCCAGCAAACTCTCGGCGAACAGCCGTCGACTTACCAGGAACAACGTCACGGTTCCGGAAATGGCGAAGAAGAATACTCCCGCCTCCCCGACCAACTCAGGTCGGGTTATCATCAGCGCCAAGTTTGCAAAGCAGCAAGCAAGCGTAAAAACGGTGAACTCACGAGTATATTTGTAAATCCGAAACACGGAAAGATAGAAGGCGAAGCATGGTCCGAAGGTGACGATCAGCGCGGTCGTTCGGCTCTCATAGGGCCCCCAGTACACCATGAGCAGGTGCGCAAGTGTTGCTATCACTGGTGTCGGGAGGAGGACCCACGAGGAGATGCTAGCCCAAAGCCGAGTGCCTTGAGGGTTCCTCGCGATCAGCAAACCTAAGCCCGCCGAACTCATTGCCAGTACCCGAAGGAATGTCGCCCACGGCGCTAGCTCGGCTGGGAAGAAGAGGTAATCCAAGGGGAGCATCGCTGCCATACATGCAAGCATTCCCAAGCTCTGCTCTCGAAGGGATGCCGGCTTGTTATGTACGCGCCACTCTCGAATGAGATCGCGCGCCTCCAGGCGGTCCTTCGGATCTCGCGCTGCGCGCTTCAAAGCAAACAACATGGTACGCCCCCAGAGCGACGATGGATCTTGCGTTTCCGCAGCAGAATCAAGCGCGAAGAGCAGGAGCGCTCAACCGGGTCCAGCAGAGTCGCAGCTCCCCGGAGCTCGCCAGACGCCTCGACATAGGCTGAGGGGGACAGACCGCTCTCTACTTCTCGCTTAGCCGAAGCCAGCCGCGCCGTTCGCCCGCGCTGAGGCGTTATGACGATCATGCGTCGCCTCACCCCTCTGCTACTCGCGGCCACCGCCTGCTCATCCGCCCCTTCGGCGCAGCCAGCGGCGGAGCCCCCACCACCCGTTCTGCTCGGCCAGTGGCGGATCGTCTCGCTTGACGGCCGCGCCCCAGCCGTCGGGCGCGATGGCAAGCCGCCCGTGCTCACGTTCAATGAGGGTGGTTATGGCGGCTATGCCGGCTGCAACTCCTTCGGCGGCCAGGGCCTGGCGCACGAAGGCCGTTTCTATGGTGGCTCCACTATGTCCACCGCCATGGCCTGCGGGCCGCCCTTCGACGAGCAGGAGACGGCCGTTTGGCGAGTGCTGGGGAACGCCGCGCACCTCCGTTGGTCGGGGCCCGACCGGGTCGTCTTCGTCGCTCCCGCGCGGCGGATGGAGCTGGCGCGTACCGGCCCGTTGCCGTCTGACCGTCAGGCGGCGCCGACCATCCCGATGATCGGCACGGCCTGGAGCTTCGGCGCGCTCGACGGCAAGCCGATCGAGATGCCAGGCGCGCGCTCCGGCCCGGTCCTCACGGTGGAGGGCGATCGCTTCACCCTGGAGACTCCCTGCCTAGTGGCGGAAGGCAGCTGGGGTCAGACCGGTCACGGCGCGGTCGTCCTGAAGCCAGACCGCAGCACCGCGCGAGCCTGCAACTCCGCGTCGCGCGGGCAGAGCGAAGAGTGGCTTACAGCGATGCGCGGATTGCTGCGCTACGTGAACGGACCCAATGGCGAGATCCTCCTTGCGGGCGGCGGCCACTGGATGGTCGGCGACCTCGTGCGCCGCGGCAGCAGCGAGGCGACGTCGCTCTCGGGCCGATACGAAGTCGAGGGCGGCCCCACGGCCGCGCAGCGCAATGGCGCCAAGCCGGCCGAGCTCATTCTGACTCGCAACGCTTTTTACCTGTGGGACGGCTGCAATCACACCGAGGGGCTGGCGATCCCTTTCGAGCGGCAGCTATTCCTACACAGCAGTGGCCTAACTACTCTCGCCAATTGCCTGCCCGGCCGCGACGATGTCCGCTTCAAACGCATCATTTTGTCGGAGCCGCGGATCGGCCGCATCCCGAAGGGCCTGCTGCTCTCGTCCCCGGCTGGCGCCGTCCGCCTCCGACGTTCGGGCGGTGCCCCAACAGGAACTGGCGGAGTTACAAGCCGCCTGGCGCCGGGGATGCGCTTCACTCTCCTAGCAGCTGCAGGCGGCACCCTGGCTATTCTGCCCGGCAACCGCTTCCGTCTGACTCAGCCCTGCGGCATGACCGACGGGCGCTGGCGGGCAGCTCCGCGTGAGCTGGACGGCGCCGTCCGCTTCGGCCCGGACAGACCCGCCGAGGCGTGCGAGCGCGAACCCGCCGCTCGGCCTCTGCAGCGCGCCTTCCTCGGCAATGTCGATGTGGCAATAGGCCCCAACCGCGACATTGCGTTGTTCGCGGGCCGCTTCGGCGCGGTCCGCGCCCGGCTGGAGCGCTAAGGCAGGAGCTGGCCGTGAGCAGTCGGCTGCTTTTCGCCCTGCTGATCAGAAGCGGACGTGCGCTGGTCCCGACCAAAACGTCTGCGCCGGGCTCGCCACCGCTGAGAGGCGGTAGCTGGTGCCAGCCGCGGCCGATCTGCTAGTCTCTCGGCGCAAAGAAATTCGAGGATTTTCAAGTGAGAAGACGCACATTCCTTGCCGCAGCTCCGCTCGCCGCCGTGGGTTTGACGCGCAGTGCGTCGGCACAGACCACCCCGTCTTTGCCGCCGCTCAGCCCAGCGTTGCCGGCCACCCAGTTCTTCCAGGACGTGAAGGCGGGCGACCGGCCGGTGGGCGCAAGCTTCGGGACGCGGTCGGAGGTATTCGGGCGCAACGGCGCAGCGGCCACATCCCATCCGCTTGGCACGCTGACTGGCATCGAGATCCTGAAGAATGGTGGCTCGGCGGTCGATGCGGCGATCGCAATCAATGCCGCGCTTGGCTTCCTAGAGCCTACCGCCAACGGCATCGGCGGCGACCTGTACGCAATGCTTTGGGACCCTGGATCCTCGCGCGTGGTGGGAATAGCCGGGTCCGGCCGATCGCCGCGTGGCCTCAGCCTAAAGACAGTACGATCCCGCGCCAAAAAAGGGGTGCTGCCTCCCTACGGCGCGGTAACTGTGACCGTTCCTGGAACGGTCGACGCATGGTGGCGCCTGCATCAGCGCTACGGAAAGCTGCGCTGGGCCGAGTTATTCGAGCCGGCCATCGCTTATGCGGAAGGCGGCGTCCCGCTCTCTCCAGTTGTCGCCTATTACATGAACCGGGCGATGGCGAACTTCGCGGGCCCGGACCGCGGCATCGAGGAGATCGCCAACGCGCAGGCGACCTACGCCTCGGGCGAGCGAGCGCGGGCCGGGGAAATTTTCCGCAATCGCGATCTCGCCCGAACCTACCGTGCGATCGCGCAGGGCGGCCGGGACGCATTCTACGACGGCGATATCGCGCGTTCGATCGAGGCCTATTTCCGCCGGATTGGCGGCTGGCTGACGCGCGCCGACCTGGCGGCCCATCAGAGCAACTGGAGCGAGCCGGCGATGACCACCTATCGCGGCGTCGGCGTGCACGCGATCGCGGAGAACACGCAGGGGCTCGCGACGCTGCAGATGCTCAACATGCTCGAGCGCTTCGATATGCGGGAGGCAGGCTTCCAGACAACGCTTTCGATTCACCTCGGCGCGGAAGCCAAGCGCCTCGCCTACGAGGACCGCGCCCGCTGGTATGGCGATCCCCACTTCTCGCGAATGCCGGTCGGTTGGCTGGTCTCCAAAGACTATGCCGCCGAGCGGGTGAAACTGATCCGGCCGGACCAGATTAATCGGGAGATCCGCCCCGGGGAAGCACCGTCGCGAGGCGACACCACTTACTTCACCGTGGCGGATCAGAACGGCATGATGGTGTCGATGATCCAGTCCAATTTCCGCGGGATGGGCGCGGGCTTGGTCGCTGATGGGCTCGGCTTTATGTTCCAAGACCGTGGTCAGCTCTTCACCCTCCAGAAGGGGCACCCGAACGTCTACGCGCCCGGCAAGCGGCTTTTTCAGACGATCATCCCCGGCTTTGCCACACGCGACGGCAAGCCTTGGCTGTCCTTTGGCGTGATGGGAGGCGGGATGCAGCCGCAGGGGCAGGCGCAGATCATCATGAACCGGGTCGATCACGGGCTGGACGGGCAGGCGGCGGGCGACGCGCCACGCTGGCAGCATGAGGGGTCCTCGGAGCAGATGGGGGAGGACGACAAGGAGATTGGCGGCACTGGTCTCCTCCGGCTGGAAACCGGCGTTCCGGATGCCACTGCTCTGGCGTTGGCCGAGATGGGCTGGCGGTTAGGATCGTCCGATGGCGGTTTTGGACGCTATTCCTCGGTGGAGCGGCGGGAGAGCGGCGAGGAACGCGTCTACAGCGCGGCTTCAGAGGTGCGGGCCGACGGCATCGGCCTTGCTTATTGAGGTTTGCCCCTATCGATGGACGGGATGTCACGACGAGACGCAGAGAAGTATCGGTTTGCGCGGCGAGCGCGCTAACGGCGGCGTGCGTCTGTAGCATCGAACGTCCTCTAGGCCGGATTTGGACAAGGAGGCTGGTCGGCATGAGCATGATCCGATTGCGATGGATAGCGACTGGTGCCCTTCTGCTGGCACCGGCTCCGGGAGCCGCGCAGGTCGGCAACTCGGTCGCGCAGCAGCGCGTGCCCATTCTGCGCGAATATCTCGATCTGCTGGCCATTCCGAACATCGCCAGCGACACGGCGAACATCCGCCGCAATGCCGACCGGCTGCTCCAGATGATGGCGAAACGCGGGCTTTCGCCGCGGCTGCTGGAGGCCGATGACGTTGCAGTCCCACCCGCCGTTTATGGCGAATGGCTCGTGCCCGGAGCGACTCGCACCTTCGTCATCTACGCCCATTACGACGGTCAGCCGGTCACGCCCTCGGACTGGAAATCGACTCAGCCATTTGTGCCGGTGCTGCGCACTGCCCGGCTGGACCGGCCTGGCAAGCTGATCCCGCTTCCTGCTGAAGGCGCTGCCATCGATCCGGAATGGCGGATCTACGCCCGCTCGGCTTCCGACGACAAGCTCGGAGTGATGGCGATCCTCGCGGCAGTGGACGCGCTCAGGGCGCAAGGACAGCGACCCGCCTTCAACGTCAAGATCTTCCTCGAGGGCGAGGAGGAAGCGGGATCGCCGAACCTGCGTTCGGTTCTCACTAAGCATGCCGCGACGCTGAAGTCGGATGGCTGGGTTATCGTCGACGGCCCTGCGCATCCCAGCGGAGCGCGGCAGGTGGTGCTGGGCGTGCGCGGCGACGTCAATCTCGACATCGTCGTGCACGGTCCGGCGCGGCCCCTCCACAGCGGCCATTACGGCAATTGGGCGCCCAATCCTGCCATGATGCTGAGCCGCCTGCTTGCCTCCATGAAGGATGAGAATGGTCGAGTGACCATCACCGGCTTCTACGACGACGTCGCGCCGCTCGGTCGCGCCGAGCGGCAGGCGATCGCAGTGGTTCCGTCGGCTGACGCGCAGCTGCGTGAAGATCTCGGTCTTGCGACCACGGAAGGCGGCGGCCGGTCCTTGCTCGATCTCATCCATGAGCCCTCGCTCAACATCAACGGCATCCGCTCGGCCGACGTGGGCGAAAAGGCGCGCAACGTCATCCCGACAACCGCAAGTGCAACGCTCGACCTGCGGCTCGTTAAGGGCAACGATCACAAGCGCCAGGTCGCGCGCGTCATCGAGCATATCAAGCGTCAGGGTTTCACCGTGCTGGATCGTGAACCGACCATGGAAGAACGTCGCCGCTTCGCAAAGATCGCGACCGCCATCCCGCAGAGCGGCTACAATGCAGAACGCACCGAACTTGCTCACCCGCTCGCCCAGAGCGTGATCGCCGCCGTGAAGGGCAGCGGCGATGCGGTGGTGCTTCCGACGCTTGGTGGCAGCCTGCCGCTTTATCTGCTGAGCGAAACGCTGGGCGCGCCGAGCGTCACGCTGTCGCTCGCCAACCACGACAACAACCAGCATGCCGAGGATGAGAATCTCCGCATCGGCAATCTGTGGGGCGCAATTGAGACGTTAGCCGCCGTGATGCGCATGAAGTGAAGCTACGCCGCCGGTGAGCGCCAGCAGCGAAGCCGCCGGTCCAGATGGCGCGCCGCAGCAGGAGAGCAGGGATGGAGATTGGGGCTGCGGACACCTTTAGGATAGGCGGCGACCTTGAAGTTCACCGCCTCGGGTTCGGCGCAATGCGCCTCGTCGGCCCGGACGTTTATGGCGAACCGCCCGATCCAGCCAACTCACTCGCGGTGCTGCGCCGCGCGGTGGAGCTCGGCGTCAATTTTATCGACACCGCCGAGGCGTATGGGCCGGAGATCAACGAACGCCAGATTTACGAAGCGTTAGCTCCCTATCCGCCGCAGCTGGTGATCGCCACCAAGTGCGGCATCGATCGCCGGGCGCGCGACTGGGGCCAGACGCGGACGAAGGGTTCGCCGTCGGAGATTCGGGCTTCCTGCGAGGGCAGCCTCCAGCGCCTGCAGGTGGAGCGGATTGACCTGTACCAGTTGCACCGCATCGACCCCGCGGTGCCGATCGAGGACTCAGTCGGTGCGCTGGCGGGATTGCGACGCGAGGGCAAGGTGAGGCACATCGGCCTTTCAGAGGTCTCCGCTGAGCAGCTCGAGCGGGCTAGAACGGTTGCGCCAATCGCAACCGTGCAGAATCGCTACAACGTAGCTGACCGTGAGCACGAAGCCGTGTTGGACCACTGCGAAGCGAACGGGGTTGGCTTCATCCCATGGTATCCGCTCGGCAGCGGCTCGCTATGCGCGGCGGGCGGGCCGTTGGACTCCTTAGCACGGCGCATCGGCGCTACCACTTCGCAAGTCGCGCTCGCGTGGCTCCTGGCGCGGTCTGCGGTGGTGTTGCCAATCCCCGGCACCAGCTCGTTGATGCACCTGGAGCAGAACGTCGCGGCGGCGCGGGTGAGGCTGACGGCAGAGGACCTTTCCGAGTTGAACCGGCTTGCGGACGCGGCTTGCGGAGCAGGGGAACAAGCGGGCTAAGCTCCTGGCGACGGCATGTGGCCGAAAGCAGAAGGACCGGTCCTGGTGGCGGGGATGGTACAAAGCGGGCGCGCGTTGGGCGCCGTTTGACTGGCTTCAGGCGCTCTACAGGCAGGGACGCCCGCTGCAGGGTGGAGTGGCGCTTAGTGAAGAACGGGCTCGAAGCGGTCTGCGCCTGTCATTCGTACCGAAGCGCATGCACGGGCTTCTGCCGCGCGACGAGGTAGGCGAGCGTGCCGACGCTGGTAAGCGCAAGGGCGAGGGCGATCAGCCCGGCCGCTGGGAATAGCCAGGGCTGGAGCGGGATGCGCTCGGCAAAGCCGTTCAGCCAGCGCCGCATCAGCCACCAGGCGATCGGCCAGGCGATGAGGTTGGCGAGCAGCACCGGCCGGCTGAGTTGCCACAGGAGCAGTGCGAGTATCTGGCGCGTGCTCGCGCCCAGCGCTTTGCGGATTCCAATCTCCTTGGTTCGCCGCTGCGCCGCCGAGAGGGAGAGGCCGACGAGGCCAAGGCAGGCAAGGAATATGGCGAGGCCCGAAAAGACCGCGAAGAGCTGCGCGTTGCGTTCCAGGCTTCGATACAGCCGCTCGATGTGCTCGCTGACGAAGGCACGCTCGATCTGCCCTTGATTACCGGTGGCCCGCCACAGCAGGTCGATCTGCGCGAGCGTCTCCGGTACGTGGCGGCCGGCGAGCTTGATCGAAACCAGGCCCGTCTCGAACTCGCCGGGCGGCTGGGGAAGGTAGAGAGTAGGCTCGATCGGCGTCTCCACGGAATGGAAGGCGAAATCGGGGACCACCGCCACGACCTGCGACTGCCCGTTGTCGTCGGGCGAGGTGGAGTTCGAATAGGGCAGCGCCTGCCCGATCGCGGCGGACGGCGAGGCAAAGCCGAAGGCGCGCACGGCCGCTTCGTTGATTATCACCCGCGGCACGGCCTCCTGTCCTTCGCGAGGCAGCGCTGCGAGGCTGCCGGCGACGGGCCGGACACCGTAGAGGGCGAAGATCGTGGGCAAGGCGGAGACAATGTCGGCCATCACGCGACCGCCCTTCCACTGAAGGGCGGTGAATACGTTGCCTTTGAGCAGGCTGTCGCTGCTGCACGAGACGGCGCGTACCTCCGGCAGCTTCGACAACTCCGCGACGAAGGCTGGGGGGCAGCGCGCGGTGACGGTCAGCACCTGATCGATGTCCATCCGCAACGCCTCGCGCATCGCGAAGAGCCGCTGCTGGTGCACCACGGAGGTGGCGATAATCAGACCGATGAGGATCGCGAACTGGCCTGTAACGAGCGTGCTCCGGATCAGCCCGCCGCCCGCCGCCGCGGCGCCGCTGTCCCGCAGCGTCGCCGCAGGAGGCAGAGAAGAGAGCAGGAAGGCCGGGTAGGCGCCCGCCGCGAGGCCGAGGAAAATTGCGCCCGACACCAGCCAGAGGAGCAGAGTCGGATCGGCGGCATAATCGAGGCGCGCCTGCGTCTCCAGGAAGCCGTTGACCACCGGCAGCAGCCATTCGGCCGCCGCGAGCGCGAGAAGAGTCGCCAGCAGCACCGTCAGCACCGCCTCAGCGAGAAACTGGCCCGCAATGTGGCTGCGGCCAGCGCCATTCGCCTTGCGCACCCCGATCTCGCGCCGCCGCCGCCCCGCAAGTGCGACGCTCAGATTGACGAAGTTGGCGGTCGCGATCAGCAGGACGAGACTCGCAACCAGGCTGCCGATCACCAGCCGCTCGCGCGCGCCGGGATGGAAGCCCTCGTGCAGGGCGAGCCGGTCGATTCGGACGGGCTCGAGCCGATAAGCATCGCGCAAGGGCGGCGGCACCAGCCCGGCGATCGCCCGCTGGATCGCGTCTCCCGCCTTCTGGGCCGAAGCGCCCGCTCGCAGCCGGATGTAGGTCCTCACGTCGATAGAAAAGGTTCCCGGTGCGTCGGCTTGCATCAGGAAAAGGCCGGAACGCGTGGCTAGGCCGGACGCAAAGATGCCAGTAGCAAGGTCGGTGCCGCCGGGCGGCAAGTCGATGACCGCGCGCAGCACCATCGGCTGCCCGGCAACTTCAACCGTTTCGCCCAATGCGTCGGTACGACCGAAATGCTTGCGCGCCATCGCCTCCGTCATCACCAGCCCATGGCCGCTGCGGAGGGCGGAGGAGAGGTCGCCGCTCAGCACCGGAAGGCGCGCCAGGTCGAAATAATCGGGGTCCGCCCAATAGATCGTTTCCTTCTGCACGACACCCTTGCGGCGCAGCTCCACTTCGGCCTCAAGGAGCCGCGCCGCTGCTTCTACCTCTGGGACGTTCGCCTCGAGGAGCGCCGCCGCGCTGGCCGGGCTCTTCTGCTGATAGTCCGGCACCATGCCGGGGCCGCTCGCGATCGACACGGCAAGGTAGGTCCGCTCGTGCGCCGGCACGAGGTGGTTGTAGGTGAGCGGCACCCGCGCCACGAGCGCCATCAGGATCGCGCCGGCGAGGCCGATCACAAGACCGGCAACGGCGATGGCGGAGAGGAGCCGGTTGGCCGCGAGGTTGCGGCCCCAGGCGACGAACGAATGGCGCAGCAGCCGCGTCACAGGCGCGTCTCTCCGACTATTCGCCCGTCGAGCATCCGGATCGTCCGGTCGGTCGCGGCGGCATGGAGAGCCGAGTGGGTCACCATGATCACGGTCGTGCCTGCCGCCGCTGAGCCCTTGAGAAGCTCCATCACCGCAGCGCCGTTTGCCGTATCCAGATTGCCGGTGGGCTCGTCGGCCAGGATGAGGTCCGGCTCCGGGGCCAGGGCGCGGGCGATAGCCACCCGCTGCTGCTGCCCGCCCGACAGCTGCCGCGGCCGGTGGCGCGCGCGGTGGGCGAGCCCGACCTGCTCCAGCACCGCATCGATCCGCCGCCGCCGTGCATCTCCGCTCCGGTAGAGCAGGGCCACTTCCACGTTCTCGGCGACATTGAGCTCGTCAATCAGGTTGAAGTTTTGGAAGACAAATCCGACGTGCCCGCGCCGGAGCCGCGTCAGCCGCGCGTCGGAGAGCGTTGCCACCTCCTCTCCCCGCAGCCGGTACGAACCTGCGTCCGGCGGATCGAGGAAGCCCAGGATGTTCAGCAGGGTGGATTTGCCGCAGCCGGACGGACCCATGAGCGCCACGAACTCGCCCGCCGCGACCTCGAAAGAAACGGCGTCAAGCGCCTGCGTCTCAACGTCGCCGCTGCGATAGGCTCGCGAAAGAGAGCTGACCTGGAGGAACTGATCCATCACGCGATGCTACACCGAGTCGCGCTGCAGGAAAAACACGTGTTTCTAGGATGATAGGCTTGGCGAAGACACGCTGGAGGCGCGGAGCGTCCGTATCCGGACATGTTGAGCAGGGGCCTTTCGCCAGTTACGCTTGCGCCATGGAACGCCTCAACGCCATTCTGGTGATCGACGACAAGCCCGAGGTGCATCAGGCGGTGGCGCTCGCACTTGAACCCTGGGTCCTGCGGGTGGAAAGCGCCGCCTCGCCCGATGCGGTGCCGCCGCTGATGGCCGCCGGCCGCTACGATTGTGCACTGCTCGACATGAACTTTGCAGCCGGGGAACGGTCGGGGCGTGAAGGGATGACGGCTCTCGACATGATCAAAGCGGCCGATCCGACGCTCGCCGTCATTTTGATGACCGCCTTCGGCGCGGTCTCGCTGGCCGTCGAAAGCCTCAAGCGGGGCGCCAGCGATTTCCTGCTCAAGCCATGGCGCAATGAAGTGCTGGTTGCCGCGGTTCAGGAGGCGGCCCGCCGCACCGGGACAGCGCGTGCAGGGACCAGCCTCGATGCGCTCGAGCGGTCGGCTATCGCCGGCGCACTCGACCGGCACGACGGCAACATCACTCAGGCTGCGGTAGCGCTCGGCCTCAGCCGCCCCGCGCTCTACCGGCGCATGGCAAAGCATGGGCTCTAGCGCTCTCGCACGCCTCGACACAGTCTCCGCTGCCGGCTGGCGGCTCCTTTTCGCGGCCGTCGCCACTGGCCTTCTCTTCCGGTTGCTGGCCGAAACAAGGCATTTTGCCAGCGCCTTCGCACTCGCCGCGGCGGCCGCCTTGCTGCTGCTCGACGTCGTTCGGGTCGCGCTCCGCAGCCGGCAGGACAACCTAGTTTCGCCGGCCATTGAGGAACGGGCGCGGGCGCAGCAGCTCGACCAGGCGCTGGCGCTTCTCGACGCGGTCACCGTGGCCCTCTTTGCCCTCGGCTCCGACGGCCGCATCCGCTTCGCGAACCGCGCCGCCCGCATCCTCGCCGGCGAGGCGGCGCGGCTGGAGGATGCGCTGGACAGGCCGGCGGCGGCCGAGGTCCTCGCCCTGCCGGTGGGCGGCCGCCGGGTTGTCTCGCTCTCCGACGGCCGCTCGATGCTGGTCTGGGTGGGTGCCGTCGCCACTCCGGACGGCGGGGCGCAACGCCTGGTCTCACTGCAGGCGGTGGCGGGGGAGCTGGACGCGGTCCAAGTCGGCGCATGGCACGCCATGACTCGCGTGCTCGCCCATGAGATGATGAACACGCTTACGCCCGTGGCGTCGCTGGCGGAGAGCCTTGCGCGGATGGCCCGGGGCGACACGAGGCCGGCGGTCAGCGGCGCGGCGGACACAATCGCGCGGCAGAGCCGGCATCTGATCGACTTCGTCGAGCGCTATCGCGCGATCGCGGATTTGCCTGATCCTGCTTTCGCGCCGCTGGACCTGACTACCTTCCTTGCGGACATCGAGGCGCTCGGCGACGCGCAGCTGCGCGCGCGCGGCATCGCATTCTGTGCCGCCCTGCCGGCCGCCGCCGTGCCGCTGGAGGCGGATGCCGGGCTGCTGCGCCAGGCGCTGCTGAACCTGCTGCGCAATGCCGGCGACGCCGTTGCCGGAGCGGGTGGCGGAACGGTGCGCTTCGCCTGTGCGGCGGATAGCGGGGAGCTCCACTTCGAGGTACGCGACGACGGACCGGGGGTCCCGCCCGAACGGATAGAGGAGATCTTCGTCCCCTTCTACACGACCAAGGAAGGCGGTGCCGGCATCGGCCTTGCTCTGGCCCGCCAGATAGCCCTCGCCCATGGCGGCCGCCTCACCGCCGCGCCGAGCGGTGGCCGCGGAATGGCCTTCATCCTTTCTATTCCGGCGTCGCAATGCGGCTGAGCGCCACGCTCCTGGCACCTCGCAGCCAGCAAGGCGCTCGTTGCGGGGGGTTGCAAACGAACCTCAGCCCTCATCGTGGAGAAGGTCCTACTTCTGCGACTTAATGCCAAACCTCGAACGACCGGCATTGGCGCAGAGCGGACCTTAAGGTCGACCCTCCAAAATGTGGGCTTTCCACCCGTTCGAGGCATTCCGCCGACATCTGCTTTCGACCCATTGCGGACATTCAGCAGCTCCCTTGCGCGGGGGCTATCAGCCAGCTCGTCATGAGCTCTTGACCGTTAACTCTACATATGTTGTATTCATCCGGGTGAGACGAAACAGGCGACCATCTAAGCAGATGCTCGCACTCTTGGAGGCGTTGTCCTTGCGACCTCAGGAGTGGCGTCATGGCTATGACTTGATGAAGGAGACGCCCCTCCTGTCTGGTACGCTCTATCCATTGTTAATGCGAATGACCGATCAGGGGCTTGTGGAAGCCGAATGGCGGGAGCCGGCGCAGCCCGGTCGTCCCGCTCGTCACGCCTATCGGCTGACGGCCGCGGGTCTGGCGCTCGCACGAACGCCACAAGAAGATGAGCGTCCTCTCGGCCTCAGGTCCTCGCCCGCATGATCGCGACACTACCACGAGCGGTGATGGCGCTAGCCGTCAGCTGTCTCGCCGGCCGCAGACGCGAATGGGGCTTGGCGATGCAGGTGGAGCTCGAAGCTGCAAGCCAAGACGGAAAGCCACTGGCCTTTGCATTGGGCTGTTTGATGGCAGCGTTGCGCGAGTTGCCGGCGCACGCCGAGGGACGCTTCGCCATAGTAAGCCATCTCCTCGCCCTTGGCCTGATCGTTCCAGCGGCAGCGCACCTGCTCGCGAGCATCTTCGCAGACTTTCCCCTCTCATTTTTCGATCAGGTCGGGACTGGTGCCTGGCTCGATGTCACCGGCGGGTACAAGCCTCTCCTCAGCGATGCCAATCGGTCCGCCGTCCCTGCGCTGGCGGCTCTGATGATCGTGCTCTCAGTCTGCCATCTTCGGATCGCCTGGTTGATCTTGGAACGTGAGTGGGAGCGCGTAGCTGCCCTGGCCGCGCTTAGTGCGGCAACAACAGTCACTCTTGTTATCTTCACGACTGTGGCCTTCGCCCACGCCGCCCCAGCACTCGCTGACGCGGCCATGCTCGGCATTGAGCTCACAGCAATCTTGGGTTTGGCGCGGTGGCACAGCCGGTCTTTCGTCGGCTCGGCAGAAGCTTTCACGTAACGGATCTTGACCTTCTGGTGGCTGGCTCAACTCGCCAGCCGTTTCCGAAGGTGCGGCACCAGCGGAGACACTCGATGCTCACCAAGCTGCAGGCTTATGTTCCTGGCACGCTCTTGGCTACAGTGGCCCTGCTGGCCGGTTGCGGCGGTCCAGATCGTCCCCCGCCTCCTCCGCTCTCATTCGATGGCCTGCCGGTAAGCGGCAGCTTGTCATATGCGCTCAAATCCAGGTTCACTAGATGCCTGGAGGACACTACGGAAATGCGCTGCCGTCGGGATGGCGTGATGTTCCTGGGCTTCGGGCCTTTCAATGCGGCTCTCGATCTCAACGGCAGTAACGGCGGCGGTGGGTTCGACCAACTCACCCTGTGGCATGATCGTGATCAGAATGCCTTCCTGCCGATTGTCGCTGCTTTGGAGCGACAAGGCTGGAGGTCCTGCTTCACGGGCGAGGACGATCGCGGGGATCAGGCCATCTACACGCACGCAAGAGCGCGCGCGAGGATCTCGATGGACCTCAGTTACTGGGGTAAGAGACGGCTAAGAGTGATACCGGAGTGGAACAACCGAGAGCCTCGCTGCTGACCTGCACAACGGCGCCGTATTCATCCATGTCCAAGCTTCATGCATTCGTCGGAACGCCGGCTTTCCACCCATAGCGGACATTCGCCAAGATCTGTTTTCGACCCGGTGCAGACACTCAGCGGCTTCGTTTAAGCGCCTCATCAAGGGCGGCGTCAGCGGGAACCGAAACATCCGGTGTGACCCCCACACCCTCCCAGTCCCACCCTGTGTCAGGGTCGAAAGCTCGACCCACGGGCACCAAAGCGGTGAGACGGGTTCCAACAGGGGCGAGCGTGACGTAGTGCCCTGCGCCTCGGGTTTTTTCGCCGATCAGCGTTGCTCTTTTTGTCCGCTTGAGCACCAAGGCAAGATGCTCACCCGCCGAGGCCGTACCCGATGAGGTAAGATAGTAGAGCGGGACCCTCCGCAGTCGGGTCTCGCTTGCGTCTGGTGTGACAATATGGTCGCGGGTGATGAAGCCAGATCGACCCGTCCTTCGGATTAAAGTTGGGCCGTCTGGGAAGGGGCTTTCCTTGTCACCGGACGCTCTGGTTTCCAGCCGCGCCAGGACCGTTCGCTCAGAAAAGAAGAGCGGCAGCATCGCGTCCATCACTTCAATGCCTCCGCCGGGAAGCGGCCGCGCATCTATGATGACCGCCTTCGTCCTGCGGGCATTTGCCACAAGGAAGGCGCGTGCGGCGGGTGCTGTGCGTGGATCGTGCGGAAAGGCGGTAAAGCGCAGATAGGCAACCTGTCCGATCATGCGCAAATCCTCGATGCCTTCGGGCAGGCCCGCAGTTTTGGCTCCCTCTGGCTCCG
>NZ_DASVTH010000007.1:0-57269 GCF_036387615.1 Allosphingosinicella sp.
GGTTAAAGGCATCGGTGTGGATGTTGAGCACGATGAGACCGCCGCGCATCGCCGCGACGAAGTCCTCAAACGACAGGCCAGATCGCAGGAGCGCCGCGCCGGCGGCATAATCACGATCCTTTGCCGTCAGACGCATGCCGTCTCCGGTCGCTTTGTATTCCGGGCCGAAGGGAAAGGGCACAACCAGCACCGAATCCCCGCCGGCGGCGGTGGCATATTTGTGCAGGTGAACAGGACCGATCGGCGCCGCCACGAGCTTGTCCCACAAGGCGTCGGGAGTGATGCCATCCGCGGTCAGGTCGAGCGAGATCGTGCGACGCTCCGTATCGACCGTGATCTGCGCCATCCCGGTGGCGGCGGAGCCAGTCGGCGCCGACCCATATTTGCCGTCCAGCGCGACATTGAAGGTAAGTGTCTCAGCCTGCGCCGGTGCGGCACTGACGACGCCCGCCATCGCGAGCAGGATTAATGACAAGACTCTGGACATGCAGATTAACCCCCGGGTGATCGGGCGAGACTGGGCGGGCCAGGGGGCGATGTAAAGCGCCGCATCCCGTAGCGCAAACAGGACCGCTCCTAAGCCGGTCAGTAGCAAGATGGCTTTCCACGAACTGCTGACCGCGTGCAGTCGGTCCTGCCACATCTCGCGGCGAAAAGGGTCAGCTTGTCGTGGCTGTTTCACGACGAAGTAGTGGGGCTAACGCTGAATGTCCGCAATGGGTCGAAAGCCGACAATGGCTCACCGCCTTCTGATGGACCTCGCCAGCGTTGCGGCGGCACATTCCTCGCCCTGAACGCATGGTCCATTGATCTGAAGGTAGTTCGGCCATTGCGGATGCATGTGGAGGGTCACGCTGCCGCGCCCCTTTTCCTGCCGAAGCGTCGCTTCTGCATCGAGAGGCAGCCGCAGCTTGCTTTCGACAACATCGGCCTAATTAGGCGCATTGCCTTCGTAGATCACGAACCTCCGCCCATTCCAATCGACTTGGTAAAGATTGAAGTCCTCAACCGGAGTTCGCTTGCTGAGGAGTTGAGCATCGTGAGGCAGGCAGAAGCTCTCACCACAATCGCCGCCGCTGGTTTCGGCGGAGCAGCTTAACAGGATCATCGTGAGCACGGGAGCTAAGCGCCAAATCATCGGCACACGATGTCAGCAAGCCGGAATGTCCGCAATGGGTCGAAAACGGACATTCATGTGCGGCAGCGCACCGTAGCTTTTTGCGAGCTCGATCAGGCTGCTGGACGGCTGCGATTGCCGCTCAGCGGACGCCTGTGACGGTAGTCACAAGACCTCCGCCGGGAGACGTTAGCGCACCCGCTGCAAGGTGAGCCGGCCCAAGGTAAGACTGGTGATCCGGCCCGATCTTTTGTCCCGCTGGAATTCCATCCGGTCCCCTCTCTCGGTCAGCGCATAAACATCTTCCTGCTGTGGTAATGCCTCTACGGGGTCGCCCTGGCTGGGAACGAGGACAAGGCCATCATCGCGAAGCCCGATATGAGCCGAGAAGCTAGGATGCGTGTAGTAGCCGACCTGCTCGAAGCGGGACTTTCTGCTGACTGGCACGGGGGTAATCGTCCGTTGCTCGGAGCCCGGCCAGCCCAGGACGCGGCCGATCGCCACCCGCACTGGGCCCAGCACTTCGTTGCCGGTCTCGCCATTGGCCATGATGACGACTGCCTGTCGCCGGTGCGGGTAACTGAAGAAGATCGATCGGAAGCCCTCGTTCACCCCGTTGTGCCAGAAGCGCATGTCGTTCCCTTCCCCCTGGAGGCCAACGCCAAGGCCCCAATCGCCCATTCCGGGCGTCAGCATCGCGCGGGCTGTCTCGGGGCGGAGCGGACCACCGGCTTCTCCCTTGAAGGCGGAGGATAGCGCGACGGCCCAACGCGCCAGGTCGCTCGGGGTCGTCCACAAGCCTGCGGCGGCCATCTCCGGATAGACATGGAAGCGCCCTGCGATCGGCTCTCCCTTTGCGTTATGCGCGGTCGCTGCCGCAGCAGCATCGGCCTCGTTCAACGGCTGCTTGTAGGTTGAGTGCGCCATCCCGAGCGGCCGTAGCACCAGGCGGTCCATCAGCGCCGGGAACGGCTCGGCTGTCGCATCGCTCATCAAGACTTGCGCGACGGTGATGCCGCCGCCGGAGTAGCGCCAGCGCGATCCGGGCTGGACATCCACCCGAACCGTCTCCGTGTTGGCAGGCGGTGCGCCGTTGAGCACCTGAACCACAGTGGGAAGCAGCGCCTCGCTCGAATATCCGGGGAAGCCGTGCACGGTCAGCCCCGCGGTGTGGGAGAGCAGGCGTCGCAGCGTCACGGTCTCGGAGAAGTCGTGAGCGGGTACCTGCCACGAGGTAAGCTGCTCGTTGACGGGGCGATCGAGGCTCAGAACGCCTTGGTCCACCAGAGCCAGCGCCCCAGTTGCCGCCACCGGCTTGCTGATTGATGCCGCCTGGAACAAGGTTTCCGGTGTCGCCATCCGACCCGTCGCACGATCAGCCAGTCCATAAGCGCGCGCCCAGACGATGCGGCCGTCATCGACCACTGCGACGCTGATGCCAGGGACATTCTCGCTTTGCATCAGCTCCGCGACTGTCCTCGAGCGATAGGTGCGGCCCGCCACCTTCACCAGCGGCACCATCGTCTGCAGCGCTTGCTCAAGACGCTGCTGGATTGCTTCGCCGTCAGGTCCGGCCGGCTGCTGAACCACGGCAGCCGTCAAGGCTGCCGCCCAAATTGTTGAAAGTCCCATCGCACCCTCTCATTTATCGAGGGTGTGTTATCCATCTAGGGCAGCTGGTGCAATCCGGCCGCGGCTTCCATCGAAATGCCGATCTGACCTTGAAGCAGCGCAGGAGACTTCCCCGCGTTCGTCATCTGGAAGGTCGTCTGAATTAGGCGCGCGAACTCAGCCTCCGGACCAGCCGCATCACCCGCCCGTCCACCCGCCCGGCGCCACATTGCCAAGCGCCCGGGAATGCCTATCTTGGGTGAAGAGTTAACGGCTTCGACAGGGCGATCCCCAAGGGTTCCCATCGAAGTATCACTTCGATGGGATTGTTCATGGCGGACAAGGATCAGGGCGGCGGCAACGGCACTGGCGGAGGCCCGGGCGGCAATCCCTGGATGAAGAGCCTCTTCATCTGGGCGGGCATTCTGCTCGCTTTGGTGCTGTTCGTGCAGATCATCGACGGCGGCAGCCGCGCGCCCAAGGGCGAGGGCATGGCCTATTCCGAGTTCCTGAACCGGGTCGATGAAGGCTCGGTCAAGGAAGTCGTGATCGGCAAGGAGCGGGTCACGGGCGTGCTCTCCAGCGGCGAGCGTTTCACCGCCAATGCGCCGCAGGATCTGGCGCTCGTCGATCGGCTCAAGAACAAGGGCGTCGCTTTTTCCGCCGAGCCCGAGCAGACCACCTCCATCTGGCTGATCCTGCTCTATCAGTCGCTGCCCTTCCTCCTCATCCTCGGCATCGCTTTCTTCGTGATGCGCCAGATGCAGAAGAATGCGGGCTCGGGCGCGATGGGCTTCGGCAAGTCCAAGGCCAAGATGCTGACCGAAAAGCATGGCCGCGTCACCTTCGACGATGTCGCCGGCATCGACGAATCCCGCGAGGAGCTGCAGGAGATCGTCGATTTCCTCAAGGACCCGAGCAAGTTCGCGCGGCTGGGCGGCAAAATTCCCAAGGGCGCGCTGCTGGTCGGGTCACCCGGCACCGGCAAGACCTTGCTCGCCCGCGCCGTCGCGGGTGAGGCGAACGTGCCCTTCTTCACAATCTCGGGCTCGGACTTCGTCGAGATGTTCGTCGGCGTCGGCGCCAGCCGCGTCCGCGACATGTTCGAGCAGGCCAAGAAGAACGCGCCGTGCATCGTCTTCATCGACGAGATCGACGCGGTCGGCCGCCATCGCGGCGCGGGCCTGGGCAACGGCAATGACGAGCGCGAGCAGACGCTCAATCAGCTGCTGGTCGAGATGGACGGCTTCGAGGCCAATGAAGGCATCATCATCATCGCGGCGACCAATCGCCCGGACGTGCTCGATCCCGCCTTGCTTCGCCCGGGCCGCTTCGACCGCCAGGTCGTGGTGCCGCGGCCGGACATCGAGGGGCGCGAGAAGATCCTGCTCGTGCACATGAAGAAGCTGCCGCTCGCGCCCGACGTCGACACCCGCACCATCGCGCGCGGCACGCCGGGCTTCTCGGGCGCGGACCTGGCGAACCTCGCCAACGAAGCCGCCCTGCTCGCCGCCCGCAAAGGCAAGCGCCTCGTCGCCATGAAAGAATTCGAAGAAGCCAAAGACAAAGTCATGATGGGCGCCGAACGCAAGTCGATGGTGATGACCGAGGACGAGAAGCGATCGACGGCGTATCACGAGGCCGGACATGCGCTGGTGTCGCTCTATGTCCCCGGCTGCGATCCGCTGCACAAGGTGACGATCATTCCGCGCGGTCGTGCGCTGGGCGTGACCTGGAACCTGCCGGAGCGCGACCGTTATTCGATGAGCATGAAGCAGATGAAGGCGCGGCTCGCGCTCTGCTTCGGTGGCCGCATCGCCGAGCAGATCATCTACGGCATGGACGAGCTCAACACCGGTGCGTCCAACGACATCCAGCAGGCCACCGACATGGCCCGCTCCATGGTGATGGAATATGGCATGAGCGAGAAGCTCGGCTGGCTGCGCTACCGCGACAATCAGGACGAGGTGTTCCTGGGCCATTCGGTCGCGCGCACGCAGTCGATCTCGGCCGAGACCGCGCAGCTCATCGACCAAGAGGTTCGCCGCCTCATCGAGGAAGCGGAAACGGCTGCGCGCGCGGTGCTGACCGAGCATCTTGACGAGTTGCACCGCCTCGCCAACGCCCTGCTCGAATTCGAAACCCTGACCGGCGAGGAATCCAAGCGGGTCATCAAGGGCGAGGATATCGGCCGCGAAGATCCCAATGCCAGGCGTCCGCTGATGCCCGTCGCGGGCTCCTCGATCCCGAGCACGCGCCGGCCGCGCGGCGGCGGGATCGGTCCGGCGGCTCCGCAGGGCGCCTAGCTACGCAGTCCGGCTCGATGGGAAGCGGTGCTGCGGCTCCGCTTTCCCGCGTCTCCTGCGTCGGAAAGCGGCCCCCTACTTGCCGTGTTGCTCGAGCCCCTGCTTGAAGCGTTTCCAGGAACAACCTTCCGTCCCGCCGGGGCCCGAGGCGGAACAAGACCCGATCCCGCTGTCGCCTACCTCATACATGCGGTGCCGCTCGCGCGAGACGCTCTCAACGGTGCCGTTCGGGTCGAAGCGGTCGCTGATGATTCGAGGCAGACGCTGCCGTTCGGTCTCCGACCTCCGTCCGCACACGAGGATCTCCTCCGAAGCGACCGAGTTCGGAAGGCAACGCGGCGTGATGCGCAATTCCGCCTTGGCGGCGATGTCGGGCCGGTCTCTTAAGGGGTCATCGGGTTGCGCAGAAGCTGGTGACGCGCCCGCGACGACGAGTAATCCGGATAGGCGGAACCAAGCGGATGCTTCCCCCCGTGGCCAGCTCAGCAGTGCGCGCACTCAGCCGTTCTCCGCCCGGTTCACCGGTGATTAACTTACCCGGTGACCATCTGGACGGGAGCTGAACGGGTCAGCCAGGGAGGAATGATGTACAGATTTGCGCCCATCATGCTGTCGATGATGATTGTGCCTACGACGGCCCTGCACGCGCAGGCGATGCCGTTGCCGCAGTTTTTGGAGAGGGCCACTGCGCTTGAAAAGAAGGGGGCGATGGCGATCTTTTCGGGCGACCTGAAGCTGTTGCAGAAGGAGATCGCCGCTTCGGCCGGGGCACTCAAAACGGAGCGGTTGGCGGCGGCGAAGGCCGGGCGCAAGGCGGGCTATTGCCCGCCTGCCAAGGGCGTCCAGATCGGGGCAAAGGAGATACTCACGCATTTCCGCACAATCCCCCCGGCGCAGCGGGAGCGAATGCAGGTCCGCGACGGAATGCGTCACTTTATGGCGCGCAAGTTTCCCTGCCCTACTTGAGGCGAGGCCAGGTGACTTGCCCATCGTGAGGAACGTTTCAGGCTTCGCCTCAGCCGAGCACGCCAAGCGCGAGCAGGAGGAGGCCGAAGAAAGTCGCCGCGACCGTCGCGAATTGAATGAGCAGGATGGCGCGCCACGACGCGCCGAAGCGGGTCAGAACGTAAGCTCCCTTGAGCTGCTTGTACATGTGGATGGGCGGCAGGATGAACGCCGCCAGCACCAGCCAGGCGGGCGCGATGCCGGCTAAGCCGAGCAGGGTCAGCGCGATCGTCAGCAGTGTCACGAAGCAGAGCGAATAAGTGACGAACACCGTGTGGTCGTAAAGGTGAAACCGACGACTGAACGGAAAGAGCAGCCACAGGAACGGCACCGACAGCGGGATCAACGCCCAGGAGAACTTATACGCGTTGTTCTGCAGCTTGTAGAGGAGCAGCGAGGGATTGGCCTTGGCTTTAGAATAGGCTTGCTGGAACCAGCCTGGAGCTTCGCCGATATCGTCCGAGGCGCGGCTGATCGTCGCTTCGGTCACGCCCTGCGCCTGCATCTGGCGAAGGAGGGAAATCTCATCCCGCTTTTCCTTTAGGTCCGCATCCAGCTTGGCAGGGTCGCGGCCTTGCTCGACGGCCTTTCCGCGAAGCGTCTCCGTCTCGCGCAAGTCCACTTCAGCTTCGGCGATCGCCTCCTGCATTCCGTTCTGGAAGTTCGCCTTGGATGGACCGCCGATCGCCGCCGGGCCGCCGATGAAGCTGAACACGGCGAACATCAGGAACACGGAAAACAGGAACAAGGCCATCGGCGAGACGAAGCGCGCGCGTTCGCCGGATATGTAGCGGCGGGTGAGCTCGCCCGGCCGGAAGGCCAGCAGGGGCAGGGTGCGCCAGATCTTGCCTTCGAAATGCAGCACGCTGTGCGCGATGTCGTGCCAGAAGGCGCCGAGGCTGCGATGGACATGCGCCCCTTGTCCGCAGCGGTGGCAATGTTCTCCGATCAGGCGCGTCCCGCAGTTGAGGCAGGCGGCGCCATGGCCGTGCGCCTCGCCGGCTTCAGGCTCAATCGCGCGCGCGACCATGCCGCCCGTTATCGCCTCGCCAATGCCTTCGACCCCTTCCACCACAGCTCTGGTCCCCCTGGCGGTTCCGGGGGATCATGCCCCAGCCGCCTCAGCCCGTCGAGAAGCTTCGCGCCTTCCGGCAGCCATGCTAGCGCCGCCGGATGATCCGAACTGGGCTCCTCGGCGGCTCCTTCAACCCCGCCCATCGCGGGCACCGCCGGCTCAGCCGACATGCCTTAGGCGTGCTCGGGCTGGACGAGCTCTGGTGGCTCGTCTCGCCTGGCAATCCGCTCAAGGAAGTGCGCGGAATGGCTCCGCTCCCGGTGCGCTATCGCTCCGCCCAGCGGGCTGCGCGGGGGCTACCCATCCGGGTCACCGCGATCGAGTGCCAACTCGGCACCGCCTACACGGCCGAGACGCTGCGCCTCTTGCGCCGCCGCTTCCCCGAACGTCAGTTCGTGTGGCTGATGGGTGCGGACAATTTGTCACAGTTCCACCTCTGGCGCGACTGGCGGGGGATTGCGCATAGCGTGCCGATTGCGGTGGTCGGGCGTCCCGGATATGATGGCGCGGCCCGGGCGGCACGCGCCATGGGCTGGTTGCGGCGCTTCGTCCGGCCCGCAGGTCAGGCATCGCGCTGGACAGAGTGGAGATTGCCGGCACTCGTGCTGCTTCATATGCCGCCCGATCCGACGTCCGCCACGCTCCTGCGGGCAGCCGAGCCCGACTGGCACTTGCACCTTTCCCGATCGTTGAACCCCTCGGCGCTGCGCGATGGCGTGACGCGGCGCCCACTTACAGCCAGGAGGCACATTGCCAGCACCCGCACCGGCCCCGCTTGACGGGGCAGCCCTCGACCAGTCCGACGCTCCGTCCGCAGCCTTGCACGAACTCGTGCTCCGCTCCCTCGACGATGACCAGGCGGTCGACGTCGTCACGATCCCGCTGACCGGCAAATCCAGCATCGCCGATCACATGGTGATCGCGTCGGGCCGCTCCACCCGCCAGGTGGCCTCGATGGCGCAAAAGCTGACCGAGCGTATCAAGCAGGAACTTGGCCGCAACGTCCGGATCGAGGGGCTGCCGATCGCCGATTGGGTGCTGATCGACGCGGACGACGTCATTGTTCACCTGTTCCGCCCCGAAGTGCGCAGCTTCTACAATCTGGAGCGCATGTGGGCTTTCGAAGAAAAGGTCGCAGCCGCGCCGGGCGCTTGACGCCTTGCTCCTCCACATCATCGCTCGCGGCCGGATCGGGCGGGGTCCGGAGGCGGAGCTGGTGGAGCGTTACCTGAAACGCGTCTCCTGGCCGACCAGGATCAGCGAGCTCCCGGAGAGCGGCGGGAAGCCGCCGGCGGATGCTGAGAACAGCGTCACCGTGCTGCTCGACGAGAAGGGCGAACAATTGGGATCGGTTGCCTTCGCCCGAAAGCTGGAAGGCTGGCGCGATGCCGGCAAACGCGAGGCGCGGTTTCTGCTTGGCGGAGCGGACGGCTTCGATGAGGAGGCGCGGGCCGGCGCCGACCTCCTTCTTGCTTTCGGCCGCGCGACCTGGCCGCACCTGCTTGCCCGCGCCATGCTTGCGGAGCAGCTCTGGCGGGCTACCAGCATCCTTGCGAACCACCCCTATCATCGGGAAGGATAGGGCGTGCTTCGTCCTGTTCATCTCGGTCTGCTGATGTTCTTGCCGCTGGCTGGCGCTGGCCTTGCGGTCGGGCAGCCCCGCGCTGCTCAGGAGGCGGCGGCCTTGATCCTCGCTAAGCAGGAAGCGGACGAAGCGACGCGCCGCTCGGCCCAGCTCGAGCGCGACGCCGCGCGTGCAACCAGCGAGGCGGCGCGCGCCCGGGCGGAGGCGGCGGCTGTGGCGGCCCGCATCCAGGCGGCAGAGGCAGATATCACCGCGGCCGAGACCCGCATCCGCATCATCGAGGAGCGCCGCGCCGAGCAGCGCGCGCGTCTTGCCGAGCGGCAGGCGCCTGTTGTCCGACTGACCGCGGCCCTCCAGTCGATGGCCCGGCGCCCGCCGGCGCTCGCGCTGGTCCAGCCGGGATCGATGGACGATGTGGTTCACGTCCGCTCCTTGCTCGCCACCACCCTGCCGGTCATTCAAGCCCGCACGGCGGCGATCCGGGATGAGATTGCGCGTGGCGAGGCGCTTCGCCGGCAGGCCGAGGCAGCGGTTGCGTCGCTTGTCCGCGGACAGGAGGAGTTGCGGCGTCGGCGAGTCCAACTCGCGCAGCTCGAAGCGAGGCAGCGGGAACGGTCGGCAAGCCTGGCAGAAACCGCCCTTACCGAATCCGATCGTGCGCTCGCCTTTGGTGAGGAAGCGCGCGACATCGGCGCGCGGCTCGGCAGCCGACAATATGAGGCGCGGGTCCGACGCGCGCTCGAGTCATTGCCCGGACCTCTTCTCCGCCCGGGGCTCGCGACCCCGACACAATCCGCGGGCGCAGGGCCGAACATTGCCGGATATCGGCTGCCCGTAGAAGGGCGCGTCGTCACCGGCACGGGCGAGCTATCCGACGCGGGCGTCCATGCTCGTGGGCTGGTGCTGGAAGCGGCTCCGCGATCACTTGTCCTCAGCCCTGCGCCCGGCCGTGTCGTTCATGCCGGTCCATTTCGCAGCTACGGCCAGATTGTAATCATCGATCATGGCGGCGGCTGGACCAGTCTCCTCACCAACCTTGCCGAGCGAGCCGTCGAGGCGGGGAGCGAAGTCGTTGCCGGGGTTCCGCTCGGCAGGACCGGTTCGGGCCGGAGCCAAGTCTCCGTCGAGCTCCGCTTCCAGGGCAAGCCCGTTGCCGTGGCGGACCAACTGCGCTGACGGTAAGTTCGTGTGGACTCCGGGCGCGGCGGCTCTAGGCTGGGCTGGGGACTGGGGAGAAACGGCTTCATGCGGCTCTGGAGTGTGACGGCGATTGCGTTCCTGGCTGCCGCCGGATGCGGCGGCGGCGGAGATCAAACCGAGCGAACGCCACGTGGCGGCGGTGAGCTGACCGTGACGCTCCCTCCGACTCTGCCCACCGAACCGGCGGCGCAGGAGGCCGAGCCGGAAGCAGGGTTCGAGACGATCGCGGCGGTCGGACCGGCGGCCGTTCGGCCTGAGCCTCCGAAGATCAAGCCTGCGCCGAAGCAGCCGGAGCCACGGCCGAAGGAAGCGCCACCGCAAGTCGAAGTTGCCGTTGCCCCGGCAGCGGAACCAGCCGCAGGGGGCGAAGCTGCCGCCGCGGCCGCGGAGACAAGTGCGCCCGAGGCGCCGGCGGCGACCGCGGCAAAGCCCCCGGAAAGCCGACCGTCAGGCGGGGCGGGCTGGGCCACTTACATCCGCAAGGCCGGATTTCCTTGCCGCCGCGTCACGAGCACGGATCGGGTGGAGCGAGCCGCAGGCACGGGTCTCCAATATTACCGCGTGCAGTGCGAAGGCGGTGGCAGTTATCAGGCCACGAACAAGCGGGGGCACCTCTACTTCCGCCGCTGGCGGGGCTGACCGGGTCAGGCCGCTCCCCGGCGGGGAGGAGCGAGCCGGAACCGCCAGATGGGACCTCCGCGGGCCAGCACCTCGGCCAGCGTGGCCGTAGCGCCGCTTTCGAGGTTGTCGAGCAGCCGGTCCTGCTCAGGCCCGCTGCTCGTGGACTCGGGCAAGCCATGCGCTTCACGTATCTGGGCGAGAACACGCACAAGCAGCCGCCGTTTGATCGCCGCGGGCAAGCCGGACGGGTCCAAGCGCCACTCGCCTCCCTGCGTGGTGAGGCGGTCCTCCAGCAATTGCTCGGCCGCCCATTGGAGCGCGTCATCGGCTTCCCGCGCGGCAACTGCCGTCCTGGCGAGGCGCGCGGGATCGAGCAACGGATTGGCCAGCAGCATGCTTCGTGCGGCCGTGCGATCGAACCTCGTGTCCCGGTTGGTAGGATCGTCCATCGGCTCGATGCCGCACAAAGCCACCAGATGGACGAGCTCGGCCTTGCTCCAGCCCAGCAGCGGGCGCACTATGGATACCGCCGCCTCCCGGCGAACCGGTCGAATGCCGGCGAGACCGGCAACGCCAGCGCCTCGCACCAACCGCATCAACAGAGTTTCCGCCTGATCGTCCTGGTGGTGACCGGTGGCGAGCAGGGGGATGTGGCCGGCCCTCGCCCAGGCGAGGAGTGCGCGGTAGCGTACGCTCCGTGCCTCCGCCTGCAGCCCTGCGCGGCCTTCCTCTACCTGCACGGACAGGATCGAATGCGGGCAGCCCAGGCGCCCGCAAATGTCTTCGACATGGAGTGCTTCCCAACCGCTTTCTACCCGCAATCCGTGGTCGATCGTCGCGGCTGCGATCCGCCCCGGATATGCGGCGACGGCGAGCAGGAGCAGGGCAAGGCTGTCCGGGCCTCCCGAAACCGCGATGCCGAGCCGGGATGGCTTACCCACCAGCGCTTCGAGATCGGCCCTGAACCGGACGACCAACTCGGGGGGAGGCGTGAGGGCCGGCATCGCGCCAGTCTAGGTACACCGACGGCGTGAGGCCAGCCGGCTGGGGAGCAGCCGGTCCGTGCCGGTCGATTGGGCTGACAGGATCGTCCCACAGACGAGCGGAGCGGAATCAGTACTTTGATGTTTGCGTCTACATGGCGACCCAGTTGAAGGAGAAGGCGCGCCCGTCGCGCCTGTGGCGGCCCAATCGTGTGCTGGTCACGCGGGCGGCCCGGGAATGGCGTCATGCACGCCAGATCGCCGAGCGGGCCGCCGCGCTGGACATCCCTGTGATCGAGCTGGCCTCGGACCGCCTCGGGCTCGACCTGCCCGATGATCCCCGCCGGGCCTATGCGGAGGCGAAAGCCACGCTCGCGGTGACCGTCGCCTCCGCGTCAAAACGCAAGCTTCAGCCGATCGCGCCGAGCGCCGACTGGCGCGTCGATCTGGCCGAGGGCTGCCCGGCGCACTGCAACTATTGCTACCTCGCCGGCTCGCTCAAAGGGCCGCCGATCACCCGAGTCTATGCCAACCTGCCGGAAATATTCGCGGAGCTGCCAAACTATGTCGGGCGGGGCACAGTGACTTCCCGGTCAAGTCACCGCGCTCATGAGGGGACGACGTTCGAGGCGTCCTGCTACACCGATCCGCTCGGAATCGAGCATCTGACCGGATCGCTTTCCAGTCTGATCGACCATTTCGGCAGCTGGGATGCGGAGGTGCAGCTGCGATTCACGAGCAAGTTCGACGCGGTGGAACCGCTGCTCGGGATCCAGCACCGCGGTCGAACGCGCATGCGCTTCTCGCTGAACCCGCCGCTTTTCGCGCGGTTCGAGGGCGGAACCAGTCCGGTCGCGGCGCGCCTGCGGGCGATGCGTCGCATGGCGGACGCAGGCTACCGGGTGGGCGTGACGGTCGCGCCGATCATCGCTGCGGAAGGCTGGCAGGAGGCTTATGGCGGCCTCCTGGCGGAAGTCGCGGAAGCGCTGGACGGGGCGCCGGACCCGGACCTCACGGTTGAACTCATCACCCATCGCTTCACTGCGGGATCGAAAGCGGTCCTGCAAAGCTGGTATCCGGGCTCCGCGCTCGACATGCACCCCGACGGGCGTGCGGAGAAGCGCACAAAATTCGGCTCGATCAAGCATGTCTACGATGCCGCGACAATGAAGGCGTTGCGCAGCTGGTTCGAAGCCACGATCCCGGCCACGCTGCCTAGCGCGCGAATCCTGTACTGGACGTAGCGTTCTCCCCTTCAGGGATGGCCCTCAAGCACGGCAGCCGGCCGCCTTGCGAGCGGCGGGTAGATCCTTGCGGATAGTTTCGCGCAGCCCGGCCCCGAAAACGTCCTGAAGCTCTGTGTAGACTTGGCAGGCTTCCGTGTTCTTCTTGAGGCGGGTCAACGCCTGGCCGAGGTAGAACAGGCTGTCAGCGGCGCGCTCACCCTTGGGGTCCGCTTCGTAATTGGCGAACAGGATCTTGGCGGCCGCGGCCGGCTTGCCGTCGTCCAGCAGCGCCCGTCCCGCCAGGTTGCGTGCCCAACTCGCCTTTGGATGAGTGGGGTGGCGCTTCGCCATCGCGTCAAGAGTTGCTTGCGCGTCGGAATAGCGTTTCTGCTCCCACAGCTTGAAGCCGGCGAGATAGGCTTGCTCGGGATCGGCATCGCCATTGGAGGTCAGCACCGCCGCGTCGGGCACCGGCAACTGCTCCGACGCCAATTGCGGGCGCTGCTCCGGGGTAGCCGCTGGGCGCTCGGCGGCCGTCAGCCGGGCTTCGGTATCCAGCTTGAAGCGGTTCATCGAGTCAGACAGCTGGCGCAGCTGGTTGCCATTTTCTTCGGCTTGTCCGGTAAGGCGGGCAAGCTGCGCCTCGAGCGCATCGATCCGGGCGGTCATGTCGGCGACGGCGCTGCCGGCTGGGACACCCGGAGCGGGACCAGCGGACGCAGCCGGGGGGCCGATCTCCGGCTCGACCGTCGCCTGGCGTCCTCCGGGAAATACCTTCCGCTGGACGGCCCGCAATTCGGCCTCGATCTTTTCGAGCCGGCGCTCGGCGGCACGATCCGTCTGTGCCACCGCCGGAGCCGCAACGCTCGCCAGCAGGATCAGTAGAAGAGCTTGATTACGCATGAACATTCCCCCGATTACCCGGAACATCAAAATAGCATGGACCAGCCATTGTGTCTTCACACTGAAGCATCATTGCGCGACCGGGCCGGGCGCGATCCCGGCCGGCGGGGCAGCTGGCCCAGGTACCCCGGTCGATGACTGCACACGGGCAAGCAGATCCTGAGGTAGCAGGCTCACATCGGCAACGGTTTGCCGCGGCGGGGCGAGCGGAGGAATCTTGGTTTGGCCAACCGTGATCCGCAGGGCATCAGGGCGTCCGGTGAGGATCTGCGGTGCGCGAGCGGTGGGCGGCACTTCGTAGCGTTGGTTGGCCTTGATCAAGCCCTCGAACAGCTTCGTTCCGCCCGCTTCGTAGATGCGCAGCCAGACATCATCGGCTGCCGTGATGGCGACCGGACCGGCCGAGGCTGGCTGCGGCTGCGGCTGCGGGACGACCGGTTCAGGCTGCGGCGCGGCGGCTACGGCGGGCGGCGCAGCGGTTGCGAGCTCGAGCGGGTCCGGCTCGTCCGTGGCGTTCGTGCGCCAGACCAGATAGCCGATCGCCAGAATGAGCGCGAGCAAACCGGCGGCGATAGCCAGCGAGCGCGGCGGCACCCGCGCGGGATCGGCTGGTTCGTATTGCGGTGCGCCGGAGCTCTTGGATCCACCGCCGCCAACCAATTCGCGAAGTTCAGCCCCTAGAGCCGTCCCATCGAGGCCGACGGCGTTGCCGTAGGAGCGCACGAACCCGATACAGTAAGTGATTGCAGGCAGCGCCTTCCACTCGCCGGCATCGATATGCTGGAGGTGGCGGACCGGCACGCGGGTGCGCGTCGCGATGTCCTCGAGGCTGTAGCCTTTCGCCTCCCGGGCGGCTTGCAGCCGTTCGCCGATCGATAGCGCGCCCGGATTGGCGTCAAGGTCACTCATACCGTACAATACCCCGCCCGAGCGCCCCCGCGCCGCATGGTTAACCAGATCAACTGTGAAACGGACGGGGGCTCGATTGTCAACCAAGCGGAGCGCCGACGCGGCCTTCCGCCGCAGCGCAAGCTCAGCCTATCGAAACTTCGTGCGTTTCAGCCCATTCGGTAAGCGCCGCTCGCATGTCGCCGGGCGGGTGGTCGAGAAAATGGTGCACGGCGGGACTCAGGCGCGCGCGGTCCAGCGATCGGATCATGGCCTTGATCGGCCCAACCGCGACTGGAGTGATCGACAGTCGGTTGATGCCGATCCCGATCAGCGCCATCGCTTCCAGCGTTCGCCCACCCATTTCGCCGCACACCGCAACCGGCACTTCATGCTCGGCGGCGGCTCGCACGATGCGTCGCAGGAAGCGCAGGATGGCGGGGGAAAGCCAGTCATAGCGCTCGGCGAGGCGCGGATTGGAGCGATCGGCGGCGAACAGGAACTGGGTGAGGTCGTTCGTGCCGATCGACAGGAAGTCGATGCGGGGAAGCAGGATATCAAGCGTCTCAGCGAGCGAGGGGACCTCCAGCATCGCGCCATAGCGAATGTGGCTCGGCAGCAGCTTGCGGTGCCTGGACATCCATTTGAGTTGGCTTTCCACTAGCGCCTTGGCTTCGTCGAACTCCCACGGTTCGGAGATCATCGGAAACATGACATTCAGTTCGCGGCCCGCCGCCGCTTCGAGAAGGGCGCGCGCCTGCGCCTTCATCAGCACGTCGCGGTCGAGCGAGAGCCGCAGGGCGCGCCAGCCCATGGCGGGGTTTTCCTCGGTCGCCTCCGCGACGTTCAGATAGGGCAGCGCCTTGTCTCCGCCGATATCCACAGTGCGGAAGATGACCGGCTTGTCGCCCGCGGCTTCCAGCACGGAACGGTAGAGCCGCTGCTGGCTTTCCCGCCCCGGCAGCGTTGCCGAGACCAGGAACTGGAACTCGGTGCGGAAAAGGCCGATTCCGTCGGCGCCGGTGACGTTCAAGGCCGCGACATCGTCGCGAAGTCCCGCGTTCACCATGACCGAGATGCGAACCCCGTCCTTGGTGATCGGAGGCTGGTCTCGAAGCGCCGCGAACTCCGCCCGGCGCTTTTGCGAGACCATGAGCTTGGCCTCGAACGCATCCTCGATCGGGCCGCTAGGACGGACCCACGCCACGCCATCGCTGACGTCCAGGAGCAGTGGATCGCCCTCCCCGATGACCCGCCGAACGTCGGCGACACGGCCCAGCATCGGCACACCCATGGCGCGCGCCACGATCGTCACGTGAGCTGTGAGCGAGCCCTCCTCCAGGATCACGCCCTTGAGCTTGCGGCGATCATATTCGAGCAGTTCTGCGGGACCGAGGTTGCGCGCGATCAGGATTGCCTCGTGCGGCAAGCCCATCTGCGCCGCGGTGCCAAGCTGGCCGGAGACGATGCGGAGCAGGCGATTGGCGAGATCGTCGAGATCGTGCATCCGCTCGGCGAGCAGCGGATCCTGGATCTCGCGCATGCGCATGCGGGTGCGCTGCTGGACGCGCTCGATCGCCGCCTCGGCGGTAAGGCCGCTGTCGATCGCGTCGTTGATGCGGCGCGACCAGCCCTCGTCATAGGCGAACATCTTGTAGGTCTCGAGGATCTCGTGATGCTCGCCCGCGGTGCCGAATTCGGCCAGGCTGGTCATCGTGTCGATCTGCTCACGCATCTTGCGGAACGCGGAATAAACGCGGTGCCGCTCCGCCTCGGTGTCCTCGGCGACGGTATGCTCGATGAGAACCCGGGGCTGGTGGTAGACTGCGCAGCCCCGGGCCATGCCCACGACGAGCTTGAGGCCGGACAGGCGCGCCGTTCCGCCGTCGCGCACCGCCGTCGCGGAGACGTTCTTGTCGACGAGGCCGGCGCCGGCGATCAGCTCGGACAGCACCATCGCAACCGTCTGCAGCGCTTCGATCTCGACATCGTCATAGGCACGCGGATCGGCATGCTGGACGCACAGCACGCCGATCGCCCGCTCGCGCCGGACGATCGGGACGCCCGCGAAGCTGTGGAACATGTCCTCGCCGGTCTCAGGCCGGTAGGCGAATTCGGGATGGCGGGTCGCCTCGTCCAGGTTGAGGATCCCGACCTGCTCGGCGATGGTGCCGACCAGGCCTTCGCCCATGGCGAGCTTGGTGACGTGGACCGCGCTTTGGTTGAGACCGAGGGTAGCGAACAGTTCCAGCACGCCGTCCCGGAGCAGATAGATGGAGCAGACCTCGCTCCGCATCGCCTCGGCGATGATCTTCACGACCTTGTTGAGCTTGGCCTGCGCGCCGGCCCGCGAGGCCATCACGTCGTGCAGCCCGGTCAGGATTTCGCGGGCGGACGTGGCGGAAGCGGTCGGCATGGGAGGAGCCTATCAGAACGGAGGCTCCAGAAGTCACCAGAAATGTTTGGTTCTACGGCAATTCAGGCGAGAACGGCTCGTCGGTCCAGCGCTGCCGCGGCTTCGTCCACCAGGTGGCGGATGATGTCAGCTGCCGGCTCTTCCTTTTTGACCATGCCGACCGACTGGCCGGCCATCACCGAGCCGGTCTCGACATCGCCGTCGATCACGGCGCGGCGGAGAGCGCCGGCCCAATAATGCTCGATCTGGAGCTGGGCTTCGGCCATTTCGACCGACTTGGCGTCGAGCAGGGCGGCGACCTCGCGCTGCTTCGCCGTGAAGGCCTCCGTCTCCTTGTTGCGGAGCGCACGCACCGGGATCACCGGCAACCGCGGATCGAACTGGACGGACGGAACCGCGTCGCGGGCCGATGCGCGGATGAAGGCGCGCTTGAAGTTGGGGTGGGCGATGCACTCGTTCGCGCAGACGAAGCGGGTGCCGAGCTGCACTCCGGCCGCGCCCATTTCGAGGTAACCGGCAATCGCCTCACCCCGCCCGATGCCGCCAGCGACGAAGACCGGAATATCGCCTGCCACCTCAGGGAGGATCTCCTGGGCAAGAACGTTGGTGGAGACCGGGCCGATATGACCGCCCGCTTCCATGCCTTCGATCACCAGGGCGTCGACACCGGAGCGGATCAGCTTGCGAGCGAGTGAGAGGGCAGGGGCGAAGCAGATCAGTTTTGCACCGGTCGCCTTGATGCGGTCGAGCGATCCGGACGGGGGGAGGCCGCCGGCCAGCACGATGTGGCCGACGCCGTGGCGCCCGCAGACTTCGATCAGCTCGGAAAGCTGCGGGTGCATGGTGATGAGGTTGACGCCGAACGGGCGCTCGGTGCGGGCTTTGGTCTCGGCGATCTCCGTGTCGAGCAAGGCGGGCGTCATCGCCCCGCAGGCGATCACCCCGAACGCGCCGGCGTTGGACAGAGCGGAAACCAGGTTCCGCTCCGAAATCCAGCTCATCGCTCCACCCATCACAGCGACCTCGCAACCGAGGAAGTCGGTGCCGCGGCGCATCAGGCTGCGCAGGCGATCGTGGCCGATCTGACCGCTCATGCCGCCGCTCCCGTATCGTCGAGGCCGTAAGCGGTGTGGAGCACGCGCACGGCAAGTTCGGTGTAATCTTCGGGGATCAGAACGGACACTTTGATTTCCGATGTGCTGATGGCGAGGATGTTGATCCCCCGTTCCGCGAGCGTGCGGAACATCTGGGCGGCGATGCCGGCGTTGGATCGCATGCCAACGCCGACCGCGCTGACCTTGACCACATCGGTATCGGTCAGGATCTCGCTAAAGCCGATCGCTTCCTGAGCGGATTTCAGAGCTTCCACGCTCTGGACGAGCGATGCCGTTGGAACGGTAAAGGTCAGGTCGCTCACCTCGCCACGGCGGGGGACGCTTTGGACGATCATGTCGACGTTGATGTTGGCGTCGGCCAGTGGCGCGAAGATCGCGGCAACCGTGCTCGGGCGATCGGGGAGTCCGGTCAGCGTCACGCGCGCCTCGTTCTTGTCGTAAGCGATCCCGGTGACGAGTTGACGTTCCATTCCAGATTTCTCCAACTCTTCGTCGTCGACGACCATGGTTCCAGGGCGGTCATCGAACGAGGACAGCACCTTGATCGGTATCCGCTCGCGCATGGCAAGGCCGACCGAGCGGGTCTGCAAGACCTTGGCGCCAACGGAGGCGAGTTCGAGCATTTCCTCGAAAGTGATGATCGGCAGCTTGCGAGCGCGCGGCACGATCCGCGGGTCGGTGGTGTAGACGCCGTCCACGTCGGTGTAGATGTCGCACCGGTCCGCCTTCATAGCGGCGGCGACGGCGACTGCAGACGTGTCGGAGCCCCCGCGGCCGAGCGTCGCAACGTCGCCAGCATCCGTCACGCCCTGAAAACCCGGGATGACGGCGATGCCACCCTCAGCGAAGACGCGTTCGAGCACGGCGGCATCAATGCCTTCGATCAGCGCCGCGGCGTGTCCCGAGGTTCGGATCGGCAGTTGCCAGCCCATGTAGGAGCGGGCGTTCACCCCCATCCCCTGGAGGGTGATCGCGAGCAGGCCGCTGGTGACCTGCTCGCCGCTCGCCACCACCACGTCATATTCACGCGCATCGTAAAGCGACGCGGCCTCGCGGCAGAACTGGATGAGACGGTCGGTCTCGCCCGCCATGGCGGACACGACGACCGCGACCTGGTTTCCGGCCTCCGCCTCACGCTTGACCAGGTTCGCGACGTGGCGAATCCGCTCGATGCCCGCCATCGAGGTGCCGCCGAACTTCATCACGATGCGAGCCATGTGGGCGAGGGATGTAGCGGCTGGGAACCGAAGGGCAAGGCTAGCGGGCGAGCCAATCGGGCAGGGGGTCCGCGGCGATGAGATGCTCTATGTCGATGCGGGCGCGGACCACGGCCCAGCGGCCGCCGTCGACGAGAACCTCGGGGGTGAGCGGGCGCGAATTGTAGGTGCTCGACATCGCCGCCGCATAGGCTCCGGCCGAGCGGAAAACGACGAGATCGTCGGCCGCGACCGCGTCCATCTCGCGGGCCATGGCGAAGGTGTCGCCGGTCTCGCAGACCGGGCCGACTACATTCAATGTCGCCCGCTCGCCGGAGGGAGCTACGGCGTCGATGGCGTGCCATGCGTCATACAGAGCGGGCCGCATCAAGTCGTTCATCGCGGCGTCGATCACGAGGAAAGGGTAAACGGCGCCGGGCTTGACCCGGATCACCCGCGTGAGGAGCACGCCGGCATTGGCCATCAGGAGTCTGCCAGGCTCGAACACCAAACGCGTATCCCAGTCGGCGGTCACCCGGTGGACCATCGCGCCGAACTCTTCCGGGCTCGGCGGGGGCGGCTTGCCCGGATCGTAAGGAACGCCGAGGCCGCCGCCGAGATCGGCGACCTTTATGTCGTGGCCGGCCTGGCGAAGCTCGCGGACCAGGCTGCCAACCTTGGTGAATGCACTTTTCAGTGGTGCGAGGCTCGTCAGCTGGCTCCCAATGTGAACGGCGACGCCCTGGAGGTCGAGGCCGGGCAGGGACGCGGCGTGAGCATAGGCGGCGACCGCATCGCCCAGCGGCACGCCGAACTTGTTCTCGGCAGAGCCGGTCGAGATTTTCGCATGCGTACCGGCGACCACGTCCGGGTTGACGCGAAAACCGACAGGGGCGCGGCGGCCCATGGCGGTTGCAATCTGCGACAGCATCTCCGCCTCGGCGACGGATTCGAGGTTGAACTGGAAGAGACCCTCGCCAAGCGCGAGCCGCATCTCTTCGGCTGTCTTGCCGACGCCCGCGAACACGATCTTCGACGGGTCGACTCCCGCCGCGCGGGCACGGCGATATTCCCCACCGGAGACAATGTCCGCTCCGAGCTCTTCGGCGGCAAAGGTGGCGAGAACGGCGGTGTTGGAATTGGCCTTCACCGCATAGGCGATGAGGGGGTCGTGAAGTCTCCTCAAGGCGGCGCGGAACACGCGTACGTGCCGGATCATCGTTGCCGTCGAATAGACGTAGACCGGGGTTCCGACCGCTTGCGCGATGTCGGCGAGCGGCACGTCCTCGCAGTGAAGCTGGCCGTTCCTGAGGTTGAAATGATCCATGGATAAGCACTTGGGAGAGGAGGGGTCAGCCGATATGAGGCCGGGCATGGCAAGCGCAAGCGAGAGTTCCGGCTCCACGGTCAATCCGCAGGAAGCGGCGCACTTCGGCCGGCTGGCGGAGGACTGGTGGAATCCGCGGGGCTCCTCGGCGATGCTGCACCGGCTGAACCCGGTTCGGCTCGGCTATATACGCGACCAGGTGAATGGTCATTGGGAGGCCGACCAGACGGATCGGCGACCATTGGCGGGCAAGCGCGCCGCGGACGTCGGTTGCGGGGCGGGGCTTCTGGCCGAGCCCCTGGCCAGGCTCGGAGCCAAGGTGACGGGGGTGGATCCCGCGCCCGAGAATGTGGCGGCGGCGCGGGTGCATGCCCAGGGGCAGGGCCTCGACATCGACTACCGCGTAGGCAGCGTGGAGGCGCTTGCCGGGCCCTACGATCTCGTCACCTGCCTGGAGGTGATCGAGCATGTGAGTGAGCCGGCAACCTTCGTGAGCGGGTTGGCGGATGCGCTCGCGCCGGACGGCCTGCTGATCATGTCGACTCCCAACAGGACCGCCGTGTCGCGGCTCGCGTTGATCGTGATCGGCGAGGGCACAGGACAGATTCCGCGCGGCACGCACGATTGGAAACAGTTCCTGAGCCCGGAGGAGCTTCGCTCGTTACTCGCAGGAGCGGGGCTGGAGGTGCTGGACATCGCCGGTCTCAGCTTCTCCGCATCGCGCGGCTTCACTCTGGGCAGGGACTTGTCCCTGGACTACTTCGTCACGGCCCGGCTCGCGCGCTGAGGCCTTTGTTCAGCTCTTTCGAGCGCCGTCGAGGTTCCGCCCCAGCGCCACCAGGCCGGTAATCACGACCGGGATCAGCACGATCGACAACACCACCTTAGCGAGCATCTGCCCGAGCATTAGATCGGCGATCGGGCGCACGCCGTAGAAGGCGATGGTGATGAAGATCAGGGTATCGACGATCTGGCTGAGAGCGCCCGCCACCATCGCCCGCACGGCGACAAGCCGGCCGCGGCCTCCCGCCACCTTGGAGAAGAGGAGCACGTTCAGCGACTGCGACACGCCGTAAGCGACGATGCCGGCCGCCATCAGCCGCCAGGTCTGGCCGAGAACGATCGGGAAGGCCGGCTTGGCGGGTTCATACATACCCTCGTCGGTCGGCAGCTGGATGACGATCCAGGTGAGCAGGATCGCGGCGAGAAGCGGCACGAAGCCGAACCGGACCAGGCTGTCCGCGACCGACCGGCCGTGCAGTTCCGCGACCGCGCTCGACAAGGCGACCAGCAACAGGAACGGGAAAATGCCCGCCTCGACCGCGAGCGGCCCCAAGGCAACCTGCTTGGCGCCGAGCACGCCCGCGATGCAGACCATGCCGCCGTATAGAATTGCGAACAGGAACAGCGAGCGGGGCAGGGCGGGAGGGGGGCTGGTCGACATCGCCGCGCCCTATCTGCTTTCCCGGCGCGGAAAAAGGGCTTGCCGCGCCACCTCATTCCAGCAAAGTCGCCGCCGAACGAGGGTGGGAGTGGAGCGGCGATGCAAAGCGGGCTGATTGCGCTGCCGGGAATGGCGCTTATCCTGGGCATCGCCGTCCTGCTTTCGTCCAACCGCCGCGCGATCAGGCTGCGCGTCGTCGCCGCCGCTTTCGCGCTGCAGGCGGGGATCGCGGTGCTGGTGCTCTACACGCCCTGGGGGCGGGCCGGCATCCAGGGCCTGGCGCACGGCGTCTCCAACCTGCTCGGCTATGCGACCAAGGGGACGGAATTCCTGTTCGGGCCGACCGCGACCAACCCGCTTGCCAACACCTTCGCGCTTGGCGCGCTGCCGGTGATCATCTTCTTCGCGGCGCTGGTGTCGATCCTCTATTATCTCGGCGTAATGCAGCGGATCGTGCGCTGGGTTGGCGGCGCGATCGGCTGGGTGACGGGGATCGGACGGGTGGAGTCGCTCGGCTCGGCCGCCAACATCTTCGTCGGCCAGTCGGAATCGCCACTGGTGGTGCGGCCCTACCTGGCGGCGCTGACCCCGCCGCAGCTGTTCACCCTCATGACGGTCGGCATGGCCGGCGTCGCGGGCACCATCCTCGCCGCTTATGCAAGCCTGCTCGGGCCGCAATATCTGCCGTTCCTGCTCGCCGCCGCCTTTATGTCCGCGCCGGGCGGCATCCTGATGGCGAAGATCATGATGCCGGACGAGAAGGCGTCGCCTGAGCCGGAGCAACTCGAGCTCCCCGCCGGGCGGATCAGCGGCGCCGGACCCGCGGCTCTGCTGCCAGAAGCGCATCCGGGGCGAACGGACGATATCGAGGTCGCCGAGACGTTCGAGGACGGCGAGCGGCCGGCCAACATCATCATGGCGGCGGCGCAGGGTGCGCAGACCGGCGTCAAGCTCGCCGTCGCGGTCGGCGCGATGGTGCTCGCTTTCGTCGCGCTTGTGGCGCTTGCCAACGGCCTGCTCGGCGGGGTCGGCGGCTGGTTTGGCCGGCCGGATCTCAGCTTCCAGCAGATTGTCGGCTGGGTATTCCAGCCGATCATGTTCCTGATCGGCGTCCCCTGGGCCGAGGCGGGCACCGCCGGCGGCCTGTTCGGCACCAAGATCGTGCTCAATGAATTCGTCGCGTTCATCGATCTCGGCAAGCTGGGGTCGGGCGCGTTGAGCGAGCGCAGCCGCGCGATCGTCACCTTCGCCTTGTGCGGCTTCGCCAATTTCAGTTCGATCGCGATCCAGATGGCGGTGACGGGCGGGCTCGCCCCCAATCAGCGGCCGGTCATCGCCCGGCTCGGTTTGAAGGCGCTGGTTGCGGGTTCGCTTGCAAACCTGATGAGCGCCGCGCTCGCCGGTCTCCTGCTCAGCTAGGGAACAGGAGCGTGCCGCCGCTGTTCATCTGCCGAACCAAATCGGAGGTACGGGCATGGGTGACCAAAAGGGCGACGACGCCAAGGGCAACAGCAAGAAGGGCTATCGCGACAATATCGAGGAGCTGACCCTCAACAACACCGATTTCCGCCGCGTGCTCTACACGGGCGAGCATATCCAGTTGGTGCTGATGTCGCTCAAACCGGGCGAGGAGATCGGCGCCGAAGTACATGACGACAAGGACCAGTTCTTTCGCTTCGAGAGCGGCACTGGCGAGGTGCTGATCAACGACAAGAGCAATCCGGTCGAGGACGGGATCGCGGTGATCGTGCCGGCGGGCGCCAAGCACAACGTGCGCAACACCGGCGATGACCTGCTCACCATGTATACGCTCTACGGTCCGCCCGATCACAAGGACAAGACGGTCCACAAGAGCAAGGATCAGGCCGAAAAGGACGAGGAAAACGACGAGTACGACGGCAAGCCGACGGAGTAAGGCTCCGTTGGCCGCCGCTTAGACGCGGCTCACTGCGGCGTGGCGACGCTCGCCTCTTTGCCGTTGCCCTCAGGGACGGCGAGGATCGTCTGGGTGACGTTGCCCTTGTCGACGACGTTGGTGTTGGGATCACCCGCGACCGAGCGCGCACCGGGAGCGGCGCGATCGGCTTCGGCTTCGCTCAGCACCTGCGTTTCGCCAGCACTGCGTGGAGCGGGACCGCCGAACAGCGTCTGGATCGCCTGGGTGCGGCTGTCGGTCGCGGTCGGCGACACGGCGCCCGGCTGGGGCGGCCGCAGCGCGAAATCAGGCGGCACCACCAGCGGCGCGTTACGGGCGACGGCGAACTCGTCCGGCCGGTCGCGATAAAGCCCGCCGCTGGAGCCGCAACCGGCAAGGGTCAGCATGGCAGCCGAGGCGAGGATCACGAAACGCATGTCAAACTTCCTTCCGGGAAGGCTTCGTTTCGCGCGTCAGAAGGGCGCGAACCAACAGAAGCAGAACGCCGATTGTAATCGCTGCATCGGCAACATTGAAGATCAAAAAGGGACGCCACTCTCCGAAATGCAAGTCGGCGAAATCAACCACATAGCCGAACCGCATGCGATCGACGATATTGCCGAGCGCGCCGCCCAGCACGAGCGAAAGCGCCATCGCGTCGTCGCGGCGCTTCTCACGCCAGATCCAGTACACGACCCCAGCAGCGATTGCGGCGGTGAACAGGACCAGCAGCCACCGCGCAAAATCGCTGCTGGCCGTGAGGAAGCCCATCGAGACGCCCCGATTCTCGATCCAGGTCAGATCGAAGAAGCTGAGCAGGTCCATGTGGCGACGCTGCTGCAAACGAAGCGTGTCCGTGACGATGAACTTGGTCAGCTGATCGAGCGCGAACACGATACCGGCGATGCTGAAGGCCAACGTGCGATGGTCGCCAGCCCCCGCGCGAGCGCGGGCGGCGGGGGCGCCGCGCTGGCCGACCGGCGGATATGCACCGGACTGCTGGTTGGCCTCGGCCGCACCGGAGGATGTCGGATCAGCCATTCACAACCTCATCGCAGCGGGCGCACAGCGCGCCGTCCTCGGAAACTTCGGGCAACAGCCGCCAGCAGCGGCCGCATTTTTCATAGTCGGAGCGGTGGACGATGATCGTCGGCCCGGATGCAGCTTTCTCGAAACCCACATCCGAGACGATGAAGAGTTCGGCGAGTTCGGGCGTGGTCGCGCGCGGGCGGTCAAGATCGTCGGGATAGCCGATCGTGACCTTGGCTTCCAGGCTGGAGCCGAGTTCCTTGGCACGCCGCTTGGGTTCGATCTCCCCGGAGACGAGCAAGCGCAGGGCCAGCAACTTGTCCCATTCTGCGCGGTCCACATCCTCCGCCCAGGCTGGATCTAGCTCCGGCCAGGTGAGGAGGTGAACTGAACCGGCGTCGGGAAAGCGACTGACCCAGACTTCCTCGGCGGTGAAGACGAGGATCGGCGTGGCGTAGCGCACGAGGGCGTGGAACAGGGTGTCGAGCACGGTGCGATAGGCACGGCGCTTGATGCTGTCCGGCGCGTCGCAATAAAGGCAGTCCTTGCGGATATCGAAGAAGAAGGCGGACAGTTCGTTGTTCGCAAAGTCCGTCAGAGCGCGCGCGTAGCGGCCGAATTCGTAGCTGGCGGGCTGGGCGTCGGTGCCGACGACGGCTTTCAGCGTCGCGTCCAGCTCGATCAGGCGGGCGAGCATGTAGCGCTCCAGGTCGGGCATTTCGGCAAGCGTGACGCGCTCGGCCTCGTCGAAGTCGCTGAGGGCGCCGAGCAGGTAGCGGAAGGTGTTGCGCAGCTTGCGATAGGCGTCCGAGGTGCCGGCCAGCACTTCCTTGCCGATCCGGACATCCTCGAAATAATCGGTCGAGGCGACCCACAGGCGCAGGATATCGGCGCCATTGTCGCGGATGACGGCGAGCGGATCGACGACGTTGCCGATCGACTTGGACATCTTGCGGCCTTGCGCGTCGAGGGCGAAGCCGTGGGTCAGCACCTGCTCGTAGGGCGCGCGGCCGCGGGTGCCGGCGCTTTCGAGCAGGGAGGACTGAAACCAGCCGCGATGCTGGTCGGACCCTTCGACATAAATGTCGGCGCGGACGCCCTCGCCGTAGCGCTCCTCGATCACATAGGCGTGGGTGGAGCCGCTATCGAACCACACGTCGAGGATGTCGTTGACCGGCTCGTAATCGGCGAGGTTGTAGTCGTTGCCGAGCAGCCGCTGGTGATCGCCGGTAAACCAGCCGTCTGCGCCGTCGGTGCTGAACGCCTGCACGATGCGGGAATTGACCGCCTCGTCGCGGAGATATTCGCCGGTCTTGCGATGGACGTAGAGCGCGATCGGCACCCCCCAGGCGCGCTGACGGGAGATCACCCAGTCCGGGCGGCCTTCCACCATCGCGCGGATGCGGTTGCGGGATTTCTCGGGGACCCAGCGGGTGTAGTCGATGGCAGTGAGGGCGGTGGCTCTTAGCCCCTCCCCCTTGCGGGGAGGGGTTGGGGAGGGGGTGCGCTCCGCAGGAGCGCGCGAGTGCTGCGCACTCGCACCCCCCACCCCGCCCTCCCCCGCAAGGGGGGAGGGAGAGGAGGACGGCTCGCTTTGCGAGCCGGCGTCGCTAGGCTGATCCATCGGGATGAACCATTGCGGCGTCGCGCGGAAGATCACCTTGGCTTTGGACCGCCACGAATGCGGGTAGCTGTGCTTGAAATCCGCGCTCGCCGCGAGCAGCGCGCCGGCCTCGCGCAGGTCCGAGCAGATCGGGCCGTCGGGGGCGTTGAACTTGGCGTTGATCACCGATCCCTGGCCGCCGAGCCAGGCCCAGTCCCCGCGGTAGCGCCCGTCATCCTCGACCGCGAACACGGTGTCGATCCCGTGCACCTTGCACAGCAGGAAATCGTCCTCGCCATGATCCGGCGCCATGTGGACGAGGCCGGTGCCCTGATCAGTGGTGACGAACTCGCCGGGAAGGAACGGGCGGGGCTTGGCGAAGAAGCCCCCGAGATGATGCATTGGGTGACGGGCGACGGCGCCGGCGAGATCGGAGCCTTTGCCCTCCCAGTATATCTCACGCGCGTCCTGTGACAGGACCCGGCCGTACAACTCGCCTGAAAGAACCAGTGCTTTGGCGACGAGTAGCTTCGGCCCACCCCACTCGCCAATGAGGTAGTATTCCACCTCCGGCCCGTAGGCGATCGCTTGGTTGACCGGGATCGTCCAGGGCGTCGTCGTCCAGATCACCGCATGGGCGCCGACCAGCTCGGGGATCGGGCTCTCGACAATCTCGAACGCCACGTCGATCTGGGTGGACGTGATGTCCTCATATTCGACTTCCGCCTCGGCCAGCGCGGTTTTCTCGACCGGGCTCCACATCACCGGCTTGGCGCCGCGGTAGATCTGGCCCGTCATCGCGAACTTGTGGAGCTCGGCGACGATCGCGGCTTCGCTCTCGTAGCGCATGGTGAGGTAGGGATCGTCCCACTCGCCCATCACGCCCAGACGCTGGAACTGCTCGGACTGCACCGCCACCCACTTCTCGGCGAAGGCGCGGCATTCGGCGCGGAACTCGGCGCGGGGGACCTGGTCCTTGTCGAGCTTCTTCTTGCGATAGCCTTCCTCGACCTTCCATTCGATCGGCAGGCCGTGGCAGTCCCAGCCGGGAATGTAGGGCGCGTCGAAACCCCTGAGACTCGCCGCGCGGAGGACCATGTCCTTTAGGATCTTGTTCATCGCATGGCCCATGTGGATGTCGCCATTGGCGTAGGGCGGGCCATCGTGGAGGATGAAGCGGGGGCGCCCGGAGCGCTCTCGTCTGAGTTGCCCGTACAGGTCCTCGTCCGCCCAGCGCGCGAGGATGGCGGGCTCCTTGCTCGCGAGACCGGCTTTCATCGGGAAGTCGGTCTTGGGCAGGAAGACCGTGTCTTTGTAATCGGGTTTTTCGGACATTTGGACGTGGGCTTAGCGGCGGGGAGGGGGAGCGTCTAGCGCCCGAGGGCGCGGCCGATGCCATACATGTCGTCGACCCAGAGATAACCTTTGAAGGCGCGCGGCACCTCGCCGAGCTGTTCGGGTCGTTCGATGCCTCGCGCCGAGCCTTGATCCTCCATCTCGCCGATCACGATCACGCGGGCGTTCACCGACGCCATCCGCTGCTGGAAGCGGTTGGGCCAGCCCCAGACCGCCCATTGATAATTGAGCGGCACCACGACCGTGCCGTTTCGACAGCTCTCCGGAATCCAGCCGGTCCAGCCCCAGTAGAGATAGTCGAGAGCGCAGGCTTTCACGCTGTCCTTGCTCCAGATCCAAACGCCCGGAGCGATTTTGCGCATGCGCTCGAGCACGCGTTCGTGGCCATAAAAGGAGTAGCGGTCGTCGAGCGTCACGCCTGCGCGCCCGAAGGCCGCGGCAAGGATGTCGGCGTCGCGCGGGTCCTTGCTCTTGAAATTGAACACGAAGTTCTGGTTCGGGAACTTCTGTAGCACCTCTTCAACGGTCGGCATCGCGCCGATGCCGGCGCCGCGCAGCGGGAAGGTCCTGCCACCGTCGGCGGTGTAGCCGTATCCGATGTCGAGCTTCTTGAGCTCGGCAAGGCTGTGCTCGCGCGTCACGCCTTTGCCGTTGGTGCGGCAATCGACGGTCCAGTCGTGGAAGACGACGGCATGTCCGTCGGTCGTCGGGTGCATGTCGAGTTCGATCGAGTGCGCGCCCAGCGTCGAGGCGCGCTGCATCGACCGGACTGTGTTCTCCAGGTAGTTGTGCTCGGGCGGGTGTATGCGCGTCGCGGTGCACGTGTCCCGGCGAACGCCCTCGTGGTCATATTGCTGGCCGACGCCGCGATGCGCGACCAGCTTCAGCCGGCCGGGCGGGGTCGGCGCCAGCCAAGAGGCGTTGATCAGCGACAAGGTGACCGCCACCAGCGCGATGAAGATCAGGGCTACCTTCCCTTTGGTCACAGGAGCCGCCGCCGCGCCTCTGCGCAATCCAGTCCCATCTGCTCCGTCAACGCCCCCAGGCCATCGAACTTCGCTTCGGGGCGAATGAAGGAGATCAACTTCACTTCGATCGTTTGCCCGTAAAGGTCGCCCGCGAATTCAAAAAAGTGCGCTTCGAGCAGCTCTTTGGGCGGCTCGAAGGTCGGCCGGATCCCGAGATTGGCAGCGCCGTCCAGCACGCGCCCGTCAGGGAGCCGCCCACGTGCCGCGTAGATGCCGTATCGAGGGCGGAGATATTTGCCGAGCCCGAGGTTCGCGGTCGGGTAGCCGATCGTGCGGCCGCGCTTGTCGCCATGTTCGACGACGCCTTCGATCGCGAACGGGCGGGTGAGCAGCCGCGCGGCAGTGTCGCAATCGCCGGCCTGCAAGGCCTCGCGGATGCGGCTGGAGGAGACGGGTTCGCCATCCCCCAGCACCGGCGCGACCGCGTCGACGCTGAGCCCGTGGCTCGTGCCCAGCCTCCGCAGCACCTCGACATTGCCGCCGCGGTTTTTCCCAAACGTGAAATCCTCGCCGGTCACCACGCCCGCCGCTCCAATCAGGCGGACCAGATGCTCGCTGACGAACTCTTCAGCCGCGAGTGAAGCCAGCGCGCCGTCGAAGCGGAACACGAGCATCGCATCGGCGCCGGCCGTGGCGAACAGGCGCTGGCGTTGGTCGAGGCTGGTGAGGCGAAAGGGCGGCAGGTCCTGCTCGAAGAAACGCACCGGGTGCGGGTCGAACGTGGCGACCAGCGCCGGCCGCCCTTCGGCATGCGCGCGCTCGACCGCCCGGCCCACCACCGCCTGGTGGCCGAGGTGAAAGCCATCGAAATTGCCGAGCGCGACGATGCCCCCACGAAGCGAAGCCGGAACCGCCGAGCCGCCCTCCAGCCGCTCCATGCGGCGGGGTATAGGGCGCTTTCACCTGCTCGTCATCCCGGCGAAGGCGCGCGTAATCCTCACGTGACGTCGCCCCGGACTTGATCCGAGGCCGGGCGATCTTCTGCTCCCCGGCCACAAAGAAGCCTGGGCCCGGATCAAGTCCGGGCCGACGCGAGGTGGCTATGCGCGGACCAGGGTGACGAAGCTGAAGCCGGGCTTGCCGTCCGTGGCTGGCAGGGCCTCACGGGCCTCCTCACGCCATCGCGTCGGACCAAACGGTGGAATGGTCACGTCGCCCTCGATATCTTCATGCACCTCCGTCAGCTCGATCCTGTCCGCCAGCGGCTCGAACAAAGCGAACAGCTCCGCGCCGCCGATCACCGACACCCGGCCCGGCCCGGCAAGCTCCAGCGCCTCCTCAGGCGTGCGCGCGACCTCCGCCCCGTCCGCTTCCCAGGCGCTGCCGCGGGTGAGGACGATGTGCCGCCGCCCCGGCAGCAGGCCCGGCAGGCTCTCGAACGTCCTGCGGCCCATGATCATCGGCGTGCCGAGCGTCAGCGCCTTGAAGCGCTTCAGATCCGCCGGGATATGCCAGGGCAGCTTGCCATTGCGGCCGATCACGCCATCGTCCGCGCGGGCGACGACCAAGACGACCTCTTGCCTCAGATCGCCACCGGCGCGGCGATGTGCGGGTGGGGATCGTAGCCGCTGATCTCAAAGTCCTCGTAGGCGTAGCCGTCGATCGCGTCGGGGCGGCGCTTGATCGTCAGGCGGGGGAGGGCCCGCTGCTCCCGCGTGAGTTGCAGCCGGGCCTGCTCCAGGTGGTTGGAATAAAGATGGCAGTCGCCGCCCGTCCAGACGAACACGCCCGGTTCCAGCCCGCACTGCTGCGCGAGCATGTGGGTAAGCAAGGCGTAGCTCGCGATGTTGAACGGCACGCCCAGGAACACGTCGGCACTTCGCTGGTAGAGCTGGAGGTTGAGCCGCCCGTTCACCACCTGGGTCTGGAACAGGCAGTGGCAGGGGGCGAGCGCCATACGGGGAAGCTCGGCAGGGTTCCACGCGGAGACGATCTGGCGGCGCGAGGCGGGATCGCGGTTGATAAGTTCGATGAGCTGCGCGATCTGGTCGATGCGGGCGCCGTCCGGACCTTCCCAGGACCGCCACTGCTTGCCGTAGACGGGCCCGAGATCCCCGCTTTCGTCGGCCCATTCGTTCCAGATGCTGACCTTGTTGTCCTGCAGGTAGCGCACGTTGGTGTCGCCGTTCAGGAACCAGAGCAGTTCGATGACGATCGAGCGCAAATGCAGTTTCTTGGTGGTGACGAGCGGGAACCCGTCGGCAAGGTCGAAGCGCATCTGGTGGCCGAACACGCTGAGCGTGCCGACGCCCGTGCGGTCCTGCTGGGCCACGCCTTCGTCGAGGATGCGCTGGAGAAGCTGGTGGTAGGCCTGCATGGGCCGCTTATGGCGGCGGATCGGTGGCTTTCCAAGCGTGGCGGTTTCTCTCCGGAATAGAGTAACTTACCTCCGGTTCGGATCATCTGGCAGGGGCAGGCCGGCATTGGGACTGGCATGCAATCCGCCGATGCCCACTGCCGATTCAGCGCCGATCCGGATCGGGACCGCTCGCGACGCCGCCAATCTGCTGGCACCGACGTTCGCGGGCGCCGCTCGCGAGCGCCTCGCGGTCCTCTACCTCGGCTCAGACGGCACGGTGCTTTGCGTGAGCGAGACCCGGCTCGGCGGGGAAGTTTCGATCGATCTGCCGCTACGGGCGATCATTGCAGAGGCTCTTCGGCTGAATGCCACCGGATTGATTCTTGCACATAATCATCCCAGTGGGGACCCGATGCCGAGCGCAGCCGACCAGGCTGCCACCGGCACTTTGATCAGGGTTGCGGGAGAACTCGGGATCCAGATCCACGATCACCTGATCTTCGCCGGCGGCGAATGCCGCAGCTTCCGCGCGCTGGGCCTTCTTTGAAGCGTCAGGCCGGGCAAATCGGGATCGCACTTGGCTCGGGGCGAGCCCCCTTTGCGATGAACTGGGCGAAGTAGGAGTCGCTGTCCGGCAGCCGCTCGAAGCGGGCCAGTTCATATCCCACCGCGCTGAACTCGCAGAGCAGCAGGCGGGGCGGCGTGCCGTGGCGATCGGTGGTACGATCCGCGTCGACGACGATCAGGCTCCCATCCTTCTTGAGCGCGGTGCGGATGTGCCAGAGGAATTCGCTCGGCCGGGCGATCTCATGATACATGTGAATGAGGAAAATACGGTCGAAAGACACGTCCGGCAGCTTCGGATCGTTCGGCTCGCCAAGTTTGACCGCAACATTGTCGAGCCGCTCGCGGCTGACGCGCCTGGCGAGCTCGTCGCGGGTCGCGGGCACGATATCCTGGGCCAGAACACGGCCTTGGCGCCCGACCAGCGGGGACAGGCGAACCGTGTAATAGCCTTCGCCCGCGCCGATATCGGCCACGGACATCCCGGAGGCTACGCCGGCCAGCTGCATCACCGTCTCAAACTCGCCGACGCTGTCCCGCGCATCCTCATTGGAATAGCGCGAGGACACGATTGGAGCGACGGGCCGCTGCGGTTCCGGGAAAGAGGATTTGACGGGCTGTTGGGCATCGCAGGCGGGGGCAAGGAGAGCGAGGGCGATCGCACTCGAGCGTCTAGTCCACATCTTCCACCTCGACCTTTTCGCCGGACACGCGCTGCGACAGCGCCGCGGCCATGAAGCGGTCGAGATCCCCATCCAGCACGTCCGACGGAGCGGTGGAGGTGACGCCGGTGCGCAGATCCTTGACCAGCTGATAGGGCTGGAGAACGTAGGAGCGGATCTGGTGGCCCCAGCCGATGTCGGTCTTGTTAGACTCGGTCACATTGGCTTCGGCTTCGCGGATCTGCAGTTCGCGCTCGTACAATCGCGCGCGCAGCTGGTTGTACGCCTCAGCCTTGTTCTTGTGCTGCGAACGCTGGTTCTGGCACTGGACGACGATGCCGGTGGGCAAATGGGTGATGCGGACTGCGGAGTCGGTCGTATTGATGTGCTGCCCGCCCGCGCCCGATGCGCGATAAGTATCAATCCTCAATTCGCTGTCGTTGACCTCGATATCGATGTTGTCGTCGATGACCGGATAGACCCAGACGCTCGAGAAACTGGTGTGGCGGCGGGCGTTGGAATCGTAGGGGCTGATCCGCACCAGCCTATGCACGCCGCTTTCGGTCTTGGCATAGCCGTAGGCATTTTCGCCCTTGATCAGCAGGGTCGCGGACTTGATGCCGGCCTGCTCGCCGGCGTGGTAATCGACCAGCTCGACCTTCATGCCGCGGCGTTCGGCCCAGCGCGTGTACATGCGCTGCAGCATCTCGGCCCAATCCTGGCTTTCCGTGCCGCCCGCGCCCGCATTGACCTCGATATAGGTGTCGTTGGCATCGGCCTCGCCGGCGAGCAGGGCGGTGACCTTGTCCTTCTCGGCCCGATCGGCCAGCTCGGCGAGCGAGGCGACAGCGTCGTCGGCCAACGCCTGATCGCCTTCCGCTTCGGCCAGCTCTATCATCTCGAGCGTGTCGCTCAGCTCCTGCTCGATCTTGCGAGTGGCCGTAATCGCTTCATCCAGCCGCCGCCGTTCGCGCATCACCTCCTGCGCGGCTTTGGCGTCGCTCCACAACGCCGGATCCTCGACGCGATTGTTGAGTTCGTCGAGCCGCCGGAGCGCCCGATCCCAGTCGAGGAAGCGGCGAAGAAGATCGAGGGCGGACCGGATCTGGTCGGCATAGGTTTGCGCTTCGGCGCGCATGGACGTGTCCTTACATGGTCACGTCATGCCAGGAACCCCGAAGGCTGGCATCCATACAGAAGCGGAACTTGGCACCGAGCCTGGATGGACCCCAGCCTTCGCTGGGGTGACGAGAAGTGAGAGGCAGTTAGTAAATCCCGGTCTCGCTTGGCAAGGCGTCTGGCACCGGCTCTGGTTCGACTCGCGCCTCAGACCGGCGCGGTCGTGGCGCGGGCCGGGGAGCCAGCCGCGCGTTGCCGCTGCGCAGCCGCTCCAGCAACGCCGCGCGCCGTTCCTCGAAACTTGCCACTTCGTAGCGGCGGGCCGTGCGCTTGGGTTCGCTTTCCGGCTTGAAGGCTTCCCAGATCACCGCCGCCTTGGGATCGGCGCTAGTCGGGAAGACACCGAACACCTTGCGGCCCGAGCGCCGGTCGACGCGGACCATGCGGGTCCCGGCGGGCGCGCGGAACGGGACCTTGGGCATGTCCTTCAGCGCAGCCGCCGCCCATTGCTGGAAGATCGGCGCGGCGATGCGTCCGCCCTGCGCGGCGCCGCCAAGGCTGCGCGGCTTGTCATAACCGACATAAATGCCCGCCACGACTTCGGGCGTACCGCCGACGAACCAGACGTCGCGCGGGCCCGAGGTGGTGCCGGTCTTGCCAAATAGCGGACGATTGAGGGCGCGAAGCCGCGTGGCGGTCCCGCGCTCGACTACGCCCTCCAGAATATGGACCATCTGGTAGGCGGTGATCGCATCCATCAGCTGCTTGGTTCGAAGTGGCGGACGCGGCATCGGCCGGCCGTTCCAGTCGGGCGCGTCGCAGCCCTCGCAGGGGCGAGTATCGGCGCGGTAGATGAGCTTGCCGTTGCGGTCCTGGATGTAGTCGACGAGGCTCGGCTTCACCTCCTTGCCATTGTTGGCAAGGATCGCGAAGGCGTTGGTCATCTGCATCGCGGTGGTGTCGCCGGCGCCGAGCGCGATCGACAGATAGTTGGGGAAGTCACCGACGCCGAGCCGGCGCGCCAGCCGGGTAACCTGCGTCATGCCGACCTGATTGGCCGCACGCACGGTCATCAGGTTGCGCGATTGCTCAAGGCCCCAGCGCATCGTCTGCGGGCCGGCATTTCCGCCGGCGAAATTGCGGAAGCATTTCTGCGGAAGCGCCGGTCCCTGGCTGACGCAGAACGGGCCGTCGACAATGATCGAAGCCGGCGTCATGCCGTTGTCGAGCGCAGCTGAGTAGACGATCGGCTTAAAGGTGGAGCCCGGCTGGCGCAGCGCCTGTGTTGCGCGATTGAACGAGGAGCCGCGCACGTCCCATCCGCCCTGCATCGCGAGTACGCGGCCGGTCGCCACTTCCTGCGCGATGAGCGCCCCTCCAATCTCGGGAACGGAGCGCAGCGCATAGCTGTCGCCGGCGACCTTCTTGACCGCGATCACCGTGCCGGGCTGCAGGAAGCCATAAGCCGCGCTTGCGGTGCCCCGCTTCGGCATCGAAGCAGCCGAGGCGGATAGGGTTCCCGTGCTCCCATCGGTGAAGCCGATCGTAGCGGACCCGCCTGCCTTCTCGATCACCACGGCCGCGCGCCAATCGTCGTATCCAACCCCATAATCCAGGATCGAGAGCTGGCTGCGCCAATCGCGGTCCATATCGATCTTGAGACCAGGATCGCGCCAGCTACGACCTCCATCGAAACGTAGCAGGCCGTCGCGAAGCGCCGCTTCCGCCGCCTTTTGCATCACCGGATTGTAGGCAGTGCGGACCCACAGCCCGCCCGTGTAGACGCCGTGCGGACCCTTCTCCGTCTTCTCGCCATAGCGCTCGACCAGCAGACGGCGGACTTCTTCCATATAATAACCGCCGACGTTCTTCACGGTGTTCTGCTGGCTGCGCACAGTGCCGAGCGGCTGCGCTGCGGCAGCGGCGCGCTCCGCGGGCGTGATGAACCCGTTCGCCTCCATCTCGGCCAGCACGTAGTTGCGGCGGGCGAGCGCACGGCGCTCGTGCCGCTCCGGGGTATAGTTGCTCGGCGCCTTGGGAAGAATCGCAAGATACGCGGACTCGTGCAGCGCGAGCTGATCGACATCCTTGTCGAAATAGGCCCGGGCGGCGGATTGCACGCCGTAGGCGTTGCGGCCGAGGAAGATCTGATTGAGATAGAGTTCCAGGATCTGCGGCTTCGTCAGCACGTCTTCGATGCGGCGAGCGAGGAAAGCTTCCTTGATCTTGCGCGTAACCGAATAATCATTGCCGAGCAGCAAATTTTTGGCGACCTGCTGTGTGATCGTCGAGCCGCCGGCGACCCGATCACCGGTGCCCAGGCTAAGTCCGTAATTGACGACCGCAGCGCCGAGCGCCTGATAATCGAGCCCGCCATGGCTGAAGAAGGTTTTGTCTTCGGCCGACAGATAGGCCTGGACCAGTTGGCGGGGATATTCCTCGAACGCCAGTTCCACCCGCCGCTCGCGCGCGAAGCTCTGGATCGGCTCGCCGTCGATCGAGCGGACGTTGCTCGGCAGCGGCGGCTGATAAGTGAGCAGGGTCTCCGCCGACGGCAGATTGCGCGCGAACAGGATCCAGGCGAGCAGGATGGCGAGGAGCGGCAGCGCGGCGAGGATGACCAGCACCTTTACCCAGCGCTTGCGCCAGAACACGCGCAGGCGAGATGTAAAGCGCCCAGCACCTTGGCGATACGCGACGAAACGGGTGGATTGATTTGCTTGAGCAGTCATTTGGCCTGCGCTTTAACCGATGCGACCGCGTGGGTGAAGCGGGCTCGATGGAGAATGCTTGCAAGCCGAGTGGCGGATCAGGGTACCACGGCCTGTCCCCACGCCAGGAGATTGCGTGCCCTACTCGCGCGTACTTTCCGGAAGATCGCCCCAGAACGAAGCTTCGGTATTGCCCTGAGTGGCCGCCTCTGGTCGCGCATTATTTTTCCCGTTTTCACTCGATGTCTCGTAGCGCGCGTAAGCGTCGGCGTTCGCCTGGGCCACGGACATGCCGACGGCAGTCAGCCCCTGCCCGTCGACATCGAGGTCGGAGACGCCCTCGGGCGTACCTTCCGCAATCGCTGCCTCGATGGCGACAATCGCGCCGTGAAGCCGGATCAGGCGGTCGGTAGCGGGATTGTTCTCCGAGCCGTCCGCGGAATGGGCTTCACGCCACCGCATCTGCTTCAGCATTTCCAGCCGGCCCCGTAGCTCGCCCATCCCGCTTCTCTCCCGTGAGACTTGCCTGGATTGCAGGCGCTGGCTCCCTCAAAGAGCATATCATCGCGCCGCCACCTGCAGCAACCGTCGAGCGAAATGCGCTTCGATGGCGCGGCGCATGCCGGTGGCGATCTGCGCGCGGCCTTCGGGCGAGGCGAGATAACGACTGTCGTCCAGGTTCGTGAGATAGCCGGATTCGAACAGCACGGAGGGGACGTCCGGCGCCTTCAGCACCAGCAGCGATGCGAAGCGGTGGGGTTCGGGGCGGAACGGAAAGAGAGGGCCGGCTTCGCGCTGGAGGAGCCGGGCGAAATCCGCGGAGATGCCCATGCTCTCGCGCTGCGCGAGATCGATCAGGATGAGGTTTACGGTGGCATCGCGGCCTTTCAGGTCGAGGCCGCCGATGATGTCCGACTGGTTCTGGCGCTGGGCGAGGAGGGCCGCCTCCCGGTCGGAAGCGACTTCGGAAAGCGTGTAGATGGTGGCACCGCGCGCGGCGTCGTTGAGCGGCGCGGCGTCGGCGTGAATCGAGATGAACAGGTCCGCGCCCAGTCGGCGGGCGATCTCGTAACGCTCGCGAAGCTCGATGAAGCGGTCTTCGTCGCGGGTGAGGGCGACGCGTACCCGATTGGAACGGACGAGCTCGTCGCGCACGGCGCGGGCGATCTCCAGGACGATGTCCTTTTCCGGCTGCCCGTCATGGACAGAGGTAGCGCCGCCGTCGCGGCCGCCGTGCCCTGCGTCGATCACGAGCAACGGCCGCTCCGGGTTTCTGGAGCCGAGGATTGGCGGGTCATCCGGCCGGGGACCCGAGCCGCGATTGCCAAACGCAACAGTCACTTCCGCGGGCCCTGCAGCTTGTTGGGAGGGGGCCGCGCCGAAGCCGGGGACGAGGCCGAGCAAGGCCCAGAGCAAAGCGGCGAACAACGGCATCGCTGCCGTTGATGCCGCGCCCACGGCAAGGCGGTCCAGCGGAAAAGAGAGGCGTACGCGAGGAGCGCCTTAACAGTTGCCGCTTGACAGATGCGATGTTACCTAACCCGTCAACGGTTCGAGATTGCCGGCGTGTTCCGTCCAAGCTGTCGCACCGTTTTGTTTTCGCCGGCTCTTCTTGCCGGTACATCAGGTTGACGCTGCATGAGGCATTTCTCCCCGCTGGCCCTACGCCCCCTTGTTGGCGTCGGCTTTATGGCGGGGGCGCTTCGGCCGGCTTTGAATGCCGGCCTGCCGCAAGCAGCAGAGGCACTTTATCCAACAACCCGGACAGAAAGGGCGCACGCCGATACGGCCGCGCCCTTGTCCATACGACGCGCGCGCCGCGAGGCGCCGCCGGGATTCCCTCCAGGCGCAGGCCTGACCCGGATCCCGCGGACCAGGGCGGCGCGCGCGTGGAGACTTACAGATGACAATGCGCATGCTGATCGACGCGCGCCACCAGGAAGAGACCAGGGTGGCGGTCGTCCAGGGAAACCGGATCGAGGAGTTTGATTTCGAATCCGCCGAGCACAAGCAGCTCAAGGGCAATATTTATCTAGCCAAGGTCACTCGGGTCGAGCCGTCGCTGCAGGCGGCGTTCGTCGATTACGGCGGCAACCGCCACGGTTTCCTGGCCTTTTCGGAGATTCACCCGGACTACTATCAGATTCCCAAGGAGGATCGCGAGGCCCTGCTCCGCGAGGAAGCGGAGCATGCGGCCGAGGAAGAGCGGCTCCGCGCGGCCGAGGACGCGCGCTACGACGAGCAATCGATCGAAGAGCTCGATACGTCCGGCGGCGATGCCGACGAGATCGAGGAAGTCGGCGACGATGCCGGCGGGCCTCAGGACGAAGGGGAGGGCGAAGTCTCCGAGGGCGAGGACGATGCCGGGCCGCCCAAGCCTGAGAGCGCCAACGGGTCGGACGAGAATGCCGCTGACGAATTGCGCCGCAAGCGCCAGAACCTGCGCCGCCGCTACAAAATCCAGGACGTCATCAGGCGCAGGCAGGTGCTGCTGGTCCAGGTCGTCAAGGAGGAGCGCGGCAACAAGGGCGCGGCACTCACCACTTATCTGAGCTTGGCCGGCCGTTATTGCGTGCTGATGCCGAACACGTCGCATGGCGGCGGCATCAGCCGGAAGATCTCCAACGGCGCCGATCGCAAGCGCCTGAAGCAGATCATGGCGGAGCTGGCTTTGCCGTCGACCATGGGCTGCATCGTCCGCACCGCCGGCTTGTCGCGCACAAAGACCGAGATCAAGCGCGACTTCGATTATCTGGCACGCCTCTGGGACGAGATCCGCGAGCGAACGCTGCATTCCTCGGCGCCCGCCCTGATCTACGGCGACAGCGACCTGATCAAGCGCGCCATCCGCGATCTTTATAATCGCGACATAGAAGAGGTGATCGTCGAGGGCGAGGAGGGCTACCGCGCCGCGCGCTCGCTCATGAAGCTGCTGATGCCGAGCCATGTCCGGCGTGTGAAGGGCTATTCGGACCCGGTGCCGCTGTTCCAGCGCTTCGGCGTCGAGGACCAGCTGGCGGGCATGTACCAGCCGCTCGTGCAGCTCAAATCAGGCGGCTACCTCGTCATCAATCCGACCGAGGCGCTGGTCTCGATCGACATCATCTCGGGCCGCTCGACGCGCGAGCACAATATCGAGCAGACCGCCTACGCGACGAACATCGAGGCGGCGAACGAGATCGCGCGCCAGCTTCGCCTCCGCGACATGGCGGGCTTGGTCGTGATCGACTTCATCGACATGGAGTCGAGCGGCCACATCCGCAAAGTCGAAAAGGCGATGAAGGAGGCGCTGAAGAACGATCGCGCCCGCATTCAGGTCGGCCGCATCTCCTCGTTCGGGCTGCTGGAGATGAGCCGCCAGCGCCTGCGCACCGGGGTGCTCGAGGCTTCGACCCGGCCTTGCGCGCATTGCGAGGGCACCGGCCTGATGCGCACCGCGGCTTCGGCTGGCCTGTCGGCGCTTCGCATGCTGGAGGATGAGGCGGCCCGCGGCCGCGGAAGCCGCATCGTGCTTCGCGCCGGCCGCGAGGCGGCGGTGTATGTGCTCAACAGGAAGCGGCACGAGATCGCCGAGGTGGAGGAGCGCTACGGCGTCATCATTGAGGTGCTGATCGACGAGGGCCTGGAAGGCGCAAAGATGGCGGCCGAGTCTTTCGGGCCGCCGCCGATGCACCGTCCACGCTTCGAGCCGATCGCTCCGGCGGGCGACGAGGAGGACGATCTGCTCGTCGAGGGGGACGAGGAGGAGGAAGACGACGCCGAGGCCGAGGAGCAGGAGGAAGACGAGCCACGCGAGCAGCGTCGGGAGCCTGATCGGCCTCGCGCCGACGATGGTGAAGGCGAACGCGGCCGCAAGCGCCGGCGGCGTCGCGGGCGCCGCGGTGGTCGGCGTCGGGAAGGCGAAGGACGCGAAGAGGGTGGGGCCGAGGAGGCGCAACCGCTCGAGGGTGAGGTCCCGCAGGATGAGTCCGTCGAGCCCTCGGAGCCGGAGCCGGTCACAGCCGAAGCTGCTGAGGCTGAAAGCGACGAGGATAAGCCGCGCAGGGCGCGCCGTCGGCCGCGGGCCCGCAAGGGTCAGGCCGAGAGCGGTCCGGCCGTCGAGGCAGCCCCGGCCGAACCAGTCCCGGTCGAGCTGAGCGCTGTGGAAGCAGTCGAAGCCGTTGGGGAGGTGGCGAGTCCTGCCGAGCCGGCGATCGATGTGGTGACACCGGAGAAGCCGGAGCCGAAGCGTCGGAGCCGCCGCAAGAAGGCTGATGAGCCCGCAGCCGGCGACGACGTGGCGCCGCTCCAGGCGGCCAACGACCAGGACGGCGAGAAGCCCAAGCGTCGACGCAGCCGGAAAGCTGCTTCGGAAGCGGTAGCGGCTGCCGCTGCGGTCGAGGAGGTCGCCCCGGAGACGCCGGCCGTGGATAACGGCGTCGAGGCTGCGCCGGAACTCGCGGCTGGTGCGGAGGTGGAGCCGAATACCGACGCGGTACCGGAGCGTACGTCCGACGCTGCCAAGGAGCCGGCGCTTACTCCCGGGGCTGAAGATGAGAGCGCGACCGATGGCCCGCCTCGGCGCGGCTGGTGGCAGCGAACCTTTGGGGCCTGAGCGCCCGGGCTAACGCCCGCGGCGCCTCCGCCAAACTGATCGAAGTCTTGGATGCAGGGCCCGCTTCTCTTTCCAGTGAAGCGGGCCAGCTTGCTGGTCAGGGGCGGCGGCTTGCGCCCGATCCCAAGACCTGCCGCTAAATACCCGCAATCGCTTCCTTGAGCTTCAGCTTCTCTTTCTTGAGGCGGGACAAGGTTGTCATATCCGGGTGGCGCCGCTGTTCTTCCTGCATAATGCGGGCATCGAGGTCAGCGTGCTTGGTTTCCAAAGCCGAGATATGCGCGTCCTGCATTCCCATCTCCTTCTGGTGCTTGCGGGTGGTCCAATCCTTAGATCATGGCCGAGTCGTGTCTGTCTCCTGCCGCTCGACGGCTGCGGGAATATATACGACGATCCGTTGGCTCTGCTATGTCTCATCTTGATGATGGGCATGATCAGCGACGGGAGGGCGGTCGAAGCGCGCTTGGCCGTGCTGCGCACCGAGCATCGCGACCTTGATGATGCTATCGAGGCGCTGCGCACGGCAGCGGGGCCGGACCAGTTGCAGATCGCGCGCCTGAAGAAGCGAAAGCTTCGCCTGCGCGACGAGATCAATGCGCTGGAAGACCAACTCATTCCCGACATCATCGCCTGACCCGCTATCCCGATTCGGGATGGTCGGTGGGTTTACCCTCTTTGGGCGTATGAGCGGATGGCGGCTTGTGCAAAGGCTGAGCGCCATGAACCAAGCCCGCGCCCGAATGACGGCCAAGCTGATCGATTCGCTCTACACGGAAGCGATGTTGCTGGCCGACGAGGCGCGCTCCTATTTCGATCGCAACGGCCGCGATGATCGACAGGCCTTGGATCCCCTGCTTCGCGTCGGCTTTTCGGTCGAGTCGCTAAAGGTCACGACACGGCTCATGCATGTGATTGCCTGGCTACTGACCCAGCGCGCGCTCGAATCGGGTGAGCTCAGCCTCGACGAAGCGAGAGCGGAAAGCCGTCGGCTGGGTGAGGCTCCGACCAGCGATCCCGGGCTGATCGGGCGATTGCCGGATGGCGCGGGGCAACTCGTTCGGGCCAGTCAGGACCTGTTTGCAAGAGTAGGGCGGCTGGATCAAAAGAATGACGCGACCGAGCCGCGGCCGAGCCCGGCGCGCAGCCTGCTCAGTCGTTTGGAGCGGGCCTTCTAGGCCACCAGCCTAAACCCTCAGCCAATTGAACCCTTCCTGCACGTGCCGCGTATCCACTGAATGAAATCACAAGCGGGCATTTTCCCGACCTTCTTCCTGTCAGGTTTCGAATGCTCCAGCTTCGCCTGGAAGGACCGGGGCCGCCGCGATCTCGCGGCCGAGCTTCAGCATTACGGCCATGCCGACGAAGACTATGCCATGCTTCCCCGCCTCGGCATCGCCGTCGCGCGTGAGGGCATTCCCTGGCCGCTGGTCGAGCGATCGCCCGGCCAGTATGATTTCTCCCTGATCGACGATTTCCTTACCGCGCAGCGACGGCACAACGTGCTGCCGATCTGGGACCTCTGCCACTATGGCTACCCGGACGGGCTCGATCCTTATTCCGATGCCTTCGCCAACCGCTTCGCAGCCTACGCCCAGGCAGCTGCGCGCTACGTCGCCGAGCGCGCCCACCATGGCCCCTTATGCTTCACGCCCGTCAACGAGCCGACCTTCTGGGGCTATATGGGCGCCGAATGGGCCTGGTGCGCCCCGTTCGGCAAGTCCGCGGAAGAGCGCCGCCGCTTCACGCTCGCGCTCGCCCGTGCCGACATCGCCGCTGTCAAGGCTATCCGCGCCGACTTCCCCGACGCCCGCATGGTCCACATCGACCCGCTTATCTGGGTCGTGCACCCACGCGACCGCCCGGATCTGGCCGAAGAAGCCCGCCGCGAAAGCTATGACGACGCCTATATCGCGTGGGACGTGATCTCAGGGCTGAAACGCCCGGAATATGGCGGCAGCCCCGAGACGATCGATATCCTCGGCTTCAACAATTACAGCTTCGGCCAAATGGAGTATCAGGGCGGCGGCAAGCCAAATCAACCGCTCCAGCCCGGCGATGCCCGTATCCGCCCGCTCTGCGATCTCCTCCAGGAGGGATGGGCCAAGTACAAGCGGCCCTGCATCGTAGCCGAAACCTCAGGCCTGCACGGCGGCCGCCCGGACTGGCTAAACGACATCGTCTGCGAGAGTCTCGCGGCCGTCAATCGCGGCGTCGACCTTCACGGCGTTTGCCTGTTCCCGGCGGTCGACATGACCGACTGGCACACCGGTAAATGGCTTCACATGGGCATTGCCGACGTGGAGGCGTTGCCGAACGGTACGCTCATGCGAAAGCCATTTCTTCCCTACGTTCAGATGCTGCAGCACTGGCAGGAGCGGCTTCATCGCCCAACCACGCTCGATTCCGATCCCTTCGACAAATCGGTCGATCTGGGTGAAGTCATAAGGGCCGCCCGCCAACTTGACATTGCTCCCGATGCGAACTGGCACTGAGGCTACGAACTGGGCTGGGAAAGAGCGTCCGGAACGGGTCGGGTTTGGACCTCCAGCAGCGTTGTTCGAATCAAGCGGGAATACCGTCCGCGCCCGGGATTGCGTCGTCCGGCGCTACTCGCAATGACATGCCGATGAATTCCTATCAGTTCACCTACGGGCCAAAGCTCCGGTCCGGCCCGAATGCATCAGCGCGCATCGGTGAGCTGTTGCCGCCGGGCCGTTCGCTGTTCGTCACGGACGCCCGGGTGCGGGCGCTCGGGCTGCCCGATCGGGCGCTCGCCTCACTCCCTGAGGCCGGGATCGATCCGGTCTTTTATGACGCGGTGGAGGCGGACCCCTCGCGGGCGACGGTGATCGCCGCAGCCGCGGCCGGCGATGGTTGCACGTCAGTGGTGGGTTTCGGCGGCGGGAGTCCGATGGACGTGGCCAAGCTTGCGGCCTATCTCATCGCAAGCGGGGACGATCTCGACACGCTCTGGGGCGTCGGCAAGGCGGCGGGCCCTCGCCTGCCGCTCGTGCTGGTGCCCACCACCGCGGGTACCGGGTCGGAGGCGACCCCGGTCACGGTGATCACGGTGCAGGGTGCGGAGAAGAGGGGGGTCAGCAGCCCGGCTCTGGTGCCTGACTGGGCGGTCCTGGATGCGACGCTTACCCTTGGCTTGCCCCGGGACGTCACCGCTGCGACCGGCATCGATGCGATGGTGCACGCGATCGAGGCCTACACGTCCGTTCGCCTCAAGAACCCCATGTCGGACCTTCTGGCGCGTGAGGCGCTTCGGCTGCTCTCTGCCAATCTCCTGCGGGCCTGCGATGATCCCGCTAACCTGCAAGCGCGGGAGGCGATGCTGCTCGGGGCGCACCTCGCGGGGGTCGCCTTCGCGAACGCTCCGGTCGCGGGCGTGCATGCCTTGGCCTATCCGCTCGGCGGGCACTTTCACGTCCCCCACGGCCTGTCAAACGCGCTGATGCTCACCCCAGTGCTCGGCCACAACCTTCACGCCGCCATGGCTCCTTTTGCCGAGCTTGGTCTGGTGCTCGATCCGTCGCTGGCGGGGCAGGGGCGGCAGGCCCAGGCGCGCGGGCTGATCGAGCGCTTGTCGGCCCTCGGCCGCGCCGCGGGCGTGCCGCAGCGGCTTAGCGAAGTTGGCGTGACCGCCGCCGACCTCGACATGCTTGCGCGTGAGGCGATGAAGCAGGAGCGGCTGCTGGTGAACAATCCCTGCCCGATCACCGAGGCGGACGCGCGGCGGCTTTACGAGGCTGCCTTGTGAGCAGGGCTGCGCTCATGGGCCGCGACTTCTACCGCGTCTGGCGCACCATCGGCACGCGCTGGGCCGACAACGACGCCTACGGGCATGTCAACAATGTCGTCTACTATGGCTGGTTCGATACGGCGGTGAATGCGTGGCTGATCGACGCCGGGCTGCTCGACGTCGGCGGTGGCGACCCGATCGGGCTCGTGGTCGATACAGGCTGCCGATACGCGCGCCCGCTCGCCTTCCCGCAACAGGTGGAAGTCGGGTTGGCGCTCGATGAAATGGGGAGTTCCAGCGTGCGATATCGGCTCGGCGTCTTCGGACATGGGGAGAACGGGGCAGCGGCCGAGGGTCACTTTGTCCACGTCTATGTTGATCGGGAGAGCCGCAGGCCCGCGCCCTTGCCGGCTGCGTGGAGAGCTAAGCTGGAGACGATCAGGTCGACGCTTTCGCCCTGAGTTCGGCCTTAGCCTGTGCGTACTCGGCGGCGAGTTTCGCTACATAGTCGGCAGCGGGCAGAACCTCCGTCACCGCGCCGATGCCCTGGCCAGAGCCCCAAATGTCCCGCCAAGCCTTTGCATCGCCGCCGCCGGAGCCGAAGTTCATCGTCTTGAGGTCGCCTTCGGGCAGCTTGTCCGGATCGAGCCCGGCGCGGACGATCGACTGGCGCAGATAATTGCCATGCACTCCGGTGAAGAGGCTGGAATAGACGATGTCGCCGGCTCGCCCTTCTACGATCCCGCTTTTGTAATCGGCGGTCGCGTTGGCTTCTTGCGTCGCGATGAAAGGCGAGCCGATATAGGCAAGGTCCGCGCCCATCGCCTGAGCGGCGAGGATGGCGTGACCCGTCGCGATCGCGCCTGACAGGATCAGCGGTCCTTCAAACCAGGTCCGGATCTCCTGCACCAGCGCGAAGGGCGACAGCCGCCCGGCATGGCCCCCGGCGCCGGCTGCGACAGCGATCAATCCGTCCGCGCCTTTGTCGACCGCCTTGCGCGCGAAGCGATCGTCGATGATGTCGTGAAGCACAATTCCGCCCCAGCCATGCACGGCCTGATTGACCTCGACCAGCGCGCCGAGCGAGGTGATGACGATCGGCACCTTCCACTTGGCACAGGTGGCCATATCCTGCTGCAAGCGGTCGTTCGAACGGTGCACGATCTGGTTGACTGCGAACGGAGCTGCCGGGCGATCTGGATTGCTGCGGTCCCAGGCCGCAAGTTCCTCCGTGATCCGGTGCAGCCATTCGTCGAGCACCGACTGCGGACGGGCGTTGAGGGCCGGGAAGGAGCCGACGATCCCCGCCTTGCACTGAGCGATCACCAGATCGGGGCTGGAGACGATGAACAGCGGCGAGCCGATAACCGGCAGGCGCAGGCGATCTAAAGGTGGGAGCAGGGCCATGCCGCCTCCTGAACGGAAGCGAAAGGCAGGTCAAACTGCCGAAAGGTTACTCAAACCGGCTGCCGATCACGAAGGAGATGCGCGGGTTCAGCTCCTCGTCGCGGTCTGCGCCTTCCTTGAGCGGAACGCCGACCTCCAGGCTGGCGTCGATGTTGCGGCCGAGCCCGGTCCTGATCCCGCCGCCAGCGGACGCGAGCGACCCGCCGCCGGATCCATCGCCGTAGTTTCCGACCGTGCCTGCATCGGCATAGCCGTAGAGCTGGGCGTCGCGCACCAGACGTCCCAGTCGGGGAAGATCGAACCTCAGCTCGATCGAGCCCGCGACTCCCTTGTCGCCGGAAAACTCTCGATAATCGTAGCCGCGCAGGAAATAGCGTCCGCCAAGGCCCATCTCCTCGCTGGAAAGAAGCGGGCGCGAGGCGATCTGGCCCTCTCCCTGCAACTGGAAACTGACCGGCCCAATCAGCGAGCGGTCGTAATGGCCCCAAAATTCGAATTTCGAGAAGATCGCGCTGCCATCCGCGCGCGACGTCAACAGATCGCCCTCGCGCGTGGCGTCGAAAATTCCGAGCCCGCGAGAAGCGGTCAGGCGGGCGCGGGCGGTACCGCCGCCAAGCTCGGCGCTGGAGAAGAGACCCGCCTTGAGGATCGATAGACGGTCCTTGCGAACGACCACGTCGGCGAGCGACTGTTCCGAGTCGCGGACCGTGAACTCGGTTTCGCCCCACAGGCTGCCGGCCCGGCTGCGAATGAACGGGTGGCTGAGTGCGATCGAGCCTTCCAGGCTCTGCCCCTCGAACTCCCGATCGGACAGGATGCCGCCCGGTCGCGAGCGCGCCGCATAGGCCGAGGCGGTGATTTCCGTTCCGTTGCCGCCGACCGCTTTGGCATAGGCGATACGGGCGAGCGCGAACTCCTTGGGGTCGAGCGGGGTCACGACGCCACCGATCGTGAGCCGGTCGTCCTCTGCGAAGAGGCCGTTCACGTCGACTCTGAGCTGGGCGCGAACGGGACCCACTGTGCTGGATCCCCAATTGTCGACAGAGGCGCGGCCGCGAACCGGATCGCGGCTGGTGCGCAGGATAAGCAGGGTGCGACCGTCGATCCGCTCGATCCGCGGCTTGTCGATGTCGACGCCGGGAAGATCGCCGGCGAGCAACAGCCTGCGCTCGAGATCGGCGGTGGGGATCGGCGCGCCGAGCGGCAGACCGTCGAAGATCGGCCGAACCGCGGCCATTGCGTCACCCTCAATGCGGATATCGTCGATCCGGCCTTCGTCGATCTCAACTCGAAGGAGCCCATTCTCCACGGTCTGCTCGGGGACCCATGCGCTCGCGAGGCCATAGCCGGCGTTGCGCGCGACCTGTGCGATCGCAGTCGCCAGATCCTGCAACTCGGCGCCGGAAACTGTGCGGTTCTTGTAAGGCAGGATAGCAGGCGCGTAGGCAGAAGCGGGAAGGGCGCTCGCGCCTTCCAGACGAATGCTTCGGATCAGGACCGGTCTGGTCAGGGCCGAGTCCAAGCTTTCCATATCGACCCGCAGCGGGTCCACGGCTTGCTTGCCTCGAGCATCGCCGCGCTTGCGCAGTTCCTGCTCCACCACGGAAGGGTCGGACCGGTCCTGCGGCGTCTGCGTATTGGCTTGAGCCAGGCCGGACATCGTGGCGACGGACCCCAGCATCAGCGATGACAAGAATATGCGCACTGCCCACCCGCTCCATGAAACAGCCAGGGTCTAGCGGGCGGAGTGCTAACATCCGGTTAGCCAGTTCATCATTTGCGTGTCGTTAACCCCGCCTCTTAGGTCGCCGGAAAGGAAGAAGGGATACCGAAGCTTCACGACAAATCTCGCTGCCGCACCCGCGGTGGCCCGCATCGGGGGCAGGCTCCATGATTCATAGGCTGGCACTTGGCATCGCACCGGCGATGCTGCTGTTCGGAACGCAAGCAAGCGCTGCGGCGCCCGTGTGGAAGGTGAGCGAAGTCAGCGGCGATGTGCGCCTGAGCGAAGCGGGCCGCACCCGTGCGGCCGCAAAGGGTGCACTGCTCGGATCGGGCGCCATGATCACGACGGCGCCAGGCGCTCGCGCGGTCATCGTGCGCGGTGGGGAGTTCGTGGTGATCTCGCCGGGAACGCGCATCCGAGTGCCCGAGGCGAGCAGCCCGAACAAGATCATGCAGCTGATCGAAGATTGGGGGTCCGCGCTTTTCAAGATTGAGAAGAAGAGCACCCCCCATTTCGGCGTCCAGACGCCGTACCTCGCGGCCGTGGTGAAGGGCACGACTTTCACCGTCACAGTCGGGCCGGAGGACGCAAAGGTCAAGGTGACGGAAGGCGCGGTCGAGGTTTCGACCCTGGACGGCGGCGCGTCAGACCTGGTGCTGCCGGGTTCACTCGCGATGGTGGGCAAGAGTGACCTGTATCGCCTCACGGTTGAGGGGATTGGCGCCAAGGAGCTGCGCTCCGGCGGCGCCGCGGCAGCGGGGATCGTCACCGCCAAGGCGGTGCCGAACCAAGCTTCGGCCGCGAAGGGCGACAATCGCAGCGCTCGCGCCGAAGCAGTCCGCATAGCCAAGACGATCGGCGAAAAGCCGACATCGCTGGCAAAGCTCACGGGCGGTCTCGTCGAGGGCTCGTCTGCGGCCGAGCACGCCCAAGGCCAGTTCAACGAGCATAGCCGAAATGCCCGCGGGCCCAAGCCGGACAAGGGCAGCCCGGGTAAGGGCGAGGACAAGCCGGGCAACGAAGACAAGCCCGGCAAGGACGACAAGCCCGCTGGGGACGGCAAGCCCGCTGGGGACGGCAAGCCCGGTGAGGACGGCAATGCCGGCAAGGATGGTAAGCCCGATGAGGGCGCCAAGCCGGGCGAGGGCGCCGGCACTCCAGATAAAGGCGAGGGCAAGCCGACAGAACCTGGCAAGGGGGATGACTCTAAACCTGGCGGCGACTTGGACGGAGGCGCGGGCGGCAAGGACGACTCGGGCAAGGATGAACCCGGAAACGACAAAGGCGGCAAGGGCGACAGCGGCAAGGACGATAGCGGCAAGGACGTCAAGGACGGGGACGATTTAGACGACTTCGACAAGGACGATGACGACGGCCGGGACGGCGACGACGGCGACGAAGACGAGGGTGACGACGAGGAAGACGACGGCAAGGCCGAGAAGGACGACTGAACCTCGTCGGTCCGGAGTTGATCCAGGTGTCGCCGATCAGGCCAGCGGGCGCTGTGGAAAGCGTTGCGCTCGCCATCCGTGGCTATTTGCTCTCGAGGCGGCGCAGCCTGCTGGTTGGGGCGGCGCTATTTATGGGCGTGATGACCCTGCTGACCGGGGCGGGCGCCGGGCTGGACCGTTTCCTCCGCGACCTGCGCGACTCGGTTCGGGCCCACCCGGCCAGCGGTGAAGTCCATATCGTCGAGATCGACGGCCGCAGCTTGGCCGAACTCGATCGCTGGCCGTGGCCGCGCAGCATCCACGCCGCTGCCGTGGACAGCCTGCACCAAGCAGGCGTCCGATCGATCGCGTTCGACGTGGACTTTTCGGCTAGATCCGAGCCTGCGGAAGACGCCGCGATGGCGGCAGCGCTTGCCCGCGCCGGGCGAAGCGTCATCCTGCCAACCTTGCGTCAGCCGGCGGGAGCAGGCAGCTTAGAAGAGATCGAGACCGTCCCGATCAAGCCGCTGGCGGACAACGCTTTTCTAGCGGCCGTTAACGTCAGGCCGGACCGCGACGGCTACATCCGCAGCATGCCGTTTGGAATCGAGACACAAGGCACGCCGCGCCCTTCGCTCGCCAGCATGGTCGCCGAGAAGGCTGCCGAGATCGGCCGGCATTTCCAGGTCGACTATTCGATCGACCCAGCCAGCATCCCGCGCCACAGCATGGTCGACCTCGTTCGGGGCCGAGTTCCCAAGGAGAAGCTGGCCGGCAAGCGCGTGATCATAGGCGCGACTGCCGTGGAACTCGGCGATCGGTACCCGGTACCCCGTCACGGCGTCATTTACGGCGTAGTCATTCAGGCGCTCGGGGCCGAGACCTTGATGCAAGGTCCCGTTCCGCAGCAGAGGAGCGGCCTGTGGCCGTTGCTGCTGGCTTTATTGGCCGCAATTCTCGTTGCGCAGCCCGGAAACCGCAAGGTCCGTATCGGCGCGTTCGCCACGCTTGGCCTTGGAGTCATCGCTTGGCCTCTTGTCGGCGAAGCGCTCTGGGCAACGAGTTTTCCGATTGCCCCGGCCTTGGCCGCTCTCTCCGCGGCGATTGCGATCGGCGGCGGCTTGATCGTGACCGAGCGGCTGCAGCAGCGGGCGATGACCGACCCCGGAACCGGGCTGCCCAACCTCGCGGCGTTGTGCGCGGCAGCCGATGGACGGCCCGGCGGGAACGTGATTGTCGGCCGAATCGATCGCTTTGAGGCCATCGCCTCGGGGCTCGGCCCGACCGCTACGGCGAACCTGCTGCTGCGGGTCTCGGACAGGCTGCGATTTGCGAACCGGCAGGCGACAATCTATCGCGCGGACGACGCCACCCTTGCCTGGCTCGAGGGAGGCGGCGACGAGGAAGACCTGGGCGAGCGGATCGAAGCGATCACCGCGTTGATGCGCTCGCCCGTTGATTGTGGTCGCCTGATCGACGTCGCCCTGACTTTCGGCCTTTCAAGCGGTGACAAGTCGGCGCAGCAACTCGTCGCGCAAGCGACATTCTCGGCTTCGCAAGCGGCTCAAGCGGGTGTGCGCTGGCAGCGCTTCACGGAGGCGGACAGCGCCGCGACAAACCGAGAGCTGTCGTTGCTGGGCGAGCTGGACAGGGCGATGGCAAGCGGCCAGCTCTGGAACGCGTATCAGCCGAAACTCGATCTCGCGACGGGCCGCATTGTCGGTGCCGAGGCCTTGGTGCGCTGGCAGCATCCACTGTTCGGGCCGATCACGCCCGACCAGTTCATCCCGATCATCGAGGAGCATAAGCGCGTCGGCGATCTCACCGTTTTCGTGCTCGAACACGCGATTGAAGATGCGCTGGGCTGGGCTGAGTCGGGCTACCCTATCGGAGTCGCGGTCAACGTGTCTGCGAGCTTGCTCGCGGATCATGCCTTCATCGAACGGATTGCGTGCATTCTCCAGACCAGTCGCCTCCCGACCGAGCAGGTTACGATCGAAGTCACCGAGTCGGCCGCGATGCACAGCCCCGACCGTGCCATTGCGGCGCTGGAGAGCTGGCGATCCCTCGGCGTCAACATCTCGATCGACGATTACGGCACGGGCCAGTCTTCGCTCGGCTATCTCCAGATGCTGCCGGCCACCGAGCTCAAGATCGACAAGAGCTTCGTCCAGAGCATCGGCACCGATCGGCGCAACGCCATCATGGTTCGCTCAACCGTCGCGCTCGCGCACGAACTTGGGATGAGGGTGGTCGCGGAAGGGATCGAAGACGCAGCCTGCCTGGAGCTGCTGCTCGAGATGGGCTGCGACACGGCCCAAGGATATCATATCGCTCGCCCAATGCCGGCGGAGGCGCTGACCGAGCACCTCTCGCAAGGCTCGCGCCTGGCGGCGTAAGGGCGGCAAGGCTCTCTAGCCTGCCGCCCCCCCGGGCCTTAGCTGCTCGCCGACTCGCCTTCGCCGCCGGCATTCTCGCGGGTGGCCGCGATCTCGCCCGGCTCGGCATTGGGATCATAGTCTTCGGTGAAGCCGGCGCTGTCCTTCTCGAACATGTCGGCCATGACATCCACGCCCTGCGCCTGGAGCTCGGCCTCTTCGGGCGAGCGGGCAACGTTGACGCGGATGGTGACGGACACCTCCGGGTGAAGCGCGATCCGCACGTCCTGGATGCCGATCGCCTTGATCGGGCGATCAAGCACGATCTGGTTCTTGGCGATCTTGTGACCCTGCGCTTCCAGCGCCTCGGCGAGGTCTCGAGCGGAGACGGAGCCGTACAGCGCGCCCACATTCGAGGCCTGACGGATCAGCAGGACCGTTGCACCTTCCACGCCCTTCGAGTCGCGCTCGGCGACGGAGCGACGCTCCGCGTTCTGCGACTCGATGCGCTCGCGGTTGCTCTCGAAGACCTTGCGGTTGGCCTCGTTGGCGCGAAGCGCCTTGCCGTTGGGAAGAAGGAAGTTGCGGGCATAGCCGTTCTTCACCTTCACCACGTCGCCGATAGCGCCGAGCTTCTCGACGCGTTCAAGCAGGATAACGTCCATGTGCGGGTCCTTACTTCACGACGTAGGGGAGGAGGCCGAGATGACGTGCGCGCTTGATCGCCTGGGCGAGTTCGCGCTGCTTCTTGGCCGAGACCGCGGTGATGCGGCTGGGAACGATCTTGCCGCGCTCGGACACGAAGCCTTGGAGCAGACGGACGTCCTTGTAATCGATCTTGGGCGCATCGTTGCCCGAGAAGGGGCAGCTCTTGCGGCGGCGGAAAAATGGGCGTGCCATGTGGTCTGATCCTTACGCTTCGATTTCTTCGCGGTCGCGGCGCGGAGCGCGCTCGTCGCGATCCCGGCGCGGGCCGCGATCCCCGCGATCACCACGGTCGCCGCGATCACCACGTTCACGGTCACGGTCACTCTTGCGCATCATCGCGGACGGGCCCTGCTCGTGCTCGTCGACGCGGATCGTCATGTAGCGGACCACGTCCTCGTTGATCTGGGTCTGACGCTCGAGCTCGGCCACCACCGGGGCCGGAGCCTCGAAGTCCAGCGCGACGTAATGCGCCTTGCGGTTCTTCTGGATGCGATAAGCGAGCGAACGAAGACCCCAGGTCTCGGTGCGGACGACCTTGCCGCCGCCCTGCTCGATGATGTCGGTGGCGGTCTGCGCCAGCGCGTCGACCTGGCCCTGGGCGAGATCCTGACGCGCGAGAAACACATGCTCGTAAAGCGGCATGCTCGATATCCTTCATATTGGCCGATCGCTGACGCCGCGACAATCGCGAACGCCCCTCCGGCTGTCGTCGGTATGCAAACCGGGGCTGAAGACGCACAGTCTCCGCCCCGGATGCCGGCCATGTGGCCGAAAGGGCGCCGGAAAGCAAGCCGTTGTTGCTCCGGCTCGTCGTTGGTGTAGGCGGCGACGCGGGACGAACCAGGGAGTTCAGACGTGCGTGCATTCATCTTTCCGGGGCAGGGAAGTCAGGCGGTTGGGATGGGCGTTGCGCTTGCCGAAGCGAGCAGCGCGGCGCGTGAGCTGTTCCAGGAGGTGGACGAGGCGCTTGGGCAGCATCTGTCGCGGTTGATGGCTGAGGGACCGGCGGACCAGCTCACGCTGACGGAGAATGCGCAGCCGGCGATCATGGCCAATGCGCTCGCAACTTTACGGGTGGCCGAACGCGAGGCGGGGCTGAAGCTGGCGGACAAGGCCGATTTCGTGGCGGGGCATAGCCTCGGCGAATATACCGCCCTGGCGGCGGCTGAGGCGCTCGATGTCGCGACAACGGCCCGGCTCCTGCGGCTGCGCGGCCAGGCGATGCAGGCCGCGGTGCCAGTGGGTGAAGGCACAATGGCGGCCTTGATCGGGACCGAATTGAGCGATGCCCAGGCGGTTGCGGTCGAGGCTGCTCAAGGCGAAGTCTGTGTGGCGGCCAACGACAATGCGCCGGGCCAGGTGGTCGTGTCGGGACACAAGGGCGCTGTCGAGCGTGCGATCGCGATTGCGAAGGAGCGCGGGTTCAAGCGCGCGCTGCTGCTGCCGGTCTCCGCGCCGTTCCACTCGCCGTTGATGGAACCGGCAGCACGCGCGATGGCCGAAGCTTTGGCGGGAGCCGACCTGCGGCCGCCGATCGTCCCCATCTACGCCAACGTGACCGCCGCGCCTGCGGGTGATCCGGCCGAAATTCGCGCGCTTCTCGTCCAACAGGTCACCGGCATGGTGCGGTGGCGCGAGAGCGTCACGGCAATGTTCGAGGCGGGGGTGACCCACTTCGTCGAGTTCGGCGGCAAGGTGCTGACCCCGATGATCAAGCGCATCGCGCCGGACGCGACTACAACGAGCGTCGTCACGATGAACGACGTTGAAGCACTCGCGAAGGAGATCTGAGCATGTTCGATCTGACTGGCATGACCGCGCTGGTGACCGGCGCTTCGGGCGGGATCGGGTCGGCTATTGCCCGGACTTTGGCGGGGCAGGGGGCGCGGGTCGCGCTTTCAGGCTCCAATGCCGACAAGCTGCAGACTTTTCGAAGTGAGTTGGGCGCGGATCATGTTGCCCTCGTGGCTAACCTTGCCGATGCAGCCGCCGTTGACGGGCTTGTGCCCCAAGCCATCGAGCGGCTCGGAAAGCTCGACATCCTCGTCAACAATGCCGGCGTGACGCGGGACAATCTGGCGATGCGAATGAAGGACGAGGAATGGTCCGACGTGATCCGCGTCAACCTCGAAGCCGCGTTTCGCCTGTGCCGAGCGGCGTGCAAGCCGATGATGCGGGCGCGGTTCGGGCGGATCATCTCCATTACCTCGGTCGTGGGCGCCACGGGCAATCCCGGGCAGGCAAACTATGCGGCTTCCAAGGCAGGCCTGGTCGGCATGTCCAAGGCGCTGGCGCAGGAAGTCGCCTCGCGCGGGATCACGGTGAATTGCATCGCGCCGGGCTTTATCCAGTCGGCGATGACCGATGCGCTGCCCGATGCGCAGAAGCAGGCGCTGACCGGGCGCATCCCGGCGGGCAAGCTCGGCACGGGCGAGGATGTCGCGGCGGCAGCGCTCTACTTGGCGAGCCGCGAAGCCGCTTACGTCACTGGCCAGACGCTGCACGTGAATGGCGGGATGGCGATGATTTGAACGCCTCACCTGTCGCGCATATGAACGGCCCCTTGCCAGCAAGGCGCGCGTGGGTTTAGGGCGATGGTCAAAACCCGAGTGAAAGGCACCTTGATGAGCGAGACCGCTGAACGCGTGAAGAAGATTGTCGTGGAGCACCTGGGCGTCGAGAACGAAAAGGTGACAGAAGAGGCGAGCTTCATCGACGATCTCGGCGCGGACAGCCTCGACATTGTCGAACTCGTAATGGCGTTCGAGGAAGAATTCGGCGTCGAAATCCCCGACGATGCGGCCGAGAAAATCGGCACCGTCAAGGACGCGATCGACTATATCGAGCAGAACAAAGCCTAAGGCTTGCGGCCCCGCCATCTGGTGGGTCTGATTTGACCATCAGCGGCTCCGCGTCCTAGGGCGTGGAGCCGTTTGCCGTTAGGGATTGCGAGGAATGAGCATGCGCCGGGTTGTGGTGACAGGGATTGGGCTGGTGACGCCGCTCGGCGGGGACGTGGATACCAGCTGGCGCAACATCCTCGCAGGCCGAAGCGGGGCGGGGCGGATCACGCGCTTCGACCCGTCCGAGCAGGTTTGCCAGATCGCCTGCGAGGTCAAGCCGCCCGAGCATGAAATGGGCTTCGATCCGGGCAAGCGCGTCGATCACAAGGTGCAGCGGCAGGTCGACCCGTTCATCGTCTACGGGATCGATGCGGCCGGGCAGGCGATCGAGGACGCCGGCCTCGCCGACATGAGCGAGGAGGATCGGTACCGGGCCGGAGTGTCGATCGGGTCGGGCATTGGCGGCCTGCCTGGAATCGAGAAGGAGTCGCTGGTCCTGCACGAGAAGGGGCCGCGTCGCGTAAGCCCTCATTTCGTGCACGGGCGATTGATCAACCTCGTCTCCGGACAGGTCTCGATCAAATATGGGCTGATGGGACCGAATCACGCAGTGGTGACCGCCTGCTCGACAGGGGCGCATTCGATCGGCGATGCCGCGCGGATGATCCAGTGGGAGGATGCGGACGTCATGCTGGCCGGCGGCGCCGAAAGCGCTTTGTGCCCGCTCGGCATCGCCGGCTTTGCGCAGGCGCGGGCGCTCTCGACCCGCAACGACGAGCCGGAAAAGGCAAGCCGCCCCTATGACAAGGATCGCGACGGCTTCGTCATGGGTGAGGGGGCTGGGGTCGTGGTGCTGGAGGAATATGAGCGGGCCAAGAAGCGCGGCGCCAAGATCTATGGCGAGCTGATCGGCTACGGCATGTCGGGCGATGCCTATCACGTCACCGCGCCGCATCCGGAGGGCGCGGGCGGTTACCGGGCGATGGAAGTTGCCATGAAGCGATCCGGGCTCGATCTGACCGACATCGACTACATCAACGCCCACGGCACCTCGACGCCGCTCGGCGATGAGCTGGAGCTCGGCGCGGTCCGCAAGCTGTTCGGGAATGCGGTCGGGACTTTGTCGATGAGCTCGACCAAATCGGCGATCGGCCACCTGCTCGGCGGGGCCGGGGCGGTGGAGGCGATCTTCTGCCTGCTCGCGATGCGCGACGGGATCGTGCCGCCTACGCTCAACCTCGACAATCCGAGCGACGGCTGCGCCGGTGTGGACCTGGTTCCGCATGTCGCCAAGGAGCGGAAGGTCAGAGCGGTGCTCAACAACAGCTTCGGCTTCGGCGGCACCAACGCCAGCCTGGTGATGCGGGCGGTCTGATCCGCGTGGCGCTGACTGGATCCAAGCGCCTGCTCGGGGCGGGCCTGCTGGTCGGCCTGCTGATCGGGATTGCGCTTGGCGCTTGGGTGATCCTCGGCTGGACCGGAGCGGGGCCAGCCAAGGCGGCAACGCCGGTGGTGATTGCGCAAGGATCCAGCATGGCCGCTGCGGCACGGAGCATGGAGGAAGCGGGCGTGCTTGCTTCGGCGGACCGCTTCCTGCTGCAGGCTCGGCTGTTCGGCGGCGACAAGCCGATCCGGGCCGGAGAGTATGAAGTTCCCGCCGGAGCGAGCCCGTCCGAACTCCTTCAACTGCTGCAAAGCGGCAGAGTGCTGCAGCGCTTCGTGATCGTGCCGGAAGGCCTGCCGTCGGTGATGGTGCACGATCGGCTGATGCGGGCGCCGTTCCTCACCGGCTCCGCGCCGGTTCCGGAGGAAGGCTCGGTGCTCCCGGACAGCTACAGCTACCAGCGCGGCGAGAGCCGGGCGGCGGTGCTGAAGCGAATGCAGGATGCGATGACCAAGGAGCTGGACGCGCTCTGGGCCAAGCGCAAGTCGGGGTTGCCGGTCGACAGCAAGCACGAGGCGATCACGCTCGCCTCGATTGTCGAGAAAGAAACGGGCAAGCCATCCGAGCGGCGGATGGTGGCGGGCGTCTATACGAACCGGCTCCGCGTCGGGATGCCGTTGCAGGCGGACCCGACCGTCATCTACCCAGTGACCAAGGGTCGACCTCTCGGCCGGCGCATTCTCCGAT
>NZ_DASVTH010000008.1:0-2878 GCF_036387615.1 Allosphingosinicella sp.
CCGATCTGCATCCGATCAGTGCCGCTGGCCCACCAAAGTTCCACTTTCGGCCATCAACTTTGCGTGGTTTGTACTTACGGCCGAGCGCCTCAGAAATGGCCGTAGCATCAACGTGAATGAATGGCCGAAACTGGGGAGCCGGAAACAGCCAGCGAACGTCCGGCTTTGGGTTCTACCGGTCGCGAGCCCGTCGTCCGCTTCCGCCCATACACGTCCTTTTCGCTCACCTAGCGAATGCGGCCGACGGCGCTCAATCCGATCAGATGGCTTGTGAAGGGCGATTGACGCCTGCGGCCGGCGGAGCCACGCATTATCTCCGGCGCGGCAGGCCGGATCGTGGCGATCCGTCGTCGCGATCGACGAATTCGGGTCCCGGTCGCGCCGCCTCAATAAGGGGCAGGATTGCCTCGCGCAGTTGCGGCCAGCCGATTTCCCCAGCTTCCGGCCGGAACGGGGAGCCAAGCCGGGCCGGCAGGAAGATCGAGTCCGGGGCCGCGAGCCAAAGCGCCGACACGTACACGTCCGGCACCACGAGCCAGCGGACCTCGTAGCTGCCCGGACTGTCCAGATGAATCGCTGCGGCGCTCAAGACTCTCGCGAACGCCGTTGCGGCCTCCGGTCCCCTGATCGAGTAGAGCTCGGCACCTGCGGCGTCGAAGACGATTTCGATCAAGGCCAGCGGCTTTTCGTTAGTGGTAACGAGCGCCCGCCAGCCTGACCGTTCGGCGGGAACGTCGCCGATGGCGTTTCGGTCGTCCTCGATGTCGTCGGGCCGGCTCGTGAAGACCGGGAACGGGCCGTGCACCGCCAATTGCCTGTCGACCAGGCGGAACGCCGTCTCTCGCGTGTCCTCGAAGGTGTAGAGCGCGCCTTCCAGGCTTTCGGCGAGTCCAAGGAGTGCGCCAGGATAGGGCTGAACCGCGAGCGCCATCAGGGCTTCACCACGTAGCTGTGCGACCAGGCACCCCCGCCTGCTTTATATCCCCCGGCGATCAACGCCGCGTGCGCGACGCTCGCCTCGCCGTAGATCGGGTCCGAGACGGCATACTGGAGCTGGGTGCCCACCGTCCGTATCCCGTAGATGACGCAGAAGTGCCCGCCGCCGCCCGACTTCGTCCAGACGACGCGGATCGGGAGCGGCAGGTTGGCCGACAGCTCGGCCCTGACCGCCGTCTCGCCGAGATAGCCCGTGATCACCGGCTGCCGCAGGCGACCGATGTTGCCCAACGGTCCGTCCAGAGTGTTCTGGACATCGCAGGCGCCGGGCACCGGCGTCGCGCAGCAGTTCGGGCCGAGCTCGTTCGACGCAATCTTGCACATGGTCACCGGCGCATCGTGCGGCGGATTGGGGTATCCCGAAATCGAGGACGTGACCGCAGCCCAGCACCACTGCGGTCGCTTCCCCTGCCGCTGGACCTTGAACGGCAACAGGATCGGCGCCGCGCCGCCCCGCGGCGAGGCGGCGGACATGGTGAGCGGACGCGTCGGATAGGCGGCTGACAACGTGGTCATTTCGTACAGGAACCCGCACCCGATGCAGGCACAGAGCCCTGCGCGGTGAAGTGCGTCCTTGCGCAGATGCTCTTTAGATTGCCTCTTTGGTCGTCGTATTCGATCTCGTAAAGTCCCGGCGCCAGGACCTGGCGCGTGTCGGCCGGGACCAGCGAGGCGGCGGCGCCGCCGCCTTTCCCGCCGGTAACGTCAGCAGCGGCCTTCCCTGACGTCTTGTAGGCGGTGAGCAGCGGGGCGAGCGCCGTCAGGATCTCCGAGTTCTTGCTGTCCGCGCCCGCATCGAAGCCGGTTAGCATCCAGCCGTTCTGAAACGTGGGCTTGAGGTTTGCCGATCCCAGTCCCGAGCGCATGGACACGGACATCGGCCTGCTCATGTCCGGCAGGTAGATGAGCTTGATGAAATAGCCTTCGCTGCTTCCGCCGAAACTCTGGTCGGACCCGGCGGCAAGCGTGGCGTCGCCGCCCGACGCCTTCTCGTCCGCACCGCCCATCGCCGCCTGGCCGACCGCGGCGACGTTCGCATTTGGGTCGGGCGCGGGCCAGCCGGCGTTCGGCTCGTTGACGGCCTCGCCGCCCTTCTTCGGCGGCACCGGGTCCGTCGCCGGGACAGCGACTGCGGCGACCGTGGCTCCGGCCAGCGCCGTGTATGGGAGCTGCGTAACGAGGAGATATGGCTTTGGCATGTAGTAGACGGCGCCCTCGGGGGCGCCCGCCTTCGGCCTCAGGTCCGGCGTGAGCTGCGTGAATGAGACGCTCGCGCATCCCGAAAGCAGTGCCGCGGCCAACGTGATCGCCATGCGCATCGTCTATCCCCTCCCGGCGCTGAAAGCTGCGCCCGATGATCGCGCCACGCAAGTTCCGACTGCTCCGAACCGGTCCGATTCACGGCGTCAGTTTCAGCACCCCTCATAAGCGATACCGCCCGTCCGCATCAGGCGCAGCTTTCTCGAAACAGTATCCTTTTCGGGAAAGCCGGCGTGTCCCGGGCAGGAAGATTCCTGCAGCATCACCTTCGCGACCGACATGAATGAATGGCTGAATGCGGGGAGCCGAAACAGCTCGCGAACGTCCGGCCTTGCAGTCTTTCCGGCAGGAAAGTCTCAGTCCAAGCCGTTCCGAGTGCGCACCTGAGCTCGCCGGAGCGGTCGATGTACTCACAGGAACGAGCGGCAGATTCCGGGTGCCGCACCGACAGCACTGAACGACTGCAAGTGGGTCTTGAAAGACACATCAACTTTGTCGGGGTTGATCCTTCTGGGCGAATAGGCCGTAGCGTTCGCGCCATGCTCGCACCTCGCCCTGCAAATGCGCGGGTGCGGGGGTTCCGGAGATAACGGGCCGGGCAACGTCGTCGTCAGGGTGCATC
>NZ_DASVTH010000009.1:0-67131 GCF_036387615.1 Allosphingosinicella sp.
ACATGTCGCCCAAACCCGAAGTGTCGGGTTCCCATCAAAGTACCACTTTGATGGGCCAGTTTCGCGGGATGGAGCAGCCCGGTAGCTCGTCAGGCTCATAACCTGAAGGTCGTAGGTTCAAATCCTACTCCCGCAACCAACGACAAAGCCTAGCGGCAAAGCCGCCGGATGTCGCGTTGCCCCGGATCCGGGGCCCACAACGAACTTGAAAGCCGCCAAGCAGAAATGCTCGGCGGCTTTCTTGCGTTCACGGGCCATCCCAGCGAAATCGGGCGAGCAGCGGACTGCTTGCAAACTACACAACGGCGGCCGCGCCGGTTACACCAAGCCCCGAAAACGAGGAAGAAAATGGAACGTGACAGTTACCCGCTCGCTCCTGCGGGGCACCAGCTGCAAGCTTCTCGTGGCCGCCATGGGACCTGAGACGGACGATGCGGCGGACAGCCGGACCGCCTGGCGCGCTCATCTGGCTACACTGGCAGTCCTTCAACTGGTGATGGCGATCCAGCTGATCCTCCTGCTCATGCGGCAGGAATGGCCTCAGGCATTCTTCGTCACCGGCATCATGCTTCTGACGGTCGCGCCGGTTCTCTTCCGAATGCCCGTCGAAATCCCGTCCGAGATCCAGATCGTGGCCGTGCTCTTTGTCTTCGCTACGCTCTTCCTGGGCGAGGTTCGGGGCTATTACGAACGTTTCTGGTGGTGGGACGCGGTGCTGCACACCACCTCCGGCCTCCTCCTGGGGATGCTGGGCTTCATGTGCGTCTACATCCTCAACGAGGATCGCAACGTAGATCTCCATATGCGCCCCTCCTTCGTGGCCCTGTTCGCCTTCTTCTTCGCGGTAGGCCTCGGGGCAATCTGGGAGATTTTCGAATTCGCCATGGACAGATGGTTCGGGACGAACATGCAGCCCGCAACGCCCGGCGATCCGTCGGGCCTCACCGACACCATTCACGATCTGATCGTGGACACCGCGGGTGCCGCGATCGTCGCTATCGGCGGCTGGCGCTATCTGGCTCGCGCGCGGCAGCCCCATGTCGACAACTGGGCAAGGCGATTCATCCAGAAAAATCCGCAGCTGTTCGGAGACTAGCGGCCTGAGGCTATCGTTGCCATCCGCGTCTTTCTGAACGCGCTGGTCAACTGGTGGGGATCACATTCGGCCAGCACGCCGTCGCCAGCGGCTGGTTACCTTGCCACGGAGGCTCCACTACGTCGACCAACTCGCGCCGCGCGGTCGGCCCGGTGCCAGGCTCAACCCGGATGAGGAAGCCTCGCAAGGGTTCGCACGAGCGAGCGGCAGGGCGCTCGACGAAAAGCAACCTTCGTCGCTGGTTGCACGATCTTCGTCGGATCCTCTTCGCACCTGCAGCATGGCATGGCGCGCTCGTCGACGCAGGCTCGGCAGCGCGCCGACACCCACGCATAGGGCGCTGGTCACCCGCTCGGGGTGTTCTCGAAGCGCCGTCGTGGGGGCGGCCGTGATCAAGGGGAATGAACGAACATGCGTGCTTATCTTGTCGGCCTGTCCGCAATCGTCGCCGTGACGGCAATCGCTTCGCCCTGCTCTGCCCAGGGCTTCCGGGCCGAGATCCATGGCGGCTTCGATCGCGTCAATGGTAATGACCGGGGCGACAGCGGCGCCGTCTATGGCGTTGGCCTCGGCTATGACTTGGCGGTGGGTAACGGCGCTTTCGTCGGGGCCGATTTCAGCTTCGACGAAAGCAGCCAGAAGGAATGCGAAGCGAGCGCCATCGTCACCAACGACGAGCTTTGCCTGCGGGCCGGCCGCGACCTTGCCGCGGGCATTCGCGGCGGCGTGACGATCGGCGAACGGGGCAAGCTTTATGCGCTGGCCGCCTATACCAACGCGCGGTTCAAGAGCAGCTACACGACTCCGGCCGGGATCACTTCGCGTGACGCAGAGAATCTCGACGGCTTCCGTCTCGGGGCGGGCTACCAGCACAAGTTCGCCGGCAACGCTTATGGCAAGGTCGAATATCGCTATTCGAACTATGAAGCGGGCGTCGAGCGGCACCAGGCCCTGGTGGGCGTGGGCATTGAGTTCTGACCGGGAAAGGGGCGGCTGTGATCAGTCGCCCCTTTCGCACTTGGGAACTAGACCTGACCGCGCTTCTTCGCCCTGAAATAGGCATAGCCAGCGCCCGCCGCGGCGCCGATGACCGGGCCGATGAACGGCACCGGTAGTGCGATTACGGCGCCGATCGCCGCTGCTTTCGCCATGCTTTTGCCGAGCGGCTTGTCCTTGGTCATCACCCTCTCCTCTGATGTGCTGACCACCGCAACGCAGCGACGGACGAGAATGTCCGGACCTCAGCCCCCGCGGCCGCCCCAGCCACCGCCCCGGCTGGATGAAGAAGCCGAGGCCATAGCCGCCCGCCCGCCGAAACCGCCCCTAGAGACAACGGAAGAACGGGTCTGGATTCGAGGGGTGGCGACGGGCGGCTGAAGCGCGCGTGAGCCGACCTTGTAGCCGCTCCCGCTGCGGTACAGCCAACCGCCGCCATAGCCGCCGCCGGTGTAGTAGACGTCCTGCCGCCTGCTCCGATACATGGGCGAGTAGCGATAGCGGCTCGGCCCGTCGAGCATCTGCCCGATCACGAAGCCGGTCAGCAGCGGCGCGAAAAAGTTGCCGCCGCCGGCGGGCTGGACGCAATTGCCGTTGCCGAACTCGTCTTCGCACAGATCGAGCGATTCAAAGCGCGGTGCACCGAGATTGTTCTGCGCGAGCGCTTCGGCCTGCGCCCGCTCGCACTGATCGTCGGGCACCTTGTCGTCGAGCTTGCACTCGCCAACCGAGGTATAGGGAAAGGCGTCGACCGCCGGGCCATATTGCTGCGCGGAGAGTTTCGATTCATCGATGTCGCCCTCACAGCCGGAGAGCGAGGCTGCCCCCAGCGCCGTCAGGGTGGTGAGCACCACGATGCGGGAGCGCTTGCGAGGGCGGGGTGGAGTGGGCGTGTCCATCGAGCAAAGTCCCTCAATAGGTCATGCTGGCGGCGTTGATCAGGCCGACGGCAACGGCGACGGCGGCAAGATAGATGCCGGTGGCGACTTCGCCGCGTTCGATGCGGGCGTGAACATCCTTCACGACCAGCGCGCGAACGACAAGGAAAGCGACGATCTGGATGACGCCGGCGAGCGCGGCCCAGGCGGCGAATTCCACCATCGAGTCCGTCTGGGTGAGCGCGGACGACACCGGAAGGGCGAAGCCGATGATCGCGCCGGCGAAGGGCAGGGCGGCCGCGACATTGCCTTCACGGATCAGCTTGCGCTCGTCCTGCGGCGTGATTGCCTGGTAGAGATACTGGAACAGCACCAGGAAGGCGGATGCGATGCCGATCGCGATCAGAAAGTGGATCGCCCCGTCCAAAAAAGCCTGCGTGTCGAACAAGTCCCCCTCCTTCGTTGTCGTTCAGGCCGTGATTTCAGCCGGTAGTAGCGGCAGGCCGATCATGATCTCGTGCGTCAAGTCGCCGCCGTCCGGCTTCATCGCGAGCGCGAGCAGAAGCTCGGTGCCGTCCGGCGGCACCTGGCGGCTGTAGAGCATGCAGCGCTGGTAGATGCGGCGCAGCGGCGGACCGGTGCGCTCCTCGTAAATCTCCTCCCACAGGCCGACCGGCTCCTGGTCGCTGGGATCGTCCGGATACCAGAAGCGCTCGAAGCGCGGCATGCCGTCCTCATTCCAATAAGCCTTGAACAGCCGGCGAATGAAGGCCCCCTTGTCGAGTTCGTCCGACGGATAACTGCTGGACCAAGGGTGAAAGACAGTGAAGTCGTCCGCGTCCGATCCGTCCGCCAGCTCCGAGACCGCCTGCAGCATGACATCGTCGTTGGTGTAGAAGCGGTGGACGTAGCTGCCATCGTCGAGCGTGATCTTGCCCTGTGCGGTGATGTCCAGCGTGTCCCGGCCAATGTCGAAGGACAGCCCTTCGAGACGTCGCCAGGCCAGCGTGTCGAGCCGCACGGTTCGGCCGATCGTGATATTGCGGACGACAGGCAAGGTCGCCGCGCTCTCGCCGCTTCCCGTGCCAAACAGGCTGCGGAAGATCATCGGGCGCGTCTTCCTGGCTGGCTGCTGATCCGACGCATGGTTCCCCGCTTATGGCCTGCATCATGCGAGCGCACCCTTGCCGGGTCAAGCGCGTCTGCTATGTCGGAGGCGTGGGTCCGACGGCCCGATAAGGGGAGGTTATGTTGAGCGACGCAGGCCCTGCAACCTGGACCACCGACAGCCTCATGGAGGCGATCCGCTCCAGCGACGGCGGCGAGCAGATCAGCGTGTCGGCAACAGACGGCGCCGACCCCGTGATCGTCGCCAACATGCGCGATTACGGCGATCTCACCATCTATCTCAGCGCCGGCCCGGAGCAGATCGTCGTCTCGACGCTGCTCTGGCCGGTCGACGAGCAGGAGAATGCGGACGAGTTCAACCGCTTCATCCTCAAGGCACAGAAGGTGGTGCCGCTCTCCAACTTTGCCATCGCCGATGTGGACGGCCGCGAATATTACGAGCTGATCGGCGAGCTTTCGTCGGACTCCGACATCGCCACCATCCTGCTCGAGCTGCGTGTTCTCGCCGAGAACGCCATCTCCGCCGCCTCCGAGCTGCGCGAAGCGTTCGCGGCCGGCTAAGTTTCAAGGAGCCAGACCCATGTGGAAGTCTCTCGTCGCCCTCGTGAAGGGCAGCACCTACGAAGCCGGCCAGGCGGTGATCGATGCCAAGGCGCTCACCATCCTCGACCAGCAGATCCGCGACGCCGGCAATGCGCAGGCCAAAGCGCGCGACGACATGGCCGCCCTGGTCGCGCGCCGGCGGATGATCGAAAAGGAGCTTGAGGGGCTCGTCGCCCAGCGCAGCAAGTATGAGAATAGTGCGCGGGCGGCGATGGCCAAGGGCGACATGGACCTGGCCCGCGAGGTCGCGCAGCGGCTCGCCACGATCGAGGCTGAAGTCACCGCCAAGCAGCCGCAGATCGCCGAGATGCGCAATGCCGAGGACCGGATCCGGGGCATCATCTCCCAGACCGACACCAAGATCGAGACGCTGAAACGTGAGGTGGAAGTCGTCCGGGCCAACGAGAGCGTGCAAAAGGCGCAGGCCTCGATCGCGTCCAGCGCAAGCGGCGCGACTTCCTCCCTGGGGTCTGCCGCGGACAGCCTCAAGCGGCTCAAGGAGCGGCAGGCGATCCAGGACGAGAAGTTTCGCGCCTCCGAGGAGCTGGAGGACATGCGCACCGGCCGCGACCTCGACCAAAAGCTCGCTTCGGCCGGCATCCTGCCGGGTCACAGCAGCGCGGACGACATCCTCGCCCGGCTGAGCGCACCGCAAGGCGAGGCGCTGCCGGCGCCAGGCGGAGATCCGCTGGCTCTGCCGAAGCAGTAGAGTGCGCCGGGTCCGGATCGCCGAGCGCGCCGATTGGCAGGCGGCCGCCGAGGCGCAGGGCTTCACCTTCCACCATGAAGGCGGCGAGCGTTACTGGGACGAGCGCGCGGCCTACCTTTTCTCGATGGAGGAGATCGAAGGCGGCATCGAGGGGGCGACCGAGGAGCTCCACGCCATGTGCCTGGAGCTTGTCTCCGACGTGGTCGGGCGCGAGGAGCTCATGGCGAGGCTCGCCATTCCCGAGCCGATGCGAGACTTCGTTGCGAACAGCTGGCGCTCCAACGCGCCGTCACTCTACGGCCGGTTCGACTTCGCCTATGACGGGCAGGGGCCGGCGAAGCTGCTCGAATACAATGCCGACACCCCGACCAGCATCTACGAGACCGGCTTCTTCCAATGGGCCTGGCTCGAGGCGCTGATCGCGGACGGGCGCGCTCCCGACGATGCCGACCAGTTCAACTCGCTGCACGAGAAGCTGATCGGGCGTTTCGGCCAGCTTTTCGCGCCCGGAAGCTTCCTCCACTTCGCCAGCGTGCGGGACCATGTCGAGGACCGGCAGACGGTCCGCTACCTCGAGGATCTCGCCTCGCAGGCGGGGCTCGATCCGAAGTTCGTCTCGATCGATCGGATCGGCCTCGACGCGGAGGGCAAGTTCGTCGACGATGAGGGCTGGATCGTGCAGGCGATCTTCAAGCTCTACCCGTGGGAGGACATGTTCCGCGAGCCTTATGCCGACAAGCTCGCCGGCAGCGGGGCCATGTTCCTGGAGCCCGCCTGGAAGGCGATCCTGTCCAACAAGGGCATGCTGCCCCTGCTGTGGGACCGCCATCCCGGCCACCCCAATTTGCTCCCCGCCTTCTTTGACGACGACAGCGCGGGCAAGGCCGATCTCGGCAGCTCCTATGTGCGAAAGCCGCTCTTCTCGCGCGAGGGCTGGGACATCGAGCTGGTGGATGGCGGGCGCCGCACCAAAGGGCGGGAAGGCGGCTACGGCGAGGAGGGCTATATCGTCCAGGCGCTCGCCCGGTTGCCGCGGATCGAGGGCAAGTACCCGGTCGTCGGCTCCTGGGTGGTCGGCGCAGAGGCGGCCGGCCTGTCGATCCGCGAGGATCGCAGCCGCGTCACCCGCAACTTGTCCCGCTTCATCCCGCACATGATCCTCGACGATGGCCGGGAGCTAAGCTGAGCCGGGTCAGGCAAATACGACAAGTTGAACACCCGCTCGGAAACCGAATAACTTGATCTGCGTTATAAGCGGGTTGCAGATCAAGGGCGGGTAGAGTGGGTTCCAAGAAGCAGGAAGAGCGGCTAGGCGAGATCGAGAAGACGCAGGCCGAGCTTCGGGAAAATATCGCACAAAGCCAGCGGCTGATCGACAGGTCGCGGAAGCTGATTGAGCAGCACCGCCAGGATTTGAAGGGCGAGGCTCAAGCCTGACGTTTCCTCAGCTGGGAAACAGCTCCGTCGACACGTCCCCGGCCAGATCGCCAAGCAGCACGCGTTGCTTCGCCCAGTTCAACTCGTCCGCGAGGAAGCGGTCCGACGCATAGTGCGGGACTGACCGGCGGATCTCAGCCACGACCACGTCCAGAGTTGGCGAGGTCAGCAGCGGCGCGTGAAAGTCGATGCCCTGGGTGGCGGCGAGCAATTCGATTCCGATCACCCCCGCCGCATTGTCCGCGATCGTCCGCGCCTTGCGAGCGGCCGCCGTCGCCATCGAGACATGATCCTCCTGGCCGGCCGATGTCGGGATGCTGTCCACGCTCGCTGGGAAGGCGAGGCTCTTATTCTCCGAGACCAGTGCCGCGGCGGTCACCTGCGCGATCATGAAGCCGCTGTTCACGCCGCTATCCTTGACCAGGAAGGCGGGCAGCCCGCTCATCTTGGGATCGACCAGCACCGCGGTGCGGCGTTCTGAGATCGACCCGATCTCACAAAGCGCCATCGCAAGCATGTCCGCCGCGAAGGCGACCGGCTGGGCATGGAAATTGCCGCCCGACACCGCCTCATCGGCATCCGGGAAGACAACGGGGTTGTCGGTGACCGCATTCGCCTCGATCTCGAGCGTCTGCGCGACATGACGGATGAGGTCGAGGCTGGCGCCCATCACCTGCGGCTGGCAGCGGAAGCTGTACGGGTCCTGCACCTTTTCGCAATTCGCGTGGCTCTGATTGATCGCGCTTCCTTCAAGCAGGCGGCGAAGCGTTGCCGCGACGGCGATCTGGCCCGGTTGTCCGCGCGCCTCGTGCAGCCGGGGATCGAACGCGGCGAGGCTCCCCTTCAACGCATCGACCGACAAGGCTCCGCCGATCAGGGCCGATGCGAACACCCGCTCCGCGATGAACAGCGCGTCGAGCGCGATCGCGGTCGAGACCTGCGTTCCGTTGATCAGAGCCAGCCCTTCCTTGGGCCCGAGCACCAGCGGTGCGATGCCGAGTCGCGCGAGGGCGTCGGCGGCCGGCAGCGTCTCGCCGGCGAGCGCGATGCGCCCCTCGCCGATCAGCGCCGCGCCGATATGGGCGAGTGGCGCGAGGTCCCCCGAAGCCCCGACCGAGCCCTGCGCCGGCACGACCGGCAGCGCGTCGGCTTCGACCAGCGCCAGCAACCGCTCGACCACGACCCGGCGGACGCCGCTGTGACCGCGCGCGAGGCCGATCGCTTTCAGGATGATCGCGAGCCGCACCACGGGGGCGTCGAGGGGCTCGCCCAGCCCGCAGCTGTGGGAGAGAATGAGGTTGCGCTGGAGATCGAGCAGACGGTCGTCGGCGATGCGCGTCTGGGCGAGCAGGCCGAAGCCTGTGTTGACGCCGTAGACGGTGCGGCCGGACGCGGTGATGCGGGCGATGCTCTCGGCGGCGTCGTCAAGCGCGGACCAGGCGGGTGCCGAGAGCGAGAAGCGGGCGCCGGACCAGACCGCCCGCAGTTGCGCCAGGGTGACTGCGCTGGGGGTAAGCATCATAGCCCCTCTCCCCCCGTGGGAGAGGGGTTGGGGAGAGGGGGAGCGGCTGGTTCGGCTCGATGCCGGACCGGGCGCTGCTGCGCAGCACCCGCCACCCTCTCCCAACTCCGACTAGGCGCTAAAGCGCCAAGTCTGCGTAATCCCTCTCCCGTCAAGGGAGAGGGGCGATGCTGTGCGCCGCTCACCGCTTCACCATCGGCAGGTCCAGCCCCTGCTCCGCCGCGCAGGCAATCGCATCCTCGTAGCCCGCATCGGCGTGGCGCATCACGCCGGTGCCGGGATCGTTCCAGAGCACGCGCTCGAGCCGGCGTGCGGCGGCTTCGGTGCCGTCGGCCACGATCACCATGCCGGCGTGCTGCGAATAGCCCATGCCGACGCCGCCGCCATGGTGGAGCGAGACCCAGGTCGCGCCGCTCGCCGTGTTGAGGAGGGCATTGAGAAGCGGCCAGTCCGAAATCGCGTCCGAGCCGTCACGCATTGCTTCCGTCTCGCGATTGGGGGAGGCGACCGAGCCAGAGTCGAGGTGGTCGCGACCGATCACGACGGGCGCCCTGAGCTCGCCGTTCGCGACCATCTCGTTGAAGGCCAGCCCGAGCCGGTGGCGATGGCCGAGGCCAACCCAGCAGATGCGCGCCGGCAGCCCCTGGAAGGCGATCCGCTCGGCTGCCATGTCGAGCCAGCGGTGGAGGTGCGGGTCGTGCGGGATCAGCTCCTTCACTTTGGCGTCGGTGCGGTAGATGTCTTCGGGATCGCCCGACAGCGCCACCCAGCGGAACGGGCCGATGCCGCGGCAGAAGAGCGGGCGCACGTAAGCGGGCACGAAGCCGGGAAAGTCAAAGGCGTGGACGATGCCCGCGTCCTTCGCGACCTGGCGGATGTTGTTGCCATAGTCGAAGACCGGCACGCCCATGTCGCGGAAGGCGAGCATCGCCTCGACGTGGATCGCCATCGACCGGCGCGCCGCCGCCTCGACCGCCTCCGGCGCGCGCTCCCGCATCTCCGTCCATTTCTCGACGGACCATCCCAGCGGCAGGTAGCCGTTGACCGGATCGTGTGCCGAAGTCTGATCGGTGACGGCGTCAGGGCGGATGCCGCGTCTCACCATCTCCGGCAGCAGCTGCGCGGCGTTGCCGAGCAGGCCGACCGAAGTCGGCGCCGTTGCCGTGCGGATAATCTCCAGCGCCTCGTCAATGCTGGTCGCGCGTCTGTCGAGATAGCGCGTCTCCAGCCGCTTCTCGATCCGGCTTTCCTGGCACTCGACAGCGATGCAGTGCGCGCCGGCCATAACGGCCGCGAGCGGCTGGGCGCCACCCATGCCGCCGAGGCCGGCCGTCAGTATCCACTTGCCGCGCAGGTCGCCGCCATAATGCTGGCGCCCCATCTCGGCGAAAGTCTCGTAGGTGCCCTGCACGATGCCTTGCGTGCCGATGTAGATCCACGATCCGGCCGTCATCTGGCCGTACATGATGAGGCCCTTGCGATCGAGCTCGTGAAAATGCTCCCAGGTCGCCCATTTGGGTACGAGGTTCGAGTTGGCGAGCAGCACTCGCGGCGCATCGGGGTGGGTGCGGAACACGCCGACGGGCTTTCCGGACTGGACCAGCAGCGTCTGGTCCTCCTCCAGCCGCTCGAGCGTCTCGACGATGCGGTCGAAGCTCTCCCAGTCGCGCGCGGCGCGGCCGATGCCGCCGTAGACGACCAGCTCTTCCGGCGCCTCGGCAACATCGGGGTCGAGATTGTTCTGGAGCATGCGGACGGCCGCTTCCGTCGCCCAGCTTCGGGCCTTGATCTCCGGCCCGGTCCGCGCCCGGATCGTGCGGCTGTTGTCCCGTCTGTTCAGCATCCCACCTTCGTCGTGCCGGACTTGATCCGGCCTCCACCTTCTTCTCTGGGCTGGTGGAGAAAGGTGGACCCCGGATCAAGCCCGGGGTGACGAACTGTCTAGCAATCCAGTCCGGCGACGATCCTCTTCTCCGGCCCCGGAAGGCCGATCCAGTAAGCGAGCTCGGCCGGCCCGCTCACCCGCCACACGCACAGGTCCGCGGACTTGCCCGGGGTGATCGTGCCGATCTCGTCCTGGAGCCCAAGCGCACGGGCGCCTTCGCGGGTCATGCCGGCCAGCGCTTCCTCGGGCGTGAGCCGGAACAGGGTGCAAGCCATGTTGAGCATCATCGGCGCGGAGAGGACGGGCGAGGTGCCCGGGTTGCAGTCGCTTCCGATCGCGATCGGCACGCCGTGGCTGCGGAGCAGGTCCACCGGCGGCCGCTGCGTCTCGGACAGCGCGTGATAGGCGCCGGGGAGGAGCACCGCGACCGTACCCGCCTCCGCCATTCCGGCCACGCCCTCTTCATCGGCGTGTTCGAGATGGTCGGCCGAGAGCGCCCCATAGCGCGCCGCCAGCGCCGCGCCGCCACTGTTGCTGAGTTGGTCGGCGTGGAGCTTCACCGGCAGGCCCAGGACGGTTGCCGCCTTGAACAAAGTCTCGACTTCCCCGCGTGTGAACGCGATCGTCTCGCAGAAGGCGTCGACGGCGTGCACCGATCCGACCGCGGCCGGAAGCATCTCGTCGATCACCATCTGGACGTACTCGGCCCGGCGGTCCGTGTATTCGGGCGGAAGCGCGTGCAGCGCGAGCAGAGTCGGCACGATCCGCACCGGCTCGCTCCCCGCCAGCGCCTTGACGGCGTTCAGCATGCGCAGCTCGGTCGCGGTGTCGAGACCATAGCCGGACTTGATCTCGACCGTGGTGACGCCGCTGCCCATCAGGGCGCGCAGCCGCTCGCGCGCGGAGGCGATCAGTTCGCCCGAGGACGAGCCGCGCGTTGCCCGGACCGTGAACATGATGCCGCCGCCGGCGCGCGCAATCTCCTCATAGTCCGCGCCGCCGAGCCGTTGCTCCCATTCCCCCGCCCGATTTCCGCCGAACACAAGGTGCGTGTGACAATCGACCAGCCCCGGCGTCACCCAGGCGCCGCCGAGCGACTCGATCGAGCGCGCGCGCATGCCGGCCATTTCGACCCGCCGCCCGACCCGGACGATGCGCCCGTCCTGGATCGCGACCGCAGCGTCCTCGATCGCGCCGAACGGGCGGCCCACCGCCGGATCCATGGTGGCAAGGTGGCAGCCGGTCAGCAGTCGATCCCACATGGGCTCGCCTCATAAGCGAGAGGCCGGTAGGGGACCAGCCCATGTCCAACTGGCCCCGCATAACTGATTTGTTCGTCACCGAGGGCGCTGCAGATGTTGCCCTGCTCGGCGCGCCCATGAACCGCGGTGCCGTTACGTCCGGCCATTACGATCAGGCCCCGTCGGTGATCCGCCAGACACTGGGCCGGTTCAGCACCTACGACGTCGAAACGGGCCAGGAGTTGAGCCTGCGGATACGCGACTTCGGCGATGTCGATGTCGCGGCATTGAGCCTGGAGGACGGGTTCGAGCCCGTTCGCGACGCCGTTCAGGCCGCGACCGGGGAGCACGATCTCACGATCCTTCTCGGCGGCCACAACGGTGCGACCCGCCCGGCCGCCCACGGCCTTGGCGTGCCGCTCGACCAAGTCGGCCTGATCACCCTAGATGCCCACTTCGACCTGCGCGAGACGGATGCGGGCTTGCTAAACGGCAATCCGATCCGCGCGTTGCTCGAAGACGGTCTGCCGGGCCGCAACATCTGTCAGATCGGGCTTGCCCCCTACGCCAACACCGCAGCCATGCACCGCACGGCGAAGGAAGAAGGCATCGGCGTGTTCACGATCTCCGAGGTGAAACGGCGCGGTCTGTCCGACATCTTCAGCGACGTCTTTGCGCGTCTGAGCCACCTCGAGGCGATCATGATCGACTTCGACATCGACGTGATCGATCGCGCACAATGCCCCGGCGCACCCGGGGCACGGCCGGGCGGCACGCCGGTCGACATGTTTTTCGAGGCCGCCCGGATGCTTGCGTCCAACTCCAAGGTCCGCCTGGTCGATCTCACCGAGTTCGACCCGAGCCTCGACGTGGCTGACATCACCGCACTGACGGCGGGCCGCTGGGCGTGCGAGGTGCTAGCGGGGTTTGCTACGCGCTCCAGCATGATGAAGTCGGACGCACACCCTTGAGTTCGTTGCCCCGGACTTGATCCGGGGCCGGGCTTCTCTTGTTGTACTTTGAAGATCAGCCCTGGCCCGGATCAAGTCCGGGCCAACGAATCTATGAACAACTTTAGGCTTTATGCCGCTCGGTCATTCGGCGGCTAAATCGGTCGCGCCCAGCTTGTCATCCTTCGCCGCCGCGGCGACGAGGCTGTCGAGCGAGCTGCCGTCGAAACCGAGTTCCTTCATCAGCCCGTCGACGATCGGGGCCTGGGCGCGGTAGCGAAGCGCCGCGGCAACCGCGCTTCCGGCAAGGTTGCGCTCGCCGCCGCCATCGTTGGCGGCGATGTTGCCGCCACCACCGCTTGCCCCGGTGAGGCCGTCGACCTGGACGATCTTGATCGAATCGATCGCCTCCATCGGCTTGGCCGCCTCGCGGATCACTTCCGGCAGCACCTTGAGCAGAGCGAGCTTGGTCTGCAGCGAGATCTGATCGGAGGAAAGCAGGTTAGCCGCCTCGTTGATCGCGCGCTGGCCGGCCGCTTCGACTTCGAAACGGACGCGCGAGGCTTCGGCGCGAAGCCGCTCGGCGTCCGCCTCGCCCTGGGCTGAAAAGCGGATCGCCTCTGCGCGATCGGCCGCGGCCTGCTTGTCGGCGTCGGCCTGGACCTTGATTCCGATCGCGGCGCGCTCGGCCTCGCGGGAGGCGTCGATCAGCTCGATCCGCTTCGCGCGCTCGGCGACTTCGGTCTCGCGCGCAGTGCCGACCTGTTCCTCGGCGGCGACCGCAGCGGCGCGGGCGCGGTCGGCCTCGGCCTTGGCCTGGCTTTCCTCGCGGCTCTTGTTCTGGACGGCGATCTGCTGCTCCTGGCGGGCGATCTCGATCGCTTGCGCCTGCGCGATCTTGGCTTGCTCGACCAGGCGATTGGCCTCGATCTGCGAGCTGTCGATCTGCTGCTTGGCGTCGATCCGCGCTTGCTCCGCCTCACGCTGGCGAAGCGATTGCTCCTGCGCGACTTCCGCATTCTGGGCGGCGCGGCGGACCTCGACCTCGCGCTCCTGCTCAAGCCTGGCGAATTCGGTGTCGCGCGAGATCTCGAAGCTGCGGCGGGCGGCGTCGAGATTCTTGGCCTCGATCTGCACCCGCGTTTCCTGCTCGATGTCGTTGCGCGCCTTGCGGCGCAGCTCGATCTGCTCGGTGAGCTTGGTGAGGCCTTCCGCGTCGAAGGCATTGTTGGCGTTGAAGTGATCGATCGAGGTCTGGTCGAGCCCGGTCAGCGATACCGATTCGAGCTCCAGGCCGTTCATCGCCAAGTCGGCGGAGGAGACCTGCTGCACCTTCTGGACGAACTCGGAACGCTGCTCGTGCAGCTGGTTCATCGTCATCCCGGCAGCGACCGAGCGGAGCGCATCGACGAACTTGCCTTCGATCAACTCCTTCAAATGCTCCGGCTGCATGGTGCGCAGGCCGAGCGTCTGGGCGGCAATGGCAATGCTTTCGCGATCCGGGCGAACGCGGACATAGAACTCGGCTTTGACGTCGATGCGAAGGCGATCGAGCGTGATCAGCGCGTCGTTATTCTTGCGCTCAACTGCGAGCCGGACCGTATTGAGGTTCACCGGCATGGTCTCGTGCAGCACCGGCAGCACCATCGCGCCGCCGTTGATCACTACCTTTTCCCCGCCGAAGCCGGTGCGGACGAAGCCGATTTCCTTGGTGGCGCGCTTGTAGAGCCGCGTCACGATCAGCCCGACGATGATCAGGGCGGCAAGGATGATCCCCGCGTAAATGCCCGTCTGGACCATTGCATTCCCTCCCATTGCATCAGCTCCTGATTGGCTCGTCGAGGCGGGGCACGAGCGCGTCCCCCTCCGCAAGCCCGATGAAAACTTGGCCTTCGCGTGCGACCAGCAGCACGGTCTCGCCCGCGCCGACCGACTGGCCATCGGTCACCGGCTCGACCATGACATAGTGGCTCTGGCCGTGAACGTCCCGGACGCGCGCCTGTGCGGGCGAACCGCGGCGGGCGGAGCCGACCGTGATCTGCGCGCGCTTGCCGACCAGGCTGTCCAGGCTGACTGCCGTCGTCTCGTCGCCGGGCATGATCCGCGCCAGCGCCCGCGAAGCAAGCCCGAGCAGCGGGAGCGCGGCGACGAATGCGACCGGCGCGGCAAGCCAGGGCGACAGGGGAGCGCCGATCAGCGCCGCCGCGAACTGCTGCAAGCCCACGCCGATGAGACCGAACAGGGCGAGCAGGACGACCAAGGTCACCAGCAGGGGGACCTCGCCGACGCCGAGCCAGCCCAGCAGGTCGCCGCCGTCCGCATCGGCGTGTACGTCGAGATGCGCGGCGCTTGCGCCCAGGCCCAGCGCCTCGACCGCTCCGATCATCAGCATCAGCGCGAGCGCGATCGCGAACGGCAAGTTTTCCGGCGCGACCAGAAAGTCGAACATTCCCCCCAATCCCCTCCCGAGTCGTCGCTACCGCGAATCGGGGTTTTCTCCAATCGGATTCGAGAGTTGCTGCTGCTGGACGAGCTGTCCCTCTATGGCTTCACTCGCCGATCAGATGCAGCGCGATCGTCCTTCGATGCGGGCTGCGGCGATGCTCGAACAGGTAGATGCCCTGCCAGGTGCCGAGTGCGAGGTGCCCGCCCACCACCGGGATCGACAGCTGCGTCTGCGTCAGCGCGGTCCTTAGATGCGCGGGCATGTCGTCCGGGCCTTCCTCGCCATGGGCATAGCGGGCCGGGTCCTCCGGCGCGATCGCCGCGAAGTAGCGCTCGAGGTCCGCTCGCGCGGCGGGCGCCGCATTCTCCTGAATCAGCAGCGAGGCCGAGGTGTGCCGGCAGAACAGGGTCAGCAGCCCGTCCCGGATTCCGAGCCCCGTCACCCAAGGCGTGATCCGGAAAGTGATGTCGAGCAGCCCCTGCCGCTCGGTGTCGATCTCGACGATGCCGGTGACCTGCTGCATGACGTCCGCCTCTAGCCGCCAAGCCACGATGCCGCCAAGACTTGACCGGCAGACCAGCCAAGGGGGAGCAGAGCCATGCCCGAGCTACGATCGCTGGGAGCCAGTGGGCTCCGGACCCCGCCCCTGATCCTCGGCGGCAACGTGTTCGGCTGGACCGCCGACGAGCCGACCAGCTTCCGCATCCTCGACGCCTTCGTTGCGGGCGGCGGCACGATGGTGGACACGGCCGACGTCTATGCCGCCTGGGTGCCCGGGTTGAAGGGCGGCGAATCGGAGACGGTGATCGGCAATTGGCTTGCCCGCCGCGGCCGCCGCGACGACGTGGCTGTAGCGACCAAGGTCGGCTTCATCGGCGGGCTCGACGCCGCCAATATCGAGCGCGCGGTGGAAGGCTCGCTGCGCCGGCTGCGAACCGACTATATCGACCTCTATTACGCCCACAAGGACGACGCGGAGACGCCGCTCGAGGAAACGCTCGCCGCGTTCGATCGGCTGGTGCGCGCCGGCAAGGTGCGTGCGCTCGGCGCTTCCCAGATCGAAGCGCCGCGGCTCGAGGCCGCGCTCGACATCAGCGCCACTAACGGCTGGACCGGCTATTCCGTCCTCCAGACCTGGTATTCGATCCTGGAGCGCCCCCGCTTCGAGGACGCCCTTGACCAGGTCGCGCAGCGCCGCGGGCTCGGCGTCGCCACCTTCTACAGCCTCGCCAACGGCTATCTCACGGGCAAGTACCGCTCTTCCGCCGACCTCGCCAAGAGCGTGCGCGGCGACCGCGTGGCACCTTATCTGGAGGGCAAAGGCCCGCGCGTCCTCGCCGCCATCGACGCTGTCGCCGCGCAGCTCGGCGCCACGCCCGCCCAGGTCGCTCTCGCCTGGGCCGCGGCCCAGCCCGGCGTCACCGCGCCCCTCGCCAGCGCGACCAGCGTCGAGCAGCTCGAGGAGTTGCTTGGAAGCCTGGAGCTGCGGCTCCCGGCCGACCAGACTGCCCGGCTCGACAAAGCTTCATCTCCCGACTGAATACCTGATTGCGGCTCGTCGGGCGAGCTGTCAGCCTTCACCGGAGAACGAGGGAGAATTTGATGCGACCGCCGAGCAGCTGCGCGAAATGCGGCGGCAACCTGTCCGCCGGCTTCATCGTCGACCAGGGCTATGGCATCGCCGAAGCCAGCAAGTGGCAGGACGGCGAGCCCCGGAGCGTCTGGTATGGCGGCGTGAAGATGTCGAAGAACGACCAGTTCGGGATCACCACTTTCAGGTGCGAGCGCTGCGGATATCTCGAAAGCTACGCGCTCGCTTGAGCGGCCGCCCGGGTTCGTTTCCTAAATCGGCCGCATTCGTCTAACCTGCCTCAAAGCGGCGGGGGAGACGACCGGTGGAAGCAAGCGGTACGCTGCGGGCGCGATTGTATCGGCAACTGGACCCGCGCGCATGGCGGCACAGGGGCCTGTCACCCATCAACCTCGTCCTTGCCTGGCTGATCGTCTTCGCCGCAGTGGTCGGCGTGCTCCAGACCGAGCCGGAGCTGGAGAATCGCTACGGCGCGGCGTTCGTCGGGACGGAGCTCATCCTCGCCCTCATCTTCCTCGCCGAATATCTGGCGCGTTTCTGGACGATCGCGGAAGAGCCCGGCGACACTCCGGCATGGCGGTGCCGCCTCCGCTTCGTGCTCTCGCCCTGGTCGATCCTCGATCTCATTGTAATCGTCGTCAGCCTGCTACCCTTCATCGTCGGCAATGCCTCGATCCTGCGGATGGCTCGGCTCGCCCGCATCGTCCGGCTCGCCAAGCTCGGCCGGATGAGCGACGCGATGACCCACCTCACCCGCGCGGTGCGCGTCTGCAAGGACGAGCTGATCCTGGTGATCGCGCTCGCCGGGGCGGTGCTGATCGCGGCCGCGACTGCGCTTTACTGGATCGAGGGCGACATCCAGCCTGACAAGTTCGGCTCCGTCCCGCGCTCGATGTGGTGGGCGGTCGTGACTATGACCACGATCGGCTATGGCGACGTGTTCCCCATCACGCCGGGCGGCAAGGTTGCGGCGGGAGCGCTGGCGATTGTCGGCGTCGGTCTGATCGCGCTTCCCGCCGGCATCATGGCCGGCGCGCTGAGCCAGGTGATCCGGACGGGAGACAGCGTGGACGAGAAGGCGCCGTAAAGCTGGTCAGGCTCTGGCTGCGGCCTCAGAAACGCTAGCGCCATCACGTCTATCCCGCTCCGCGTCTGCTCCGTCTTCGCTCGTGCCGGTCACCCGATCCACCGCGATCCCGGCAGTCAGGCCGTGAACGATCGTTGAAAGCAGGATCGTGAAGGCGATTGTAGCCCAGAGTTGCGGCTCGTTGAGCAGTTCCACGTGGTGCCCGGCATAAGCGAGATAGTAGATCGATCCGATCCCGCGAACGCCGTAGAACGAAACGACCAGGCGCGCCCGTCCGCGCATCGCCGTCCCGATGAGCGACACCCAGCCGACAAACGGCCGGATCAGGAAGATGAGCGCAGCGCCGATCGCCGCGTGGCTCCACTCGAAATAGGGCAGGAGACTCGGGATTGCAGCGCCGAGCGCGACCAGCAGGATCGCGGTCAGCGCATGCTCCAGCGCCTCCGAGAAATCGTGGAGCTTGCGATGAAAGTGATGACCGGTCTCCAATCGCCGCAAAGCGAAGCCGGAGATGAAAGCGGCAATGAAGCCGTAGCCTTCCACCAGTTCGGTGAACCCATAGGCGAGCAGCACGCCTGCCAATGCGATCACGCCGGAACCGGTGTTGGAAAGCGCATTCTCCCGCGGCCATTCGAACATGACTTTGCCGAGCAACCAGCCGACGGCCGCTCCGGCCGCGCCACCCACCGCAACTCGATAAACGATATCGCGCACGATCCATTCGCCTGCCAACGCCCAGCTCAGGCCTCCGGCGGCGGCAATCGCGATGCCGAGATGTACGAAAGGAAAGGCGAGGCCGTCGTTCAACCCCGCTTCCGTGGTCAGCGTATACCGCACCGGATGTTCGCCGCCTTCATGAGGCGGACCTACCTGAACGTCGCTGGCGAGGACCGGATCGGTCGGCGCGAGGATTGCGCCGACCAGCAGGCCGCCAGCCAGCGTCATGCCGGCTACGGTCCACCCGACGATCGCGGTGAGGAGGATGCAGATCGGCATCGCGACTACGAGCAGTCTGACCGTGGGCACCCATCTTCCCCGGCCGGGGATGCGGTCGATGCGAAGCCCGGTGCCGAACAGGGCGACGACAACGCACATTTCGCTCACGATCTCCCAAGGGCGTGGGTTCGCCACTGGGTTGAGCGCGGCCGGCATGCCCGGGATCAGCGAGAAAGCCGAAAAGCCCGCCAGGATCAGGAGCGCCGAGGTCGCGGGCTCGCGCCCCGACAGGAAGCGGGGCAGCCAGAAGGATAGGATGATAGCCGCGCCTACCGCTGCGAGCAGGATGTGATAGGCCTCGAACCCGAACACTCGTCACCTTTCGTGCGGCATCTCTCCCCGCCGAGCGACGGCAACGGCAGCCTCGTTAACCGCCCGAGTCCGGTCAGGTTCCGACGAACAATGGATAGTCGGACTGCATAATCTCAGGAAATTCGCCAGCAGCGCATGGCCTTCTTCGCTGGCCACGCTCTCGGGATGGAATTGCAAGCCATGGATCGGCAGTTCGCGGTGGCGCAGTCCCTGCACGGTGGCGTCCGGCGCGGTCGCGTTCACCATCAGGCAGGGCGGAACGCTGTCCGGCGCGACGGCGAGGCTGTGATAGCGCGCCACGGTGAAAGGCGAGGGAAGGCCTGCGAAAACTCCGCTCCCATCATGATCGACCGGGCACGTCTTGCCGTGCATCGGCGCGCCCGCCCGCGTCACCTCCCCTCCGAACGCCTGCGCGATCGCCTGGTGACCGAGGCACACACCCAGCAGGGGCCGCCATGCCTCAGCGCAAGCCTCGACCAGCCTGAGCGAAATCCCGGCCTCGTCCGGTGTCCCTGGACCCGGCGAGATCAGGATTCCGTCCGCCTCGCTCGCCATCGCCTGCTCGACCCTGATCTCGTCGTTACGGGCCACCCGCACGTCCGCCCCAAGCTCGCGCAAATAGTGGACCAGATTCCAGGTGAAGCTGTCGTAATTGTCGATGACAAGGATCATGTGCTTCGATGGATAAAGGAACGACGAGCTGCGCGTCGCGCGTTTGCTCGCGTGAGCCTTACTGGACCGGCCCGCCGCCCTGAAGCTGCTGCTTGAGCGAGCGGATCTGGCCCTCGTTCCGCTCGACCTCCAGCCGGTTCTGCACGGCGCGGGCGAACTGTGCGCTATATTCGTCGCCAAGGATGCGCTCGAACTGGGTGCGGGTCGCCTGGATGAGCTGGGGCTGGCTCGCGGAATTGCCGGGGACAGTATTCTCCGTGTGCACGACGAACCAGCCCGCGCCGCCCGGTGCGGCGAGGATCTTGGCGCGTCCCTTGGGGAGGCTGAACAGCATCACCAGCGGGGCCGGCACCTGCTGCCCGGACCGGGCGATGTCGATCCGCCGGGCGCTGATCCGCTGCAAGGGCTGCAGCCGGACGCCCGCGCTTGCGAACGCCTGGGTGGGCGCCATGCCACGATTGATCTTGTCGGCAAGGCTCTGGGCCAGCGTCCGCGCCCGGGCGGAGGCGCGATCGCGGATCAGGTCCGCACGAACCTGCTCGCGGATTTGAGCAAGGGCGGGCGGGGCGGCCGGCACGATCCGGCTGACGGCGACGATCGCGAACTGGGCCGGCCCCATCGTCTCCACCACTGGGTCCTCATCGGCGCTCATGTCGAACCCGGCTTTCAGGATCGGCTGGAGTTCGGGCGGGGCACGAAACGCCGGGTCGGCCGGATTCTGGCCGGTGGCGGTGAGCGCAGGGGTCTCCTGAATGCGAAGCCCGTTGGCCTGTGCCGCTTCTTCCATGCTCGCGCCGCCGCCAAGTGCATCGTCGATCCGGGTGACGAGATTGGCGAGCGCCTCCTGGCGCTTGCGCTCGCTCACCTGGGTGACAAGCTCGGCGCGCACATTGTTGAAGGGAACGGCCGGGCGGTTGTTGATCGCTTCGACACGAACGATGTGCCAGCCGAGCGCGGACTGGAGCGGCTGCGTGGTCCCGCCCTGCGCCGCGGAAAAGGCGGCATTCGCCACCGCCGCGTTGGTCAGCCGCTCGAACGCCTGCCGCTCCTGAGCGCCAAGACGAGTGTCGGCGACGCTAAATCCGGCCTGGCTTGCGGCCTGCGCAAAGCTCGTCCCGCCGGCCAGCTTGGCCGCGAATGCGCGGGCGGCCGCCTGGCCGGGCAGCACGACCTGGCTGAGGTCGCGGCTCTCGCGCGCGGCATATTTGGCGCCGGCATCTCGATAAGCGGCCTGGAGCTCGGCTTCCGTCGGCTGCGCGGCGGCCGCGACCTGTTCGGCGCCGATCGGGGCAAAGCGGACGACGCGTCGCTCGGGCACCGCGTAGCGCGCCTGGTTCTGCCGGAAAAAGGCGGCGATCTCAGCGTCGCCAGGTGCAAGCCCGGCCGCAACCGCCTCGGACGTGACCAGGCCGACGCTGCCGCTCCTCTGCTCCAGCAGCAGCGAAGCATATTGCTGGGCAAGGCCCTGCGGCACGAACGGGGACCCACCGACCGGGACCAGGATCTGCCGCTGGATCAAACTGCCTTCGAGATCCTCGCGCAGCTGCTGCTCGGAGATGCGCTCCGATCGCAAGGCGCGCTGGAAAGCCTCGGGATCGAACTGGCCGGCCAGATTCTGGAAGGCCGGCACGCTGGCGATCTCGCCATCCACCATCCGCTTGGAGGCGGCAAAGCCCTGCTCGCGGCCAAAGCCCAGCATCGCCTTGGCCGTGACCAGCTGGTTCAGGATTTCCTCATAGCCGCCCCCGCGGAAGAAGGTGGCGAGGTCGAGCTCCGGATTCTGCTGGCGAAGCCGGTCGATCTGACGGTTCACCTGGTCGCTGATCTCGGTCGAGGTTACCGTCTGGTCCCCGACCTCGACCAGGGTGTCGCCGGTGGTGGCGGTGGTGCCGCCGCCGCCGAGCCCGCCCATGCCGTCGGTTCCGAACCCGGTCGCGACGATCGCGAACAGACCGATCCCGAGGACGACCAGCATGAGCTTGGAAGTGATGCCTTTGCGAAAGAAATTGAGCATGAAGGGTCCGGCGGGGAAGGGAAGGTCCGGCGCGTCATAGGAAGGGCGCTGGACGGCGGCAAGCTTGGCGCGCGCCCCCCGCCTTGCTAGGCGCGCCCGCAACCGATCGGGACAAGAGGGAAACGGGCGTGCGTCGAAAGCTGGTGGTCGGCAACTGGAAGATGAACGGCAGCCTTGCCCAGCTGAAGGAGCTTGGCGCGATCGCGAGCGCCGCCCGCAATTCGCCCGGCGTCGACGTCGCCGTCTGCCCGCCCTTCACCCTGATCGCGCCGGCCCGCGCCCGCTCCGCCGGCTTGGCCGTCGGCGCGCAGGACTGCCATGGCAAGGACAGCGGCGCCTTTACCGGCAGCGTCTCGGCCGCCATGCTCAAAGAAGCGGGCGCCCGGCTCATCATCGTTGGCCATTCGGAGCGCCGCGCCGAGCACCGCGAATCCGACGCAGCGGTCAGGAGCAAGGCCGAGGCCGCGCTCCGCCAGGGCCTGCAGGCGATCGTCTGCGTCGGCGAAAGCGACGAGGAGCGCCGCGCGGGGAGGGCGGTCGAGATCGTCTCCGGTCAGCTCGCCGGCTCGCTTCCGCAGATCGGGGAAGGTGAGGGCGAGATCGTCGTCGCCTATGAGCCGATCTGGGCGATCGGCACCGGCAACACCGCCACCCCGCAGGACGTCGCCGAGATGCACGCCGCGATCCGCGCCGAGCTCGGCCGCGCGCTCGGCGGCCGCGGCGGCTCCGTCCGGATCCTCTACGGCGGCTCGGTCAAGCCCGACAATGCCGCCGAACTGTTCGCCGTCCCGGACGTCGACGGCGCACTGGTCGGCGGGGCCAGCCTCACCGCCAAGGACTTCGTCCCCATCATCGAAGCCGCGGCGGGAGCCGGCCGCTAGTTGATCGGGGGAGCCCCATCCCCTAAGTCGCTCCCCAACCTCCTCCAACCAGGGACCTCATCGAAGTACCACTTCGATGGGATAGCGACATGCTCTTCACCTTCATTCTCATCGTCCAGACCATCGTCGCGGCCGCGCTTGTCGCCGTGATCCTGATGCAGCGCTCGGAAGGCGGCGGCCTCGGCGTCGGCGGCTCCTCCTCCGGCCTCATGACCGCGCGCGGCGCCGCCGATTTCCTGACCCGCGCCACCGCCATCCTCGCCGGGCTATTCGTGGTCCTCTCGATCGTCCTCGCCGGCCTCGCCGCCGTGCAGCGCGCGCCGACCACGATCGATCCGTCGCTGTCCCGCCGCCCGGCCTCGACTACCCCGGTCGGCCAGCCCGCGCCGGTCCCGGGCGCCGTCAACTCAGGGCAGGTCCCGCTCGCCGACGACCCGCTCGCCGGCGCCGCCGCCGCGGTCCCGGCCGCCAACACCAGCTCCGCGCGCGACCAGATCCGCCCGGTCCCGGTTCCGGCGAACGAGGCCGCCCCGAAGCAGTAATCCTCCTTCGAGACGCCGCTTCGACAAGCTCAGCGGCTCCTCAGGACGAGCGGTTTGGGAAGCTGGAGCCGCTAATCCTGAGGAGCCGATGAGCGAAGTCGAAGCGGCGTCTCGAAGGACGCACCGCCCCTTTTACCCTTGCCCAATCCGCCCGCCCGCCGCTAACCCTCGACTCCCATGGCCCGGTTCATTTTCATCACCGGCGGCGTGGTCTCCTCATTGGGTAAAGGCCTGATGGCCGCCTCGCTCGCCGCCCTCCTGCAGGCGCGCGGCTACACCGTCCGCATCCGCAAATTCGACCCCTATCTGAACGTCGATCCGGGCACGATGTCGCCCTATCAACATGGCGAGGTCTACGTCACCGATGACGGCGCCGAGACCGATCTCGACCTCGGTCATTATGAGCGCTTCACCGGCGTCGCCGCCCGCCAGAGCGACAACATCACCACCGGCCGCATCTACCGCGACATCATCGCCAAGGAGCGCCGCGGCGACTATCTCGGCGCCACCGTCCAGGTCATCCCGCACGTCACCAACGAGATCAAGGCCTTCGCCCGCGCCGAGACCGACGGCCACGACTTCATCATTTGCGAGATCGGCGGCACCGTCGGCGACATCGAATCGCTGCCCTTCATCGAAGCGATCCGCCAGCTGCGCAACGATCTCGGCACCGACGAGACGGGCCGCAAGAACGCGGTCTTCATCCACACCACGCTCGTCCCCTACATCGCCGCCGCCGGTGAGCTGAAGACCAAGCCCACCCAGCACAGCGTCCGCGATCTCACCAGCCTCGGCATCCAGCCCGACCTCCTCCTGTGCCGCGTCGATCGCCCGCTCCCGACCAGCGAGCGCGCCAAGATCGCGCAATTCTGCAACGTCCGCGTCGAGGCGGTCATCCCCGCGCTGGATGCCAAGAGCATCTACGCCGTCCCGCTCCAATATCACCGCGAAGGCCTCGACGCCGAGACCCTGCGCGCATTCGGCATCCTCGACGCCCCGGAGCCGGACCTCGGCCGCTGGGAGGGCGTGATGGACGCGCTCGGCAACCCGGAGGGCGAGGTCACGATCGGCGTGGTCGGCAAATATGTCGGCCTCCAGGACGCCTACAAAAGCCTCACCGAGGCGCTCGTCCACGGCGGCATCGCCAACCGCGTCAAGGTCAACATACGCTGGCTCGACGCCGAACTGTTCGAGCATGAAGCCGCCGAGATCGCCCCCGATCTCGAGCCCTGCCACGCCATCCTCGTCCCCGGCGGCTTCGGCGAGCGCGGCAGCGAGGGCAAGATCGCCAGCGTCTGCTTCGCCCGCGAGCGCGGCGTCCCCTTCTTCGGCATCTGCCTCGGCATGCAGATGGCCTGCATCGAAGGGGCCCGCAATCTCGCCGGCATATCGGCCGCCAGCACCACCGAGTTCGGCGAGACGGAAGAGCCCGTCGTCGGCCTCATCACCGAATGGATGGACCCGGCGGGTCTGGCGCAAAGAAGGCACGCCGCGGGCGACCTCGGCGGCACCATGCGCCTCGGCGCCTACCGCGCGAAGCTGGACGGCAACAGCGTCGTCCGTTCCATCTACGGCGAAGCGGAGATCAGCGAACGCCACCGCCACCGCTACGAAGTCAACGTCCACTATCGCGACGCCCTGGAGCGCGGCGGCCTCGTCTTCAGCGGCATGAGCCCCGACGGCGCGCTGCCGGAGATCGTCGAGCGGCCGGATCATCCCTGGTTCGTCGGGGTGCAATTCCACCCGGAACTGAAGAGCAAACCGTTCGAGCCGCATCCGCTGTTTGCGAGCTTCATCGAGGCGGCGGTGAAGCAGAGCCGGTTGGTTTAGTCAGGGCACCGTTTAGCGTTTGCGCAGAGCCGCTGCAAAGCTCGGATCATCTGCCGCCCGCTTGGCACATGCGACTAACTCGTCTCTTGCTGCTTCCGGCTCGGCGGCAACGGCTACTAAGACGGGCTTCATCTCGCGCATCACCCCAATAACATCGTCCCGCTCGGCGGCATTTGCTCGTGCACGCGCCGCATACCATTCGAAGGTCATCGACAACGCTCGCTTCTGTTCGGCTGTGGCTTTCGGGTTCGACGCTGCATCTTTCTGGAAGACGTATGTCACTGCCGTGCAGTGTCCATCGTTTGCTGGGTCCAAGTTCGAAGCCTGCGCGGAACCGCATCCGGCAGTCATGAGCGCTACAACCGCGAGCGCGGAAGGGATCCCAAATCTCATCTAGTCTTCTCCGACGGCTTTTGCCTGCTCCCTTTTCTTGCACTACAAGCCGTTGATACATCGTTGCAGACGATAGGGGGTTGGTTCAGGACCGCGAAAAAGGTGAACCATGGCTAACAACAAACATCGCGGCACGACGCTCGACAGCTTCCTCGAAGAAGAAGGCGTGCTGCCGAGATTTCAGGCCAGGGCGATCAAGGAAGTCATCGCCTGGCAGCTCGCCAAGGCGATGCGCGACCGCAACCTCAGCCAGAACGCACTCGCCAAACTCATGCGCACCAGCCGCACCCAGGTCGCCCGGGTCCTCGACCCGAATGATGGGAACGTGACGATTGAGACCTTGCAACGCGCTGCCGCCGTCGTTGGTAGGCGTGTCGAACTTCAACTCGTATAAGGCAGGTGGTGAATGGTGCCGGCGAAGCCTCTCCGCAGCGAGCGGGACTATGACGCCGCGCTCGCGGAAATCGAGACACTTCTGACGGCGCGCGCCGGAACGGCGGAAGGCGACCGGCTCGACAGTCTCACGACCTTGATCCAAGCCTATGAAGCCGAGACCCACCGGATCGCCGCGCCCGACCCGATCGCGCTGATCGAGGTTGTAATGGAGCAGCGCGGCCTGGCGGTTGGCGTTGCAGCCTTTTCCTGGGCGGTCGCGGTCGGGGGTCCGAAGTGCTGGCGCGCAATCGGCCGCTCACCCTTGCAACCATACGACGGCTCCATGTCGGACTCGGCCTGCCAGCAGACGCGCTGGGGCGCCCCTACCCGCTTCAGGGAGCGAAGGCGGTCTGAATGGTCGACGGTACGCGCGGTTCGACGCCCGACAGCGTCGCGTTCTCGGCACCTGCGTCGCAACGCTGTGCGGACACCACAAAGATGACATTCAAGCCTGCGCGCTTTCTGCTAAAGCTTTGGAAATTCGGCCGTATCACAGACGGTGATTGACTCGCGGGCTGACTCTGGTCAGCCTGTCTTGTCGGCAGCGGCAGCGGCCGTGGTCCAGAGGGGGAAATAGGATGAGCGTCAGAAAAACTTCGTCTGATCGGTTCACGGCGGATGACAGAGTTATCAGGTCCAGCGCTCATGACGCAAGCCTTGATCCCCTCGCCGGCGGCACTTTCCAGGGCAAGGAGATCTACACTCTTGATCAGGTCGTCGGTCAGATTGATGCCGGCGCCCCGCTAACCGACGGCAACGGCGTCATCACCTACACCTTCCTGACGAAGGATCATCTTACCGGCCTCTACAACAATCCGACCATCGGCTTTTCCGCTGCCGCCGGCCTTTCGCCGTTCAGCGAGGTGCAAAAGGCCGAGGCCCGGCTCTCGATCCAGCTTTGGGATGACTTGGTCCCGCTCTCCTTTGAGGAAACGAACGGTACCGGCGGAGACATCCAGTTCTCGAACTCCCTCGATCCGGCTCAGGCCTATGCTTATTATCCGACTAAGGAAGGCTGGAAGTTCCAGAGCGACGTTTTCGTCAACGATCCTTACGTCGACAACGTGACCAACCTTTGGTTCGGCGGTGGTGGGTACGGTTCGACGACACTCGTCCACGAAATCGGTCACGCGATCGGATTGTCCCATCCCGGTCAGTACAATTACGATCCGAACGTGACGCAAGACTATAACGGACTTGCCGAGTACGCCCAGGATACCACGCAGTACAGCATCATGTCCTACTGGGATGGCAACATCACGGGGCAGTTCACGCGAAATTGGCTCACGCAGCAGACTGCCTATTCGCAAACACCGATGCTGCACGACGTTCTTGCAGTTCAGTCCGTCTACGGAGCCGATTTGACGACGCGGACCGGCGACACGACGTACGGCTTCAACTCGAACGCGGATCGCTACGTCTACGACTTCGGCAAGAATCCATATCCAAACGTCACGATCTATGATGCCGGAGGTGTCGACACTCTGGACCTGTCGGGCTTCAAGGCAGGCAATTTCATCGACCTCCATGATGGCGCGTTCAGCTCCGTCGGTCAGTCGATCCCCACCTTGTCGGAAGTGAATGCCGCTCGCGCAGCATTGGGCGAACAGCTCGGTGTCTCCCTGCGGGTCTGGACGCAGCGGGACCTGGACGCTGCGGTACGTGACGGTTTGCCTGGGATCACCAAGGCGATTGCCGCGGATACGGGCGTGTCGGGCGTCGCCGCCACCGAATATATGAATCTCAGCATCGCCTACGGCACCGTGATCGAGAATGCGATCGGGGGTTCCGCCAGAGACGTGATCTGGGGCAACGATGTCGCGAACAGGCTTGAAGGGCGGGGCGGCAACGACGTCCTGAACGGCTTTGCCGGTTCGGACACCTTGGTTGGCGGCCAAGGGGCGGATACGTTCGTATTCAGCACGCTTGAGCGTGGCGACACGATCCTGGACTTCGCGAGGGGGGACAAGATCGACCTCAGCCAGCTCGACGCCAACAGCAAGGCCGTGAGGGATCAGGCGTTCACCTTCATCGGGAATGCGGCATTCACGAAGAAGGCCGGTGAACTTCGGTACGACGGCTCGACTCTGACGGGCGACGTGAATGGCGACGGCGTGGCCGACTTTGCGGTGTCGATCGCCAATCACGCTGCGCTCACGTCGGCAGACTTTATCCTGTGAACAGAGGCCGGTGGGGGTTCTTGAACCCCATCGGCTTTTCATCCCGGTCTTGTCATTCCGCGAAGTGATTACCTCGGGCTCGGGAGGAGGACCGATTAGGCGGTGCGAACTTCGTCATTGCTAAGCCGGCCTACGGTGGCATCCGTAGCGCAAGCGCACAAGAAAAGGCTGTCGGCGGGTGAGGGCGCGCCGTCCCGAATACGCGCAGGATGGCTCAAGCCCGCACCGCGCCCTTCAATCGCGCCGCCACGTTCGGATCATTGATCCGGCGGTAGCGGGCTTCGACGAAGCTGAACAAGCCGAACAGCAGCAGGCCCAGCGCGACCCCCGCCAGCAAGGTGCCGGAGAGCGAGCCGAGCGCCTGCTCCATGCCGCCGACGGGGGCCGCGCTGTCGGCCAGGCCCGCCTGGAGCAGCGACCAGCCGATGATGGCGAACACGAGGCCTCGCGCCGCATAGCCGGCGCGGCCCAGCCACATCACCCACGCCTGGCGCGCCACGCGCCCGTCGAGGTGGCGGAGGAAGTCGGCCTTGGCCGCCTTGACGAGCTGCCACAGGCCAGCCCCGATCAGCACCGCGCCGGCGACGAGCAGCAGCAGCGGGCCGCCGGGCAAGGCGAGGACGGTGGCCGCGCCCTGTTCGGCGCCGCTCTGTCCGCCGCCTGACCCGCCCCGCCCGAACGCGAGATTGGCGGCGACGATCGCCAGCCCGATGTGGATGATTCCGCTGAGCGCCCCGCCGATCCGCGCCGCCATTCCCTTGGCGTCCGTGCCGTGGCCTTCGGTATCGAGCAAAGCTTCCGACACCCGCCACACGCCATAGGCGACGAAGCCGAGCGCCATGACGCCGAGCAGCAGCTTGCCGCTGCCCTCGGCCAGATAGCCCAGCGCGCCTTCGCCGCTCTCCGTCTGGCCGAAGCGCAAGGCGAGGTAGCCGATCACTACATACATCAGCCCGCGCGCGGCAAAGCCGACCCGGGTGAGCATCTCAAGGCTGGGCAGGCTCGGCATACGCGGGCTCCTTTCCCTTTGAACGACGGGGGCAGGGCGGTCGTTCCGTGAGCGTCACGAGCGGGCGAAGAGGGGCTGTCCTACAGCCGCCCCGCTCGCTCATACCCCGCCAATGTCTTACTCACCCCTGCCGCCGCTCAACGCCGGAATGCCTGCGCGGCAACTTCAGCAACATCCGCCGCGTGCAGTCGCGCTTTTGCAAGCGGTCGCGCCGACGCTATGGCAGGGTCGCTTCAGGAGAATGCACGTGACCCGATCGATCCTGCCCGCCTTGTTTCTCCTCGCCGCGTGCGGCGGCGGCGGCGGGGCAGGGGGGAGTGAGGAGGCGGCGGCGCCGCAAGCGGCGGGGCCCGACGCTCCGGCCAGCGAGGCCGATCTTGCCGCCGACGCCGCCCTCGCCAACGAAGCCGCCGCCGAGGAGGCCGCCGACATCGAGCAATTTGGCGGCAACGCCGCGGCCGATCAGGGCGCCAACGCGACGGCCGAGCCGCCCGGCAACGCCCAATAGGCGCTGGCACTTGTTGACATCCCGACCGGGATCGTCGAGGAGCGCGCGGTCGCGAAGGGCATCCGCCCGCTCGCGCGCTTGGGTATGGGCGGTCCCCTTTTTCGATCGCCTGGCCCGGAATGCCTGATCGGGGTTCCCGTCGAAGTGCTACTTCGATGGGGTCCGGCACGGTTCCGGGACGAACGAAGGACAGACATCATGCGTCATCGCGTCGGCGGGCGTAAGCTCCAGCGCACCTCCAGCCACCGGGCGGCCCTGTTCCGCAACATGGCGGCTGCGCTCATCAAGCATGAGCAGATCACCACCACCACCGCCAAGGCCAAGGAGCTGCGGCCCTATCTCGAGAAGCTGATCACGCTCGCCAAGCGCGGCGGCTTGTCCAACCGCCGGCTCGCCCATGCGCGCCTCCTCGACGACACGCAGCTCGTCAAGCTGTTCGATGTGCTGGCGCCGCGCTACGCGGGCCGCGAGGGCGGTTATACGCGGGTCATCAAGGCCGGCATCCGCGCCTCGGACGCGGCGCCGATCGCGATCATCGAGCTGGTCGATCGCGACGTTTCCGCCAAGGGCCAGGATTCCGGCCCGGTCCAGACCGCCGACGAGTTCGACGAAGCGGCCTGATCGGCCGTTCGGAAAGGCGCACGAAAAGAGGCGCGGACCCTTCCCGGTCCGCGCCTCTTTTTCGCTCGTGAAGGTCGGGTCAGCGCGCGTTGCGCGCGAGTTGGATCCGGCCGGTCTTGTTTGCAGCGAGCTGCTGGACCTGCTGGCCGGCCGAGGCGAGCACGTCATCGCGGCAGACCTGGAACGCGATCTGCATCGGCAGGCCCGTGGTCCCCATGTCGCAGACTTGGTTCGCCGCCTTGCGAAGCCGCCGGTCAAGCTTGGCGCGGCCTGCTTCCGTCGCCAGGTTGAGGTCGGCGGTATCGACCGACAGGCTGGCCGTATTCTGAGCAACGGCCGGAGTGGCGGCCAGCAGAGCGGCGCCAGCGAGAGCGGTGAGAGTGCGAGCGAACATTTTCCCTGATCCTGTCTTTTGTAAGGGGTGCGACGCAGAACCTCCGATCGAGGGATGAGGACGATCCTTGGTCCTGCGCCGCTGATCCCGGGATAAGCGAGGGGTAGGCGCTCCGCGCGCCTGGTTCGACCACGCGGCGGCGTGCTTCTGCAAAGCGCCCGGCGCCTCGACAAACCGCCGCTCCGCATCGACAGGCGGGCGGCCGACGCAATTTGCAGGGCCCTGACGGCCAGCGAATCAGCGCGTCGCGGGCGTCCTGGGGGTCGGAGCGGTCGCTCGCCGGGCAAAGTCGGCAAGGTCGCGCAGGACCGGGGCCTTGCGCCGAAACGGGCGGGCGATCGCGATGACGATGCCCACATGGCCGACCCCGGCATAGGTTCGGACGTCGACGGCGACGCCGCCTCGCCCCAGTGCCGCGGCGAGCCGCTCGGCATTATGCGGGTAGACCAGATTGTCCTTGCCGGCGACCAGCAACAGCGCGGGCGGATCGCCCGGCCCGGCATGACTGACGGGCTGCGTCGCGGCCAAGTCGCGCTCTCGGCCGAAAGCGGCTCGCGTGGCGGGATTGTCCAACGGCAGAAAGGAATAGGGTCCGGCGAGGCCGGCAAAGCCGCGCACCGCCTTGGTGTCCTGACCCAGCCACCGTTGGTCGAAGGCCAACATCGCGGCATTGTACGCGCCCGCCGAATGGCCGGCGAGAACGATGCGTTCGCCGTCCCCGCCAAAACGGGCCGCGTTGCCGCGCACCCAGCGCACCGCCTCGGCGCCGTCCTCCAGGAACTGCGGATAGCGGACGTCGGGAACCAGCCGGTAGTCAGGGATCGCGACCAGGAACCCCTGCGCGGCAAGGGCGCGGCCGACGAACGCATAGCCGTCCTTGGCGCCCGATGCCCACGACCCGCCATAGAAGAAGACGATGACGGGGAGCCGCGCGTCGGCCGCCCTGTTGAGCGGCGCGTAGAGATCGAGCCGGCCCCGCGGCCCATCTCGGAAGATCTGGTCGCGAGCCACCTGGGCGACATCCCGGTCTTTCGGGACGATGGCGTTGAAGGTGTTGAGGGGGGAGCAGCTTGCGAGAAGAGCGACCAGCGGCATCAGGAGAAAGCGGAACATGATGGCCAGATAAGGTGTGCAGACCGGCTGGGCGAGAGGCGCAACGCTTGTGCGCCCGCTTCGTTAGCCCGCCCGAAGGAGATCGAAGATGCGCGACAATAGCGGGAACGGAAAGGGCAGCAACAATGCCGGCAACCCCACGCTCAAGGAGCATGAGCGCGCAAAGGGCGTCAGCGGAGAGGCGATCCAGGGCGAGAAGAAGTCCAAGGGATCGAACCGGCAGCGGACCGAATCGCGCGAAGGCTCAAACTAGGAAGGTGGGCGGGCACTCCCAGACCGAGACCGCCCGCCCCCAACCGCAAGCCGCTACCTAGCGGCGATAATCGTCGTAATCCCGGTCGGGACGCTGGCGGATCGCGCCTTCGAGGTTGCGCTCGAGATCGGCCAGCGAGCGACGGAGGACCGGGGCGACCACCGTGAGCTGCCGCATCAAATCGGCCGTCTTCAAGGTAAGACCGCGCACATCGTCTTCCACCCGCTCTTCGAAAAACGGATCGTCGCGCCCGGCGACGTCCGCCACCGTGTCGTTGCGGTGCGCCCGCGCGGCCGGGTCGATCGCCTGAATGACGCCGCCGATCGGCACGTTCAGGATCGCGCCGACGGCGCTCCCGAGGCGGTCGCCGGCTTCTTCCACATCATAAGGATGCGGCAGGCTGCGGACGATCTCCTCGTCCATCTCCTCCGGGAAGGTGGCGGACGACTGGGCCGAGGCGGCAGCCGGCAACGCACAGGCGATCGCAGCGGCGAGGACGAGTTGACGCATAAAGGCCTCCTTGGCGAAACGGGCGCGACTCAACAACGCGCCTTATAGCAAATCGTTCGCCTTATGCCTTTATGGCCATGAGCCTTGTCTGAACGGCCTTCAGCGGACCGTGAGCCACACCAGGGCGGCCGCGCCGGCGACGATCCGGTACCAGGCGAAAGGGGCGAAGCCGTAGCGGGTGACGATGCCGACGAACGCCTTCACCACCACCAGGGCGACGATGAACGACACGAGCGCGCCGAGACCGATCTGGCCGACGAGGTCCGTCGTGATCTCGTCGCGATGCTTGGCGAGCTGCAGGACGGTCGCTCCGGTCAGCGTCGGGACGGCCAGGAAGAAGCTGAACTCTGCGGCGGTCTTGCGGTCGACGCCCAAGCTCATCGCGCCGAGGATGGTCGCGCCCGAGCGGCTGACCCCCGGGATCATCGCGAGGCACTGGACCAGGCCGACGCCGATCGACTGACGCAGGCTGACGCCCGAAACGCCTCCCGCGTCGACCGGCCGAGCGAAACGCTCGACCACCAGGATCGCGATCCCGCCGATGATCAGCGCCCAGGCGACGACGATCGCATTCTCGAGCAACGCCTCGATCGGATCGTTGAAGATCAGGCCGATCACGACCGCCGGGAAGAACGCGACGAGGAGATTGCGGACGAACGCGATCGACGAAGGCTCGCGCCGGAACAGGCCGATCAGGACATCGCGGAACGTGCGCCAGTAGAGAACCAGGATGGCCAGGATCGCGCCCGGCTGGATCGCGATGTTGAACAGCGCCCAGCGCTGCGCTTCGAAGCCGAGCAGCTCTGTGGCGAGGATCAGGTGCCCGGTCGAGGAGACCGGGAGATATTCGGTCAGCCCTTCGACGATGCCGAGCAGGATGATGGTGAGGACTATAGAAGCGGTCATGTGACATATTACCTTGACCGCTCATTTTGAGGAGGAACTGAGCGAAGTCGAAGGCCCGTCTCGAAGGAGCGGGTGCGTCCTTCGAGACGCCGCTTCGACTGCGCTCAGCGGCTCCTCAGGATGAGCGGTGTTTGCAGATTGGCTCAATAAGGCTGCTTGGCGGCGAAGCGGCCGTGGTTCCGGTAGCTGGTCAGCCATCCTTCGGACACGGCTGCGAGCGGGGTCGGGCGGACGCCGAAAGCGTCCAGGGCCAGCGCGCCGGGCGAGACGACGCTGTCCCGCTGCAGCATCAACCACTGTTCATGAGTGATCGGAGCTCCAGGCATCCAGCCGAGCCCGAGCGCAATCATCTTCGCGATCGGATCCGGGACGTCGACCAGGGCCCGGCGATGCCCTGTGGCCTCCCGAATGAACTCGATCAGCTCGCGCATGCTCATCACTTGAGGCCCGCCCAGCTCGTACGTCTTGCCGCCATGGTCAGCCGGGTGAAGCGCCGCTTGTGTCACTGCCTTGCCGACATCGGCCGCGTAGACCGGCTGAAAGCGGGTGCGGCCGCTCACCACCGGCAGCACCGGCATCATCCGCATCATGCCCGCGAAGCGGTTGATGAAATTGTCCTCGCGCCCGAACACGATCGAGGGGCGGATGATCGCGGCCGACGGGAATACGCCCTGGGTAACGCGCTCGCCTTCCCCTTTGGTACGGCCGTAGCGGCTCTCGCTGGCGGGGTCCGCACCGATCGCGGAAATGTGGACAAGGGAGCCGACGCCCTGCTCGGCGCAGGCTTCCGCCACGTTGCGGGCCCCGTCGACATGCAACCCCTCGAAATCGCCCCTGAGAATGCCGACCAGGTTCACGACGGCGTCGCTGCCCTTGATCGCCGCGCGCACCTGCTCGGGGTTACGGATATCGGCTGCAACGAATTGAGTCTGCCCGAGCGCGCCGAGCGGCTTCAGGAAAAAAGCCTTGCGTGCATCGAATTGCGCGATCCGCACGCGAGCCCCTGTGCGGTAGAGCGCCTGCGCGACATAACGGCCGACAAAGCCGCCGCCGCCGAACAAGGTCACCACTCGGAAATTCTCTGAAAACATCGATATGCCCGGCTGAGGATCGGCGGCCTCTTGCCCGCTCCGCCCCGCGTTGACAAGCAGCGCCGGCCCCGTCTAAGCGCCGCCCCCTACCGCAAGTTTGCGCTCTGTGCCCAGGTGGCGGAATTGGTAGACGCACCAGCTTCAGGTGCTGGCGCTCGCAAGGGCGTGGAGGTTCGAGTCCTCTCCTGGGCACCATTTCAACGTTCGCGAGCGTCCGTCAAAGCTCTACAAAACTAAGGTCTTCTACCATTTTCTCCTGCGACGCGGTTGCGGGTGCTCGCCCTTGTTCGCCCACGGCCGCACCGAAATGGGGGCGCTTTTGGGGGCCTTTTTCAGAGGGACGGAAATGGCGCTTACGGACGCGGCCATCAGAGCGGCGAAGCCCAAGGATCGGGATTACAAGCCCGCCGATGCCGGCCGCTGTACCTGCTGGTGACAGCGACGGGCGGGAAGCTCTGGCGTCTCAAGTATCGGGCGCACGGCTCGGAGCGGAAGCTTTCGTTGGGAAAGTACCGTCTGTCACACTCGGGGCTACCGGCAAGGCTCGCGCGAAAGCGGCGGCGGGGGAGCACCCTGCGGCTAAAAAGGGGTGCGATCGAGTTGCTGCGAAGCTGGCGGCGGGGACGACATTCGGTGCGATCGCGGTCGAATACATCGGCAAGGCGGAACGCGAGGGCCGCGCGCCCGCAACAATGTTTAAGCTGAACTGGGCACGCAATTCGCTCCAACCCGCCATCGGACACCGGTCGATTGATCAGATTGAGCCACATGAGTTGCTCGCCGTGTTACAGCGACAAGAGCGGCAGGGGAATCTGGAGACAGCGGCCGACGCGGGCGTTCGCCAGCCGAGGCCTCGCTATGCTGTCGCCACGGCGGGCGCCAAAGCGGATCCGGCGGGGCTTTTGCTCGGCGCGATCGCTTCGCCGCAACCGAAGAACCTGTCGGCTATTGTGGAACCAAAGAGGGTGGGCGAGCTGTTGCGGGCCATCGATGGCTATAGCGGAACGCCGATCACTCGGCTGGCGCTCGCCCTGTCGCCGCACGTGTTCGTTCGGCCCGGCGAGCTGAGGCAGGCCGAGTGGAGCGAGTTCGATCTAGATGCGAACGTCTGGCGCATTCCGGCCTCCCGCATGAAGAAGCGCCGGGAGCACGTTGTTCCGCTGTCTCGCCAGGCACTCGCAATCCTAGCCGAGTTGCGAGGGCTGTCTGGCCACGGCCGGCTCGTTTTTCCGGCTATGGGCAAGCGGGACCGGCCGATGTCTGGAAACACGGCGACGGCGGCGCTCCGTCGGATGAGCTTCGGTGCAGATGAGAAGACCGCGCAGGGCTTTCGCGCAATGGCAAGCACGCTTGAAGCCGAAGTGTACGCCCCCCCCCCAAGGAAGGGGGATAGAGGGACATCGGGCGCTAGAGTAGTCGCACCCAAGCAGGCTTTGGTCTGTGGGGCGTCCGGTTCATCCCCCGGACGCCCCTATTGCGAGCCGGCTCTGGGAGCTGGGAAGCCTGCACGGACCAAGGGCGGATGAAGGGTGCTTGGGGTGCACGGGCCGGCTTTGCTGCCCGCAAAGGGGATCGGTGATGCGCAAAATATCGAAGGTGACCGGGATTGCGTCCTATTGTGCGCTGTTCGGCGCCTGCGCGCTGGGCAGCGGCATGGCACCGCTTTTCTGCGGCGGTGCTGATCCAGAAGGGCCGACTGCCCTGGGGCAAGGAGTCGCGAGCGGCCCAGAGGAAGGCTGGTTCTTGCTGGACAGCGGGTTCGGATACGAAGGGTTTCCTACCTTCTACCGGCTGGACGGCGGCGTCGTCTCCGAGTTGATCTTCCACGCGTGAAAGTCGCGCGGCAATTGCGCGGGAGGGCTGCCGAGGTTAGGACATTCAAAAATAATGCTCCGGGATCAAGCTTTTGCGCGACGTGGCGATGCCTTCCGCCGACCTTGCCCGCCGCGCCTTTGACGGGATCGCGGCGATGAAGGTTGCGCCTGACGTCGGGGCGCTTTCGGCTACCGCGGGCCGGCTGTTCGGGGAGATAGGCCTGCCTTCCTTTGCGCTAACCCGCTTCTTCGCACGCGACCGCCAACCCGATGCGGCCGTGATCAGCGGCGACTTCAACGCGTCCTGGTCGAAGCGATACATCGAGCGGCGCTACGTCAGCTCCTCCTCCATCGCGCGCGAGATGCTGCTTACCTCGCGTGCCTATTCTTGGGACGAGGTGATGCGCCGACGCCCGGTTGACGCGGCCCAGGTGCAAATTCGAAATGAAGCTGGCGAATGCGGTCTGCGAACCGGCTTGTTCACTCCGGTCGGCTGGCATGACGGGAGCTATAGCGCGGTAGTTCTGGCCGGCGCAGATTGCGACCTGGAAGACGGCCTGATCCGCACTTCGGCCGAGATCCTGTCTGCCTATTACGGGTCGGAGCTGCGCCGATTGATCTCTCCGGCCGCCAGCGCCCGGATCGCGCTGAGCGCCCGTCAGCGCGAGTGCTTGGCTTGGGTTCGTCAGGGAAAGAGCTCTGGCGTGATCGCCGACATCCTTGGATTGTCCTCCGACACCGTGGAAGAGCATATCGCCGCCGCCTGCGCCAAGCTCGGCGTCAGGACGCGCGTACAGGCAGCGGTCGAAGCCTGCATGCTGGGGCTGATCGATTAACGGGCGCGCCCTGCACAGGTGTCCGTGATCCGCACGAGACGGGTCGGAGCCGCGTTGCTGACCGACGTTACAGCTCGAAGACATAGCCATTCATGCACGGCTTGATGCCCGGGCTGTCCGAGCCGTCGGAGCCGAGACCGGCGAGTGGGGGCTGTTGGGGCCGCTCCGCGTGGCACCGATACCGAACATTCCCGAAGCCGTCACATGAGCGGCAACCAGCGTTGTGGCTAATGTGATGGCGGCAGCGGCGCTGGGCCGCATAGATCGATCAGGGTGTCGGCGCGCCTTCCCCAGCAGGCGTGATGCTGTGTAGGGCTAGGCGGAAGCGAAGGACGCTGTTGGCCGGGATCGGTCCGCTGGCGCGATCTCCATACCCCAGAGCAGGTGGTATCCAGACAATCCATTCATCTCCCGGGCGCATAAGCTTCAATGCCTCGGTGAACCCAGGAACGAAGCCGTCCACTGCCCCGGTTATCGGCGTTCCGCGCGCAAAGCTGCTGTCGAAAGTCTCGCCCGTTACCAGCTTTCCTTCGTAGTCGAAGCTCACGACGTCGCGTCCGGTCGGGTGCCGCCCCGCTGCCGCGCCAGAGCGAACGACGAAATACTGAAGCCCGCTCGGTGTCGTCACCACATTTTCTGCGGCCGCGTTACGAACGAGAAAGTCAGGACCCGGTGCTGTCGTCGGCGGCGTCGGAATGTCAGGCACGGCGGCGCATGCACTGGTTAGCAATACAAGGAGAACGGCGAGGATTGGTTGGGTCATGGCATCTGGATAGCAGAGAGCCGGGAGATGGAAACGCTGTAACCGCGTTACCTATTGCGTGGGGATCCTGAGGAAACCGGCGTCTGCCTGCCACGTTCAGCAACGATCGAGAACACTTGGGTGATCAGAGCGGTTCTGCACACCCGACGCGTCGCTCGCTACCGAGCGTCAGTTCGGCTGCAAGCGAATATTTTTTATCTGACATTCCGTCAGAGCAGCCCGGCTCCGGCGTAACCCGAAGCTCGAAGCGACGCCCCTCAAGCGTGCCGGACCAGCTACCGCCCCCTCGCGCGACGCTAGCTCGCGTCCATACCCGTGTACCGTCTTGGTCATCCGGGTGCGCATAGGTGACGCAACGGCCTTCGATGCTCGCGCTCCAGAAAGGCTCGGTGCCAGCAGCCCTCAGCCGCGCGCCGCCCAGCGCTTTGCCGTCCTGGGTCATGCACGGACTCACCTTGGTGCCGGACGATTGGTCCAGCTTTGTCTTTGCGGCGGCGATTGGATCGCCAGCAGCGGGTTCTTGACCGGCTGATGAGGCGCTCTGTGGGGCGGCTGCGGCATTTGGGGTGACGCTGCCCGTTTCTGCGCTAGCATTCGCCTGGGCAGGGGAATCAGCGCCGCGCAAATCATCGTCGCTGTTGCTTGCAGGCACTACACCGTCCCCACTGCCGCACGAGGTGAGCGGAAAGAGGGCGAACACTAATAAGGTTGCGCAACTCCGCATGTTGGCTCTCCTCGAGAAGATCGCCGACGTTGACACATCTTCTGAGCTAACGCCATGAGCGGCTCGTACCCCGAAAGGTGGCGACAGGCGTTCTACGTGGAAGCCAATGTAGTCCGGAGTGCTTGGATGTCGATTGACGACTCGATTATCGATACGCCGGATGGCCCGATGACCTGGGCCGAATGGAAGAAGAAGCACCCGATCCAGATACCGTCCCGCCGCACCAGAGGTAAGAAGCTGCCTGTCAAGGTTAAGCGCTTCACCTCCGAGTGAAAGCCACTGTGACGCGCCTGTGCTGCATTGGCTAGCGGCGCATCTCGTCATCGTTATCTGCCAGCCCGTCATGGGCCGGGGAAATTGGACGGTATTCGAACTTCTGCTCGGCCATTGTGGTAGCCATGATCTGGAACGCTTCGTCCTTCTCCGCGAGGTCAACCGCTACTTCCAGCCCCTCCAGCTTGGCGTGGAGCCATAGGCGTCCGTATTGATCTACCGTCAGCGAAAAGGGCTCGGTGCGAGCATTCTGATTGCGCTCAGACCGGCTCACCCGCCTGCCTTCTGTGGGATCGCAAACACTCAGGCAGCTTTTTGCAACGCGGTGGCGTCGTCATCGGGAGTGTGAGGGATGTCTGCACCGCACTTAGGGCACCAGGCATCGTTATGACGGAGCACCCGATCAATCAGGTGCTCCGACTTATGACCGTTCCCACACGTCAGCTCCAGCTTGGATCGATCGAACATGTGCGTACCCTTTAGCAGAAGCCCCGGAAGAAGCTGGCCTACGCATATGGGCACGCTACGATCAGTTCAGTAGGTCGCGCATGCCCAACCGTGTGAATAAGCTATGAGCCGCCATCGCTCGTCCGGCTCAACATATCCCGTCTTAGCGGCTCGGGCGCCTTCTCTTCTCGGCCCCGTACCTGCTCACGAATTTCGTGCAGAAAGCGTCTCCGCTAGTCGCCCCCCACACTCGGAAGGGCCGGCTAACCAGAGATCGGCTTGAACTCACCTCGCCTTTTCAGCTCCTGTCGCAGCTTGAAGGCATCACGTGTGAGGTCCTGCCACTCGCGACGAGGCGTTGAATAGTTAGCCAGAAACTGAGCGATGATCTTGATGTCGTCTGGAATGGACGAGATTCGAACCCGCGACATGGAAACACCCTGATAAGCCAGCCGGATCCATTCGTCCGAGGCTTTGCAAAAGGCTTCCAACTCCATTCGACAAGACGCGGCAATTCGTCTGCAGACGCCTTGCTTGAAAGCTGGGGCGCTTCTCCTTTGCTCCTTTGCGCACGGCCGCGGGAAATGTCCGCTTTCCACCCTAAGCGGACGTTCAACGGACGCCTGGTTTGGGCGCTTAGCCGCTTTCCTCATCGCCACGATCGGAGAGGTCCAGATCAGCGTTTCGACTTAGCTTGAAGCCGCACCAAGGGCAGTATCCTATCTCTATGATGCTCGCCCCGCAGCCGTCCTCGCCGTCGCGGACGAAAAGGCGAGGCCGCCCCTTAGTTCAGCGATCATCGCGTCGGGGCAAGCGGCTCGATCAGCATGCAATTCGCATTTCTGGTTTCGCGCATTAGCCCACACGATGCCGGCTCCTAAGCCTCCGACATTTCGTCAAGATAGTCGGTCTCGACGAGCGACACAGGGTCCGCATCCTCACCACTAAGCTGGCACAACGCCGTGCTCGTTACAGCAAAACGACCATCGCTCAATTCTTCAATCTTCATGCAGTCGGACAGCCGGGCGAGGGCGGCATTGCGCTCATCTCGGGGTTCCAGGCGGGGCCCCGCGCTTCCTCCAAGGCAACGTTCATTCATGGTCTGCCACTATGTTTGCCCTAAGGACGACCGAACAAATTGATACGGTTTGTTGGCGGTCAGGGGAGGCGCTTAGTAGTCTGGGCTGGCGACGCAGCTTGGCAGCAGCAACAACAAGCTACTTCCCCAGTGCTGAAGAGCACAGGCTTAACATAGAGCAGTAGAGTTCGATCTTCATTCGGCGTTTGGCGTAATCCTGTGCAAATCGGAGGCGTAGCTGCTGTTGAGCTCCGTTCACTCGTACCTATGGCCTTGCATCGGTAAGGAATGCGGTGCACGCTCCTGTAATCAGTTATCTGGTCGGCCGTGTGCCGCTTGGCAAAACGCCTGTTTTCCGGATGCTAGGGGGAGATGTTCATGCTGAAGAGGACCTTGCGAGTCGCGGTGCCTTCCATCGCCGCTATTTGCGCCCTTGCATTCGTGGGCCATCGCGCGACCACTGCAGCGGACCATAACGAGCCAGCTTCCCGCACCGAGGTCGGAGTTGATCCGACGCCGGACCGCGCCGCGGATCTTGCCGATGTCTATGCGTTTCACGACGCGAACAATCTGGTCCTGGCGATCACCTTTGCAGGGCCCGCAGCCATCAATCTTCCGGCTGTCTATGACCCCAACGTGCTCTACCGGATCCACCTGTCCACAGACGGCAACCGGGCCACTACCGAGATTCCGATCGACATCCGGTTCGGCTTCGACGGCACCAATCCGGGCGTGCAGATCAAAGGCCTGCCGGATATTCCCGTGATCCAAGGCCCTGTTGAGACTACATTCGGCCAAGGCGGCTACCTCATCCGGGCCGGACTGTTCGACGATCCCTTCTTTTTCGACCTTCAGGGCCTGCGCGAAACCCGATCTACCGGGGCACTGCGGTTCAACAACATGCGAAGTTCCTTCGCCAACGCCAACATTACGGGCGTGGTGATCCAGATACCGCGGATCCGGATCGAGAACGGCAATAACCAAATCGACGTCTGGTCCGAGGCCGGACGGTTCGGGGGGCAGCTCTGATGCGCAAGCAGCTTCATCTCGTGCCCCTGGCGGCCACCTTCGCCCTCAGCTTCGCGCTTGCCGGGTGCAGCGGCGGCAACAACGACACAAGCTCGCCGACGCCGACGCCGCCCATTTCCGGTCCGGCGCCAACTCCGGCGCCAACCCCGGCCCCCACGCCAACGCCTACCCCAACGCCCGGCATCACGACCCTGAGTGTCACAAGATGCCTTACCCAGGAGGTTGCGCCGGGCCGCAGCGTCGCCAGCCTCGTCGTGCCCGACACTTTGCAGTTGAACCTGAACGCGCCCGCCGGCTTTCCCAACGGGCGGCGACTTCAGGATTCGGTGGTGGACATCACCTTGGCCGCGCTGTTGCTCGATCTGACCCGGCACTCGGCCGGGACCTTTGTCGGACTTCCGCTCAATCCGCCCGCGAACGACCGGCCGTTCCGCGCGGAGTTTCCCTTCATTGCGCCGCCCCAGGGCAACCCGCCCATCGCGTCGGGCGCCGGCAGCAACTTCCAGTTCCGGACCGATCCGGCCAGCGCCTACGTGCGGGTCGATCGCACCGGCTTCCCGGCGACTTCAACCGCGCTCATTTCGAACGCGCAGAAGCTTCCGTTCAACGACGCCAGCCCGCCTGACGACGTCACCGGCCGCTTCGTTCCAGACATGTCCGCCACTCTGGCGACCCTGGCGACACAGCTCGATGACGATCTGAGGGCCGCGGGCCTGACACCCTGCGCCACTCCGGGCTGAGCGGAGCGGGCGCAAGGTCGGACCGCATGGAGAGCATGCAAGGTCATCTGCTTTCCTTACCGCTGGCCCGCTGGTCAGCGGTGTTCGTGGCGGCGGCGCTGTTCTTGCTGGCGATCGAGCGCAGCTTCGGCGCACCTGAATGGCTCGGCCTGAAACGGGGCGGCGGCTATACCGATCTTGCGCTGACCGGCATCGCCCAGGATTATCCCCGCGCCCTTGCTCAGGCCGACTACCACCTGGCCAGCGTCAACGACCGCACCCGTACGATGTCCGGCGATTGGCTGATGCACAATATCTCGGCCCGCGCTTGGCTGACCCGCGCACGTCTGACCGGCTCCTACGAGGACCATGCGGCGGCGAAGCGGTCGCTCGAGCAGGCATTCGCCGTCGCATCGCCCGGAACGGGGCCGCATCTCACCGGCGCGGTGCTTGCTTTCTCTATGCATCGGCTGCCCGAAGCCGAGCGCTACCTGGACGCGATCGGCCGCTATGCCGTCCCGCCGGATCGCGAAGAGCAGGCGGAGGTCACTGCAATTCGCGGCGACATCGCACTCTATCGCGGGGACTACGGGGGCGCGCTCGCCCAATATGATGCCGCCGATCGATTGGCTCCCGGCACGTCGGACTTCCGGCGGGCCATTTACCTCAGCTTCACCGGTCGGCCGGTCCTTGCCGAAGACTATTTCAACAAGGCCGAGCGAGCGCTCCAGAATCCCACACGCCACGCCCGCGGCACACTGGAGTTGCAGCGCGGGATTCTTGATCTGGACCGTGGCCGTCTGGACGACGCGCTCGCCCATTTCCGCCGCGCGAACGAGATCTTTCCGGGCTTCTGGCTGATCGAGGAGCATATCGCCGAGGTGACCGCGCTCAAGGGAGACCCGGGCGCGGCGCAGACGATGTATCGGGACATTGTGCGCCGGACCGGCCACCCGGAGTTCATGGACGCGCTGGCCGAGGTCGCAGCGGCGCAGGGCGACCGCAAGGCCGCCGAACACTGGTTCAGCAGGGCCGAAGCTGCGTGGACCCAACGCTTGCAAGCCTTCCCAGAGGCTTCCTACGGCCATGCCATCGACCATTGTATCGCCAAGGGCGACTGGCCGTGCGCCCTCTCGCTCGCCCGGCGCAATCACCAGGCCCGTCCCTATGGCGCCGCGAAGATCGCCCTGGCCAAGGCACTTCTCGGCAGCAAGCGGACTGCCGAGGCACGCGCCGTGATCGACGCGGTCTTGGCCACGACGTGGCGCACCGTCGACCTTCACCTTACCGCTTCGGAAATCTATTCCGCGCTCGGCCTCGCGGGCCCTGCTGCCGAACAAAACCGGCTGGCCCGCGCGCTCGCAATTTGAATTCAGCCCCGATGTGACCGCTGCCTGCTACGCATCTTTCGTCTAGTGGTCGCTGATCAACGGGCAGCTGCCCGGATCAGAGCACGTCGCCGAACATGGACCAGAGCAGCGCGAACCAGGCGATCAGCACGATGATGCCGGCGAGCCACAGGTAGCTGCCGAGCCTTTCGCCCAGAGTAGGCCGTTCGTCGTCGTCATGTCTCATGCTTGTTGGCCTTTCGACGGCCAAGCAGGAGGCCGCGTTCGAGCCGCAGCCGGAGGGCTGCGTAATAATCGCGGAGAAAGGCTTCGTCCTCCTGGTCGGCGCTGATTCCTGTCTTCGCCCGGATGGCGGCCGCTACGGTGGCCATGCCTTGCGGGTTGCGCGCGCGAAGGACGCCTTCCAGCGTTTGCAGCTCGTAAATACCGTAGGCCGCGAGTTGGGCTTCGGAGAAGCGCGCGGGCGGCTGCTCGGGCTCGGACAGAAGGTCAAGGCCCAGCTTGCGCTTGGGCGCGTGGATCACCCAGGTGCCGGCCAGCAAGTCACCGATGCGGAGCCGATCGCGATTGAAGAAGGGGAAGAACAGGAAAATGCCGGTCCAGATAAGGCCAAGCAGCCAGGCGGCGCTTTCCACCCCGCTTTCCGCCGCCTCGGAGGCGAGGAACGAGATCGGCAGGAAGAATTCGAGTTCACGCATCAGATTCCGGGCGATCACAGCGTCGGCGGTGAGCTGGCCGCCATTGCGGGCGACGACCCGCAGGCCGACGATGCGCTTGCCGAAGGTTGCTGCACGGGGGCTCATCTCCGCCAGGATGAAATAGCCGTTGCGGATGAAGAAGAAGCCGAGCAGCCAGAGCGCGAGGGCGATGTTGCCGGCTGTCTGGATGCCTATGCTGAAGGCGCCGAGCAGGATGCTCACCGTCAGGATCAGCAGCGATCCGACCATGAACAACAGGTCCAGCAAAAAGGCCGATACGCGCTCGCCGGCACGGGCCAGTTGAAGGTTCAGCGCGACGCCTTCCGGTGTGACCAGGGTCCTGGCGGTCTTGGTCGGCACGGAGCCGAGGGCCGCCTCAGCCATGAAGCGGTGACCGGGGCGCGTAGTAATAGAGGAGCCAGATGATCAGGGCGGCCGAGCCGATCCCATAGCGGGCAAGGTCGCTCGTGATCTCCTGCCGGCCGACGCCTTCCAGCAATCCTGCGGCAAGGAGCATCAGCACAACGCCCGACATCGCGACGGCGGAAGTCCGACCGGCATGGCTGGCTGCCTGAAGCCGGGCCCGCTCGCCCGGGAACACCACCGCCCATCCGATTCTGAGCCCCGCGGCGCCGGCCAGGATGATGGCGAAAAGCTCGGTCGTGCCGTGAATGAAGAGCCAGCCGCCAAGCTCGAGCCCGAGGCCGCGGGAGCTGAACAGGGCCACAAATGCGCCGAGGGTCAGGCCGTTGTAGACGAGCAGCATCGCGGTCGGCAGCCCGAAGGCGAAGCCCAGCGCGAAACAGAAGATCGCCACGCGGCTGTTATGGCTGAACAGAAAGGCGGCGAACGCCTCCAGCATCTGGTTCTTGCCGCCGCCATCATAGAGTGTCGAACGAAGCGAAGCGGCGGAGGAGGTGAAATCGCGGCCCCCGGCCAGCTCTGCGGGCACGAACGAACCGAACCAGGCCGGATCGTTCTGGACCAGCAGGAAGCCGACCACCGCGCCGAACAGGAGCAGCAGGCATGCGACCAGCGTCTCACGCCAGATGCTGCGGACCGCGAGCGGCCAGTCGTCCCGAAAGAAACGCTTGAGCCGGGTCCAGGCCGAACTTCTGACCCCGTAGACGAAGAAGTAGGCGCGGGCGCAAAGGCCCTCGAGATAGGTGACGAGTTCGAGGTCCAGCGAAGTCTCGCGCGCGACCGATAGGGAGGACAGGGCCGAGCGGTAAAGCAGCGGCAGTTCCAGCAGATCGTGATCGCTGAGCGCGCGCGCCGACTTCTTCTCGACGGTGGTGAGCAGGGCCTCGAGCCGCCGCCATTCCTCCTCGCGGTCCGCCCGGAACCGCCGGGCTGCGGCGGAGGCCGTCATAGCGAGCCCCGCCTTTTCAAGCGAAGGTAGTTTTCCATCACTGCGGACCCTGCAGTGTCGTGCTGCGTCTCGATCACATGGGCGCCCAGCCGGCGAAGCCTCGTCAGGACCAGCATGCGCTGGCGAAGCAGGCCGGCGGCGGTGACGGACCGGACCACGTCCTGCGGTTGCGTCGGCTCGGCGGAGGCCAGCGCCTCCAACTCCTCATCGTGCATCGAGACGAAAAGGACGAGGTGGCGGCTGAGCAACGGCTTCAGTGCGGCCAGCATCAACTCGGCGCTGATCGTATCCGGGAAATCGGTGAAGATGATGATCAAGGACCGGCGCTGCAGCCGGGCGGCGAGGGTCGACAGAGCGAGCGTATAGTTGGTCTCGTTGGACGAATAGTCGATCCGCGCCGCGACCTGCTGCAGCAGGGCGAAGGAGCGGCCGCCGGCGACCGGGTTGGTCGCGACGCGCGGGCGGGAATCGAAGCCGAAAAAGGAAACGCGGTCGCCTTCCTTGAGCGCCACAAAGGCGGTCAGGAGCCCTGCCGAGATCGCCCGGTCGACGCGCGGCACACCTGCGATCGGATCCCCCATCGCGCGGCCGGCATCGATCGCCAGAACGATGTTGTTGTTGCGCTCCGTGCGATATTCCTTCGCCATCAGATTGGTGTGGCGGGCGGACTGCTTCCAGTCGATCGAGCGCCGGTCCATGCCGGGCTTGTATTCCGTCAGCGCCTCGAATTCCGAGCCTTCGCCGACCTGCAACTGCGCCGCCATGCCGTGCATCGCATCGCGGTGAAGGAGCTGGGCGCTCTTCTGGCGCACCGGACGAATGTCAGGTGTGATCAGGATGTGAGCCGCGAGCAGGGCCTCTTTCTGTCGCCAGACGAGCCCGAGGGGACCGCGCCAGCGCATCCAGAGCTGGCTCAGTTCGGCCTGGCCGCGACGTTCAGGGACGAACTCGAACGACGCGTCGCCGATTCCTTCGATCATGGTGACGGAGCGGCGGTGGCCGTCCGTGCCGGCGAGCAGGGGGCTGTTGTCGATCGCGACCTCGATCGAGGGGGGCCCGGTAACCGGCGCCCGCACCTCGACGGCGATGGCGAATGGCTCGCCGACACCGATTGCACGGGGACCCGACCATTGGGCGCCCACCGCATCCGCCGTAGCCGCGGCAAGCGCGTCGACACCGCAGAGCAGCAACAGGAGCAGGAGCAAGGCCAGCCCGGCGAACCAGTATTGCGGAACGGCGACACCGATCGCGAGCGAGATCGGCGCGAGCGCCGCCGCGATCAGGATCGAGCGCCGAGCCGGGTAGATCAACGCGGCGCCTCGACCTGCTCGATCAGCCGCGCGATCACGCCTTCCACCGGTCTGCCCTCGATCTCCGCGGCAGGAGACAGGATGACCCGGTGGCGCAGGACCGGCGCGGCGAGCGCCTTCACATCGTCCGGGATCACATAATTGCGCCCATCGAGCGCTGCCCGCGCCCGGGCTGCTCCGGCCAGCATGGCGGCGGCGCGGGGAGAAGCGCCGCCTTGAAGGTCCGCCGCGTCGCGGGTCTGCCGGACCAGCCGGACGACATAGTTTACCACATCCTCCACCATCGGCACGGCCGCCACGACCTGGCCGGCTCGAACCAGGGTGTCGCGGTCGACCAGCGTCTCCAGGTGCCATGCTTCCGGACGCGGCGCCCCGAAACGTGCGCCATGCTCCTGGACGATGCGGCGCTCCTCCGCCTCGCTCGGATAGGCCATCTTGTGCTTGAACAGGAAGCGATCGAGCTGCGCTTCGGGGAGCGGGTAGACGCCCTGCTGCTCGATCGGGTTCTGGGTCGCGATCACCATGAAGCGATCGGACAAGGGCAGGGTCTGGCCGTCGATGGTGACGGCGCGCTCCTGCATGGCTTCCAGCAAGGCCGCCTGTGTCTTGGGCGGCGTACGATTGATCTCGTCGGCCAGGAGGATCTCGCAGAAGATCGGGCCGCGGGTCAGCGTGAACGCGCTCGTCTGGAAGTTGAACAGGTTGGACCCGACAATGTCGCCCGGCATCAGATCGGGCGTGAACTGGATGCGCCCGAAGCCGAGGCCGAGCACGCGGGAGAAGCACTGGACCAGGAAGGTCTTGGCCGTTCCCGGCGGACCTTCCAGGAGAACGTGGCCGGAGGCGAACAAAGCCACGAGCATCAGCTCGATCGCCTCGTCCTGCCCGACGATCGCTCGTCCGACCTCCGTGCGAATGCGTTCGGCCAGTGCTTTCACGTCATCGATCGTCAACGGGCCATATCCTTTTTCCATTGGAACAGGGCGCGCGCGGCCCCGAGCAGAGTCTCCGGATCGCCGGCGGCGCGGACGGCTGAGGCCAATTCGCTGAAGCGAGGCGCGGCGGGCGGCCCGATCCGGTCCAGATAGGTTTCCAGCTCCGCGCCATTCAGATTGGCTGGAGCGCCTGCATCGCGCACCGCCGCGTCGCGGACCACATCGGCATAATGGCTCCCGACGCGGTGCTCGCGCCGAGCGAGGCGGACAAGGCCGGCGCTGTTGTCCACGAGCGCCGCTTTGCCAAGGGCGATTGCACGCTTCTCGTGGGCCCTCGGTCCGAACGAGGCGACGCCATGCAGGGCCGCCAGCAAGCCGGCGATCAGCAAGGCTGCCGTGAGCGCCAGGAAGGGCGGCTCGAAGGCGAGCCTCAGCATGCTTTGTTGCTCCCCGAACCCGCTCAGGGTGAGGTCGAAGATCACGGATTCGGCGTAGTTGACGTTGAGCTGATCGATCAGGGCGAGCGCCGCAGCGGCCCGCTCGCGCTCGCGAAGCCCCTGGTTGTTGAGGAGGTCGGGATCGGCGAGGATGTAGAGCTGATTTCGGTCCGAGAGGCGGGCCAGCACTGCCGCACCGCGGGGGCCGGCGAGCAGCGGTTCCAAGCCTTCGCCGGCGACGGTCTGCACGATCTCGCTGGGTGCCGCCACCTGGAACCCTTCCATGAAGCTCTGTCCGGCCAGCGGGCTGCGCGAGGCTGGGGATTGCTCGATCCTGAGCTCCAGCCAGTCAGGAAGAGCGTTGCCGACCGAGGAAGCGGGAGCTGGCCCCAGCTTCGTCACCCAGGATCGCCGCAGCGGCTGCGCCTGGACCTGCCATTTCGGGAGCACCAGCAAAGTGGCCTTGGCGCTGCGACGTTCGAGCAGTTCGGTGAGCCCCGATTGTTCCGTGCGCTCATTGATGGTGACGATCAGCAGATCCTCGCTTTCGCCTGCCTCCTGATCGCGAGCGAGGAACGTGTCGCCTCCGCTCAGTTCGATCAGATCGGCCAGGCCCTTGTAGCCGACCGCGGAGACCGAGAGCGCGTGGGCCAGACCGTCCCGGCCCGAGCGGAAATTGCCGGCGTAAGCCGTGAGCACGAGAAAGCCGATAAAGGCGAGCAGGCCGCCGCAGACCAGCCCCGCAATCAGGCGCGGGTTGAACGGCTGGTTGGACGTGCTCCCTTTCACCGGGCCCAGGCTCCGGCAAAGGCGAACGCTTCATAATTCGCGCGGCATTGTTCCCAGTCCGGCCGGGCGAGGCGCCTCCCGCCGAACAGGCTGCGCTCCACCAGCAGAACGATCGACTGGAAAGCCCGCCGGGGCTCGTCCGGAAGATCGGGCGCGGAGGCGATATCGCGGCTGGTCAGCGCCGGCTGCACCAGTTGCGGGCGGCGCGCGTCGATATCCTCGATGCTGCGGAACAGCAGCAGATGCGCGGCCTCGTCGAAGCGCCCGTCCGCCGCGAGCCTGTCGGCCTCGGCGAGCAGGGCGCGGGCGGGGCCTTCCTGCGGCCGCCATTCACTCGTGCCCGCCAGGGTGCCACTTCTTCGCCAAGGCCAGCGCTCGCCCGCCAGGCGCTTCGCCAACTGATAAAGGAGATACAGAACCAGGGCGACGAGGCCGATCCAGAACAGGACGCGCAGCACCGGCCAGATTTCGACGATCGTCTCGATCAGCGACTTAAGCCAGGCGGGCGGCGGCTCCGGCCGGAAAGGCTCCATGGTGAACTGGATATCCTTGTCGGCCAGCAGCTGGCGATGCGCCTCGTCGAACGAGCGGGGCGCTCCCTCCTCAGCCGATCCTGCCACGGGCACCGACGCCACTCATCCCCCTTGGCGCCGCTGGCGCCGCGCTTGTGTAAGCGGGCCTGCGATGCGCAGGCAAGCACAACCTCCGGTAATCGGGCACAAAAGGCGGCTGGACAGGGCGCTCTGCGTTGGAAAGGATTGGGGCCGGACCGATTGGGAGATCATGGTGGCGACGTTGGCGGGAGATGTTCCGAAGATCGAAGTCGGCCGCGTGGTGCAAAACGGGTTCGAGGTGCTCACCCGGCAAATCGGCCCTTATCTGTTGCTCAGCCTGCTGCTGAGCGGAATCCCGAACGGCTACATGAACTGGTCGACGCTGCAAGCGGTGGAGGGCGGCGAGGCTTCGTTCGCCTACTCATCGCCCGTATTCTGGTCGGCCTGGCTCTTCGCGATCGTCGGCGGCTATCTGCTGCAGGCCGTCATCGTCCGCTCCTCGATCCTGCAGCTCGGCGGCGCTCCAGTCGACATCGCGGGCAGCCTCATCAACGCTTTCCGCCTCCTTCTGCCGATGATCGGCCTTGCCATCTGCAGCTGGTTTCTGGTCGGGATCGGGATGATGCTGCTGATCGTCCCCGGCATCATCATCTACATAGCATTTATCGTGAGCGTGCCCGTGCTGGTCGAGGAAGGGGGCGTGTTCCATAGCATGCGGCGCAGCCGGGAGCTCACCCGTGGGTCGCGCCGCCGCATATTCCTGATGCTTCTTCTGTTCCTCGTCGCTTATCTCATCGCCTGGACCGTGACTTCGGCGATCAGCACGGCCTTTGGGGTGGACGACAGCGCAGCGGCCCAATCGCTGCTTCAGGGCGCCTCGGCGGCATTGATGACTGTGTTGGGCTCAGCCATGGCCGCCTCACTGTACTTCGAGCTCAGGTCGGTCAAGGAAGGTGCGACAGTTCAAGGTCTTGCCGATGTCTTCGCCTGATCGGTGAAAAAGCCAAAATGGGGGTAGTCTTCTCAACTTTGACGTATATCCTTCTACGCGAACAAAATTTTCGGTAGGGTTACGTTCATTTCGAGTCGGGGCTCGACTTGGACAAAGGGGACTTTGAAGCCGCGGTTAGGCGGCTGATTGGGGCAGACCGGGCTAATGCTCTGGTCTGAAAGAAGAAAAGAACCGGGGGGTAAGTGAATGCTCGAGAAGAGCTCTTGGACTGTTTTGGCTTTTGCGGCCGCCGGCGTGTTTCCGGCAGGCGCCATCCAGGCGCAGACTCAACCCAACATCCCACAGCCTCCGACCCGTGAAGAAATCCAGCGCGCTCCGGTGCGGGAAACCACGCCACGAGCGCCGCGGCTGACCGTCGAAGGCGGCATCGAGCGGGCGCCGTGCGCTCTCGCCGACCCGCAATATCAGAATATCCGCTTCACTGTCCGCTCCGTCGCTTTCGACGATCTGCGGGGGCTTGCCGCGGCCGACCTCAGTCCGGCCTATGCGCAGTTCGTCGGCACGGAGCAGCCGGTTTCGGTGATCTGCGAGATCCGCGATCGCGCGGCGACCATATTGCGCAACGCCGGCTACCTTGCGGCGGTCGAAGTGCCCGAGCAGCGCATCGCCGAGGGCAACGTCCGCTTCCAGGTGCTAATGGCCAAGCTGGTCGGCCTGCGTGTGCGCGGCGATGCCGGCCGGGCCGAGCAGACCATCGCCGGCTACCTGCAACGGCTGACGGAGCAGCCCGTTTTCAACCGCTTCGAGGCCGAGCGCTACCTGCTGCTCGCCGGCGACATTCCGGGCTATGACGTTCGCCTGTCGCTGCGTTCCGCGCAGGCGGGTCGCGGCGAGGTGATCGGCGAAGTGGCGGTGCTGCGCATCCCCGCCGAGGTCGATGCCAACATCCAGAATTTCGGTTCCAGGGACCTGGGCCGCTTCGGCGGGCTCGTCCGCGGGCAGTTCTACGGACTGACCGGGCTCGGCGACCGCACCAGCATCGCGCTCTTCTCGACCGCGGACTTCCAGGAGCAGCAGACGGTTCAACTCGGCCACGATTTCCGGGTCGGCGGCGAGGGGCTGACGCTGTCCGGCCAGTTCACCTACGCCTGGGCCGAGCCCGACCTGGACGATCCCAATCTGCGCGTCCGCGCCCGGACGCTGCTCGCGACGGCCGAGGCGAGCTATCCGTTCCTGCGCAGCCAGAAGGAGACGATCCGGGGCGCGCTGGGGCTGGACCTCGTCAATCAGCGCGTCAGCCTGAACGGCCTGCCGATCACGCGCGATCGCCTGCGCGTCGCCTTCGCCCGAGTCGACATGGAGACGGTGGACCAGGGCAGCCTCAACGGCTTTGGCGGCTATTCGGCCGCCGAGCCGCGCTGGCGGGCGGCAGGCTCGTTCCAGGCGCGGCGCGGAGTCGACATCTTCGGCGCTAGCGAGGATTGCGGCGTCAACTTCGCGCGGTGCAGCGCGGTCGGCGCGGTTCCGCTCAGCCGGCTGGAAGGCGATCCCACCGCCACGGTGTTCCGGGGCGAGGTGTTCAGCGAGTATCGGCCCGCGCCGCGCGTCACGTTCGCACTCGGCGTACGCGGTCAATATGGCGCCGATCCGCTCCTGAGCTTCGAGGAATTCTCGGCCGGCAATTATACGGTGGGACGCGGCTACGATCCGGGCAGCCTGCTCGGCGACAGCGGCGTCGGCGTGCAAACGGAAGTGCGCTTCGGCAGCATCCTGCCGACCGCGCTCGATCGTCCGTCGGTCCAGCCCTACCTGTTCTTCGATGCGGCGCGGGTCACCAACAAGGACCGCCTGACCTCTGACGAGAACAACAAGCTCTATTCGGCCGGCGCTGGGCTGCGCGGCATTTACCGCGGCGCGACGATCGACGTCGCCCTTGCCGTTCCGCTCAAGCGCGCGGGCGTCCTCATGGAGGAAAAGCCCGATCCGCGCCTGCTCATCTCCATCTCCACTCGTCTCTTCCCCTGGAGCTTCTGACCATGACCGAGCTCGCACACATCGCCGTCCGTCGCACGGGGTTCCGCAATCGCCGTGAGACGCTGCTGGTCTCGGCCGCGGTCGGGATGGCGCTGGCCCTGATGCCGGCGACCGATGAGGCGCACGCGCAGAATGGCGCTGGCGCGTTCCGGGGAACGCCGAGCTTCGATCCGACCAAGGTCGATATCGTGCGCAGTACGAACACGGACTCGATCACGGTAAAGGTGCCGAGCACCACGATCAACTGGACGGTCGACGATCTGAACTTCCTGCCGCAGGGCGCAAGGGCGTTCTTCCAGAACGATCCGAACCTGCCGAACTTCGTGGTCCTGAACAGGATTGTTCCGACCAACGCAAACAGCCCGATCCAGTTCAACGGCGCCGTCGTCAGCCGTCTTCAGGACTCGACCGGCAGTTTCCGCTCCGGCGGCAGTGTCGCCTTCTACAGTCCGGGCGGCATCTTCGTTGGACCGACGGCGACGTTCGACGTGGGCAGCCTGCTCTTGACCACGCTCGATCCGCTCACGGATGGCAGCGGCAACTTCGTCAACCCGCAGACCGGCAACCTCTCGCTACGGGGCGCGGCGGGGAGCACGGCCGCGGTGATCACGGCGCCGGGATCCCAGATCAACGCGGTTGCCGAGGGCAGCACGGTCGCGATGGTTGCCGCGCAGGTAATTCACCAAGGCGCGGTGCGGGTGAACGGATCGGCCGCGTACATCGCCGCGGAGTCGGTGGACGTCGTCGTCAACAACGGCCTGTTCGACATTAACGTCCTGACCGGCACGCCAGTCGCCAATGCCGTCCAGCATATCGGCAGCACCGGCGGGCCGGCCTCCACGGGCGCGGGCGACAACCAGATCATCTACATGGTCGCGGTTCCGAAGAACCAGGCGATCACCCTGACGCTGCAGGGCTCGGCCGGATTCGACCCGGCGACCAGCGTCACCGTCGAGAATGGCGAGATCATCCTGTCCGCCGGCCACAATGTCAGCGGCCGCACGATCGCGACCAATCCCGTCAACGTCACCGATCCGACCACCGGCCAGCGGATACTCGCCAACGCCGTCGTCAATGGCGGCACCTACTCGTCGGACCTGCGCGCCCGCGCCACCGGTGATGCCGCGGTCCGCACCACCCTCGGCAACGACACCACGTTCGTCCAGGACGTTTCGCTGTTCGGCAGCCAGCGTGCCTTCATCGCGGCGGAAAGCGGACGCACGATCAACGTGTTCGGCAATGCGCTTGTGTCCAACCTGCGCGGCGATGCGCCCGGTTCGACTCAGGGTAGCGGCAGCGTTGCCAATTTCGGCCACGAATCGACGATCCAGGCGACCGGCGCCAACTCTCTCGTCGATATTCGCGGCAGTGCAACCATCGACGCCAGCACACGAGGCACCAACTCCGCCAATGCGACCGGCGGGCGGGCGGAGATCTTCGCCGTAACAGGCCGGGTCGAGGTCGATGGCGCCGTCAGCATCAACGCGGGCGGGTTCGCCGGGGCGACGTTCCAGGGACAGGACGGGCCGGACGGAACCGGCGGCCGCGCCGCTGTGCAGGCGAGCGGAGGCGGTACCATCGCGCTCGGCAGCACCGCCAACGTCAGTTCGAACGGGCTCGGCGGAGTGCGCCAGGGCGGATCCGACAACGCCAGCGGTACGGGGACAGGCGGCACTGCCGTGGTCGAGGCATTCAACAGCGGCAGCGCGGTCACGATCGCCGGCGCGGCCAATGTCGAGGCCGAAGGCCGCGGCGGCCCTTCCTTCACGCCCGGCAATGGCGGGCGCGGCGTCGGCGGCACCGCGACGATCGCTGCTTCCAGCAGCGGCGCGGTGAATGTCGGCACAGGCTCCTCGGTCGGCGCCAGCGGCAGCGGCGGCACCATGTCGCAGGGCGGAGGCACTTCGGGCGGCGACGGCCAGGGCGGCGTGGCGCAGGTCTTCGCGGTGTCGAACGGGACGGTGACATCGACCGGGAACCTGTCCATCACCGCGGCGGGCATCGGCGGCAGCGGCGTTTTCGACAACGGCGGCTTTGGTGGGGCCGGCACGGGCGGGCTCGCGCAGATGTTCGCGGTCGACGGCAGGGTCAACTTCGGGAACGCCACCATCACTGCGAGTGGCACGGGCGGCTTCGGCGTGATCGCCGGTGAGGGTCGCGGCGGCGGGTTCGACACCCCCTCGACTCCGAATTCGACCACGGGCGCGTTCGTTTCTGCGCGGCGGGGTCAAGTGGTTGGGACGGGCCTCACCATCTCCGCGGTCGGCACCGGCGGCGCCGGTGGAGCTGGGCCGGGCGGCATCGGCCGCGGCGGCGATGCGTTCGTGACCGCTTTCAACGGTTCGGTACCGGGCGACAATGTCGCCCAGGACGGGCCGAGCCTGGTCGACATCGACAATGTCACGGTCAGAGCGCAAGGCAATGGCGGCAACGGCGCGCCCGGTGAGGCCGGCGGCGCGGCGTTCGGCGGCGAGGCGGGAATCACCGCGCAAGCGATCAACGGCACCGTTGATGTAGTAAGCGCCGTCATCACGGCCGGGGCACTCGGTGGTCGGGGCGGGGCAGGAACAAGCAGCACGAGCGGTCCGGGCGGGGCTGGCGGTGCCGGGGGAGCTGCGGTCGGCGGCTTCGTCACTGTCGGTCAGGTCAGCGGCGCCACGGACACGCCCAATGCGGCCAAGGCCGGCGCTGCGCGGTTCGGAGGTATAAGCGCCTCCGCCAACGCATCAGGGGGCGCCGGCGGCGATGGCGGCAACGGCACCACTGCGGGAGCGGGCGGACTCGGCGGCAACGCCATTGGCGGCGCGGTCGCCTTGCTTGCGCGCGGCGCCACGCTCACGGTCAGCAATGGAGCCAGTCTGATTGCGTTTGGCAACGGTGGCACAGGAGGGCTTGGCGGCGACGTTCGCGCAGCCGGTGGGCGCGGCGCGGGCGGCTCCGTCGGCGCCTACTTCACTCCCTTCTTCGATACGGTCGCGAATGCCGTGACCACTGCTGGCGCAACGGTTACGATCGGCTCGCTCAACCTCGATACGAGAGGTCTGCGCTCGGTTTCGGTCGGCGCCACCGCCACGACGCAGTTTGATCAAGCCGGTGACGTCCAGCTCGATCTGATCGGCAGCACGGCGAACATTGGCCAGGCTACGATGAACGTGTCCGGCGCGACCGCGCGCAACGCGGTTGCGCTCGGCTTCGATCCGCAGACGTTGCGGGTGAGCCCGACCAACGACCCCAATTACGTCCGCGCCAGTAACGGCGCGCTCACATTCACCACCGCGAACGGCGGTGCGGGCACACTGGACGCAAACCTGGTCGGCGATCTCGAATTCGCGGCGGTCGGAACCGGCACGATCCGGGCGGCGACCCAGATCGACGCGCGCGTATCGGGCCTGCTCTCCTTCACTCACGCGAATGCGCCCGCGAATGCAGTCGCGGTTGCCGCCCCGAACATGTTCTTCACTTCTTCGCGAATCGAAGTCGGTGGTCTGGTCGGCGATGCGGATACCAACTTCATCAGCCTGTTTGCCGACGAGCAGCTGGACTTCCCGGCCGTCTTCGGCGGCGACGTCGAAGAAGCCGGGTACACGCTGACCCGCGCCGAAGCCGCCCGATTGCAGGCTGACGACATATCCATCCAAGTCGACAGAATCTTCGACGACCCCACCCAAACCGAAGTTCTGATCCGCGACCTAACCCTGCAGGGGACGGCTACAGGCGACGGCACGGGCTCCATCGACCTGTTTGCTGACGGCATTGTCCGGATCGAGGGCAAGGTCGACTTCGTCAACGCGGCGGCGACCGACAGCCTAGCGATCGGATCGGACACCAGGCTTGAACTCATCACCCCGACGGGCGGAATCCGCATGACGGCGCCTGACGGAAGCCTGAGCGGCCTCCTGTCGCTGGATTCATCGCGCATCGTGGTGGCGGATTCCACGCTTGCTGCGCAATTGGCTGCCGATCCCAACTTTGCCGGCCGCAACGAGGCGCTGCGCACCAACAACGGACCGGTCAACCCCGCCGGTTATCTGGAAGCCGGCGGCATCATCATCGAAACCGATGGCGAAGCGGGAAGCGAAGGCGTTTACATCCAGAATACGGGAACCGCGACCGAATTCGCTGGGCTGACCGTCGGCGCTGCCGGCCTGTTCATCGACTCCGAAAATGTCGGCCCGATCGATCTGGTCGGCTTTGGCCGGCGCGCCAATGGCGACGGCACCTTCACCACCGGCGACGCCTTTTTCGCGCAGGTCAATTTCGGCACGGCGACGGGCGATCCGGAAGAGCAGCCGACGACCTATACGGCCGCCTCGGAGTTCAACGGCTGCAACGTCAACAACGGCTGCGCGAGTGCGCCTCCGCCGCCGCCTCCGGTGGGCAATGGTGCGTTCGCAGGGACGCCTGCGTTCGACGAAACGCGCGTGACGATCGCGCGCGGCGACGCCCTCGACACGATCACCGTGAAGGCCCCCACGGCGATCATCAACTGGACGCCGACCGACAACCAGGGCTCCGGCCCGATCAACTTCCTGCCGCAGGGCCATACCGGCATCTTCCAGAACGACACGTCGATCACGAACTTCGCCGTCCTGAACCGAATCATTCCCGCGGACGCCAGCCGCCGCGTCGACTTCAACGGCCGTGTCGTCAGCCAGCTGCGCGACGCGTCCGGCAACGTCACCGGCCCGGGCGGCACCGTCGCCTTCTACGCGCCAGGCGGGATTTTCGTGAGCTCGACCGCGGTGTTCGACGTCGGCCGGCTGCTGCTCACCAGCCTCGATCCGTTGACTGACGACAGCGGCAGTTTCGTTGGCGCGAACGGCCTCATCCGGCTGCGCGGCGCATCGGGCAGCACCGTCCCGATCATCACCGCGGCGGGATCGCGGATCAACGCGCTTTCGGAAGGCAGCTGGGTTGCATTGGCCGGGCCGCGGCTTGAGATCGGCGGCGCTGTACGCGTCAACGGATCGGTCGATTATGTCGCCGCCGAACAGGTCGACCTTACGCCGGGGCTCAGCGTCGGCGTACTGGCCGGAACGAGCGTTTCGGCGCCGCTCGTTCACACCGGCTCGACCGGCGGGCCGGGAAGCAGCAGCTTCGCCGACAATCATCGCATCACGATGGTAGCGGCGCCAAAGGACCAGCCGATCACCGCGACTGTTTCCGGCACCGTCGGCTTCGACGCGCCAACAGGGACGGGCGCCCGCGATGACGCGATCGTGCTATCGGCGGGTTACAACGTTGGCTCGGCTTTCATGGCCATGTCCGGGGAGCCTGCCCAATCGCCGATCCCGCTGTTCGGCAGCCAGCCAGTGGTTGCAACCGCTGCCAATTTCTTGATCCCGGGCGGCAATTTCACCTCCAACGTGACCGGCCGCGCGACCACCGACTTCCTCGCCGCCAGCGACACCGCAACGCCGGACTTCAGCGGCGACGTTCGCATTCAGGGCGGCTCACGCGCGCACATCGCGTCGCGCGTCGCCGGCGAGACCCTCACGATCGGCGGCAACGCCTTCGTGATCGCGAACGCGTTCAGCCAGGCGAGCAACAGCGCCGGCGAAAGCCAAACCGGCGGCCAGGCCTTGTTGTACGCCCAGAACGGCGGAACGCTCGCGATCGCCGGCAGCGCAACGGCGGCGGCGGATGCGCGTGCGTCGGGCAGCGCGGCGGCTCCGGCGATCAGCACTGCCGGCCAAGCAGTGATCTTCGCGCGGGGCGGAACCGTCACGATCGGTGGCGCCGCCACCGTGAGCGCGACAGCCAACCCGACCTTCGGCGGCGGAGCGGATGTGGTCGGCCCGACCGCAATTGGCGGACAGGCCGGACTGGATGCGAGCGAGTCCGGCACGCTCGCCATTGCCGGAGCCGCGACAGTCGAAGCGAACGGGTTCGGCGGCTTCAACACCGGTTCCGGCAACGGCGGGGTCGCTTCCGACGGAACCGGCGGGAGGGCGTTGATCTCCACCAACGCGGGCGGGCAATTGTCGATCGGCGGCGGTGCGACCGTGCGCGCCCAAGGTGTCGGAGGCGGCGTGAACGGCGCGGCTCAGGGCGGTGTGGGAACCGGCGGCAACGCTTTCATTCTGACCACTGCGGCCGGCCAGGCGAGCCGCGCGCAGTCGATCACCATTACCGGACCTGTCGTGACGGATGCGAGCGGCCGGGGCGGGGGGCAGATTTCCACTCAGCCGGGAGCCGGGGGTGCCGGGGTTGGCGGCAGGACCGTGCTGTTCGCCCCCATCGGAACGTTGACGGTGAACGGCAGCGTCTCGGCCGTGGCGACGGGAACGGGCGGCACGGGGACTGACGGCGGCAGGGGCACCGGTGGCCAGGTCGAGGTTACGGCGCTCGGGGGCGGGGTGATCGGCTTCGGCGCCGCGACTCTCAACGCCTCCGGCTTCGGGGGCATCGCGAGCGACAATGCTGGCAGCGGGGCGGCACAGGGCGGGAACGTCGTGGTCGCCACGCGCGGCACGGCTGGCGGGCAGATCAACGGCGGCGACGTCATCATCTTCGCCGACGGCATCGCGCAGGCGGCGAGCGGCGGCAGCTCGGATTCGGAGGCCCGCGCCGGCAGGGGCCAGGTTGACGCGGACACGGGGAGCGTCACCTTCCGGACGTTGGAGATCAGCAGCGACGGCATCAGCAACGGCAGCGGCGCGGCTTTCGGCGGTACCGCGCAGGTCCTCGCCAATGGCGGCGCGATCAGCATCACCGGTCCGGGCCTCAACACGCTTTCGGCGCTGAACCTCACCGCGATCGGCACGGTGAACGTCAATCGGTCCGGCGTGGACGGCGGCGACGGCACGGGCGGACTCACCACCGTTGTCGCGCAGAACGGCGGCACGGTCGACGCGCAGCGCATCTTCCTCAATTCCAACGGTCGCGGCGGCAACAATACGGGCGGCGGCGACGGCATTGCCGGCAAGGGCACGGGCGGAACGGCGCGCGTGCTGGCGCTCGCCGGCAGCACGGTCAGAACTGCGGCCTCTGTTGCGACGGACGTCTCGACCGGATCGCTGCTTGCGGGCGTCTCGGGCAATGGCGGTACCAATGTCAGCGGCCAGCGCGGTGGCGACGGGCAGGGCGGCACGGTCGTGATCGGCGCGAACGGCGGTACGCTGTTCGTCGGGCAGAACATCTCGACCAATGCGGGCGCTTCCGGTGGCTCGTTCGTCGCCACCGCGCCGGTTGTGACCACCGGCGGCAACGCGACGGGCGGATCGGAAACCGTTTTCGCGCAGGGCGGCGGCACTCTGACCGTCGGCTCGACCATCGGCATCAGCGCCGCCGCCCAGGGCGGCGCGGGATTTGGCGCGGGTAACGGCGGCAGCGCGACCGGCGGTTCTTCAACGGTTGCGGCCAATGGCGGCACCGTGCGGATCCGCGGCGATCAGGCCCAAGCCGACCTGGTGGCCGGTTCCTTCGTTCGAGCCAACGCCACCGGCGGCGCCAGCAGCGGCGGTCAGGCGGCAACCGGAGCGGGCGGCAACGCGACCGCCGGACGGGCTCAACTCGTCGCCATCAATGGCGGCACCATCGAAGCGGCGCCAAACGTCACCAATACGAGCATCGGCACCTTCACCGTCAGCGCGGTCGGAACGGGCGGGGCCGGCAACACCGGGGGTGCCGGCGGCGCCGGACGGGGCGGCCTCGCTTTGGCGAGCGCGACCGGCGGGAATTCGACTCTGCGATCCGTGGCGGTGGATGCAAGCGGCGTCGGCGGCGCTGGCGCGACCGGCGGCTCAGGGCAAGGCGGCGCCAATACCGGCGAGGTCTTGAACCCGAACGGCGGCGCCTTGATCGCCGCGCGTGACGGGCGGCTGGTCGCCGCATCCGCGACGGCCACCAGCAACGGCACGGGTGGTGCCGGCTCAACGGGAGCCGGTGGCTCCGGCACTGGCGGCCAGGCGGGCGCCACGGCGTTCAACGCCGCCAATGCCACGACGGCCAATGCGAGCGTCATCGATATCGACACGGTGACTGTCTCCGCACTCGGCCAAGGTGGCTCGAGCGGCGGCGGGGCGGCCGGCGCCTTCGGCCGTGGCGGCGAGACTTTCCTCGTCGCCGAAGGCATCAGCGGCGCGCTCGCGGTCGACACGGCCGACCTGCGTTCGAGCGGAACCGGCGGCCAGGGCGGCGCCGGCGCCGCTCGCACCGACGCTGCGGGAGGAACCGGCGGCGCCGGTGGAGCCGGCATCGGCGGAATCGTCTCGGTCGGCCAGATCAGCGGCGCGCAGGGCGGAACGGCGCCCCGCAACGGGCAGGCGCAGATCGGCGCGCTCACGGCTGCCTCCAACGGCACCGGCGGGCGCGGCGGCGCCGGCGGGACCGGCACGACCGGCGGCGCCGGCGGCGCGGGCGGCAACGGCCTTGGCGGCTCGGTGACCCTGTTCGCGCGCGGCGCGCGGCTCAACGTCACCTCCGCGCAGCTCACCGCCAACGGCACCGGCGCGCTCGGCGGCGCAGGCGGCGGCAGCGCTGCGACGGGTGCGACCGGGCGCGGCGGCGGCGGCCTCGCCTTTGCCGATTTCGGTCCCTTCGCGGGGACGAGCGACCCGGCCAACGTTACCGTCGGCTCGCTGACGCTGACCGCGAACGGCAGCCGCGTGTCCGGGGACAACGCGACCGCGAGCGATCTTTACGGCGAAACGCGCGTCAACCTCTCCGGCGGGCCCGCGTCGATCGGGACGCTGTCCATGACGGCGACCGGCGGCGCCGGCCCACGCACCCTGGCGGCCTTGGGGGTGACGAGCGCCCCGGTCGGCGACTCCGCGGGCGCGAGTTCGATCCGGGCCGATCGCGGCACTCTGACGCTTGGCGACACCAATGCGAATGTTTCGGGCAACCTCAACTTCGCCGCCGTCGGATCGGGCTCGATCCGTTCGACCGGCACCATCACCGCAACCTCGGGTGGAACGGTGGCCCTCAGCCACGAGACTCCTGGGACCGACTCGGTCACGTTGTCGGCGCCTCGTATCAACCTAACCTCGGCCAATATCGACATCGGCCAGGGCGCGTTCCTCGGCGTCAATGGAACGACAACGGGGGTCAACCTGACCGCCGTCCCGAACGGCCGTCAGGTCGTGATCGGAGGCACCGAGGAAGGACAGGGCTACACGCTGACCCAGGCCGAGATCGGCCGGATTCGCAGCGCGGCGTTGAACTTCGCCACCGCGGCGGCGGGCAGCGACCCCAATCGCGGCGCCGATCTCCTGATCAGGGCGCTGACGCTCAACGGCTCGGCCGCAAACGGCTTCTCGACCGTCACCTTCACCACGCCCGGCCGGGTCCGTGTCGAAGGCGCGGTCGCGGTCAACGGCGCGGCGGCGACCGACCGGGTTGCCATCACCGGCACCGAGCGCCTGGAGGTGATCACGCCCACCGGCAGCATCACGATGCGTGACGCCAGCAATCAGCTCGGCGGCATCCTCCAGCTCATGTCGGACAATATCGCGGTGACCGATAGCGCGCTCGCCAACCAACTCGCGGCCAATCCCAACTTCGAGGGCCGCGACGCCGCGCTTCGAACGAATAACGGTGCGGCGACCCCAGCCGGCTTTATCCAGGCCGGCGGCGTGCAATTGCTCAGCGGCGGCCGCATCTTCGTCCAGAATACGGGCACCGCGACCGAGTTCGCCGGCCTCACGGTCGGCGGCGGCGGACTCCTGATCGGACGGATGACGCCGACCCAGAATCCGGGCGGCGGAACCGGCGGCGGAACGGGTACCCCAACCACCGGCTTCTCCTTCACCGGGACGTTGCAGACGGCAAACGAAGTGCTGTTCTTCGACTTCACCGTCTCCGGCCAGTCCAACGTCACGCTCCGCTCTTATTCCTATGCGGGTGGGACCAACGCGCGGGGACAGTCGATCCCGGCCGGCGGCTTCGACCCGATCCTCGCTTTGTTCGACGCAGCGGGCGCGCTGGTGGGGCAAAATGACGACGGCGGCAGCAACGTCCCGAGCGACCCGACAACCGGTCTCAACTTTGACGTGTTCCTGCAGCGCTCGCTCGCGCCTGGCAATTATCGGGTTGCCGTGTCGGTTTTCCCGAACTTCGCGGTCGGGCCGAACCTCTCGAACGGCTTCCAAGGCGCCACCACTCTGAATGGCCGCAGCGCGAACTTTGCGTTCGACGTGCTCGGCGCGACATCGGCGACCGGGCCGGGTCAGTCCCAACCGCAAACCCCGGTGACGGTGGTCGCGTTCGGCCGCCAGCAGAATGCGGACGGCACCTTCACCGGCGGCGCGGCGCTGTTCGAACGGCTCGGCTTCAACAGCGCGGATGCGAGCGCCAACTTCACGAGCGGATCGAGCTTCAACAATCTGGCCATCGGCCAGGCGGTCCCCGTGCCGCCGCCGCCGCCGACGCCGCCTTCCGCTCCGCCGCCGGTCTCCGGATCGGAAGTGATCCTCGGGCCGATCACGGGCGCGACTTCGGCTGCCGCGGCGCAGGATGATGGCGATGGCGATGGCGGGCCGGGCTCCGGCTTCGGCGCCGGGTTCATCGGCATCGTCGACACCGGCCAGATCGCCAACGAGTCCCTCATCGAGGATCCCGTCGCCAGCGGCGGCGACTCGACCCTCTGGACGGACGGCGAAGACGACGACGCTTGCGACACGCCGGGCGGGATCCGTTCCGCCGGCACGCCCTGTTCCGCCACCGGCGGTGCTCCGGTCAGCGAACCCGAAGGAAACTGAGCCATGAACTCCCTCACTCCCATCCTCGCTGCCGGCGTGGCGGCGTTCGCGCTCACGCCAATCGCCGCCGCCGCCGCCGAGCCGCCGATCAGCCTGCAGGACAGCTTCCGGATCGGAACCGGGGCCGGCGTGCTCTGCTCCGCGCAGGTGGCAGGTTCCGACAAGGGGATCGGTGACATGTTTGACCGCGCTTACGCGGTGACTTGCCGCGATGCCTCGGTCCCGGTTGGGCGGCTCTACGCGCTGAAGCTGCGCGGTGAGGATCCGGCGGCCAGGCTGGCCGCACTGCGCGGCGAACAGGCGGCGTGCCAGCCTGCGCAGTCGCAGCAGGTCGAGGGACTGGGCGCGGCGGAGGTGATAAACTGCACGCTCAAGAACGCCGACGTCGGCTACCGCGCCTATGCAGTGCGCAATCGCGGCACGCTGTACGTGGCGGAAGGCTTTGCCGGCTATGACAGCGCACTGCGTCTCGGGCTGCGCACGATCCTCGCCGATAAGCCGGTGGAAGGCGAGATTTCCGTTGCTCTGACCGAGGCGGGCGACTCCGCATCCTTTGCTCGGGTGCAGGCCGGCACGCTGGATCCGCAGCGGGCGCTCGCCGAAGCCTATCGCCGCAACAATGCCGGCAACTACGCCGAATCCGCCGAATTCTTCGCCACTCTACTGGGCGGGGAAGGCGCGAGCCAGGCCGAGGCACTCGCCAACGAAGGCCTGCAGCAATCGAACCTTGGCAATTACGCCGAGGCGAACAACCGCTTCGAACGTGCGGCGACGATGGTCGGCAGTGATCCGGTGCTGACCCGAATGCTCCGCAACTACCGGACGATGCACCTGCTCAACCAGCGCCGCACCAAGCTGGCGGTGACCGAACTCGGCCGGGCCATGCCGCGCTATCAGGCGCCAGGATCGACCTCGATCGGTCAACTGGTCATCGACAAGGCCACGGCGGCGCAGCTCAACGCCGACGCCGGCGTCGGGCGGCAGCTCGGCGGCACCGGGGGTGGTCTGCTGCCGGAAGAGAAGGCGCTGATCCTCGATGCGCAGGCGCAGTATCTGCGCGGCACGGCGCAGCGCCTGCAAGGGCAGCCCACGCAGGCGGCGGCGTCGATCAACCAGGCGCTAGGCCAGCTCGCGTCCGTGCGCGGCGGGCGGGTCGCCTCGACCGTATGGATGCGAGCGCAGCTGATCGGTGAACTCGCCTCGATCGCGGAGCAGGGGCGCAACCTGCCCGAGGCCGAGCGTCAGCACCGGGCCGCGATCGCCCTCCTCGAGGCTTATTATCCGACCTCCGTCGCGCTCAGGAACACGCAGGCGCGGTTCGCTTCCTACCACGCGCGCACCGGCCAGACCGAGTCGGCGCTTGCCCTGTTCAAGCAGATCGTCGACACCAACGCGGAGGATGCGTCCGCATCGCCCGCGCTGCGCGAAGGGCTGTCGCCCTATTTCGCGCTGCTCGCCGCGCGCGGCGATCAGCCGCAAGCTGTCGCCGACATGTTCAAGGCGAGCCAGATCCTGATCCGCCCCGGGGTCGCGCAGACGCAGGCGGTGCTGGCGCGCGAGCTTTCCGGCGGCAGCGGCGAGGCCTCGCGCCTGTTTCGCCAGGCGGTGACCTTGACCCGCGACATCGAACGCAATCGCGTCGAAATCTCGCGGCTGTCGGCGCTGACCGAGCCGACACAGGGCGATGCAGCGCGGCTCGCCGAACTCCAGGCCCGCAACGCGGCGGCCGAGCGCGACCAGGTCGCGACGCAGGCCAAGCTCGCCGAATTCCCAAGCTATCGCGTGGTTTCGAGCGGCGCGCTCAGCCTTGAGGACATCCAGAAGGAGCTCCGCGCCGGCGAGACCTACTACAAGATGGTGATGACCTCGGATGCCGGTTACGGCATGTTCGTCACGCCGACGACCGCGCGCGCCTATAAGCTCGGCGTCACTCCGCGCGAGCTCGACAGGCAGGTCGATGCGATCCGCGACAGCATCACCAAGGTCCAGGACGGTCAGATCCAGACCTTCCCCTTCGACGTGGTTCGCGCGCAGAAACTCTATGCGGCCTTGTTCGAGCCGGTGGGCGCGGAACTTGCGTCGAGTACGCACCTGATCTTCGAACCGGACGGTGGCATGCTCCGCCTTCCGCCCAACCTGCTGGTGATGGATGGCGCCGGCGTTGCGGCCTACCAGGCGCGCGCCAAGCTGTCGGAGGACAATGCGTTCGACTTCACCGGTGTGAAATGGTTGGGCCGCGACCGCGATGTCAGCACGGCCGTCTCAGCCCGCGCCTTCCGCGACGTGCGCCGCGCAGCGCGCTCGGCGGCCAAGAAGGACTATATCGGTTTCGGCCAGAATGTGGTGCCGGCGGGCGAGGTTCAGGCCGCCGCCGCGACGCGAAGCGCGGCCGGAGGCGCTGCGACCTGCGAATGGTCGATTGCCGAGTGGACCCGCCCGATCGACCCGGACGAGCTCTACTCGGCCAGCCAGATCGTCGGCGATAGCGGCTCGCAGATCGTGACCGGCGAGGCCTTCACCGACACGGCGATCAAGCGCCGCGAGGACCTGTCGCAATATCGCATCATGCATTTCGCGACCCACGGCCTCGTAACCGCGCCCCGCCCCGAATGCCCGGCGCGCCCGGCGCTGATGACCTCGTTCGGCGAGGGCGAGTCCGACGGCCTGCTCAACTTCGCGGAGATCTACGACCTGAAGCTCGACGCCGACCTCATCATCCTGTCGGCCTGCGACACCGCCGGCAAGGCAACGGTCGCGGCGACCCGCGAAGCGGGCCTCACTACCGGCGGCGATTATGCGCTGGACGGCCTGGTCCGCGCCTTCGTCGGCGCCGGCGGCCGCTCGGTTATCGCCAGCCATTGGCCGGTCCCGGACGATTTCGACGCCACCAAGCGCCTCATCACCGGCCTGTTCCAGTCCCCCGCCGGCACCGCCACCGCCACCGCGCTGCGCAATTCCCAAATCCCGCTGATGGACGCGCCCGACACCTCGCATCCTTATTACTGGTCCGGCTTCGCCATCATCGGCGACGGCTCCGCCCCGGTCATCGCGGCGGCGAAGCAGGCGGAAGCAAGCGGCGGCGGGGAGAAGGTCGCGCGGCGGTAATCACAGCGTCAAGGCCCCCGCATAGCCCGTCAATTCCAGATACCCCCGCCCGCCGGGCGTGGTCACTGCGCCTTCCCAGTAGGTGGGCATGCCGGGGCCGCCGGTGAGTTCCTGGGTGTCGAACAGGGGGCGGAGAGGGAAGCGGCGCTCGCCATCCGGTAGGCGCACGATGAACTCGGCTTCGACGGGGTAGAGCGCGCCGTTCGCCGGCGAGCGCCAGCGGCGGCGGGGGATGAAACGGACTTGATCCGGGCCGAGCGCGACCTGCGAGCCGTCCGGACGGCGGAACGTGCCGCCGGCATAGATGGGGCCGCCGCCCTTGCCGCGCACCTGGAAGGCCATCAGCGCAGCCCCGTCGTCGAGGTTGATCCCCGCCCAGTCCCAGCCGACCGCATTCTCCGGCAGCAGCGTGGAGGACCATTCGCGGTCGAGCCAGGCTTCGCCGGTGACGGGCACGCGCTTACCCGCCCGCAGGATCGTTCCGCTGACCTTCAGGTGCGGCATGGAATAGTAATAGCTGGCTTGTTCGGGGCGTGGGCCCTTGCGGGAATAACCGCCTTGGCCGTTGGCCATGGCTGGCTGGCTGGGCTGGAACGCAAGATCGAGGGCGAAGCCGCGCGCGGGAACGGAAGTCCGGAAGCTGCCGTCCGGGCGGCGCGCGAAGCTCCAGTCGAGCAGGCGGATCGCGCCGTCGGCGGTCGCGGCTTCGGCGATCCCGAAGCCTTGGCGGGCGACGCGCTGGTCGTGCTGGAGCTTGCCCGTCGCGGCGTCGGACAAGGCGGCATGGGCGAAGAGGACCTGGCGCGGGGCGAAGGCGCTGGGATTGGCCGACGCGATCGCCGGGCGCGAGCGGAAGAAGGTGACCTGGAAGCCGAGCGGCTTGCCGTCGGGATCGCGCAGCCAACCGGTGACGTACCACCATTCGGTGCGGAAATCGGGATGGGAGCCGTGATCGCGCGGGAGGCGGATCGCGATGTTGGG
>NZ_DASVTH010000010.1:0-8262 GCF_036387615.1 Allosphingosinicella sp.
AAGGCCCGCAAAAAGAAGGGGCGGCCTTCGACAAGCTCAGGCCGAACGGCAGCGTAAATCAACCCGATCAGAAGCGGGAACTCACGCCCTCTGCGACGCGATCCAGTCGTCGACCTTGCGTTCGAGCACGGTGAGCGGCAGCGCGCCCGTCATCAGCACCTGCTCGTGGAAGCCGCGAATGTCGAAGCGGGGCCCTAGCGCCTTTTCCGCCCGCGCGCGCAGCTCCAGGATCTTGAGCTGGCCGACCTTGTAGGCGAGCGCCTGGCCCGGAATGGCGATGTAGCGCTCCACCTCCGCGGTCGCGTCGGTGCGCCCCATCGCGCTGTTTTCGAGCATGTATTTGATCGCCTGATCGCGGGTCCAGCCCTTGGCGTGAATGCCGGTATCGACCACCAGCCGCATCGCCCGGAGCATCTCGTCATCCAGCCCGCCATAGCGCTGATACGGATCGGTCATCATGCCGAGTTCGTCCCACAAGGTCTCGGCGTAGAGCGCCCAGCCTTCGGCGAACGCGGTATTCCCGCCGAAGCGCATGAAGTTGGGAAGCGCCTCATTCTCCTGGGCGAGGCTGATCTGGAAGTGGTGGCCCGGCGCGCCCTCGTGCAGGTACAGCGTCTCGATGCCCGGCGTGGTGCGCGAGGGCAGGTCGTAGGTGTTGTAGTAGAAGACGCCGGGGCGCGATCCGTCCGGCGTGCCGCCCTGATAGGATCCGCCGGCGTCGGTCTTCTCGCGGTAGGCGGGCACCGGCCGAATCTCGAGCTTGCTCTTGGGCAGCGTCGAGAAGAGCTCGCCGATGCGGGTGTCGACTTGGCGGCCGACTGCATAATAGCGCTCGGCCAGCCATTCCTTGGACTGCGGCTTGAACTTGGGATCGGTCCGAATGTGCTCGAAGAACTGGGCGAGCGTACCCTTGAAGCCGACCTTGTTCTTGATCTCCTCCATCTCCGAGCGAATGCGCCGCACTTCGCTGAGGCCGAGATTGTGGACCGTGTCGGCATCGAGCGGCAGCGTCGTGTTCTGCTCGATCAGGAAGCGATAAAGCTGCGGGCCGCCCTTCATGTGGACCAGCCCCTCCCCTTCGCGCGCGACCGGCAGATACTCGTTCTTGAGGAAGTCGCGAAGTCGGATCAAAGCCGGCCGGATCTCGTCGCGGATAACGGCGGCGTGAGCGGCGCGCAGGCGCGTCTGGTCGGCCGCCGGAACGGCGTCCGGGAACTTCTTGACGGGCCCGTAGAGCGTCGCCCCCTCGACGCCCTGGTTGATCTGGATGTTCAGCTGATCGATGATGTTGCGCACGACGAGCTTGGGCTGGACGACGCCGCTCGCCATGCCCTCCCGGAAGCGGCCGATCGCGCGGTCGACCAGCCGGGCATATTGATGATGCCGCTTCAGATTGTTCTCGTAATCGGCCGCCGTCTTGAACGGCGCCGCGCCCTGGCCTGAGGCGAGATCGGGATAGAAAGTGTGGAAGCCGAAGAAATGGTCGATCGGCCGAACTTCGGTCAGCGGCAGGATTTCGGGCGAGAGCGAACGAAGCGTCAGCTCCTGGTCGCGTTTGAACACGTCATAGGCGATCCGGTCGGTGGGCGAGAGCGAAGCGCGGTCGATCGCGGCGAGCCGCGCCAGATCGTCCTGCGCGGCCTTGCGCTCGGCCTGCGTGTATGCGTCGGTCAGGAAGTCGCCGAGCTGGTCCGCATAGCGGTAATCGCCGCGGAACAATGCCGAGAGCGGGTTGCGGCGAAGATTGGCTTCGTCCGAGGCCTTGAACAGGCCGTGGAGCCGCTTGCCCGCTTCGGCCGGAGATTCGCGCGAGCCGGATGCAACCGCGGAGGGCGTCTCGGCCATTGCTGACGCCGTCTGCACCGGGGCTTGATCCGCCGTGACGCAAGCGGAGAGTGCGAACAGGCAGGCGGAGGCGGCGAGGAGCTGGAATTTGCGAGTCATCGGGAGGCTTTCTGGACGGGCTGTGTTGCCGCTCTAAGACGGCGCAGGCGGCCGAGCAAGCGCATGTGTCGTGCTCCTGCGAAAGCAGGGGCCAAGTTTCTCAAGCTTGAGCTGCTGCGCTCCTGCCTCCGCAGGAGCAGGGTTGGTCAGTCCATCTCGCGGCCTCGGACCATTACCCAGTCCACCTTTTCCAGCGCGCGGACATTCTGGAGCGGGTCGCCGGAGACGGCGATCAGGTCGGCGGAATAGCCGGGCGCGATGCGCCCGACCTCGTTCTCCAGGCCGAGCAGCTTGGCGGCTGCGGTCGTCGCGGATGCGATGGCTTCCGCGGGACTCATCCCCACCAGATCGACCAGCTGGGCGAATTCCTGCGCATTGCGGCCATGTTCGTAGACAGACGAGTCGGTGCCGAACACGACCGGCACGCCAGCCGCGCGCGCCGCGCGGGCCGCGTTGCCGACGACGTCGAGGGTCATGCGGACCTTGGCCGCGACCGGTGGCGTGTACGCATTTCTGCCCAGGCCTTCGCGAATGCCGGTGAACGCCATCAATGTCGGGACCATCACGGTGCCCGACGCCTTCATCGCCCTGAGCGCCGCTGCGTCGGCGAAGGTGCCGTGCTCGATCGAGTCGACGCCGGCGCGCGCCGCCGCCTCGATCCCGCGCGCGCTATGGGCGTGGGCGGCGACCTTGAGGCCGAGGCTGTGGGCCGTGTCGACGATCGCCTTGAGCTCCGGATCGGTGAAATGCTGGCCGAGGCCGCGCGCCTGCTGTGAGAGCACGCCGCCGGTGGCGGTGATCTTGATGAGATCGGCGCCGTCGCGCGACGCTTCGCGGACGCGCTGGGCGCATTGCTCCGGCCCGGTGCAGGTGTTCCGATTCTGCAGCGCCTCGGTCACTTCCGGGCGGAAGCCGCTCACGTCCGCATGGCCGCCGATGATCGAGATGCTCGACCCCGATGTGACGATGCGCGGGCCCGGCACCACGCCTTCGGCGGTCGCGCGGCGCAGCGCGAAGATCACGTCGCGCGGGGCGCCGACATCGCGCACGGTAGTGAAGCCGGCCCGGGCGGTGATGCGGGCATTCTTCGCACCCAGCATGGCCGACCATTCGTCCGTGTCGATCGCGTCGCGCCAGTAGTCGCCGCCGGGATCGCCGGACAGGTGGGTGTGAGTATCGATCAGACCGGGCAGCACCGTCTTCTGGCGCATGTCGATGACACGCGCTCCGCCCGGCGCGGACTGGAACCCGTCAGCAATGCCGGTGATCTTGCCGTCCGTGACCGTGATCGTGGAAGGCCCGAGCGGCCGGCGCGCGGCGTCGGTGATGACGCGGCCGGCATGGACGACCAGCGTCTCGGCGGCGGCAGGCACGGCGGCGCTCAGGAGCAGGCAGGCGGAAAACAATCGAGAAATCATGTGGCGCAGCATCCCCGGAGTGGCTCGGGAATGCTGCGCCAGCCCCACCCGGTTGGCAAGGCCCTCAAGCGGGCCCGCCATCCCCCCGGGCGAACTTGTCAGGCGCCGAACAGCTCGTCCTGCTTGCGGCCGCCGCCCGCCTTGGCGGCGGCGAGCTCGCGCTCGGCATTGTCGACCGCCTGGTAGATCGAGTCGGCGCTGGCGACGGCGCGGGGCGGCTGTGTCGATCCGCAGGCCGCGAGCAGCAAGGCTCCTGCCAGTGGTAACAACCTGCCCATCGTCTTCGCGCCTCCAACTTGTGTTTCGCTGGACCCGCTGTGCCTACGCCCGGCATGAGTCGCAGCAGCGCGTCGACGGCAGCGGGTCAGCGCTCGACGGGCATGCACATGTGTCGACGGAAGCGGCGGCGCGCACGACGAAAACGCCCCGCCGGCACAGCCGACGGGGCGCTTGTCACTTTGAAGTCCGACTGAGCCTTACCAGAAGAAGTCGTGGATCACGTCGATGACTTCGCCGGTGTAGGTATCGACCAGCAGCACATCGTCATAATAGCGGATCCAGCGCGTACCCGGATAAGCGTGCGGCAGGCGATAGGAATAAGGATCGCTCAGCCAGTAACGCTGCCCGAAAAAGAGCGGCTCCAGGAAGATGCCGATCGAGAAGCGGCTGTAGCCATGGCCGCGATAGGGCGCGTAATAGCGGCCCGGGCTGTAGAGCGCTCGGTTCTGGTAGCGGTAGCGCTGCCAGTTGTAGCGCTGGTCCTGCCGCCAGTTGCGGTCCCAGCGGCGCTGGGCCTGGCGATAGTCGCGCCGGTCCTGGCGGTAATTCTGCCGATATTCGCGGCGGTCCTGGCGCCACTCGCCGCGATCCTCGATGCGGTCGGCGCGGCGCTCCAGGCGATCGGCGCGGTTCTCGAGCCGGTCGGCACGCTGTTCGAACCCGCGATCCTCGTGCCGGTCGGCGCGGCGCTCGAGCCGATCCGCTCGGTTCTCGAGCCGGTCCGAACGGCGCTCGGAGCGGTTCGCGATCTGGGCGGCGGTCGCCAACACGGGGCGATCGGCACGGCGCTCCATCCGCTCGGCGCGGTTCTCAAGCCGGTCGGCGCGGCGCTCGGCGCGATTTTCGCCACCGCTCTCGACGCGGTCGGCACGACGCTCGACGCGCTCGGCGCGGCGTTCCTGGCGCTGCTCGCGAGCTTCGGCGTCGCCGCCGTTCCAGCTCTGCCGCACGGAGCGGGCGGCTTCCCGCTGCTCCTGGCGATCGGCGCCGCCCTTGGCGGCGTTGCGCGCCGCGATGCGCTCGTAGCGCTCGCGCGCCCGCTCCGAGCGCTCACTGCTGTCCTGCGCGGAAAGCGGCGTGGCGGCCGCTGCCGCCATCAGAAATCCAATGATGAGTTTACGCAACTGATCTCTCCTGTCGGGCGCGAGCGACGGCTCGCCCCGATGAGGACAGCTTGTGCCGAATCGGGGATGAGCCGTTGCTGAACTCACCTGAACGCTGCCGTTCAGGGACGCTTGGGCGCAGGCCTGAGCGAGGGCGCCGTGCGGCGCGCGTCCTCCGGATCGATGCGGGGCGGGGGCGCGGCAGCGATCGGCTCTCCGGCGGCCTTGGCCCGCGCGGCCCGGCGCACCGCCTCGCGGACCCGGGGGTAGGTGCCGCAGCGGCAGATCACATCGACCGCAGCGTCGATCTCGGCATCGCCCGGGGTCGGGTTCGCTTCAAGCAGGGCGGCGGCGGCCATGATCATGCCGGACGTGCAAAAACCGCACTGCACCGCCCATTCGGCCACCCAGGCCTGTTGCACGGGATGGGACCGGTCCCGCGACAGGCCTTCGATGGTGGTTACGAAACTGCCCTCCAGTTGTTCGATCCGCACCTGGCAGCTCTTTACCGCCTTCCCATCCACGTTGACGATGCAGAACCCGCATTCGCCGGTGTCGCATCCATATTTCGCGCCGGTGAGATTGGACGCGTCACGGAGCGCCCACAGCAGGGGCGTTTGCGGGTCCATCCGGTACTGGACCGCCTCTCCGTTGACGGTAAAGCGCATGGCCATAGACTCTTAAGGCGAGGGGAAAAGCGTGGAAAGCGAAAGGATCGCCGTCAGCGTCGAGGACGGCGTGGCGCACGTGGAGCTGATCCGCGAGCCCAAGCTCAACGCCATGGACGGCGCTTTCTTCAGCGCGCTGGGCAAGACCTTCCGCCGGCTGGGGTCCGAAGGCCAGGTGCGCGCGACCCTGCTGTCCGGGCGGGGCAAGCACTTCACCGCTGGGCTCGATCTCGAATATGCGGCGGGCCAGTTCGGGCCAGCGACCGACCCGGGCCGGGCGGCGGAAGCGCGGCTGCGTCATGTCCACTGGCTGCAGGATTCGTTCACGGCCGTCGCCGAGTGCCGAGTGCCAGTGATCGCCGCCGTGCATGGCGGGTGCATTGGCGCAGGGGTGGACCTGGTTTCCGCGTGCGACCTGAGGGTCTGCTCGGCCGACGCCTTCTTCCAGGTGGCGGAGGTGGACGTGGCGATCACGGCGGATCTCGGGACCCTGCAGCGCCTGACCTACCTCATCCCCGAAGGGGTGGTGCGCGAGCTGACCTACACCGGCCGGCGGATGGACGCGGACGAAGCGGCGCGTCTGTCGCTGGTAAACCGGGTGCTGCCCGATCGCGCCGGGGCAATCGCCGCGGGCCTGGAACTCGCCCGCACGATCGCGGCGAAATCCCCGCTCGCCGTGGCTGGCGCGAAGCTTTCGCTCAACTACAGCCGCGGCCGTCCGGTGGAGGAGGGTTTGCGGCAGGTGGCGTTGTGGAACGCGGCCACCCTGGGTTCGGCCGACCTCGGCGCCGCCCTGCAGGCGCGCCTTTCCCGTTCGCAAGCGCAGTTCAAGCCGCTGGACGAATGACCTTTCCAGCTTGAAAAAGCGGCACCCCCCGTGTATCGGCGCGCCCAACGGCGTGGGCTTGCTCACGACGAGACTTTTTCTTTGGTCTTACGGATCAGGCACTTGCCCATGGGCGAGCTGCCGCTTTTGATGGAGAGTGACGGGCCTTTATGCAAATCATCGTTCGCGACAACAATGTCGACCAGGCGCTGCGAGCGCTCAAGAAAAAGCTCCAGCGTGAAGGCGTCTACCGCGAAATGAAGCTGCGCCGTCATTATGAAAAGCCGTCGGAGAAGCGCGCCCGCGAGCGTGCAGCCGCCGTTCGCCGCGCCCGGAAGCTCGAGCGCAAGCGGATGGAGCGCGACGGCGGGCCGCGCTAAGACCTCAGCGATCGAAGAGGGTGCAGCCTTGCGTTGCATTCACGAGGCGGCGATAACCACGCCGCCTTTTCTTTTGCCCTGAGGGTGTGCCCATGTCCGTCACCGCCGTTCCGATCCGTCCGATCAAGAAAGGATCGGTTTTGAAGCTGTGGGTCGCGCTCGGGCTGCTGTCCGTGGCTGCCGGCGGGCTCGCCTGGGCCGGAACGAGCGCGCAGCAGGTGGAGACCACCGCGTCGGGATTGATGTATCGGGTGATGAAGCCCGGCACCGGACCGCGTCCAACCGTTCGGGACATCGCCATCATCGACTATACCGGCCGGCTCACCGACGGGTCGGTGTTCGACACCAGCGAGGGCAAGCAGCCGATCCCCATCCCGGTCGGTCCCGGCGGATCGATCCCGGGCTTCTCCGAAGGCCTGCAGCTGATGCAGAAGGGCGGCACCTACCAGCTCATCATACCCTGGAACCTCGCCTACGGCGCCGATGGCCGTCCGCCTGTGATCCCGCCCAAAGCGGATCTTGAGTTCGAAGTGACGCTGATCGATTTCCTGCCGCAGGAAGAAGTAATGCGGCGAATGATGCAGGGCGCCCAGACACCCGCCATGTAAGGACGCGGTGATCTTAGTTCCTAACGTCTGGGCGGCTGCCCTCCTATTCCTGCCATAGCCAGGATTGCGGAACCGACATCGTCATTTACTTGGCCGGAATCGTCTCCGCCGGATGGAGCGAGCCTCCGGCCCGCCCTCCGCGGAAGGCGGTGAACCAGCTGATCGGATTCACGTATTGCGAGGTGCCGTCGAGTGAGAAGGTGATGAACTCGGCGCGGCCGCCGATATTCTCCCACGGCACCGCACCGCCCAGGCCTTGCTCGGCAAGCGAGACGCGGCTGTCGGCCGATTTGTCGCGGTTGTCGCCCATCAGGAAGACATGCTTTTCTGGCACCTTGGTCTTCGGAAAATCATCGACATTGTCGTTATAGCCCATGTCGATCGTGTCGTATGATCGCCCGTTCGGCAGCGTTTCGCGGAAGATCGGCAGGCGGCAATAGGTCTTGCCGTCCCGCCCGGTCACGCGCTGGTCGCCATATTGGTCGGGCAGGCAGGGCAGGTTGTCGTCCACCGGCAGCAGCACGGCCGGCCGCTCCTGACGCTTCACCGGCAGGCCGTTGATGATGAGCTCACCATTGATCATTTCGATCTCGTCGCCCGGCACGCCAATCACGCGCTTGATATAGTCGGCGCTCTGTCCGGGAGGCGTGACGATCACGACGTCGCCGCGGTCCGGAAGCGAGCCGAACAGGCGCCCGGAGGTTGGCGGAAAGATGTGGAAGCTCGGGCTCACCCACGACCAGCCGTAGGGATATTTGCTCACCACCAGCCGGTCGCCCTTGAGCAGAACCGGCATCATCGATTCCGACGGAATGTAGAAGGGCTTGGCGATGAAGCTGTGAAAGGCGAGCACGGCCAGGATGAGCCAGAAGATCGCCTTGATCTCCCCCCACCAATCAGTGCCCTTGTTCTCGGGCTTGGCAACCGCCTTGGCCGGCTCTGTCGGCTGGGCGGCGATGCTGATCGGGTCGCTTGCGCTCACCCTCTACTCCTTGATCGGACTGGCTGTGATGATGACGAACGCCTGCGCGAAAGG
>NZ_DASVTH010000011.1:0-13878 GCF_036387615.1 Allosphingosinicella sp.
CATTATCTGGGCTCGACCGAGAATTACGATGCGATCATCCTCGATCTCGGGCTGCCCGAAGTCGACGGACTGACGGTGCTGGACCGCTGGCGCAAGGAGGGCAAGGAGACGCCCGTGCTGGTCTTGACCGCGCGCGACAGCTGGTCCGACAAGGTGGCGGGGCTGGACGCGGGCGCGGACGATTACCTCGCCAAGCCGTTCCAGACCGAGGAGCTGATCGCCCGGCTGCGCGCGCTGATCCGCCGCGCCTCGGGCAACGCCTCGACCGAGCTGATGGCCGGAGACGTCCGCCTCGACACGCGGTCGGGCAAGGTGACGCTCGATGGCGAGCCGGTGAAGCTCACAGCGCAGGAATATAAGCTCCTCTCCTATCTGATGCATCACAAGGGCAAGGTGGTCAGCCGCACCGAGCTGATCGAGCACATCTACGATCAGGATTTCGATCGAGATTCCAACACCATTGAAGTGTTCGTCACCCGCATCCGCAAGAAGCTCGGCCAGGATGTGATCACGACCATCCGCGGCCTCGGCTATTCGCTGGAAGATCCGCGGGCTTGAACTGCCCCGCCGTCATGCTGAACTTGGTTCAGCATCCATCTTGGACGCGGCACACAAGGTGAGCAGGTGGGCTCTGAATCAAGTTCAGGGCGACGAGATGGTGGAGCTTGATTGAACAAACCGCCCGCCTTTGATCGGTTGAAGCCGGCACGAAGCAAAGCCCGCCGCGGCACGGGCTCGCTCACCCGGCGCATGATCGGGATCGCGGCGATCTGGATCATCGTCCTGCTCGGCGCCGGCGGCTACGCGCTCGATCGCATCCTGACCTCCGCCATCACGCGCAACTTCGATGCTCAGCTCGATTATGTGCTCACCGCGCTGATCGGGGCTGCCGAGATGGGGCCCGACGGCGAGGTTATCCTGGAACGCCCCCCGGCCGATCAACGCTTCCTGGAGGCCTATTCAGGCGTTTATTTCCAGATCAGCGGTGGGAACGTCGATCCGTTCCGCTCCCGCTCGCTGTGGGACCAGACGCTCAAGGTGGGCCCGCCGCACCGCGATCTCGACATCCACACCTATGACAGCCGTGAGTTCGAGACGGAGACGCTGCGGATCGTCGAACGTGACGTGAAGCTGCCCGGCTCGCCGGTGCGATGGCGGTTCCAGGTTGCGCAGAACCGGGTCGATCTGGACGAGCAGATCAAGGTGCTGCGCCGCACCCTCGTCCGCTCGTTCGGGGTGCTTGGTCTCGGGCTGCTCATTCTGGCGGCGCTTCAGGCGCTTTACGGCCTCTGGCCGCTCCGCCGCGTGCGCAAGGCGCTCGCCTCGATCCGCTCCGGCGAGAAGGCCCGGATCGAGGAGCGCTTCCCGCTGGAGATCGAGCCGCTCACCGAGGAGCTGAACGCGCTTCTCGTCCACAACGAAGTGCAGGCCGAGGAAGCGCGGCGTCACGCGGGTAATCTCGCCCATGCGCTGAAGACGCCGCTTACCGTCATCACCAACGCCGCCACCGCCAAGAGCCCGGATCTGGCCGACACGGTCTGCCGCGAGGCCACCACCATGCGGCGCCAAGTGGACCACCACCTGGCCCGCGCCCGCGCGATCGGCCGGCGATCGAGCGCCCAGGCGCGCGCCGAAGTCTGGCCGTCACTGGAGGCGGTGGAGCGCGCGATTTCCAAAATCTACGAGGCAACCGTCGACCTGGATGGGCAACGCGACGCGGCGGTCCGGGTCGAACGGCAGGATTTGGACGAGATGGTGGGCAACCTCATCGAGAACGCTGCGAAATATGGCGGCGGCCGCGTTTTCGTCACCGTCCGCACCACGCTCGAATGCGTCGAGATCGATGTCGAGGATGACGGCCGCGGCATCCCCGAGGGCATGCGCGCCGCCATCTTCGACCGCGGCGTACGGCTCGATACTGAAAAGCCCGGCACGGGCCTCGGCCTCGCCATCGTCCGTGACGTGGCGGAGATATACGGCGGCTCGATCCATCTCGAAGAGAGCGAGGACCTTGGCGGCCTGCTGGCCCGGCTGAAGCTGCCTTTGTGCGGAGCCGGATTGTCTTGAGGCCGGTAAGACGTATCTTACAACTATGAACGTGCAGACCAAAATCTCGGCAAAGGGGCAAGTGGTCATCCCTAAGGCCGTTCGGGACCGGCTCTCATGGTCCGAAGGAGATCGGCTCGATGTGATCGAAACCGCCGAGGGGGTCCTGCTTCGCCCGCCGCCCATCGATGGCGAGCGGATCACCATCGAGGAATTCAGACGTCGAGTGCCTGCGCACCCTGATCCGGCCGTTTCGCTCGCCCAGATGGAAGAAGCCATTCTCGCCGAAGCGAGCGAGCGATACGAGCGGAAGACCCGCCGCTAGTGCGCTCGATCGATACCAATGCCCTCGTCCGGTTCCTTGTTGCGGACGATCCGGACCAAACGGCCAAGGCGACCAACTACGTGGCAGAAGGCGTGTTCATCTCTCACGGCGTCTTGATGGAAGCGGAGTGGGTGCTGAGACGAACATATGGATGGGACCGGGCCCGCATCAACGTCGCCCTTACCCATTTCACGCGGCTGCAGCCGGTCGAACCCGAGCTGCGCCCTTTCCTGCTCTGGGCGCTTGATCGTCATCGAAATGGCGCGGATGGGGCGGACATGCTCCATCTGATCGCCGCGCGGCACTACCCGCCCTTCAAAACTTTCGACCAGCAGCTTTCCAGACAGGCCGGCAGCGAGGCGCCTGTGACTGTAGAGGCAGCTTGATGACGGCCACCATTCACCAGCTCAGCTCGAGGCGTGCGCCGTCGCTTGATCCGATGGTTCAGCTCGTCGCGGCCGATCTCAATGGCGTCAATGCGGTCATCCTCGAGCGGATGCAAAGCGAGGTGGCGTTGATCCCGGAACTGGCCGGGCACCTCATCGCCGGTGGGGGCAAGCGGATGCGGCCGATGCTGACGCTCGCCTGCGCCCGCCTGCTCGATTATCAGGGCGGGCGTCATCACAAGCTCGCCGCCGCCGTCGAGTTCATCCACACGGCGACGCTGCTTCACGACGACGTGGTGGACGGCTCGGGGCTCCGCCGCGGCAAGCGCACGGCCAACATCATCTGGGGCAATCCGGCCAGCGTGCTGGTCGGCGACTTCCTGTTCAGCCGCAGCTTCGAACTGATGGTCGAGGACGGCAGCCTCAAGGTGCTCCGCATCCTTTCACGCGCTTCTGCGGTGATCGCCGAAGGTGAAGTCGATCAGCTCACTGCGCAGCGACGTGTCGAAACCAGCGAAGATCAATATCTCAGCATCATCAGCGCCAAGACCGCGGCCCTGTTCGCGGCCGCGTGCCGGATCGCGGCGGTGGTCGCCGAGCGCGACGAACCGGTCGAGGAGGCGCTCGACGCCTATGGCCGCAATCTCGGCATCGCCTTCCAATTGGTCGACGACGCGATCGACTACGTCTCGGATGCCCAGACCATGGGCAAGGGCGTCGGCGACGACTTTCGGGACGGCAAGGTGACCCTGCCGGTGATCCTCGCTCATGCCCGCGGCGACGACGCCGATCGCCTGTTCTGGCGCGAGGCGATGGAGGGGCGCCGAATCTCGGACGAAGACCTGACGCAGGCGACTGCCCTGCTCGAGCGAACCGGCGCAATCCGCGATACGATGGCGCGCGCCCGCCACTACGGCCAGCGCGCGATCGACGCGCTCGGCGCCTTCCGGGGTGGCAAGGCGAAGGCGGCGCTGGTCGAGGCGGTCGAATTTGCGATCAGCCGCGCTTACTGATTGCACGCGCCCCAACGCGGACAGGACCGGCTTCGCAGGAAAGAGGACGGACCATCCAGCCGAGTTCGGCCGTCGTTCAGCTTCCGTAACGGACGTTGCGGCCGTCCAAGCCTGGAGTCGCCATATGCGCGTTCTGACCGCCTCACCTTATCTCGGTGCCGCCAGCCTGCTGATTGTCAGTCCCGCGGCTGCCCAGTTCGTCGGCCGCCCCGTTTACGAGCCGGTGCCGGTCGCAAGTCCCTATCTCGGCGACAGCAGCCTTCCCGGGCCGGGCATCGGCCGCGAATTGCGCAATGTGCGCCGCGGGATCGAACGGGCACGCGAGACGGGCGAGCTCACCAGGCGCGAAGCCCGCCAGCTTTACCGTGAGGCGCGCCTGATCGATCGTGCGGCCGAGCGCTACGGCCAAGGCGGGCTCTCCGCTTTGGAGCGGCGGGAGTTGGAGACACGTGCACGAGTTCTGCGCGAGAGCCTCGCCAGAGCCCGAACTGGAAAGTCTCGCGCGGGAGGCAAGGGTTGACAGCCGACCGTCCGCGTAGAAGACAGGATTATCAAGCAGATGTGCGGCGAATCGCACTCGCGCTCCTAAACAACAGAGGATGTCCGAATGAAGTCACTTCGCCTGACAGTGTCGTTGCTCGCCCTCATCGCCGCAGCTCCGCTTGCCGCGCGTGACGATCACGCCTGCATCGACGAGCAGTGCACAATGCTGTCGCTGTTTGATCAGCCTGCCCAGAGCGGCGGTTCCGCCTCCTCCACCGAAGCAAATCGCATGGGCGAGTGGGGCATCGACACCGCGGGCATGGACAAGAGCGTCAAGCCTGGCGACGATTTCTTCGGGTACGTCAACGGCACCTGGGCAAAGAACACGCCGATCCCCGCCGACCGCTCTTCCTATGGCGGCTTCGCCGTGCTGCGCGACCTGTCCGAAGCGCGGATGCGGCAGCTGGTCGAGGGCTACAAGGTCGGCAACCCGGCCAAGGACGGTGACCAGGCGAAGGTTGCGGCGCTCTACCGCGGCTTCATGGATGAGGCGGCGATCGAAAAGCTCGACGCCAAGCCGATCCAGCCGAAGATCGCCGCGATCCGCGCAATGAAGAGCAAGGACCAGATGGCCCGCTCGATGGGCGAGGCGCTCGGCGGCGGTTTCGGCGGCAGCTTCTTCGGCTCGTTCGTCAACGACGACAGCAAGAACCCCGATTATTACGTGCTCTACATGGGCCAGTCCGGGCTCGGCCTGTCGGACCGCGAACTCTATCTGCAGGAGAAATTCGCGCCGCAGAAGACGCGCTACCAGCAATATGTCGCGCAGATGCTCGGCATGGTCGGCTGGGCCGACGCGGAAGCCGCGGCTGCGAAGGTGGTCGCGCTCGAAACGCAGATCGCCAACGCGCATTGGACCAGGGCCGAGAGCCGCAACCGCGACAAGACCTACAATCCGACCACTTTGGCCCAGCTCCAGACGAATGCTCCGGGCTTCAACTGGGCAACGTTCGTGAAAGCCGGCGGAATTGGCAAGGCCGAGAAGATCGTCGTGTCCCAGAACACGGCCTTCCCGAAACTGGCGCAGATTTTCGCCGCGACCGATCTTGAGACGCTAAAGGCATGGCAGGCCTTCCACACGGTGGATGACGCCGCGCCTCTGCTGTCCAAGCGCTTCGTGGACGCGAATTTCGAGTTCCGGCAGAAGTTCCTGAACGGCCAGCCCGAGCAACGGGACCGGTGGAAGCGCGGTGTGGCCGTTGCCGAAGGCGCGATGGGCGAAGCCATCGGACGGGACTACGTCAAGCTTTACTATCCGGCCGAATCCAAGGTGAAGATGGACAAGCTCGTCGCCGACCTGCGAGTCGCGATGCGCAAGCGGATCGAAGGCCTGCAGTGGATGAGCCCCGCGACAAAGGTCCAGGCGCTCGATAAGCTCCAGAACTTCGGGCTCAAGATCGGTCATCCGGACGAGTGGCGCGATTATTCGGGCCTCGCCATCCGCAACGGCGACCTGTTCGGCAACGTCGAGCGCGCGGCGAAGTTCGAATGGGATTATCGCCGCAATCGGCTCGGCCAGCGGGTCGATGACAAGGAGTGGGGCATGACCCCGCAGACGGTGAACGCTTACTACTCGCCGGTGAAGAACGAGATCGTGTTTCCGGCCGCGATCCTGCAGCCGCCCTTCTTCGATCCGAAGGCCGACCCGGCGGTGAATTATGGCGCGATCGGCGGCGTGATCGGCCACGAGATCAGCCACGGCTTTGACGATCAGGGCCGGAAATCCGACGGCAAGGGCATGCTGCGCGACTGGTGGACTGCCGAGGACGCGGCCAAGTTCGAGGCGCAGGCGACTAAGCTGGGTGCGCAATACGAGGCTTATGACTTCCCCACCTTGCCCGGCATGCACATCAACGGCCGCGTCGCGATGGGCGAGAATATCGGGGATCTCGGCGGCATCCTGCTCGGGCTCGAAGCCTTTCGCACGTCGCTGGGCGGCAAGCCCGCGCCTGTGATCGACGGCTATACCGGCGAACAGCGCCTGTTCATGGGCTGGGCGCAGGTGTGGCGCACCCTGTTCCGCGACGATGCGCTACGGCAGCAGATCATCAACGGCCCGCACTCGCCCGGCCAGATCCGCGCTTTCGCTCCGCTTCGCAACGTCGATGCCTGGTACGAGGCGTTCAACGTGAAGCCCGGCGACAAGAACTATGTCGCGCCGGAGGATCGCGTCCGGATCTGGTAAGGCTCAGGCGGCGCGGGTGATGAGCGCGCCGGCTCCCGAGCGCGCCCGCAGGTCGGCAAGGCAACGCGCGGCGGTGCGCCCGTCCCACAGGTCGGGCCGCCGCCGTTCGTGTTTCGGAGCGGCGAGCGCCGCTTCGAGTTCGCAGGCCAGCGTCTGCGGTCTAACCAGGCGATTGGTGCCCTGGCTGATCGTGATCGGCCGTTCGGTATTTTCCCGCAGCGTCAGGCACGGAATCCCGAGATAGGTGGTCTCTTCCTGGATGCCGCCGCTGTCGGTGATCGCCGCGGCGGCTCCGGTCACGAGGCTCATGAAGCGGACATAAGGCTGCGGCTCGATCAGACGCACGCCTGCAGTCCGGAGCTTCGCATCGAGGCCGCAGGCGGCGAGCCGCTGAGCCGTGCGCGGGTGGACGGGAAAGACGAGCGGCAGCCGCTTCTGGACCTGCAGCAAGGCCACCACCAATCGCTCCAGCTGCGCCGGTTCGTCGACATTGGATGGGCGGTGCAGCGTGACCACGCCGTAGCCGCCCTGAGCAAGCTCAAGCTCGCCGGCGACGTTCGCCGCCTCGATCGCCGGCCGCACCAGCTCGAAACTGTCCAGCATGATGTTGCCCACGCGCGCGATCCGCTCGTCGGGTACGCCTTCCGCGATGAGGTTCTCGTCGGCATCGGGCGACGGGGTCCAGAGCACGTCCGAGATGGCGTCGGTCACGAGCCGGTTGATCTCCTCGGGCATGCGCCGATCGCGGCTGCGGAGCCCTGCTTCGAGATGCACGACGGGGAAATGCAGCTTGGCCGCGACCATCGCGCAGGCCGCGGTGGAGTTCACGTCGCCCACCACCACCAGCCAGTCCGGCCGGTCCTCCAGCGCGATCTTCTCATAGGCGATCATCACGCCGCCGGTCTGCTCGGCATGGCTGCCGGAGCCGACGCCCAGATGATGGTCCGGCTTGGGCAGCCTCAGGTCCGCGAAGATCGCGTCCGACATGTTGGGGTCGTAATGCTGGCCCGTGTGGATCAGCACCGGCTGGAAATCGGGCGCGGCCGCCAGCGCATGCCAGAGCGGCGCCACCTTCATGAAGTTCGGCCGGGCGGCCGCGATGAGATGCACGCGCTGGATCATGCGCGTGGAAGTAGCGGACGAGGCTTAAGATTGAGTTTGAGCGAGAACCGCTGTCAGGGCACGTTTCCAAAGCTCCAGGCGGGCCGAGCGCGTCTCCTCATCCTTGGCGGGCTCGAAGCGCTGCACCGCGCCGCGCATCGAGGCTGCCTCCTCCAGCGAAGCGAACAGGCCGCATCCGACGCCCGCCAGCATCGCCGCCCCAAGCGCAGTCGTCTCGACGAACGCCGGCCGTTCGACGGGCACGCCGAGCACGTCAGCAAGGTCCTGCGCCAGGCAGTCGTTGGCGGCCATTCCGCCGTCGATCTTGAGCGTTCCCCAAGTCGCGCCGTCTGACGCGAACGCCGTCATCAAGTCGTGGCTCTGATGTGCCATGGCTTCCAGCGCAGCGCGGGCAATGTGGGCGCGCGTGACGCCGAAACTCAGCCCGGTGATCGCGCCGCGCGCGTCCGGCCGCCAGTGCGGCGCCCCGAGCCCCGACAGAGCGGGAACGATGGCGACGCCGCCGCTGTCGGGGACCGACCGGGCAAGCGCTTCGCTCTCCGCAGCCGATCCCAGCAAACCGAGTTCGTCCCGCAGCCATTTGACCAGGCTGCCTGCCACGAACGCCGAGCCCTCCAGCGCATATTCACGCACGCCGCCGAGCTGCCAAGCGATGGTGGACAGGAGCCGATGCTCGGATCGCGGCTGCTTGCGCCCGGTGCTGGTGAGAATGAACGCGCCGGTCCCATAGGTCGCCTTGGTGTCGCCGGGCCGGAGGCAGGCCTGGCCTATGCTCGCCGCCTGCTGGTCCCCGGCCAGCCCAGCAATCAGGATGGGCGCGCCGAACAGCTCCGGCTTTGTCCAGCCGATCTCGCCGGCGCAGTCGACGATTCGCGGCAGAGCGGCTTCCTGGACGCGCCACAGGTCTAGCAGGCCATCATCCCAGCGTCCGACACCGATGTTCATCAGCGCCGTTCGCGACGCATTGGTGGCGTCCGTCACGTGGAGCCCGCCGCTCAGCCGATAGACGAGCCATGACTCGACGGTGCCGATCATCAGATCGTCACCCGCCTCCGCCACGTCAGGCCAGTGCTCGAGCGCCCAGCGAACCTTGCTGGCGCTGAAGTAAGGATCAAGCAACAGCCCTGTTATGGCCTGCAGGCTGGGCTCGTGATCCGTCTCCTTCAGTGCGTTGCACAAAGCCGCGGTGCGGCGGTCCTGCCAAACGATCGCGGGGCCAAGCGCCCGCCCGGTCCGCCGTGACCAGAAAAGGATCGTCTCGCGCTGATTGGTGATCCCGATTGCGGCGATCCGGTCCGCCCCGCCCGCGCCGACGACGATCGCTTGAGCGCAGGCCAGGCTCTTCGCCCAGATCTCCTCAGGATCATGTTCGACCCATCCCGGCGCGGGGTAATACTGCCTTAGCTCCCGCTGCTGGACTCCGAGGCAGCGTCCGTCCTTTGCGAACAGCATGGCGCGCGTGCTGGTCGTGCCTTCATCGATTACCAGCAGCTGTTCGCGCATTTCCCTCGTCGTCGCCCCAGCCTGGGGGGTTCATCCTGCGATGGTGACATGTCGGTTCGATGGTTTCCAGCTTTCGCTGGGATGACGTAGGGAGGAGCGTGCGGGACAGCTTCGACCTCCTGATCGTCGGCGGCGGAATCAACGGGGCGGCGATTGCTCGCGATGCCGCGATGCGCGGGCTGCAGGTGCTGCTGGTCGAACGTGACGACCTCGCCCAACACACCAGCTCGGCCTCCTCCAAACTGATCCACGGCGGTCTTCGCTATCTCGAACAAGGCGCGCTGCGGCTTGTCCGCGAGTCGCTCCGGGAACGCGAAATCCTCCTCAGGACCGCTCCGCACATTGTCCGGCCGCTCCGTTTCGTGCTGCCGCAGGGCGAAGGGGGCCGCCCCTGGTGGATGCTGCGCTCGGGCCTCACCTTGTACGACCTGCTTGCCGGGCGGAGCGCCCTGCCCCGCTCACGCAGCTTAGCCGCTGGCGAGACCGCGTTCATTGCGCCGCTTCGGAAACCCGGACGAGCGGCGCTCTATCACGACGCTTGGGTCGACGACGCCCGCCTCGTCGTTCTGAACGCGCTCGCCGCGGCCGAGCATGGCGCGGAGATCGCCACCCGCACCACCCTCCTCTCCGCCCGCCGCGACGGCGAGGCCTGGACGGTCGAGCTGTCGGCGGGACGCCAGGTCTGCGCCCGTGCGATCGTCAACGCGGCCGGCCCTTGGGTTGCGGACGTGCTCACCAGCCGGATCGGCCGCAACAGCGCCAGTCGGGTGCGGCTGATCAAAGGCAGCCACATCGTCGTGCCCCGGCTCTACGACGGCGATCACGCTTACATCCTGCAGCAGCCGGACGGGCGGGTCGTATTCGCCCTCCCCCATGGCGAGCACAACCTCATCGGCACGACCGACATCCCCGTCGAGCGCCCGGAGGACGCCACGATCACGCCCGACGAGATCGCCTACCTCTGCGCGGCGGTGAACCTCTACTTCGAAGGCCAGACCGGGCCGGGCGACGTGCGCTGGAGCTATTCCGGAGTCCGCTCGCTGCACGACGACGGCGCCGCCAGCGCGCAGGCCGTGACCCGCGACTATCATCTCGAGCTGGACGATGGCCCGGGCCCGAAGCTCCTGTCCGTGTTCGGCGGCAAGATCACCACGGCACGGGCGCTCGCCGATCGGGCGCTGGGCAAGCTCGGAAGCCGCGGGCGCTGCCGCACGCGCCACGCTTACCTGCCGGGCGGCGAGATGGACGACATGTGGGACGACAGTCACGAAGAGTTCCTCGCAACGATCGATCGCTGGATTGACCCGAAGCTCTCGCTTCGGCTTGCTTGCTCCTATGGCGCGAGGATCGCGAACCTGCTCGGAACCGCCGGGAGCACGGCCGATCTGGGCCGGCATTTCGGTGCGGATCTATATCAGCTCGAAGTCGATTACCTGCGCCGGGTCGAATGGGCGCGCACCGCAGACGACATCCTCTGGCGCCGCACCAAGCTCGGGCTCAAGATGAGCCCTGCCGAATGTGAGCAGCTCGACGCCTACCTCGCCGCGCGCGACACGAGCTAGGGACCTTCGTGCAAAGGGTCGGTGCCGTGCGGCGGCGGCTCGTCCATCGCCTCCCGGTTCTTGCGCCCCTGCTCCGCCCGATCCTTGTCGTCGGCAGTCGAGTCCCTCGTCTGTTCACCTTTGCAATCGTCCATGATTGGCTCCTTGTCCCTCCACAACGCCGGACGGCGCGGCTGGTTCGGAACGAGCCATATGCGCGCGGGTTGAACCGCCATGCCGCTCACCGCACAGCAAGCCTTCGAACGCGCCGAGGAGGGCGGCGACCATGTTATCGGCTGGAAACTGGACCCGGAGCAGCGAAGGGAGCTGCTGATGCAATTTCCGCCGCGTTACGGTCAGGTTGTGGCCGATCACGTCACCCTCGCCTCCCGCGTCGCCGCCGGTTCCGAACCACCATCGGAAACCACTGGCGAGATTGTCGGACGCGCCGATGACGGCGAAGGGGTCGAAGCGATGGTGGTCCGGATCGCCGACACTACCGATCGTCCGGGCGGCGGCGCCTTTCACATCACCTGGTCCTTGGATGGGGGGCGCCGGGCCAAGGAAAGCAACGATGTCATCGCCCGGCTGGGCTGGGAGCCGCTCGAACTGCCAATGCCCGTCCTGCTCGCCCCCGCATGTTGGCCGCGCAGCGCAGACCCATCCTGACGCGGGCCCATCGCCGCGCCGCTTGAGTCCGGGGCGACTTGAAGGCTACCACCGCGCAGCAGCAACGGAGGCCGCCATGCGGATCGCGTGCCTGGGCGGGGGTCCTGCCGGGCTTTACTTCGCCATTTCGATGAAGCTGCGCGATCCGGAGCACGAGATCGAGCTGTTCGAGCGCAACCGCGCCGACGACACGTTCGGCTGGGGCGTCGTCTTCTCCGACCAGACCGTCGAGAACCTGCTCGCCAACGATCCCGTGTCCGGGTCTGTGATCCGCGATGAATTCGCGCATTGGGACGACATTGAAGTCCACATCCACGGGCAGACCGTCCGCTCCTCCGGCCATGGTTTTATCGGGATCGGCCGCAAGCGCCTCCTCCACATCCTGCAGGAGCGCGCACGCGAACTCGGCGTGCGGCTACATTTCGAGCACGAAGCCAGCGCCGATCGCGACGACTGGGCAGATTACGACCTCGTCGTCGCCGCCGACGGGGCGAACAGCCGCATCCGGACGCGGTACGAGCCGCATTTCGGCGTCGACATCCAGGTCCGCCGCAACAAGTTCTTCTGGTTCGGCACGAGCCGCGCGTTCGAAGCCTTCACCTTCGCGTTCGAGCAGACCGAGGCCGGGTGGGTCTGGGCGCATGCCTACCGCTTCGAAGACGAGGCTTCGACCTTCATCGTCGAAATGGAGCCGGAGACCTGGGCCGCGCTCGGCCTCGACCGCATGGACCAGGATGAGGCGATCGCCTTGTGCGAGCGCATCTTCGCCAGGTATCTGGACGGCCATCCCCTCCAGTCCAATGCCCGGCACCTGCCGGGCCCGCAGGCCTGGCTCAACTTTCGCCGCATCATCTGCGAGCGCTGGTCCCACCGCAATCTCGTCCTGCTCGGCGACGCGGCGCATACCGCCCATTTCTCGATCGGCTCCGGCACCAAGCTCGCGCTGGAGGATGCGATCAAGCTTGCCGAGGTGCTGAACCGCCCCGGCCTGAGTCGCGAGGCCGCGCTCGAGGAATACCGCGAGGAGCGCAACGTGGAGGTGCTGAAGCTTCAGAACAGCGCGCGCAATTCCACGGAGTGGTTCGAGACGCTCGACCGCTATCTCCACTTCGAGCCGATCCAGTTCGCCTATTCGCTGCTCACCCGCTCGCAGCGCGTCAGCCATGAGAATCTCCGCCTGCGCGACAAGGGCTGGCTGGAAGGAGTCGAACGCTGGTTTCAGTCGCGGGCTCGGGGAACTCCGGTCAACGATCCGGCCCCGCCGATGTTCGCACCGTATCGACTGCGCGATATGGCGCTCCAGAACCGGATCGTGGTCTCGCCGATGGACATGTATTCGGCGGTGGACGGGACACCGACCGACTTCCACCTCGTCCATTACGGCACCCGCGCGCAGGGCGGAGCCGGCCTCGTCTATACCGAGATGACCTGCGTGTCCGCCACCGGCCGGATCACCCCCGGATGCACCGGCCTGTACGCGCCGGATCATGTTTCCGCTTGGCGGCGGATCGTCGATTTCGTTCACGCGAACAGCCGGGCAAAAATCTGCCTGCAGCTCGGTCATTCGGGCGCAAAGGGCTCAACGAAGTGCGGCTGGGACGGCTATGACGTGCCGCTGGACGAGGGCAATTGGCCGGTGATCGCCGCCTCCGACGTGCCCTGGTCGTCCGCCAACCAGCCGCCCCGCCCGATGACGCGCGCCGACATGGACGAGGTGCGCGATCAGTTCGTCGCCTCGACCCTGATGGCGCTGGAGGCCGGCTTCGACATGGTCGAGCTTCACTGTGCGCACGGCTATCTGCTGTCCGGCTTCATCACGCCGCTCCAGAACAAGCGCAGCGACGAATATGGCGGCAGCCTGGAGAACCGCCTGCGATACCCGCTCGAGGTTTTTCGCGCGATGCGGGCGGTCTGGCCGGCGGAAAAACCGATGTCCGTCCGCATCTCGGCGACCGACTGGATGGGGGAGCTCGGCATTACGCCTGAGGACGCAGTGGCCGTCTCCCGCGCCTTCAGCGAAGCCGGCGCTGACCTCATCGACGTCTCCGCGGGGCAGACCTGGGCCGATTCCAAACCGGTCTATGGCCGGATGTTTCAGACGCCTTTCTCGGACAAGGTCCGCAACGAAGCCCGCGTGTCCGCGATGGCGGTCGGCAACATCTACGAGCCCGACCATGTCAATTCGATCCTTGCCGCCGGCCGCGCCGATCTCGTCGCGCTCGCCAGGCCCCACCTGATCGATCCGATGTGGACGCTGCGTGCGGCCGCGGCGCAGGACTATCGCGGCGTTCATGTTCCCCCGCCCTACCTCGCCGGCCAGGCTCAGCTCGCCCGGAATCTGCGGCGCGAGCAAGAGATGCTGAAGGCATGAGGCTGCTGGAAAACTCCCACGCGGTGGTGACCGGCGGCGGCAGTGGTATCGGTGCTTCGGCCGCGAGTCATCTGAGCGCGGCCGGAGCCAAACTGAGCCTGCTCGGTCGTCGGCTGGAGCCGCTGCAGGAACATGCCGCCCGGACGCGGGGGAATGCCATAGCCTGCGACGTCA
>NZ_DASVTH010000012.1:0-22711 GCF_036387615.1 Allosphingosinicella sp.
CCTGGTTGCGGGCGACCATCTCTCGGGCGACCTTCTGGACGAGGTAGACGGTCCCGGTCACGTTGGTGTCGATCACGTGCCGCCATCTCGCCGGATCCTGCTCGAGGAAGGCGCCCCCCAGGCCGTGTCCGGCGTTGGCGAACAGCAGGTCGATGTCCCGGCCCGCCGCCGCCGTCAGCATCCGGTCGACGCCATCGAAGGTCGACAGATCGGCCTCGATATTGCGGACCTCGACCCTCAGCCCCTGCAACTCCCTGGAGGCATCGATCAGCGGCGTGTCGGCGGCGACCAGGAGATCGTAGCCGTCCTGCGCGGCGAGCCTGGCGAGTTCGAGGCCGATGCCGCTCGACGCGCCGGTGACGATTGCGAACTTACGCTGGCTCATGCTGCTGCTCCCGTGCTTTCACCTCGCCCTTCGGCAGATCGGGCTTGAGGATGATCTTGGTGTAGCTGTTCTGTTCGTTGTGCCAGTGCCGGTACATGTCCGGCGCGTCTTCCAGGCTGGCATGATGCGAGATGAACCAGGTGGTATCGAGCTTGCCCTCCTGGATCATGCCGAGCAGCTCGCCGGTATATTTTTGCACATGCGTCTGGCCGGTCTTCATCGTCAGCCCCTTCTCCATGAAGGCGCCGATCGGGAACTTGTCCATCATGCCGCCATAGACGCCCGGGACCGAGACGCGCCCGCCTTTGCGGCAGGCGAGGATCGCCTGGCGGAAGGCGGCGGGGCGGTCGGTGCCGAGCTTCAGCCATACCTTGGCGTGATCGGCGAGATTGTCGACGCCGAGCCCGTGCGTTTCCATGCCGGCGCATTCGACGCACGCATCCGGCCCGATGCCGCCGGTCATCTCGAACAAGGCCTCGCGGACGTCCACTTCGGTGAAGTCGAGGATCTCGGCGCCCATCTGCTTGGCCAGCTCCAGCCGGCGCGGATAATGATCGATCGCGATCACGCGGTGCGCGCCGAGCACGAAGGCCGACTGAATCGCGAACAGGCCGACGGGACCGCAGCCCCATACCGCGACCGTGTCGCCCTCCTCGATCTCGGCATTCACCGCGCCCATCCAGCCGGTCGGCAGGATGTCGGACAGGAACAGCACCTTGTCGTCGTCGAGCCCGTCCGGGATCACGACCGGCCCGACATCGGAATAAGGCACCCGCAGATACTCGGCCTGGCCACCGGCATAGCCACCGGTGAGGTGCGCATAGCCGAATGCGCCGCCCATCGGATAACCGTAGAGCGTTTCCGACATGTCGGACGTGGTCGCCGGATTGGCGTTGTCGCAGGCGGAGAATTGCTTCTTGGAGCAATGGAAGCAACTCCCGCACGAGATGGTGAACGGGATCACGACTCGCTGACCCTTCTTGAGCGTCGACTTGGGGCCGACCTCGACCACCTCCCCCATATTCTCATGGCCGAGGATGTCGCCGGCCCGCATCGTCGGGATATAGCCGTCGTACAGGTGGAGATCGGAGCCGCAGATCGCGGTCGAGGTGATCTTGATGATCGCGTCGCGGGGGTTGACGATTTCGGGATCGGGAACGGTGTCGACACGGACGTCATGGCGGCCGTGCCAGGTGACTGCGCGCATGATTGCTACTCCTAGAGGGATTGCTCGGTCGGCTCTTCCGACTTGCGGCCGGAAGGGCTGGCGGAACTGGTCACTTCGCCCGTCTCCATCAGCTGCTTGAAGCGACGCAGGTCGCGGCGCGCCTGGACCGCGGGTTCGCGCTGCAGCACCTTCGCGATCAGCTTACCGATCGGTCCGGCGGGCGGATCGTAGGAGATCCGGGCGCGGACATAGGTGCCGCGTCCGGGAGGCGCGTCGAGGAACTCGATCCGGCCGCTGTTGCGGATGCTCGATTCCGGCCCCGATTCCCACGCGATAACCGAGCCCGGCACGTCTTCTGTGGTCCGGTTGACGAGTATGACGGATGTCCCGGCCGGCGCCTTGATCACCCAGCGCGTGCGCTCGCCATCGAGCCGCTCGACGCTTTTGACATTGTCCATGAACTGGGGAAGCTTGGTGAAGCCGCGCCAGAAATCGTACAACTCCTGGCGAGGCCGGTTGACCGTGACCGTCCGCTGGACAGGCGCGTCCCTGCCCGCCGGGCCGCGCAGCGTGGAGTCCGGCGCGTCGCTGATGACTTCACGCTCGGAGCTTTCCGTCAGTTTGCGGGTGACCAGAAAGGCGATGCCGCCAACTGCGGCAACCGTGGCGACGCCGATCAGGGCGCGCTGCAGGCCGTTGTCACGGCCCCGTTCGTCATCCTCTTCGTCTCGATATTCGATTGTCACTGGGCCCTCCTCGCCACCTGGTGATGGCGCGGCTCCGTGCGCCATGCCGGGCCAACCGCCGATTCGGCGCGGAGTTGCACTGCCCTTGACAATCGCGGCTCGGCCCAAGGAAAAAGGGCCGGAGCTTGCGCTCCGGCCCTTCCGAAGGTTTGCGAGGAGGGGGCGACCCTCAGACCGCGGCCACCTCGGCAACGTCGACCTTCACGCCCGGGCCCATCGAGGAGCTCAGCGCGGCCTTCTGGACATATTTGCCCTTTGCCCCGGCCGGCTTGGCGCGGACGATGGCATCCACGAACGCGTCGAAGTTGCGGCGCAGATCCTCAGGGGAAAAGCTCGCCTTGCCGATGCCGGAATGGATAATGCCGGCCTTTTCAACGCGGAACTCGACCTGGCCGCCCTTGGCCGCCTTGACGGCTTCGGTGACGTTCGGGGTGACGGTGCCGAGCTTCGGGTTCGGCATCAGGCCCTTGGGCCCCAGCACCTTACCGAGGCGGCCGACGATGCCCATCATGTCGGGCGTCGCGATCACGCGGTCGAAGTCGATCTTGCCGCCCTGGATGCTTTCCATGAGATCCTCGGCTCCGACCACGTCGGCGCCGGCCGCTGTGGCCTCATCCGCCTTGCCGCCGCGTGCGAACACGGCGACGCGGACGGTTTTGCCGGTGCCCGCCGGCAGCGTCACGACGCCGCGGACCATTTGGTCGGCGTGGCGCGGATCGACGCCGAGATTGAGCGCGAGCTCGATCGTCTCGTCGAACTTGGCGGTGGCGTTCTGGCGGGCGAGCGCAATCGCTTCATCGACGGCATAGAGCCGCTCGCGATCGACCGAACCGGCCTGCGCCTTCTGCTTCTTGGTCTGCTTTGCCATCGGATCAGCCCTCCACCACTTCGAGGCCCATCGCGCGGGCGGAGCCTTCGATGATCTTGGTCGCCGCATCGAGATCGTTGGCGTTCAGATCCTGCATCTTAGTCTCGGCGATCTCGCGCAATTGCGAGCGCTTGACCCGGCCCGCAACGACCTTGCCCGGCTCCTTGGAGCCCGACTTCAGCCCAGCGGCCTTCTTGATCAGGAAGGTGGCCGGCGGCGTCTTGGTCTCGAACGAAAAGCTCCGGTCGGCATAGACGGTGATGACGGTGGGGATCGGCATCCCCTTCTCCAGCTCCGTCGTCTTGGCGTTGAACGCCTTGCAGAATTCCATGATGTTGACGCCGCGCTGTCCGAGCGCGGGGCCGATCGGCGGTGAAGGGTTCGCGGCGCCCGCGGGCACCTGAAGCTTCACATAGCCAGTGATTTTCTTAGCCATGTTTTCGGTTCACTCTGTTTCAAGTTAAGCGGTGCAAACGGGCGCTGCGCGCCCTCCCGCATGAGAGCCATCGAAGGGACGCTTCGACGGGATCGATTTCCAGCAGCAATGTTGGAAGGGGGCGCCCATAGCGCAATGCATGGCTCAAGGGAACAGAAAAACGGCGGAAAAGCGTGGGGCGCTTGCTAGGTCGTTGGTGGCGACTCCCCCGCTTTATTCCAGCGGTCGACCAGCGGCCGGTATTCCTCGGAGCGGGTTTCCGGCAGCCCCCGGGTGTCGAGCCAGGCACGGTGCATGCTCTCCGCCGCAAAATGCGCGGTGGGCACAAAGCGCGAGGGGTCGTCGAACGTGCCGACGATCAGGTCCATCTTGTCCGTGCCTTCCAGATACTGGAAGGTCAGCGACGTCCCGCAGGCCGAACAGAAGCCCCGCCGCGCGATCGGCGAGGATTGATAGTAATCCGGCTCCCGCTCCCAGCGCACGTCATCCTGCCGCAGGGTCTTCATCGCTAGGCTCACATTGCCGCTCGCCCGCTGACACATCCGGCAATGGCAGAGATAAGCGTCGTCGGAGCTGATCTGGGCTGTGTAGCGGACACGGCCGCACATGCAGCCGCCGGTCATCGTGTCAGGCATCCGCACTTAAGCCGCCTTCTGCAGGTGCTTCCGTCCGAGCAGCTCCGCGATCTGCACAGCGTTCAGAGCCGCGCCTTTGCGCAGATTGTCGGAGACGCACCACAGGTTAAGGCCGTTGTCGACGGTGGGGTCCTCGCGCACGCGGCTGATGTAGGTGGCATATTCGCCAACACATTCGACCGGCGTCACGTAGCCGCCATCCTCGCGCTTGTCGACCAGCATGACGCCCGGCGCCTCGCGCAGGATCTGCTGCGCCTTTTTCGCCGACATTTCCTCGACGAACTCGATGTTGATCGATTCCGAATGGCCGACGAATACGGGCACACGCACGCAGGTCGCGGTTACCTTGATCTTGGGATCGAGGATCTTCTTGGTCTCGACCACCATCTTCCACTCTTCCTTGGTCGACCCGTCGTCGAGGAATGCGTCGATGTGCGGGATGACGTTGAAAGCGATCTGCTTGGTGAAATGGGTGGGCTCGTTGCTGTCGCCGACGAAGATGTTGCGGCTCTGCTCGAACAGCTCGTCCATGCCCGCCTTGCCCGCGCCGGAAACGGATTGGTAGGTCGACACCACGACCCGCTTGATCGTCGCGTAATCGTGGAGCGGCTTGAGCGCGACGACCATCTGCGCAGTCGAGCAATTGGGGTTGGCGATGATGTTCTTGCGGCGGTAGCCGTCGATCGCGTGCGGGTTCACCTCCGGCACGATCAGCGGCACGTCCGGATCCATCCGGTAGAGAGAGCTGTTGTCGATCACCGTGCAGCCGGACGCGGCGGCGCGCGGCGCATGCGCTTTCGACACCTCCGATCCAGCCGCGAACAGGGCCATGTCCCAGCCGCTGAAATTGAAATGATCGATGTTCTGGACCTTGAGCTCCCGCCCGCTGTCACCGAAGTCGATGATGTCGCCCGTCGAGCGCGGGCTCGCGACCGCAGCCACTTCGTCGGCCGGGAATTCGCGTTCGGCGAGGATGTTCAGCATCTCGCGCCCGACATTGCCAGTCGCGCCGACCACGACCATCCGATAACCCATGAAGCTGTCTCCGAAAGCCCGGCCGCTACCTGGCCGTTTGCTGCCCCGATGTAGTGGCTTGCGATCGGTTCTTCACCGTCCGATCGAGAAAGCGCTCGATCGTGCTCCAGACATGGGTCTGGCGCCCCTCCCCCGTTACGGCATGGGTCGCGCCCGGATAAACCATCATCTCGAATGGCCGCTTCGTCTCCTGCAGCTTGGCCACGAGCGCCGTGGTGTTCTCGAACACGACATTGTCATCCGCCATCCCGTGGATCAGCAGCAAGGGATCGGCAATCCGCTCCGCGCCGGTCAGCGCACTTGCCGCCTCATAAGGCTTTGGATCGAGCGCCGGGTTGCCGAGATAGCGCTCGGTGTAATGCGTGTCGTACAGCTCCCAGCGGGTGACCGGTGCCCCGGCGATGCCGGCCGTGTAGGCGCCTGGCGCGGCGGCAAGCAGCTTCACGACCATATAGCCGCCATAGGACCAGCCATAGACCGCGATCTTTTCTGCATCGACAAACGCCTGCTTCTTCAACCAGTCGACGCCGGCAAGCTGGTCAGCGACCTCGACTCCGCCGAGCTTGAGGTACAGCTCGTCCGCGAACTTGCGGCCCCGACGCGGCGTCCCGCGCCCGTCGACGGAGAAAACGATCCAGCCGCGATCGACCAGATATTGCTGGATCGGGCTGGTCCAGTTGCGCAGCACCTGGCCTCCTGACGGGCCGGCATAGACCTGCACGAAGACGGGATGGCGCTTGCCGGGTTCGCCCTTGGGAGTGAGCATCCTGTAGGGGATCGGCGTCCCGTCGGCCGCGGGAAGCACTCCGAAGACCGGCGTGACATGGCTGTCTAGGTATGGCGCATAAGGGTGCTCGGGCCCGAGCCGGTTTTCCTCGATCCAGGCGACCCGCCGCCCGCTTGTGTCGGCGAGATAGACCTGGGTCGGCTGGTCGGGGTTGGAGCGCGTGACTAGCGCGCGGGTGCCGAGTTCGTCCATCTCGGCGGCATTGTGCCAACCCGGCTCGGTCAGCCGCACCGGCTCGCCCGGCTTCTCGTAGCTGACTCCGTAGAGATGTTGCTCGTCCGGGTTCTCGGCGGTTCCGGTGAAGTAGACTCGCCCCGTCTCCTCGTCGACGCCCTCTACTTCGTTCACTTCCCAACTGCCGCGGGTGAGCTGGGTGAGCTTGCCTTTCTTCCACCGGTAAAGGTGCATGAAGCCGGTGCGCTCCGACGCCCAGATCAGGCTCCCGTCCTTCAGCGGCTTTAGATTGTCGTGCAGATTTATCCAGGTTTTCGATGTTTCGGTGAGCAGAGCGGTCGCCTTGCCGGTCGCGGGATCGACGCGCAGCAGCTCGAGCTTTTTCTGATCGCGGCTCTGCCGCTGGACGAGGAGCGACTTGCCATCCTTCGCCCAGTCCACGCGGGCGACATAGATGTCGGGGTCGGAGCCCAGATCGACCTTGATCCGGCGGCTCCCGTCCGGGCTCATCACATAGAGATCGACGAGCGCGTTCGCCGTGCCCGCAACCGGGTAGCGCTGTTCAAACAACCGCGTGCCTTCCGCTCCGATCGCAGCGCGGGTGACGACCTTAACCGGGCTCTCGTCGACGCGCGCGACGGCGAGGTAGCGATCGTCGGGCGACCACCAATGGCCCTTGTGCCGGCCTATCTCCTCCTGTGCGACGAACTCGGCGACACCCCAGCTCAGCGTGCCACCGCCGTCGGTGGTGAGCTTGCGCTCGGCGCCGCTCGCGAGATCGAGGACGTGGAGGTTCTGGTCGCGAACGAAGGACAGGAACCGTCCGCCTTCCGACACCTGCGCGTCGAGCTCGGTTGCGGGCGTCTGCGTCAGGCGCCGCACCGAGCCATCCAGCCCGGCCAGGTAGAGGTCGCCGTCCAGGGGCACCAGGATCGAGCGGGCGTCCGGCGCCCACTGGTAATCGGTGATGCCCTTGGTGCCGGCGATGCGGAGCCGTTCGCGCCGCATCTTCTCTTCCTCGGAGACCTCCGCGCCGCTGCCCAGCTTCAGAGAATCGATCAGCATCCGCGCCTGCCCGGTCGACGCATCCACCGCCCACAGGTCGAAGCGGTCGCGATCCTCTGCGCGGTTGCGCAGCAAGGTCGCGACCCGGCCGTCCGGCGACATCTTGAGCGAGCGCGGGGTCGGTCCCGACAGGGACGGGCTCTGGAAGAGCCGCTCGAGCGTGAGGTCTCGGCCGAAGGCGGGGGTGGAGGCGAGAGCCAGGGCGACGCTGAGCAGGTACGGGAAACGCATGCCTGCGTCCTAAAGCGATGACAGCCCCGAGTCACGTCGGCCCGGGCTTACCCGGGCCAAGGATTGGAGTGCGGAGCTATCGAGGGCAGTTCAGCCCTCGGCGTTCTCGGTGGCCGGCGTGGCGGTCGGCGCCTCGGCCTTGGGTTGCGCGGCCACGCGGGTGTCGCGGCGCTCCGCGATGCGGGCAGCCTTGCCGGTGCGGCCGCGCAGATAATAGAGCTTGGCGCGGCGAACCGCGCCGCGGCGGACGACCTCGATCGAATCGATGTTGGGCGAATAAAGCGGGAAGACGCGCTCGACGCCCTCGCCGAAGCTGATCTTGCGAACCGTGAAGGAGCTGCCCAGGCCGCGATTGGCGCGGGCGATGCACACGCCCTCGTAATTCTGGACGCGGGTGCGGTCGCCCTCGACGACGCGGACGCCGACGCGGAGGGTGTCGCCGGGGCGGAATTCCGGAATGGTCTTGGTGGCGGCGAACTGCGCGATGGCCTCGGCCTCGAGCGTCTGGATCAGGTTCATCGGTCTTCAACCCTTGTCACGTCGCTGCGCACCAGAGGGCGATGGCCTTCGCGCGTCCCCATGACGCTCGATCAGGTCCGGCCGCCTTAGCCGTGTATCTTCGATCGCCCGTTCCCGTCGCCAGGCGGCGATCTTCGCATGATCCCCCGATCGCAGCACTTCGGGGATCGTGCGCCCTTCCCACATCTGCGGTCGGGTATAATGAGGATATTCGAGGAGGCCTGCTTCGAAGCTCTCCTCTTCACCGCTCGAAGCCGCGCCCATTACGCCGGGCAGCAGCCGAACGCAAGCATCGAGCAGCACGATCGCGGCCGTCTCGCCGCCCGACAGGACATAGTCCCCGATCGACACCGGCCGGATCGGGCGCGCCTCGAACAGCCGCTCGTCCATCCCCTCGAAACGCCCGCACAGGATCGACAGGCCCGCCCCGGCGCTAAGCTCGCGCACCAGCGCCTGGGTCAGCGGCTCGCCCCTCGGGCTCATCGCCAGCATCGGCGCTTGCGGAGACCGCTCCAGCACCTGGTCCACCGCCGCCGCCAGCACGTCCGCCCGCATCACCATCCCCGCCCCGCCGCCGGCCGGAGTGTCGTCCACCGAACGATGCTTGTCGGTCGCGAAATCGCGGATCTGAACGGTCTCAATCGACCAGATGCACTCCCCGAGCGCGCGCCCCGCGAGGCTCACGCCCAACGGCCCTGGGAACATCTCCGGATAGAGCGTCAGAACCGTGGCGGCCCAGGTCACTGGGGGCGGGGCGCCGGATTGAACCTCAGCGCCTGAATGGTCGGCGGGTTGGTGGGCGCGAGCAGCAGATCGCCCTGTAAGCTGCCCTTGTCGCAAGTCCAGGTGAAGCGGCCGGCAAGCGCACCCGTCGCGGTCAGCGGCGCATCGGTCCGGCACTCGCCGACCTCGCCTTTCAGCCGCCCGAACTCGCGCGCCCAATTGGCTGCCGAGCGATCCATCAGGAAGTTCATGGCGAGCTGCCGGCGGCCAGGAGCGAGTTGCCCGGCGCGGTACATGGCGCCCGCGGCGCGGTATGTCTCGGCCAGCGCAGGCGTGACCGGCAGCGCGCGCCCCGTCAGCAGCCCGGCCTCGTGTAGCGCCCGCGCCGTCGCAAAGACGGGCGGCCGCGGCCCCGCATAGGTGCGGTTCGAGAGCGCGAATATGCCGACATTGTGATCGGGCAGGAGCAGCAGGAACGAGCCGTAGCCCGGGTATCCGCCGCCGTGGAACATGACCGCGCCGAGCTGGCATTGCTGACCGGCGGTGAAGCCCTTGGCGTAGCCGACCGCCATCGGGCAGGTCTCCGGCGGCGCGCCCGGAACCGGCGAGACGGTCGGGAAGCCCAGCCCCTGGGCCAGCTCGCGCACGGAGGCTCGGCGCACCGGACCGCTCTCCGGTCCCTCCCGCGCCGGCCAAGCCGACAGCAGGTAGGCGACCCAGCGGGCATAATCGCTCGCGCTGGTCTGAACCCCACCCATCGCGCCGAACTCGCCGTGGCGCATGGTCGGCTCCTCGGCGTGGGCGTCATTCTCCCAACGATAGCCGATCGCGCGCCGCTCCGCGGGCCAGTCCGTCACTTCATAGCCGGTCGAGGCCATTCCGAGCGGGCGCATGATCGTCTGCTCGATATAATCCTTGTACGGCCGCCCGGAGGCGCTGGTGACGATCCGGCCGAGCAAGGCATAGCCGAAGTTCGAATATTCGAAGGCGAGGCCCGGCGCCCGCGTGAACGGCACGCCGCCGCGCAGCATGCGCGTAAATTCGGCCTCGCTGATCGGCTGCTGCCGGTCGCCCCACGGATCGTCGGTGACGAATCCGCCGGTGTGGCTGAGCAGGTCGCGAACCGTGATCCGCGGCGCATCGGCGCTCGGGTACCGCCAGGCCTTGAGCTCGGGCACATAGGTCTCTGCCGGCTCGTCCAGCCGCAGCCGGCCTTCGTCCCGGAGCTTCAGGATGGCGAGCGCGGTGAACGCCTTGGACATGGAAGCGATGCGGAACAGAGTATCGGCGGTGGCCGGCCGCCGCTGCCTCAGATCCTGCACCCCGCTCGCCTTCACATAAGCGAGCCGGCCGTCCTTCACGATCCCGTAGACCAGCCCCGGCGCATGCACCTGCGCCTGCCAGTCGGCGAAGGTGCGGTCGATGGTCGGGCGAAGTGGATCTATCGATTGCCCAATGGCATCGGCAGGTGCGCAAACAATCGCAAGCGCGAGCACGGTCTTTTTCATTCAAGCCCTCCAGTTCTCGACTTGGAGCCCCGGAACGTCGGAAAAATCCACCTCATTGTTCGTCACGAGGATCAAGCCGAGCGCCAGTGCATGCGCTGCGATGAGCCGATCGAAGCTGCGACGCTTGATCCCGATCAGGCGCGCAACTTGGCCATATGCCTCGGCGGCAGCCTCGTCGAATGGCGGGACGGCAACGATTCTCACAAGGACATCAAGCCGTTTCTCGTCCTCCGGGTCGGCATCCCGGTGACGGGCGCCAACCCTGAGTTCCGCCAGGGTGATGCTTGAGATCGCGAGCCCTCGGTCGAACGCGGAAGCGATCCGATTGCGCACGGCTTCGCTGCGGGCAAGCGCGAAATCGAGGCACACATTGGTATCGAGCAGGTACACGCGTCAGGCCGCCCGATCGCGTTCGGGTGCCCGGCTCCAGTCGTAGTCCTCTTGCTCGACATCGCCTCGCCCGTCGGCCATGAACCCAGGTGAAAAAGCGCCGTAAAGGCTCATCAATATGTCCAGCCTTCGGCTTTCCTTCCATAGTGACAGACTACCGTCCGCATGTGGCACAATGGCCAGTTCATCGCCTTCGACGAAACCGAGAGCCTTTGGCAATCGCACCGCTACCGAATTGCCGGACTTGAATGTCTTGGTCTTGAATTTGCGGGCCATGGAAGCACTCCGTATAGTGCGACCGTATATACATTGTAGGCCGGACCGACAAGGAACTTAGAGGCCAGACGTTCGTCGGCGCGCAAGATGACCGACTTCGACTATGACTGCCTCGTGATCGGCGGCGGGCCTGCGGGGCTCACCGCCGCGATCTACCTTGTCCGCTACCACCTCTCCTTGAAGGTGGTCGACGCCGGCAACAGCCGGGCGAGCTGGATCCCCTGCTCGCACAACCATGCCGGCTACCCCGGCGGCATCAATGGCAAGGAGTTGCTCGCCAAGATGCGCGAGCAGGCGCAGATGTATGGCGCTTCGATCGAAACAGCCAGGGTCACTCGCCTCGACCTGATCGATGGCGGCTTCCAGGCCGAATGGGGCGCGGGTCCCGTCACCGCCCGCAAGGTGCTGCTCGCCACCGGTGTCACCAATCGCAAGCCGCCGATGGACCCGGAGTTGCACGACGCCGCCCTTGCCCAGGGGCTAATCCGTTATTGCCCGGTCTGCGACGGCTACGAAGTCACGGACAAGCGCGTCGGTGTGATCGGCAGCGGATCGCACGGAGTTGCCGAGGCGGTGTTCATCCGCGGCTTCACCGAGGACATCACGTTGATCGCGCCCGACCGCGCCCACGATCTTAGCGCCGAGGACAGAGCGAGGCTCGAGCAGTTCGGCATCAAGAGCGTGGACGGGCCGTGCGAGGCCGTCGCCGCCGTCGAGAAGTGCATCACCATCGCCACTCCCTATGGCGAGCATGTCTTCGACAGCATCTATCCCGCGCTTGGCTCCGACACCCATGTCGAGCTCGCCAGGCAGGTCGGCGCGGAGCTCACGGCCGACGGCACGCTCGCCGTCGACGATCACCAGCGCACCAACGTTCCCGGCCTCTATGCCGCGGGGGACGTTGTGAAAGGCCTCGACCAGATCAGCCACGCCATGGGCGAAGGCGGCGTCGCCGCGACGACGATGCGCAACGATCTCGCCAAGGAACGCCCGATCATCCGCGAAGCGTTGCGGGGGAACTCGATGCGCTGAGATGCGCTGGGTCGCCCTGCCCCTCCTGCTGTTCGCGCTCGCGGCTTGCGGCGAGGCGCCGGGAGCCCGCGCCGCGCCCGATGGGAACTGGACGGTGCTCAGCATAGACGGGCAGCCCGTCCCGCCCGGATCCTACGAGCTCAGGGTCCGCAGGGGCCGAGTGACCGGCGGCCGCGACGGCTCCAACGGGTGGGGGTACGTCGAAGACCAGCCGCCTCGCCCGGACGGCTCCAGGATGATAATTTCGGACCTTCAAGGCTGCGCGGAGACGCCCGAGCGCACGGCATATTGGCGGGCCATCAACAACGGAGAATCGACCCCGACTCCGCAGCCGGGCGGGCGCATTGCCCTTGCGGCCCAGGGAAACCGGCTTGTCGCCGTGCCGAGCCGCTGATCAGCGCCAATCCGCGCGGTACGACAGGCCGCTAAGCTCAGGCGAGGAAAATGGGATCGACCTCGATCTTGCCCCTTTCGAGGTCCGCAACGCCTGGACGGAACGGAACCATGCTGCGCTTGCCGTCGGGCTTTTCGATTTCGAGGATGTCACCCGCGCCGAAATTCTCGACCGCGACCACGCTGCCGAGCGTTTCGCCCTCCAGTCCGACGCACGGCAGCCCGATCAGGTCGGCGTGATAATATTCGCCTTCCGCCAGCGGCGGGAGGGCGGAGCGGGGCACGGTGACGAGGGAGCCTCGGAGCGCTTCGGCCGCGCTGCGGTCGGCGATCTCGGCGAAGCGGGCGATCGCGCCGCCGCCACCGGGTTTGACCGCCTTGAGCGTCAGCTGCCGTTCGCCGACCCGCACGACCTGTTGGCGGGCGATGCCCTCGACGCTCTCGCCGAACAGCTTCAGCCGCACCTCGCCGCCGATGCCATGCGCTCCGGCGATGGCGGCGAGGGTGACGGGTCGATCGGTCATGCTGGGCGGCTCGGATGCCATTCCCGCGAAAGCCGGAACGACAAGCGAGTTCACTCGGCCTTTTCTGCGCCGTCCGCCGGAGCCGCGTCGGGAGCGCCTTCGGCCGGCTGATCGGTGGAGTCGCCCTGGTTCGGAGCATCGCTGGCCGGAGTGGCATCGTCCTCACCGCCGCCACCGGCAGAAGCCGCCTCGGCCGCCGCCGCGTCGAGTTCGGCCTGGCGGGTGGCACGCTCCTCGGCGCGCTCCTTGGCCTTTTCGCCCGGCTCGCCCTTACTCGGGTTAAGCCTCGCGGCGCGTTCCCTCACTCCAGCCTGGTCGAGGAAGCGGGCGACACGGTCGGACGGCTGCGCGCCGACGCTGATCCAATGGCGGGCGCGCTCGGCGTCGAGCTTGATCCGCTCCGGGCTGTCCTTGGGCAGCATCGGATTATAGCTGCCAATGCGCTCGATGAACTTGCCGTCGCGGGTGTTGCGCGCGTCGGTCACGACGATCTTGTAATAAGGGCGCTTTTTCGCACCGCCGCGCGAAAGCCTGATCGAAACTGCCATTTGGTCTTCCTTTCTTGTTCTAATCAATCGTCATGCCGGACTTGATCCGGCATCCACCTTCCCCTTAACGTGGAAAGAAGATGGACCCCGGATCAAGTCCGGGGTGACGGGTGGAACTTCACTTCTTCATGAACTTGTCGAAACCCGGCGGCATGTTGAACGGGGCACTGCCGCCGGGAAGACCGGGCAGGCCGCCGCTCGTCGGCATCGCGCCACCACCACTCGGCAGGCCAAGCCCGCCGAGGCCGCCCAGGCCTCCACCGCCGCCGCCGAACAGGGCGCCGAGCTTGCCGAGGCCGCCCATCTTGCGGATCTTCTTCATCGCGTTGGCCATCTCCTGGTGCATCTTCAGGAGACGGTTCACATCCTGCACGGTGGTGCCCGAGCCCTTGGCGACGCGGATCTTGCGCTTGGCGTTGAGCAGTTCGGGCTTGCCGCGCTCCTTCGGCGTCATCGATCCGATGATTGCATCGAGGTGCAGCAAGGTCTTGTCGTCCTGAGCCTTTTGCGCGACGCCGGCCATCTTCTTCATGCCGGGCATCATGCTGGCGAGCGCGCCGAGGCCGCCCATGCGCTGCATCTGCATCAGCTGGTTGCGAAGGTCGTTCAAGTCGAACTGCCCCTTCGCCATCTTCTTGGCGAGCGCCTCGGCCTCGTCCATCTGGATGGTCTCGGCAGCCCGCTCGACCAGGCCGACGACGTCACCCATGCCGAGGATGCGGCCCGCCACGCGTCCCGGATGAAACGGCTCAAGCTTGTCGATCGCCTCGCCGGTGCCGGCGAATTTGATCGGCTTGCCGGTCACGGCGCGCATCGACAGCGCCGCGCCGCCGCGGGCATCGCCGTCCATCCGGGTCAGCACGACGCCGGTGAGGTCCACTTGGCCTGAGAAGTTGCGGGCGACGTTGACCGCGTCCTGGCCGGTTAGCGCATCGACGACCAGCAGCACCTCGTCGGGATCCGAGACGGAGGCGACCGCCTTCATCTCGTCCATCAGCGCCTGGTCGACGTGAAGCCGGCCCGCCGTATCGAGCAGCAGCACGTCAAAGCCCTGGAGCTTGGCGGACTGCAGCGCCCGACGCGCAATCTCCACCGGCTGCTGGCCCGCCACGATCGGAAGCGTCGCCACGTCCGCCTGCTTGCCGAGTACCGCCAGCTGCTCCTGCGCCGCCGGCCGGGCGACGTCGAGCGAGGCCATCATGACCTTCTTGCGGCCCTTTTCCGTCAGCCGCTTGGCGATCTTGGCCGTAGTGGTGGTCTTGCCCGAGCCTTGCAGGCCGACCATCATGATAACGGCGGGTGGGCTGACATCGATCTGCAGCTCCGAGACCTCGGAGCCGAGCATGTCGACCAGCGCGTCGTTGACGATCTTGACGACCTGCTGGCCGGGAGTGACCGAGCGCAGCACTTCCTGGCCGACCGCGCGCTCGGTCGCCTTGTCGACGAACTCGCGCACCACCGGCAGCGCCACGTCCGCTTCGAGCAGGGCGATCCGAACTTCGCGCATCGCCGCACGGACATCGGCTTCGGTCAGCGCGCCGCGGCCGCGGAGGCGATCGAAGACGCCGCTCAGGCGATCGCTCAGACTGTCGAACATGGCGCCTTCTCCTCATCGCCGGATGCGCGCCCAAACGCAAAAGCGCCGGCGGGCGAAACTTCGCCGGCCAGCGCGCGACCTCTTGAGGGCGCATCCGATCACCTACGTCGTAGGGTGTGGTGGCGCTTACCTTCCCGCGTCGGAATTGGCAAGCCGGACGCTCAACACGAGCCGATCGGGTGACGTTCGTATCGGTCGGACAATCCGGCGGGCGAGTCTGCGCAGCTCTTGTACGCTTGAGCTCGTCGACCCGCGTTCGTCGCACCGACTCCGACGCTCGTCGTTGGCCGGTTTTCCCAATTGTTGGTGGCTGATTATGCACTGCCGCGGGATGAAAAAGGCCTTTGGCGGCTAAACGGCTTGAATCAAGGGCTTTCCTGATTCTGGCACGTTCCGTGCTGAGTGGCTGTCGTGGGGCGATTGTTCGCCCGCTCGAGAAGAGGAAAAGTAGATGGATACCGGACAGCCCAACCTTTTCACCCGCCCGGACACGTTCTTCGGCGTCTGCGAAGGACTGAGCGAGGATCTGCCGTTCCACCCGAACATCCTGAGGCTGACGCTGGCCGGGCTATTCTTCTGGAATCCTTATGTTGCGATTGCAGCCTATGCCGCCGCGGGCCTGCTGGTCGCGCTGCTGCGCTGGCTGATCCCGAACCCGCGTCCGGCCGCCTTGCCCCAAGCAAGCGATGCCGACGCGACGACTTGCGCCCTGCCGGAAGCCGAAAGGGTGGCGCAAGCTGAGCCGATGCCGCTCGCAGCTTGAAACAGGATTGGCGAATGAACAGCCGCCGAAACTTTGTTAACCAACGGTGCAACTCTGCGGGCGCTCGTGCATTTGGAACGGATTGCGCGAGACCCGGGGAGCGCCTCCCATGACCGTTTCTATCGAAATCCGATGCGACAATTGCCGCGGCGACAATCTCAGCATCCCGCTCTGGGGCGGGGATGAGACCGCGTTGGATTGCGAGGATTGCGGCGCGCAACTGGGCACGCTCGACGATCTGAAGACTCTGGTCTCGCTCCAGGTGCTCGGCCGCAAGACGGTCGAGCGGCCGGCTTACATGGTGCTCAACTAAGCCTAGCTCGTCACGGCCGGCGCAATCAGCGGGAAGCGCGGAATCGCGACCGCGAAGCTGGAGCCGTCCGCGCTGACCATGTGGTAGCGGCCTTCCATGTAACCCGTCGGCGTGGTCAGCGGGCAGCCTGAGACATAGTCGAACGACGCGCCGGGCTCGATCACCGGCTGTTCCCCGACGACGCCTTCACCGGCCACTTCGTGGCGGCCGCCCCGGCCATCGGCGATCGACCATTCGCGGCTGACCAGCTGGACGGCGCGGCGCCCTTCATTCTCGATGCGGACATGGTAGGCCCAGAACCAGCGGCCCTTGATCGGCTCGGACTGTTCGGGGAGGAAGCTGACGGACACGCGCACTGTGACGTCGCGGGTGGTCGCGCTGTGGGGGAACAAGGATTTCACGCGCGCGACCTTTCCGCTTTTCTCCGGCCTCGTCAACGCGTCACCCGGGCCAGCCGGTCGAGCAGCCGATCGCGCGACGTGAACAAGTCGGCTTGCCGCGCCACCGGCAGATCGCGGGCGAGGAAGTGGCCGGTGAGACGCAGGCCGTCCAAAATCTCGGTCCAGTCGGCCGCGCCGCCCTCCTTCAGGAAGCGAGGCAGTGGCAGCAGCCGATCACGATATTCCGCAGCTCCCGCTTCGCTCACCGCCCGGCCGCTGCGCGGGCTGACGAAGGCGAGTCCCTCCGTCACGCCCGTCGCGGCGCAGGCGGACAGGTCCAGCCCGAAGCCGAGCTCGGCGAGGATGAGCAGCTCGTAGCGCACCAGGGATGCCGCCCAGCCCTTGGCGCTCGGCGCGGCTTCCACCGCGGATAGCAAGCCGTCCAACGCCTGGTATAGCCGCGGATAAGGCTGGCTTTCGGGCAGCGCGGCGGCAGTCAGCGAGGTGGCCCAGTCGATCGCCGCCGCGGGCAGCGCCTCGGCAAACAGCGGGGCGCGGCTGTGCACTAGCTCGAGCGTGAGCGCGGCGAGCTGCTCGTCGGTGCGCGCCCGGAACTCGGCCTGGACGAGGTTCCCGGCAAGCAGCACCGGCCGCAATCGGCGCGAGCGTCCGCCGCGGACGAAGCCCGCCTGGATGCCGTTGCTCGCAGTCAGCGCGCGCACCACGGCGCCGTGCTCGCCATGCGCACGGACCGCGCAAATGATCGCCTGCGTCTCGATCCGCATCGCCTCCGCCTATCAGCGGCGGGCGGCGCGAGCGAGCTTGCTGAGGCCAAGGGCGGCGAGGCCCCGTTTGGAGCGCGCGACCGCGGCGTCGAATAGGGTGAGGCTGTGGCCGACCGCGAGATTCACGGGTGTGGGCCGGAGCAGGAGCAGATCGAGGCAATCGACGGAGCCGGTTGCGAACTGGCGTTTGTGCTGGCCGTCGCCTTCGGTGAAGTCGAAAAAGCGGAAGCGGCCTTCCTCCATCAGCTCGCGTAACGCTTCGAGTTGAAGCACCGTCCCCGGCGACAACTCGGAATAAGCAGGATGGTAGCCGAGAAAGGCGTAGATCAGTCTGTCGCCCTCGGCCGGCGCGAACAGGTAGCTGATCGGCTGGCCGTCCAGGAAGAGGAGCCATGCGCGCATCTCGCCTTTCTCCGCAAGATCGCGCATCCAGGCGAGCGCCCCCTCCCCCGTCGGCAGCCCGGCGCCGAGCAGCCGCTCCTGATAGGTTGTGGCCGAGACTGCGCGGGCATGGCGGTAAAACTCCGCGACCTGGTCGGGACGCGCATAGCTGCGCACGTCCAGCCGCCCGCCCGAGCGATCCGTCAGCTTGCGCAGCTTGCGCTTCAGCGTCGAGCGGGTCTTGGCGGAAAAATGCGAGAAATAGCTGTCGAAGCCGTCCTGCAGGGAAGCGAAATGGCGCTGGTAACGCTGGCGGACGAAGGGTTGGAGGCCGGCATGCCGGGCCTGCATCGTTAGCTGGAGATCGGCACGTAGCCCCGTCACGAGATAGCCATCAGCCCCGTTCGGCAACGCCGGCAGATCGGGCAGCAACTCTCTGCGCTCGAGCGGAAGCGGCGCGCGGATAAGCCGGCGTTCGAGCGTAAGCAGCGTGCGCGCGCCGACGCGAAGCGGAAGGCGGACGCGAGCCGGGGCGGCAACAGGGACACGCGCCGGCTGCCGGTCTTCGATGGCGAAGCTCAAATCCAAGTCGTTGTCCGGCCGCACATTGCACCTGAGGTGCTGCCTGCACCCGGCCCCTGCTTAGCCGCGCGGGTGAAAATAATCGTAAATGCCGCGCGCCATCGCCTTTGAAATGCCGGGTGCTTTCTCCAGGTCTTCAAGCGCGGCGCCCTTCACCGCCTTGCCGGTGCCGAAATGCATCAGCAACGCGCGCTTGCGGCTCGGGCCGATGCCGGGGACTTCGTCGAGCGGGCTGGCCGCCATGCTCTTGGCGCGCTTCTGGCGATGGGCGCCAATGGCGAAGCGGTGAGCCTCGTCGCGCAAGCGCTGCAGATAGAAAAGGACGGGATTGTTGGGCGGCAACGTGGCCTCCCGGCCGCCGGGCAGATGAAAGACCTCGCGGCCGGCATCGCGGTCAGGACCCTTGGAAATCCCGACCACCGGGATGTCGTGAACGCCAGCATCCTCCATCACCTCGAGCACGGAGGAGAGCTGGCCCTTACCGCCGTCGATCAGCAGGAGATCTGGCCAGTCCCCCTTTGTACGGTCCGGATCTTCCTTCTCGAGCCGGGCGAAGCGACGGCTCAGCACCTCGCGCATCATCGCGAAGTCGTCGCCAGGCGCGGTCTCCTCGCGCTTGATGTTGAACTTGCGGTAGCTGTTCTTGCGAAAGCCCTCAGGCCCCGCGACGATCATTGCGCCGACCGCGTTGGTGCCCATGACATGGCTGTTGTCATACACCTCGATCCGCTGCGGCGGCTCGGGAAGGCCGAACAGCTCGGCCAGGCCACGCAGATTCTGGTGCTGGGTGCTGGTTTCGGCGAGGCGGCGGTCGAGCGCCTCCTCCGCATTGCGCTTGGCCTGACGGATCATCTTGGCGTGGTCGCCGCGCTGCGGGAGCCTGAGGCTCACCCTGCGTTCGGCGCGCGCGCTGAACGCCTCCGCGAGCAGCGCGGCTTCGGCGAGTTCGCGATCGAGCAGGATCGTCTTGGGCGCGGGCACTTCCTCATAGAATTGGGTGAGGAAGGCAGTCAGCACCTCGTCTTCGGGCACGTCGTTGGTGTGAGCCGGAAAGAAGCTGCGATGGCCCCAATTCTGCCCGCCGCGGATGAAGAAGGCCTGGATGCACATCGTGCCCCCCTTGCAGGCGAGCGCGAAGATGTCTGCATCCCCAAGCCCTTCGGCATAGATGGTCTGCGTGCCCTGCACATAAGTGAGCGCCCGCAGTCGATCACGGTAAACGGCGGCGAGTTCGAAATCCATGTTCTCGGCCGCCTCGGCCATCAAGCGGCCGAGCCGCTCCTGCACGCGAGTCGAGCGCCCGCCGAGGAAGTCCTTCGCGTCCTCGATCAACTCGGCATAGCCGGCCTGATCGATACGCTCGACGCATGGGGCCGAGCAGCGCTTGATCTGGTAAAGCAGGCACGGCCGCGCGCGATTGGCGAAGAAGCTGTCGGTGCAGCTGCGAAGCAGGAACAGCTTCTGAAGCGCGGTGAGCGTGGTGCGAACCGAGCCGGCGCTGGCGAACGGGCCGTAATATTGCCCCTTGGCGCGTCGCACACCGCGGTGGAGTTGGGCGCGGGGAAAGGCATGATCCTCCCGCAAGAGAATGAACGGGAAGCTTTTGTCGTCGCGAAGCAGGACATTGTAGGGCGGCCGGTAGCGCTTGATCAGCTGCGCCTCGAGCAGCAGCGCCTCGGCCTCCGTATTGGTGGTGACAATCAGCATGTCGCGCGTCTGCGCGACCATCCGCTGGAGCCGCTTCGATAGCCGCGTGACCTGCGTGTAATTGATGACCCGGTTCTTCAGCGCCCTCGCCTTGCCGACGTAGAGCACGTCGCCCTTCGCATCGAGCATTCGGTAGACGCCGGGGCGGACCGGCAGCGTCCGCAGCACGTTGCGGATCGCGGCCACGCCCGCCTCCAAGTCCGGCTTGTCGGAGCCGCGGACAGTGTAGGTGGCTTGTTCTTCGTGGAAACGGTCGGTCGGCGGCGTGGTCACGGCAAGAACTTAGGAGTCCGCGGGCAGCCGCGCCACCTTCTCCTCTCGACTCGAGAGGCCGGAGGAGAAGCTCAGTGGGTGCGACCGAGCCCAGCTATGGTGCGGTCGATCATCGCGCGATCCGCGGCGGCGTCGTGGGACCCCGCGATGAGCTGTGCGGCCGCCGCGGAAGCTGCCCGAGCAGCCTTGGCGCGAACTTCGGCGAGGGCTGTGCGCTCCGCGGCGCCGATCTTGTCCTCGGCCATGCGGGCGCGGCGCTCGACCAGAGCGTCGGCGTCGGATCGGGCCTGGGCGACGATGCTCTGGGCCTCGTGGCGGGCGCGGTCGAGCATGCTCTGCGCCTCGGCCCCGGCCTGGGCCGAGCGGGCCTCATATTCGGCCTTGAGCGCTTCGGCTTCAGCGCGAAGTCGCGCGGCCTCGTCGAGCTGCTCGCGGATGCCGGCGATCTTGGTGTCGAGCGCCCGGCCGATCGCGCCCGGCACCTTCTTCCACAGCATGATGCCGAGCACGACCAGCATCGCTAGCGCCACCCAGGCCGTGGCGTCGAGCCCGAGCGCCTTGGGATCGCTGTGCGACGTGCCGTGCGAACCCTCCGCCGCGGCGGTGGTCACGGCATGCTCACCGCCCTTCGGAATGGCGCCGCCCTCGATCTGGTTCGACGCGCCGACCACCGTCGGCTCCGCGCTGTGCTCGATAGCTTCGTTCTGCTTAGCCATGCGCCAGCGCCATCCTTACCGCTTGCACCGCCCGGTCGCGCGAGACCTCGGCGCCGGACAATTTGGCGACCATTTCCTGCGCGGCCTCGGCGGCGACGGTCTCGATCTCCGCCATCGCCGCATCGGCTGACGAGCGGATGCGGGCCTCGGCCGCCGCGACGCGCTCACCGGTCTCGGCGTCGGCCGCCTTGACCCGGGCCTCGGTGTCGAGGGCGGAAGCCTGCTTGGCGGCTTGGGTCACCTTCTGCGCCTCGGCCCGGTTCGCCTCGGTCTGCGCCCGGTAGGCTTCCTCGCGCGCGTCGGCTTCGGCCCGCGCCCGCTCGGCAGCGGCGAGGTCGTCGGCGATGCGCTTGTCGCGCGCCTGCACGGTGCCGCTGATCTTCGGCACCATGCCCCGCCCGATGACGAAGTAGATGAGGCCGAAGGTCAGCAGCAGCCAGAACAGCTGCGACCCGAAGATCTCCGGGATCTGACTGATTTGAGGCATGAGCCCGTCCTAGCGCGGTGCGGCTGGTTAGCCGCGCACGTCCACGAACAGGACAATCATCGCGACGACGAAGGCGAGCAGGCCGAGAAGCTCGGCGGCCGCGAAGCCGATGAACAGGCGGCCCTGCTGGCTGTCGGCGGCGGCCGGATTGCGCAGCGCGCTTTCCAGGAAGGAGCCGAAGACGTTGCCGACGCCGAGCGCGGCGAGGCCGACGCCGATCGCGGCCAGGCCGGCGCCGATGAGCTTTGCGGTTGCGTAATCCATGGGAAGTCCTTTCGAGAAGATGTTGATCAGTGGAGGTTTTCGGCGTCGTTCAGGTAAAGCGACGTGAGCAGCGCGAAGACATAGGCCTGGATGGCGGCGACGAGTAGCTCGAGAACCGAAATGCCGACCATCAGGATGAAGCTCGGCACACCGACCAGCAACGCATAGCCCGCGCCGGCATTGGTGCCGTTGATCACGAAGCCGCCGAGCACCTTCAGCAGGATATGGCCCGCCGTCATCGCGACGAAGAGACGAAGGCCGAGGCTGAAGGGGCGGACGAGGAAGCTGGCCAGCTCGATCACGAAGATGAGCGGGATCATCAGCTTGGGCGTGCCGTGCGGAATGAACAGGCTGAAGAAGTGGAAGCCGTGCTTGGCGAAGCCGACGATCAGCACGATCGAGAAGCTCATCACGGCGAGCACGCCGGTGATGGTGAGGTGGCTGGTCACCGTGAACGGGTGCAGGCCGACGATGCCGAGCGGCATCATACCGATCAGGTTCGCGAACAGGATGAACATGAACAGCGAGAAGACGTAGGGCAGATACTTGCGGCCGGCAGGGCCGATGTTGGTGAGCAGCATCGATTCGATGAAGCCGGTGAAGCCTTCCACCGCCATCTGCCAGCGGCCGGGCACCAGCTGTCGCTTCATCCCGCCGAGCATGAACAGCCAGAGCGCGGCGAGGGTGACGAGCATCCAGGCCGCGCTGTTGGTGAAGGCGATCTCCTGGCCACCCAGGTTGAAGCCGTCGAAAATCTTCTGCACCTCGAACTGGTGCATCGGATCGATCTTGCCGTTTTCGGCCGCCACGTCTCGTCCCCATGCGCCGGCTCCGGTGCCGGCTGATAACGCTAAGCGCCCGACCTGTTCAGCCCGGGCGCCCAGTTGAAACTCGAATGATGTTCCAGAACCCGCCAACCGTTCCAAGGATCAGCAGCGAGATCAGGAGCAGGGGCGATGTGCCGAAGACCCGGTCGAGAACCCAGCCGATCAGCGCACCCCCGGCAACACCCCCGATCAG
>NZ_DASVTH010000013.1:0-19591 GCF_036387615.1 Allosphingosinicella sp.
ATGGTCGCCCGCAACCAGGGGCGCATCCTCATCACCGGCTCGATCGCCGGCCAGATCGCCGGGGCGTTCCAGGCAGTCTATAACGGCTCCAAGGCTTTCATCGACAGCTTCTCCGATGCGCTCGGCAACGAGTTCAAGGAGACGGAGGTTACGGTGACTTGCCTGAAGCCGGGGGCGACCGAGACCGAGTTCTTCCACCGCGCGGAGATGGACGACACCAAGATCGGCTCGTCCAAGAAGGACGATGCCGCCGATGTCGCGAAGACCGGCTACGAGGCGATGATGAAGGGCGAGCGCAGCGTGGTCTACGGCCTCAAGAACAAGCTTCAGGTCGCGGGCGCCAAGCTGATCGGCGGCGGCGGATCGGCCGAGATGCACCGCGGCATGGCCGAGCCTGGAAGCGGACAGAGCTGAAAAGGAGGAGGGGCGGACAGCGCGACCGGAAAAAGCGCCCGGTCCGCCCCTCTCGGCTGTGGAACCGTGTGGACCCTCTGAAGGATACACGGCCCGTGCCAATCCGCGTGAACGGCCGATTCCGGCGGAACGCAGTGGTGAAGCAAAGGTAAACATCGAGCGGGCTGTAAAGCCGCCCGACACAGCACCGAGGCAAGGCCGTTCACCTGGCGTTCAGGGGTCAGACTACAGATGTAATCACACCTGACTACATCTGTAATCGAAGGCACCGATGAGCGAGCGTATTTCCGAAGCCGAGCACGAAGTGATGGAAGTGCTCTGGGCCGAGTCGCCGCTCGGCGCCGCTGAGGTGGCGAGCCGGGTCGATCCGGCCCGTCGCTGGAGCGACCGCACGGTCAAGACCATGCTTTCCCGGCTGCTCGCGAAGGGCGCGATCGCTCACCATGAGGAGGGGCGGCGCTACCTCTACCGGCCGGCGGTCAGCCGCGAGGCCTTCGTGGCGCGCGAATCGGTCCGCCTCCTCGACCGGATGTTCGGTGGCCGCGTCACGCCCTTGGTCGCCCACCTCGCCGAGCAGAAGCGGCTCAGCCCAGCCGACATCGCCGAAATCGAGGCGCTTCTGAAGGCGCTGAAATCATGATCGCCTGGGCGGCCGAGACCCTGATCGCGATGAGCGCTCTCACCTTGCTGGTGCTCGCATTGCGCCGACCCGTCGCGACCTGCTGCGGGGCGGGCTGGGCTTATGCGCTGTGGCTGCTGCCCGTGCTGCGGCTCGTCACGCCGCCAATCGAATTGCTCAGCCCAGCGCTCGCCGATGCGCTCCCGCCGCTGGTAGTGACGATTGGCGGGACGGCAGCGGCAAGCGCATCACTGACTCCCACGGGCAGCCTGGTTTCATGGGCACCGGTCCTGACGCTGTTGTGGGCCGGCGGCACGGCGGCGTTCTTCCTCTGGCAAGCTGCCCGCTACTCCGCATTCCACCGTCACGTTGAGGCGGAGACCCGAGCCAGCTATCCGACCGAGTTCGCTGGGCTGCCGATCGTCGAAAGCCGCGGCGTCGATGGTCCCGTCGCGATCGGGCTTCTCCGTCCGCGCATCCTGGTGCCGTTCGACTTTCTCGCCCGCTACGGCCCCGTCGAGCAGCAGCTCGCGCTGCACCATGAGTGGATCCACCACCGCCGCGGCGATCTGTGGTGGAACCTGCTCGCGCTTGCTCTGCTCGCCGCCAACTGGTTCAACCCGCTCGCCTGGATCGCCTTTCGCGCTTTCCGCGCCGACCAGGAACTCGCCTGCGACGCGGTCGTGCTGCGCGAGCAGGCCGACGACAAGCGCCTCGCCTACGGGACGGCGCTGGTGAAGTCGGCGAGCAGACCTGGCCTGATTGCGGCCTGCCCCCTCAACACCGCCGATCAACTCAAACGGAGATTGAAGATGATGACATCGCATCGAAGCACCCGCCTGCGCAGCCTGGCCGGGGGACTGATCGTCGCCGGCACCTTCGCCACCGGCCTGTGCCTAGCCGCGCCAACACTGGCGCAAGAGGCTGCCGAGCCCAAGTCCGAGCGCCGCATCTTTATCCGCGAGATCGGAAAGGACGGCAAGCGTGAGCTGCCGGGCGAAATCAAGGAGCTCGTCGGAAATTGCCCCGAGGCGCAGCGGCTGGAAAGCGATGTCAGAACCGGCGATGCCAAGAACGAACACCGCACTCGCATCATCGTCTGCTCCAAGAACGGGCAGGCGGCGAGCCCGGAGACCCGTGAGAAGCTGCTTGCGGCTCTGGAAAGGGCGCAGTCGGACGTCGGCAGCAGCGGCGATCTCACCCCCGAGCGCCGCGCCAAGGTGGTCGAAGCGCTCCGGCAGGAGATCGAGCGGGTCAGAAGCGGCGCGAAGTAAGGAAGTCGGTGTCCTCTCGCCTGGTTGCGGGCGGGAGGATGCTTGGCTCGGCGGCGCTCACCTGTCACAGGCGCGGCCATGCCGGACGCGCCCACAGGCCAGGTGATCACGATCGACCCGCTGATCCGCCGCATCCTCGCGCCCAACCCGTCTCCCTTCACCTACACCGGCACCCAGAGCCATATCGTCGGCAGCGGCGCCGTCGCGGTGATCGATCCGGGGCCTGAACTGGCCTCGCATATCGAGGTGCTGCTCGCCGCGACCGCCGGCGAGCGGATTGATGCGATCGTCTGTACTCACACGCACCGCGATCATAGTCCGGCCGCGCGCGCGCTCCAGACCGCCACGGGTGCGCCGATCATCGGTTGCGCTCCGCTCGCGCCGGCCGGGGAGGGCGAGGCGGACGAGAGCTTCGACGCCGATTATCGCCCGGACCGGGTCCTCGCAGATGGCGAGCGGCTGGAAGGAGAGGGCTGGGCGCTCGAGGCGGTCGCCACCCCCGGTCACACCTCGAACCATCTCTGCTTCGCGCTGGCCGGGACCGGCGTCTTCTTCAGCGGCGATCATGTGATGGGATGGTCGACCAGCATCGTCTCGCCGCCGGACGGTGACATGGGCGCTTACGTCGCCAGCCTGGAGAAGCTGCTCGGCCGTCCTGACAAGCGTTACCTCCCGGCCCATGGCGACCCGGTCGAGGCGCCGCACAAGCTGGTTCGCGGCATGATCCTGCATCGCCGCCAGCGCGAAGCCCAGATTCTTGCTCGGCTTGCCGATGGCGCGCGCGGCGTGTTCGACATGGTGGCGGTCATGTATCGCGGCGTCGATCCGCGCCTCCACCCAGCCGCCGCCCGGTCAGTACTGGCCCACCTCATCGATCTGGAACGACGCGGGATTGCGGAGCGCGACGACGAGCGCTGGCAGCTGCGATCCCAGTTGAAAAACCGACACGAAACTGCCACATAGGGTCGTGGCCCGCTGGTGATACCTCGCGATTGGAGGCACCTGGACCCGTCCCGCGGACACGCCCCGGGGCAGCGGCACGTGAGCGCGACCAGGGGAGTTTGCATTCATGAACGCTATCACGGGGAGCCTTCGCGGGCTCGACCTTCACGCTGAGATCGATCGCCTCCGCCGCGAGCGCAACGCGATCATCCTTGCCCATTATTACCAGGCGCCCGAGCTGCAGGATTTGGCTGATTTCATCGGCGACAGCCTTGATCTCAGCCGCAAGGCAGCCGCGACCGACGCCGAAGTGATCGCCTTTTGCGGCGTCCGCTTCATGGCCGAGACTGCCAAGATCCTCAGCCCCGACAAGATCGTGGTGCTGCCCGACATGGACGCCGGCTGCAGCCTCGAGGACAGCTGTCCGCCCGATCAGTTCGCGGCGTTCCGGGCCCGGCACCCGGATCATATCGCGCTCACCTACATCAACTGCTCCACCGAGGTGAAGGCGCTCAGCGACATCATCGTGACGAGTTCGTCCGCCGAGACGATCCTGTCGCAGATCCCGAAGGACCAGCCGATCATCTTCGGCCCCGACAAGAATCTGGGCGGCTGGCTGAACCGCAAGTTCGGGCGCGACATGCTGCTCTGGCCGGGCGTTTGCATTGTCCACGAGGCGTTCTCCGAGACCGAGCTGCTGAAGCTGCGCGCCCGGCATCCCGGCGCGCCGGTGCTGGCCCACCCTGAATGCCCGCCGCAGATCCTGGAACATGCGGATCATGTCGGATCGACCAAGGCGATCCTCGACTACGCCTTAAGCTCGCCCTCCCAGACGATCATCGTCGCGACCGAGCCGCACATCATCCACCAGATGGAGAAAGCGGCGCCCGGCAAGACCTTCATCGGCGCGCCCGGCGCGGACGGGAACTGCAACTGCAACATGTGCCCGTACATGGCGCTCAACAATGTCGAGAAGCTCTACGTCGCGCTGCGGGATCTCCAGCCGCGGATCGAGATGGATGAGGAGCTGCGGCTCGGCGCGAAGAAATCGCTCGATCGCATGCTCGACATGGCCGGCCGGACCGTGGGGCGGGGCGATGTCGGGCGTCCAGTGTTCGCCGCGGCCTGAGCAACGCATGCCCATCGCAGCGGAGCGGCACCGGAGGAGGTGAGATTGGACACGCTTTCCGTCACCCGCTCGCACGGCGGAACGCAGCATGTGGTGAAGCACCGGAGCGACGCGACCGGCACCGACATGACCTTCTCCGTCTTCGTGCCGCCGCAGGCCGACGAAGGCGCGCTCTGCCCGGTCATCTGGTATCTGTCGGGCCTGACCTGCACGCATGCCAATGTAACCGAGAAGGGCGAATATCGCCGCGCCTGCGCAGAGCTCGGCCTGATCTTCGTCGCGCCGGACACGAGCCCGCGCGGGCCGGATGTACCGGACGATCCCGCTTACGATTTTGGCCAGGGCGCGGGCTTCTACCTTGATGCGACCGAGGAGCCGTTTGCACGAGATTACCGCATGGACAGCTACTTGAGCTCAGAACTTCCCGCGGTCATCGAGCATACGTTCCCCGCCGACCTGAGCCGCCAGGGCGTCACAGGTCATTCGATGGGCGGCCACGGCGCGCTGACGCTCGCGCTTCGCGAACCCGACCGGTATCGCAGTGTCTCCGCGTTCGCTCCCATCGTTGCGCCCTCACAGGTTCCATGGGGACAGAAGGCGCTGAGCCGCTACCTTGGACCGGATCCCTCGGGGTGGCGCCGCCACGACGCGGTCGCGCTGATCGAGGATGGAGCGAGAGTTCCAGAAATCCTCGTTGATCAGGGCACTTCGGATGACTTCCTCGAACGGGAGCTGAGACCGGAGCTGCTCGCCAATGCTTGCTCCGAGGCCGGAATCCCGCTGACGCTCCGGATGCAGCAAGGCTATGACCACAGCTACTATTTCATCTCGACCTTCATGGCCGACCACCTCCGCTGGCACGCCGAGCGGCTCGGGTGAGTCCGCTCCTGGAAGTGATGATCGACGCCGCCCTGAAGGCTGGCGCCGAGATCGAGCGCATCTACGGCGCGGGCTGCGCGACCGAGTGGAAACCGGATGGCTCGCCTGTCACCGAGGCCGATCGCGCTGCCGAGGCGATCATCCTGCGCCGCCTGCACGACGCATGTCCGAACGTTCCGGTGCTGGCGGAGGAGGCCGCTTGCGCCGGCTCCATCCCTGATCTGGGAACCCGGTTCTTCCTGGTCGACCCGCTCGACGGCACCCGAGGGTTCGTCGAGCGGAATGGCGAGTTCACGGTCAACATCGCCTTGATCGATCACGGTGACCCGGTCGCGGGCGTCATCTATGCACCGGACAGCCGCGCGCTTTATACGGGCGAGCGCGGGGCCGGGGCGTTCCGAAACCTGGAGGGAGCGCCCGCTGAAACGATCCGGACGCGCGAGCCGCCAGCCGCCGGACTGACGGTGATCGCAAGCCGGAGCGAGGCGGAGGCGACAAGCGCGCGCATCGCACATCTTCCGGTCGCAGCCTTTTTGCCTTCGAGTTCCTCGCTGAAATTCTGCCTGCTGGCCGAGGGTTCAGCCGACCTTTATCCCCGCTACGGCCGAACCATGGAATGGGACACCGGCGCCGGCCACGCGATTTTGGAGGCTGCCGGGGGCCGCGTCTTCGCACTCGCCGAAGACGGCTCTGAGGCCGGCCCGCTCCGCTACGGCAAGGCGGAGCAAGGCTTCGCCAATCCCCACTTCACGGCGCGGGGCCGCTGAACCTGCTGTCCTACAGCGGCTGCCATGGGACATACCCGGAAGCCCGGCGGACTTCCGCTCGCCTGGGGAGGCTCATTGAAATCAAGAATCCTGCTTGCGCGGCACTTTCGGCAACATCCGCAAGGAGCAAGCCCGATAAATCAGTGGCTTACGAGAACCCCTTTCGATGTACCTCGAAGCGAAATAGCGCGTTCAGACAGGCTTTAAGAGGCTAGCTGGCAACATCGGCATAAGAGGCGAGCAGTAGCGCGGCTCCCGCCAGCAGCCCCCAGCGCAGCGTGCGCTCGGCTGAGAAGCTGCCGGTTCGGGTCAGGATCAAGGCGCTCGTGGGCATGACGATCAGGAACAGGCCGACCGACAGGAGCAAGCCGCTCTTCAGCCCGCCGACTCGCCATCCGAGGACGGCCAGCCCGGCCCAGAGGACGCAATAGGCAAGCGCGTCCAGGTTGAGCGGCGGCAGCCTCAATGCGCGACCTGGGGACCGCGCTGAAGGCCCGACGCGCGGAGCTGCTCGTCGATCTGCCCGACCAGTCGGTCGAGGCCGTCAGCGGTCGTGGCCTCGGCACGGGCGACAAGCACGTCCTGCGTATTGGACGCGCGCAGCAGCCACCAGCCGTCGGGCGTGTTGACCCGCGCGCCGTCGGTACGGTCGACGGCAGCGCCGCTTGCTTCGAGGCGGCCGAGCACTTCCTCCACCACCGGGAATTTGCGGCTCTCGTCGACCTGGAAGCGCATTTCCGGCGTGTTGATCATGTCCGGCATGGCCGAGCGGAGCGCGGTCAGGGAGCCGCCAAGCTCCGTCACCGCCCGGATCAGGCGGATCGCGGCGTAGATGGCGTCGTCGAAGCCATACCATTGGTGGGCGAAGAAGATGTGGCCGCTCATCTCGCCGGCGAGCGGCGCGCCAGTCTCCTTCATCTTTGATTTGATCAGGGAATGACCAGTCTTCCACATCACCGGTTCGCCGCCGAGTTCGGCGATGCGGTCGAACAGCGCCTGGCTGGCTTTCACGTCGGCGATGATGGTGCCGCCGGGATGCGCCTTCAGCACCGGCTCGGCGAGGATCGAGAGGAGCTGATCCCCCCAGATGACCCGGCCCTCGCCGTCGATCGCGCCGATCCGGTCGGCATCGCCGTCGAAGGCCACGCCGAAGTCGAGCCCCTTGTCGGCGACGAGGCGCTTCAGGTCCTCGAGATTGGCCTCGACGGTCGGATCGGGATGGTGATTGGGAAAGGTGCCGTCCACCTCCGTGTACAGGAGGTGGTGCTCTCCCGGCAGGCGGGGGACCAGCCGCTCCAGGATCGGACCGGCCGCGCCGTTGCCGGCGTCCCAGCCGATCCGGAAAGCACCGCCGTCAAAATCCTGCAGCAGGCGATCGACGTACATGTCCATCACGTCTGCGTCCGTGGCGGTTCCCTGACCCTCTTCCCAGTCGCCTTCCGCTGCCATGCGGCCCAGCGTCTGAATGTCCTGGCCAAAGAAGGGCTTGTTCATAAGAACCATCTTGAAGCCGTTGTAATTACCCGGATTGTGGCTGCCGGTAATCTGGATTCCGGCATCAACTTCCAGCTCGGCCTCGGAGAAATAGAGCATCGGCGTCGGCCCGAGACCGATCCTGACCACGTCGACGCCGCTTTCGATGAGGCCGCGCACCAGCTCGGCCTCGAGCGCGGGCGAGCTGATCCGACCGTCACGCCCGACCGCGACACGGGTGCCGCCGGCGCGCCGCACCAGGGTCGCGAAGGTACGCCCGACCGCATAGGCATCCGCCACACCCAGCGTCTCCCCAAAGACCCCGCGGATGTCGTATTCGCGTAGCGAGGTCGGATTGAAACTGTGCGGCATTCGGGGCTCCCTGTGGTCCTGTGGATCAGGACACGCGGGGCGCCCTGCGGTTCATTTCGGCGACAAGCGTGTCCCGCGCTACGTTGACGCGGTTGGCCAGCTCGGCCGATCCCCCCTTGTCCGGGTGGACGCGCGTGATCAAGCGGCGATGCGCGTCGCGGATTTCGGCCAAGCTCGCATTCTCGGTGACCCCGAGCAGGCGGCGGGCGTCGTCGGCGGACATAGCCCGAGGCTTCGACCGGGCTCGACGCCAGGCCGCCCAGAGCAGGGCGCCGGAGAGGAGCGCGGCCCCGGGGAGCACCTTGCCGGTCGTGAGCAGCCGCAGCCCGAGCAGGAACAAGGCGGCGGCGATGCCGTCTTCATAGGTGAGGCCGCGCAGGCGTCCGGTCCACCAGGCCCAGCCGAGCCCGGCGATCGCGGCCAGGAAGAAAACGGCCGGCATCAGCCCGCGGCGACGGCCCGCTGCGGCATCGCTTCGACGCCATCTTCGGGAATGCTGAAGGCTGCGATCATCTCGCGCAGCTCCTGGCGCGCGGCGATGTGACTGAGGCCGACATTGCCGAGCTGCTGGAGATCGAGCAGGGTCAGGCCCGACGGGAACAGCTCGCGGTAGATGACGCGCTCGCCAAGGCCCGGGATGACCCGGAAGCCGACGCGCTTCGCAAGCTCGTCCAGCGCATTGCCGACGCGGCGCATATTTTTCGCCTCGATATGCTGGAGGCGGTTGCGCAGCAGCACCCAATCGACGGTACGCCCCGTCGTCTTGGCCCGCTGCTGCCGGCTCTTCCAGACCAGTTCGGCATAGAAGCTGGGGCGGCGGACCTTGTAGGTCTCGGCGTCAACCTCGCCGATCAGGTCGAGATCTACGAAGCTGTCGTTGATCGGCGTCACGAGCGTGTCCGCGCGCTGCATCGCCTGGCGCGCATAAGGATCGTCGCGGCCCGGCGTGTCGACCACGACCACTTCGGCATCGGCCGCAAGCCGGTCAAGCTGTGCGTTCAGGTCGTCGTTCTTGGCCGGATCGAAGGTCTCGTGGACCGGCATCGGCAATTCTGTCTGCGTCCGGCGGATCGTCGCCAGCCGGTTGTCGAGGTAGCGGCCGAGCGTGCGCTGGCGCGTATCGAGGTCGATCGCGGCGACCCGGCGTCCCGCCGCCGCCAGCGCGACCGCGCTGTGGACGGCGGTGGTGGACTTGCCCGTTCCCCCTTTTTCGTTCGCGAAAACGATGAAATGCGGCCTGGATCCCCCGATGCTCAACGCAAAGCCCCCTTGTTACACAGGGCGCGTCCCCCCAAAGGTCCGCGCCGGTTACTCAACACGTTAACCTTCTATCGGAGCCGCTACGCCCGTGCAAATCATCCGTGAGATCAACGCGCTCAGGCGAGCCGTTCAAGCGATTCGCGGAGCGGGAGAAACGATCGCGCTGGTGCCGACCATGGGGGCCCTCCACGCCGGGCACATGGCCCTTGTCGCGGAGGGGAAGGAGCGGGCCCGCCGCGTGGTCGCCTCGATCTTCGTCAATCCGGCGCAGTTCGGGCCGAACGAGGACCTGTCCCGCTATCCGCGCCGGGAGGCTGAGGACGCAGCGATGCTGGAGGAAGGAGGCTGCGACCTGCTGTGGGCGCCGGACGTCGTCGCCATGTATCCGGATGGCCATGCCACACGCATCCGGGTGGCGGGCGTGAGCCAACCGCTTGAAGGCGCATCGCGGCCCGGCCATTTCGACGGCGTCGCGACGGTGGTCGCGAAGCTGCTGAACCAGGTCCAGCCCAATCTCGCGCTGTTCGGGGAGAAGGACTTTCAGCAGTTGGCGGTGATCCGCGCGATGGTTCGCGACCTGGACCTTCCGGTCGAAATCGTGGCGGTGCCGACCCAGCGCGACGCCGACGGGCTCGCGCTGTCATCGCGCAACGCGTATCTCTCGACCGGGCAGCGGCTTGCCGCGCGGGCGCTACCGCGAGCGTTGGTCGAGGCGGCCCTAGCGATGCGCGGGGGAACGGCAGTCGAGGCAGCGTTGGCGGAAGGAAGGGCGGCGCTCTCGAAGGACGGCTTCGACATCGACTATCTTGCTTTCTGCGACCCGGCGACGTTGCAGCCGCTCGAGGCCCTCGACCGACCCGGGCGGCTGCTGGTTGCGGCCAAGCTCGGCGGCACGCGGCTCATCGACAACATCGCGGTCGAACCGGCTTGAACATCCCGCGAAAATCCTCGCCGAGCCGTTAACCATTCTTTTGCGAAGTCCGCGCGAAAGATGCCTCCACAGAAAAGAGGGGCAACTGAAATGGCGAATGGTCTGAAATCGGCGAGTTTCCTCATGGAGCAGTGGATCGCGGAAGCGGCTGGCGGGGACGCGGAGGCGCTTTACGAGCTTGGCGTGGCTTACTCGACGGGCACATGCGGGACGCCGATCGACCTGGTCGAGGCGCACAAGTGGTTCAATCTGGCGGCGCTGAACGGCAGCAGCTTGGCCCAGGATTGCCGGGCCGAAATCGCTGATGAGATGAGCGCGCGCGAGATCGCCGAAGCACAGCGCCAGGCGCGGGCCTGGCTGGCGGAGACCAGCCGCCGCGCCGCGTAACGAACATTGGGCCGCATAGGGCCGGCTTTTTCATCAGGGTGGAAACGGGGCGAGGGGGCCTGCGTTGCCCTCCCGACCTGTTTCACGGGAGATGAGAATGACCCAGCAGAAAGACGGCCTGAACGACTCCGGCTTCGAGCAAGCCGGTGGCACCGCGCCCGAGCCGCGGGTGCGCGGCGGACCCGGCGGCAGCGACCTTGACGGCGGCACCACCGGAGCTTCGGCGATGACGGACGGCGATCGCGCCCAGGCATCGAGCGGACAGCCGGGAGGCGACAATCCGGCGCGGCCGGGCGGGCAGGCGGGCGGTGCGGCCAGCGCCGACATGGATGCAATCGGCATACAAAGCGCGCGTCCCGGGCCGATGGGCGAATCCGGAGGAGGCGCGGAGACGGGCCCGGCCGGCAACGGCTCGCTGGCATCGGGCACCTACAATGAACGTGGTGACGTCACCGGCCCGGATAGCCCCGCCGGCGCGGGCGAAGGCGAGAGCCGCGAGGGCGAAGGGCAGGGCGACGACCTCGCCAACCGGCTCGGCGGCGGCGCGGGACGCGGCACCGGCCTCACCGGTGCGGGCGGCGCGACGGGCGATCTCGGGGCGGATCGGAGCGAGCGGAGCGATGCTTCGGCACTGAACGCCGCGGGCGCCGGCGGCCCCAGCGGCGGCGACCCGGGCGGAATGGGTGGCGTTCGTGCGCAGGGTGGAACCGGAACCGGTCGACCGCCGGGCGGCGTGAGCCCGGTCGGTAGCAGCAACGATCGGGATTGATCGGCCAAGCCTTGAGTGCCGGCGGAGCGTTCCGCCGGCACTGGGGGCGTTTCGATTAGGCTGCGGCGTCTTCGTTGACCTTCGATTCGGCGATGCGGGTGAGATAGGTGTCGCCCGAATAGATATCGCTGAGATCGCGGCCGAGTTCGCGGACGGCATCTTCCTTCCCGAGCGCCTGCGCGAATGCCTTGGCGCAGCCGATGCCGCAGATGCCGTAATGGGTCATGCGCTGCATCTGCGCGATGATCGCGGCGTCCTGCACCGCAGGGTCGCCATAATCTTCTTCGATCCCGTGCTTGCGCGCTTCCTTGACCAGGCCTTCCATGCCCTTGCAATGCTCCTCGTCCGGGTCCTCGCCCTCGGCCCGGACCAGCTGCGCGATGCGCTCGTTATGCTCCCGGATTTTCTCGACCGACTTGTCGAGCATCTGCTGCAATTGCTCGTCGCTGGCCTTCGCGCGCAGCTCGCAGAGCACTTTGATCATCTGGCCGTTGGCGCTGTAATTGTCCTGAAGTTCGTGGACGTAGAGTTCTTGCAAGTTGTTGATCGTCATCGAAGCAGCCCTTTTTAGGTTGTTCGAGCGCCTGGCAGACCGACGTCAGCCGAGCATCGCCTCGACCTGATCGTGAAAGTGCCGGATGCCGGTCTCCAGCGTGCCCAGCGTCAGCTGCTCAAGCGCTCCGGACGCCAGCCCCTCCTGCCCGAGTGCAGCGGCGCGGAAGTCCTCGGCCCCGAACGTGCCCCCATCGAGCAGGTTCCAGCTCTTCTCCCAGTGCACTTCCTCCTCCGGGGTGCGCGGCGGCTCGGAGATGAGCATGAAGTCCTCAACGAGGGTGCGGTCCACGCCGCGTGGCATCAGCACCATCAGGTTCACATAATCGGGGCTGACGACGAGCACGGTCGCGGGGAAAAGCTGATAGGCGAAGGTTATCGCGCCGCGCAGCGCCGGCCAGTCGCGCGGATCGACCCGGGACAGATAGTCTTCGCGGCCGACCGCCGAGCGCTGGTGCGGGCCGATGCTGTCCGCGGCCGTGATGCCGTCCGCGAAGAACCTGCCGATGGTGGCGGCATGGAGGCGCTGGACATGGTAGCTTTCCAGGAAGGCATCCATGATCAGCTTCCAGTTGGCAGGAACGTCGTGGACGTTGGCGCGGTAGAGGTGATGACCCGCCAGCCCAAAGGCGTCGAATTCGGGCGCGAGCGCCGCGGCGTCGGCGAAATCGATGTCCCGGCCATGCCCAAACCAGATCAGGCCGCCCGCCTCGAGGCTCGGCAGTTCACGCAAGCCGTAAGCGCTTCTGTCGATGCCGGGAAAGGCGTCGGATCGCGGCACGCCGGCAAGCGCGCCGTCCAGGCCGTAGCTCCAGGCGTGGTAGGGGCAGACCAGGCGCGGCGCGCAGACGGGTTCGCCGCCTTCGAGCAACCTCGTCCCGCGATGGCGGCACACGTTGAAGAAGACGTGCGCCCGGCCGGCCTTGTCGCGGGTGAGCAGCAGCGGACGGCCGAAGCCGTCGTGGGGGACTACCATGCCGGTGCGCGGGAGCAGGGCGGACGGCGCGATGACCTGGGGGAGGCGGCCGAACAAACCGCTCCGCTCCGCTTCGAAGCGCGCCGGGTCCGTGTAGACCGACGCGCGCACTGATGTGACTTCCTGGCCTTGCGCAGTCTGCCCTTCCGCCAGCATCCGAGCGAGGGCCAGCTGGCCGGAGGTGGGGCGCCGCGTGGCGAGCATGTCCATGGCGCAACAGTGCGCTCGCCCCGAAGACAAGACAAGTCGCCGCCGGCGCGTCCGAAATCACTAGCCGCTGGTCCAAGCCGCGCTAGAGAGAGGGGCCGCGAAGGTTGCGGCCAGGCGAGTAGGAGAGAGGCACCGTGGCGACGACCGCAGCGCAGAAGCCGGGGTGGCGCACGCTGGCGCGTTCGCTACGCAACCCTAAGTCGGGCTTCATGGCGCTGTTTGGCTTCGCCTCTGGTCTGCCGTTTGCGCTCTTTCTGGGCACGCTCTACGCCTGGTTTACCGAGGCCCAGGTCGATCTCGAGACGATGGGGGTGTTCTCGCTGATCGGCCTCGCTTATTCTTTCCAGTTCCTATGGTCGCCGCTGGTGGACAAAGTCGACATTCCAGTCCTGCGCCGGTTGGGGAAGCGCAAGCAGTGGATCGCGCCGATGCAGCTCCTGCTTGGCATCATCCTCATCACGATGAGCCTGCTCGATCCGAGGAGCGCGCTCGGCATGTTCAGCCTGTTGGCGGGCGTCGGCGCATTCGCCAGCGCTACGCAGGATATCGCCATCAATGCCTGGCGGATCGACATCGCCGACGAGGAGGCGACGGTCGATATTCTCGCGACTGTCTATCAGATGGGCTTCCGCCTCTCCTCGCTGGTCGGCGGCGCGCTTGGCCTGATCATCGCCGCGCGGATCGGCTGGCCGCAGACCTATGTGATGCTAGGGCTGATCCTGCTGGCAATCGGCGCGGCGGGCCTGTTCGCGCCCGATCCGGAAAAGACTGGCGCGGTGATCGCTACGGCCGAGGAGATCGAACAGCTTTACCAGCCTGGTGAGTTGCAGCCCAAGGTGCGAACTTGGGGCCTGCTAGCGGTCGGGCTGCTTTGGGCGTTGGCGATCGGCACCGTCCTTGTGTTCATGATACGCTCCATGACCGCGCTACCCGACGATCGTCCCAATCCGACGGAGTTTACCGCCACCTACGGCCCGCTGATCATCCTCGCCACGATCGTTCTGCCCGCCTTCGTTGCCGCCTGGCTGGTCAAAATGAGGCGAGAGGGACGGCATGTGATACCGGCCGAAGGCGGCGCAGGCGTGCGCGCCGGCCAGGTGACCGATCATTTCTACCGCGCGCTGGTGCTGCCGCTGGTCGAGTTCGTCGGCCGTATGGGCTGGTCGCTGGTACTGATCCTAGCCCTCGTTCTGACCTATCGCATTGCCGATTCGATCTGGGGCACGTTCGCGTACCCATTCTATCTCGGCGAGCTGAAGTACACGAATGACGAGGTTGCCTTCGCGTCCAAGTTCTTCGGCATTGGGGCGATCATCCTCGGGCTGGCGCTCGGCGGCTGGCTGATTGTAGTGTTCGGGCGCATGCTGACCCTAACGCTCGGCGCGGTGCTCTCGGCAGCGACCAACTTGTTGTACGCCGACCTTGCTGTGGGTGGCGCGACCATGTCGGCAGTGAGCAGAGCAACCGGCTTTACCTGGGCGGTCGAGCAGTTCGGCGGCACGGAGAAGCTGGCTCGGCTGATGATCACCATTGGCGGCGAGAATCTCGCCATCGGAATTGCTGGTGCCGCGTACGTCGCCTGGCTCTCCTCAATCGTCGCCAAAGGGTACAGCGCCGTGCAATATGCATTGCTCGCCTCGCTGACCCTGCTGGTCGGAACCCTCGGCCGCGGCGCGCTCGGCGAGATGATCGAGCAGCGCGGCTATCATTTCGTGTTCATCTTCACTGCGCTTATCGGCGTGGTCGCGGTGGTGCTCTGCGTGCTCGAATGGATTCGCGAGGCTCGCGCTGGGCGGGCGTCGGGTGTGGTCGCGCCCGAGCACCCGCAGGGGGCGTAGCCACCGGCACGCTTGCGGAACTCAGGGCCTGAGTTCATCACCGGTGCGTTAAGATGAACGAACCGCCTCACATTCTGGTCGATGCCGACGCCTGTCCGGTGAAGGAGGAGGTCTACAAGGTCGCCTTGCGTCATGAGGTGCCGGTCACGATCGTCAGCAACAGCCACCTGCGCGTGCCTCAGCACCCGCTGATCGGCCGCGTGACGGTCGGGTCCGGTTTCGACGAGGCAGACGACTGGATCGCGGAACGGGCGGGCCCCGGAGCGGTGGTGGTCACCGGCGACATCCTGCTCGCGGACCGGGCGCTCAAGGCCGGCGCGGCCGTGATCGCGCCCAACGGCAGGCCGTTTACGGCGAGCTCGATCGGCGCCGCCATCGCCACCCGCGCGATCATGGCGGACCTGCGCGCCGGGGCGGGGGAGGGGATCGGCGGGCCTGCGCCGTTCGGGAAATCCGATCGCTCCCGCTTCCTGTCGGCCCTGGACGAAACCCTGGTCCGTTTGAGGCGGAGTGGGCGAAAAACGACTTGACAGGCTTTACATTCCGCCTTGCGCCGCCTAGATAGCGACCCTCACCACAGCCTCTCGGAACAGGAACCGCCGTCGCGCAGCGGGTCCAACGCATGGATGGGCTTGGTTTTCGGACGTGCGAAGCTGCAGTTTCCCTATCGGAGACTCGCGGCTTTTTCGTGTCCGGGCGCGCCTGACATGTTCTCCGGCTTGGCTGGGAACGAACTTAAGAGGCGACAAGATTACATGGCGACCATCGCTCCCCAGCCCGGCACGGCCCGTTCGGCGTCCGGCGACACCCGTTCGACCGCGTCCAAGCGCATCCGCAAGATCTTCGGCAACATCCACGAAGTTTCGGAGATGCCGAACCTGATCGAGGTTCAGCGCGAAAGCTACGAGCAGTTCCTGCGCTCGCGGCCGCAGGACGGCTATGTGTCGGGCCTGGAGAAGACGCTGCGCAGCGTCTTCCCGATCCGCGATTTCGCCGGCACGGCCGAACTCGATTTCGTCAATTACGAGCTCGAGAATCCCAAGTACGACACGGACGAGTGTCGCCAGCGCGGCATGACCTATGCGGCGCCGATGCGCGTGACGCTCCGCCTGATCGTGTTCGAGGTGGATCCCGATACCGAGACCCGCTCCGTGCTCGATATCAAGGAGCAGGACGTCTATATGGGCGACATGCCGCTCATGACGAAGAACGGCACGTTCATCGTCAACGGCACCGAGCGCGTGATCGTGAGCCAGATGCACCGCTCGCCGGGCGTTCTGTTCGACCATGATCGCGGGAAGACCCACGCTTCGGGCAAGTTCCTTTTCGCGGCGCGCGTGATCCCGTACCGCGGCTCGTGGCTCGACTTCGAGTTCGACGCCAAGGACATCGTCAACGTCCGCATCGACCGCAAGCGCAAGCTGCCGGTGACCGCGCTTCTCCACGCGCTCGACATGAACTCGGAGGAGATCCTCAGCGAGTTCTACAATCGCGTGACCTATGTGCGCGGACCCAACGGCTGGGCGATCCCGTACGTGCCTGAGAATTGGCGCGGGCAGAAGCCGGCGTTCGACATCGTCAACGGCGAGACCGGGGAGGTCGTCTTCCAGGCCGGCCAGAAGATCACGCCGCGCGCCGCCACCAAGGCGGCCAAGGACGGCCTCACCCAGCTTGTCATTCCGACCGAGGAGATTTTCGGCCGCTATTCCGCGTTCGACCTGGTCAACGACAGCACCGGCGAGATCTACATCGAGGCCGGTGACGAGGTTTCGGCCGAGAATCTCGAGAAGCTCGACCGCGCCGGCATCGAGCGGATCGACCTGCTCGACATCGATCACATCAACACCGGCGCCTGGATGCGCAACACGCTCAAGGCGGACAAGTCGGAGGACCGCGATTCCGCGCTGTCCGACATCTATCGTGTGATGCGCCCCGGCGAGCCGCCGACGCGCGAGACCGCGGACTCGCTGTTCGCCGGCCTGTTCTTCGATCCGGAGCGCTACGACCTTTCGGCCGTCGGACGCGTCAAGCTCAACATGCGCCTCGACCTGGATGCCGAGGACACTGTGACGACGCTGCGCAAGGAAGATATCCTCGCGGTCGTGAAGACGCTGGTCGGCCTCAAGGACGGCAAGGGCGAGATCGACGACATCGACAATCTCGGCAACCGCCGCGTGCGTTCGGTCGGCGAGCTGCTCGAGAACCAGTATCGCGTCGGCCTGCTCCGCATGGAGCGCGCCGTGAAGGAGCGGATGAGCTCGGTCGACGTCTCGACCGTGATGCCGAACGACCTCATCAACGCCAAGCCGGCCGTAGCCGCGGTGCGCGAATTCTTCGGCTCCTCGCAGCTGTCGCAGTTCATGGACCAGACCAACCCGCTGTCCGAAGTCACCCACAAGCGCCGCGTTTCGGCGTTGGGCCCCGGCGGTCTGACGCGTGAGCGCGCAGGCTTCGAAGTCCGCGACGTCCACCCGACCCACTATGGCCGCATCTGTCCGATCGAGACTCCGGAAGGGCCGAACATCGGCCTGATCAACTCGCTCGCCAGCTTCAGCCGCGTCAACAAGTACGGCTTCATCGAGACGCCGTACCGCAAGGTCGTCGACCACAAAGTGACGGATGACGTGGTCTATCTCTCCGCGATGGAGGAGGCCAAGCACACGATCGCGCAGGCGAACGCCGAGCTGCTCGAGGACAAGAGCTTCGGCGAGGAGATCGTTTCCAGCCGCCAGGCGGGCGAGTTCCTGATGGCACCGCGCGACATCATCACGCTGATGGACGTCAGCCCCAAGCAGCTCGTTTCGGTCGCGGCCTCGCTGATCCCGTTCCTCGAGAATGACGACGCCAACCGCGCGCTGATGGGCTCGAACATGCAGCGCCAGGCGGTGCCGCTGGTCCGCGCCGAGGCGCCGTTCGTCGGCACCGGCATGGAAGAGACGGTCGCCCGCGACTCCGGCGCCGCCATCTCGGCCCGCCGCGGCGGCATCGTCGACCAGGTCGACGCGACCCGCATCGTCGTCCGCGCGACCGGTGAGGTCGATGCCGGCACTTCGGGCGTCGACATCTACACGCTGATGAAGTTCCAGCGTTCGAACCAGAACACCTGCATCAACCAGCGTCCGCTGGTGAAGGTGGGTGACGTGGTGAATGCCGGCGACGTCATCGCCGACGGCCCCTCCACCGAGTTCGGCGAGCTTGCGCTCGGGCGCAACGTGCTCGTCGCGTTCATGCCGTGGAACGGGTACAATTATGAGGACTCGATCCTGATCTCCGAGCGGATCGTGAAGGACGACGTCTTCACCTCGATCCACATCGAAGAGTTCGAGGTGATGGCCCGCGACACCAAGCTTGGGCCTGAGGACATCACGCGCGACATCCCGAACGTCGGCGAGGAAGCTCTGCGCAACCTCGACGAGGCGGGCATCGTCTACATCGGCGCAGAGGTCGAGCCGGGCGACATCCTGGTCGGCAAGATCACGCCTAAGGGCGAGAGCCCGATGACGCCGGAAGAGAAGCTTCTCCGCGCCATCTTCGGCGAGAAGGCTTCGGACGTCCGTGATACCTCGCTCCGTCTCCCGCCTGGCGTGTCCGGCACGATCGTTGAGGTGCGTGTGTTCAACCGGCACGGCATCGACATCGATGATCGCACCCGCGCTATCCAGGCCGAGGAGAAGGATCGCCTTCGCAAGGACGCCGAGGACGAGCGCACCATTCTGAAGCGGGCGACCTATTCCCGCCTTCGCGAGATGCTGCTTGGTCAGATCGCCACCGCGGCGCCCAAGGGCGTCAAGAAGGGACTGGTGATTGACGAGGCCGTGCTGGAGAGCGCGGAGCGCCACGAATGGTGGAAGTTCGCCGTCAAGGACGATGCCGTCCAGTCCAACCTGGAAGCAGTCAAGGGCCAGTATGACGACGCCGAAGCGGTGATCCGTCGCCGGCTCGAAGACCGGATCGAGAAGCTCGAGCGCGGCGACGAGCTGCCCCCGGGGGTGCTCAAGATGGTCAAGGTATTCGTCGCGGTGAAGCGCAAGCTGCAGCCGGGCGACAAGATGGCCGGCCGTCACGGCAACAAGGGCGTGATCAGCCGCATCCTGCCGATCGAGGACATGCCGTTCCTTGAAGACGGAACGCACGCCGACATCGTCCTCAACCCGCTCGGCGTGCCTTCACGCATGAACGTCGGCCAAATCTTCGAGACGCATCTCGGCTGGGCCGCGCGCGGCCTGGGCAAGCAGATCGGCGAGATGCTCGAAAGCATGCACCACCGTGCCGAGGGCGTGAGTGGCAGCAGCATCGGCGAGGTCCGCGAGAAACTGAAGGACGTCTACGGCGATCATTACCATGCGGAGATCGATTCGCGCGGTGACGACGAGATCATGGAAATGGCATCGATCCTGGTCGCCGGCGTGCCGATGGGCACGCCGGTGTTCGACGGCGCGCGCGAGGCGGACGTGGCGGCGATGCTGGAGAAAGCGGGTCTCGATCCGTCCGGCCAGGTGACGCTGTTCGACGGCCGCACCGGCGAGGCGTTCGACCGCAAGGTGACGGTGGGCTACATCTACATGCTGAAGCTCCACCACCTCGTCGACGACAAGATCCACGCGCGTTCGATCGGACCGTACAGCCTCGTCACCCAGCAGCCGCTGGGCGGCAAGGCCCAGTTCGGCGGGCAGAGGTTCGGCGAGATGGAGGTCTGGGCGCTCCAGGCCTACGGCGCCGCCTACACGCTGCAGGAGATGCTGACGGTGAAGTCGGACGACGTCATCGGCCGCACCAAGGTCTACGAGGCGATCGTCAAG
>NZ_DASVTH010000014.1:0-17563 GCF_036387615.1 Allosphingosinicella sp.
TAAACAAATAACTAACCGGACGGAAATCAGCTACTTAGGGCTTACAAGCAAGCAGTAGCCCGGCCCGTTAGAGAGAGACCTGCTACTGCGGACGCTTGTGGGCGAGCAGGGACGCGCACCTGCCCCAATGTAGGAGGCTTACGCTCGCAAGCCGGGGAGGTTGACGGGAGTGCAAGCTCATCTAGAGCCGCGATGAAATTGAGGAGTTATCATGGCCGAAGAGAACACAATGTTGAATGCAGTCGAACTGGCGACCGAGCTGACCGTAGCCTGGTTGAGCAATCCAAATAACCGCGTCACTGCAGACGAGGTGCCCGCCTTCCTGCAGAGAATGCATTCCACGCTCACCGCCCTGTCTGAGATTGCTCCCGTGGAGGAGCCAGAAGAGCAACCAGCAGAAGTGCACACCGCCGCTGTGACAGTGCGTAAGTCGCTAGCCTCCCCTGATCACATTCTCTCAATGATCGATGGGAAGCCGTACAAGACGCTTAAGCGCCATCTCGCGCGCAACGGGCTAACCCCCGAGCAGTATCGTGAGCGCTATAGTCTCAAGCCCGACTATCCGATGACTGCGCCGACCTACTCTGAGCATCGCCGGGCCATGGCGCACAAGATTGGGCTCGGGGCAAAGGGTCGGCAGGCAAAGTCCGGCCAGCAGGAGGCTGCTGCCCCGGCCAAGCCGGCTCGTGGGCGGCCCCGCAAGGCTGCACCTGAAACAGAGTAGGGATTCGGTTTGGCTCGGGTCATGCGTTCGGCAATGGCACGACTGCGCATCAAGAAGCTCAGCCTACAATCCCCAGCATCTCGCGTTGCGCCTACCACCCGAGCGGCAGGGCGGACATCCGGGCCAGCTTTTGCCGAGTAAGACCGGGCGACTGCTTTCCTTCTAGAATGGCCGCTACAAAGACGGCGCGCTTTTGTTCGGAACAAGCCATCGCATCTTGTCGCCTCACGGCGCCGAAGCGATACGCGTCCTCACCACAATGCTCTGGAATCCAGCCAGCGTTCGACCTCCGCCAGTCTGAATCGTGGGCATCGCCGATATTTGCTGTCTCCACTCCCGAGTTCATATTCACGCGGGAAGCCCGCGGGTCTGCGCTCGCGAAGTCTGTCGATCTGTCGGCGCGACAGGCGCGCGAGGCGCGCAAACTCCTCGACCGTGATCATCCCTGCACCCTTGATGACGCTCGATCGAGTATCGACCATCGTACTCAGCCGGCCCGCCCGCGACGGCGCCGCGCGAATGCTTTGTCGCCCTCGAGGTAGCTCGCCAGCATCGCCGGAATGAGTTCCTGGACCGGCTCCTGCTGACCGTAGGACTCCCGGTAAAGCTCGCCATAGTCCGCCAGCGCCTGATTCAGCTCAGGCGACAGGCTGATGGTGATCTTGACCGGGGTGCGATCCGGAAGCCTCGCGAGTCTGAGCCCACTCATCATCCTCTCCACGGCCGAAGCACGAGATCCTTGTGGATCACCACGCGCAGCGGCCATCCCGGCCGGACGGTTAGAGTCGGCTGCACCTCCAGGTTTCGCGAGATGATCCGGTCGCCGGCACGGGCCGCGTTCTGCTGCGTGGACTCCCGTATCGCCCTAACAAGATCGCTCTCGCCGCTGCCGAAGCTGAGCTCGGTGCCGACGCCGAAAAGGGTAGAAAGCGCGATGCCCGACAGCAGCCGCCAAGTATGGAGATCCACTCCGTCTCGAAGGCCGGCAAAGCCCGCCAGATCGGCCGCAGGCATGTTGTCGAGCCGGATCGAGGATCCATCGGGAAACACGATACGTTGCCAGACCAGCAGCGCTCGCTTCTGCCCAAAGGCAACCAGGCTGTCGTAGCTGCCGACCAAACGCGCGCCCTGCGGAATCAGCACCGTCCGGCCGGTGGCGCTGTCGCGAACGCTCTCGGTCACTTGGGCGAAGACGGTCCCCGGAAGGTCAGAGTTGAGGCCTGTGATAAGGCTTGCAGGGATGATCGTGCCCGCCGCCAGCGTCCAAGGTGAGGGTGAGGCGCGAAGCGAATGCTGATTGAAGTCGCCGCTCTCGGACCGTGAGAATTCGAGGCGGCGAACAGGCCCGGCTTGCGGGGGCGGCGAAATCGCCGGAGCAGGCGCGGGCAGCTTAGCTGAGTCCGCAACACCAGGTTCGACGGGTGTCGAGGAACCGCCGGCATCGACGCGGCCGGCGAGCTGCACGATGACGCCGGAGCGGCGAGCAGCCTCCTCGGCCGCGCCCCGGCGTTGCCGCTCGGCTGCGGCGGCGGCTCGGGCGTTGTCGGGCGGGCTGGGCGCGGACGGCGTCGACGAAATCAACGCCTGCTGCTCCACCCTGCGCTGATGCTCGAGTATGGGACGGCCGAGGTCGCCAGGCAACGGCGGCCCCAGCCGGGGCACCTCGCCGTAGCTGCTCGGCGCTCCTGCCAAAGCATCGGGCGCCGCCTTGGCGGGGGGATCGCGGCCTTCGTCGGCGCCTGCGACCATACGAAAGCTTGGCGGCTCGAGCGCCAGCCAGGCGAGCGCCGCCAGGCTTGCCGCCACCGCGCCGGAGATGCCGATGATCAGGCCTCTCCGAAACCGGACGACCGGCCGCGGCGCGCCTCGGAGCACGAGCGTCTCGGGATCCTCCTTGCGCGGCACGGCAGCCGTTTCATGCAGGCCGTCGCTCATCATGACCTCCCGCGGCCGCGGCGCTCGCGCCGCGCCCCTTCACGAACGATCCGCACCACCCGCTGCCGCCGCTCGCCCAGTCGCAGCTCGGCTGAGCTGAAGAGGCGGTCGACCACATAGTAGCGCCCGCGCACGCGATAGTTGACAAGCTCGGTCCGGCCGTTTTGCCCGAGCACGAACAAAGGCGGGGCCTCACCCTGAGCAAGGTTCGCCGGGAACTCGATGAAAACCTGGCTCCCGTCGTCGAAAGCGCGCACCGGTCGCCACGTCGGATTGTCGCCCTCGATCGAATAGCTGAAGTTGAGCGCCTCGACCGCCACGCCGGCAGCCGCGGAAGGTTCGGCCTCGGCTGCTCCGCCTCGCCGCAGCGCCAGCAGCTCGCCTTCCGGATAAGTCCATGAGATACTCGCCATCGCCGTTTGAGCGGTGCTTTCGAGCTGGACATGGTAGACGCGCCTGTCGGTGCTGATGACGAGGTTGGTCCTGAGCCCCACAGCCGAGGGCTTCACCAGGACGTGGGTACGCCGGCCGGTGCGGGTGCCGCTGGTGGTGTCGCCGATCACCCAACGCGCCGTGTCGCCCGCGGCCACCGAGATCAAAGTCTCGCCGGGCTCGAGCGCAATTTCGCTGACCCGCTCGGGCGCCGTGTAAAGCCGATAAAGCGCGCCTTCTGTCCAGGCATAGACCTGCACCGCATTGACATAGGAGTCGCGTCTCGGCTCGCGGGTCGCCGCGAGATTGGCTGCCTCGACCCGCGACCTCGGCGGTCCGGCCGAACGCCTCCGCCCCGAGGCGGGCAGCGGCAGCCGCTGCTCGACCAGCTCGGCGCTGAACGCGACCGGCACCGGCACCGGCACCGGCTCCGGCGGCGGGTCGGGGACAAGGATGGCCGGTGCGAATGCAGTTCCGGCAGTCACGGGTCGCGCGGCAGCGGCCTCGACGTCCTCGCCTCTCGCGCAGGCGCCGAGGCTCAGGGCGCAGATTCCTGTAAGAAGGAGATGTCGGGTCACGGGTTGTTCCTTTCGGAAGGCAAAGGTTCGGGAGCGGGCGGAGCGGCAAGGTTGGGATCGAGCGGCGAGCCCAAGGGCAACGACGGCGCAGCCGGCGCCTGTGCCGGGAAACTGGGCGACCGGGCCGCCGGCGGCGGCAGGTCGAGCTCGCGCGACCAATCGATCGCCTCGACATAGAGGCCGAGCGGGTTCTTGCGCAGCGTCTCGGCCGACGAAGGCGGTCGAACCAGGATCGTCAGGATGGCTGTCCAGCGCGAGCTGCCGACAAGGCTGCCGCGCTCATATTCGGTCTCGGTCCATTTGACCTGGAAGGAGCGGTCGGACGCGCGGACGACGCTGGTTACCTGCACCGAGACGGTCCGTTCGCCGACGCGCGCGAAGGGATCGGTTTGCCGCGCATGGTCGCCCAGGAACAGCGACCCGCGCTCCGTGACGAAGTCATAGGCGGACAACCAGTTCTGGCGCATCAGAACCGGGTCCAGCGAGACCGAGCGGATATTGGCTATGAAGCGGCCGATGTGCCATGCGATCTGCGGGTCGGTAGGTCGGTACTCGGCCTCCGCCGGTGCCACGGCGCGCGCCGCGCCGAGTTGGTCGACCTCGACGACATATGGGACGACACGGCTCTGCATCGACTGCCAGAGAAGGCCCGCCGAAAGGCCGGTTGACAGGACCAGGCCGCCAAACGCCATCAGCCGCCAGTTTCGGGCCTGGGCGCGGGCGGAGCCGATCCGATCGTCCCAGACTTGCCCGGCCCGTTGATACGGCGTCTCCGGCTCGGGCGTCCGCCCATAGCGCTGGAAGGCGCGCCTGAACTTCATGGCTTCAATCCTCTCTCTCGCTGATATCGGGGGTGGCGGCGGCGCCGCCGCGATCGCCTTCGCGAACCGCCTGGAGCGCTGCATGTCTGTGATGGCGGGCCGACTGCTCCGACCTGAGCCGACGCGCCCATTGCGGGGCATCTTCGGCTGCCGGGCCGCCGCTCGGACACGCCGCGTTGCCAGCCGGTCGGGATGCGCCTGCGAGGAGGGCCGCGCGCTGGCCGCGCTCCGCCGCCTCGCCCAGCCCGGCCGCCGAGCCCAAGCGGTCGCGCGCGGCGCTCATTCCCGCTCGCGCGACGCCGCCAAGCCCGGCGCCGACGCTCGTTGAGCCGGACCTCTCCTGGCCTAGCCGATAGGACGTATGAGCAGCGGCTCCCATCGAGGTCCCGGCGCGGAGCGCGCCCATCGCCACTCCGGTGACGCCTCGCGCACCAGCGACGGCAGCGCCGCCGCCGACCGCCAATGTACCAACCGCGGCCGCGGTGGTGCCGACCGCGGCGCCGGCGCCGAGCTGAGGCGCGCCCGCAACCAGGCCCGAGGCGATCGCCGGTCCGAAGATGCCAAGTCCAAACAGCGCAAGGCTGCCGAGCACGAGGCTCATCGCCTGGGCAAGGCCGGTCTCCCCGCCGCCCGCGGCGCTGGTGAACTCGTCGAAAAAGCCGGCGCCGATGCCGACGATGACCGCGAGCACCATTACCTTGATGCCGGACGATATGACGTTTCCGAGCACGCGCTCGGCGAGGAAGCTGGTGCGGTTCCAGAGGGCGAAGGGCACCAGCACGAACCCTGCCAGCGTCGTGAGCTTGAACTCGATGATGGTGATGAAGAGCTGGATCGCCAGCACGAAGAAGGCGATGATCACGAACAGCCACGCGATCATCAGCACCGATATTGTCAGGAAATTCTCGAAAAAGGCGATCGGCCCCAGGAGCTCGCTCACCTCGTCGAGCAGCGGCCGCGCCGCCTCGAACCCGGTGTTTGCGACATAGCCGGGCCGAAGCAGGTCGTCGGCGGTCATCCCGCCGCCGCCGGCTGTGATGCCGAGACCGGCGAAGGAACGAAAGATGATGTCGGCGAGCGTCGAGAAAGAGCCAAGGATCAGCGCAAACGCGCCGACATAGAGGATCTTCTTGAGGAAACGGCCGAGAACGTCCTCGCCGCCCATTGCCCAGAACAGGCCTGCGAGTGTGATGTCGATGCCGACCAGCACCGTCGACAGAAAGGCAACGTCGCCGCCGAGAAGGCCGAACCCGCTGTCGATATACTGGATGAAAGCCGCCATGAAGCGGTCGATCACATTGAGGTCGTCCATACGGGCGGCTCCGTCTCGGTCCAAGGAAGGTGCCGCGGGGCAGTCGCAGGGGGCATGGACGCCCCGCGGCGGGTTCGGGCGGCGAGGCGCCCTCACCCATCTCGTGATCAGTCGCGTCGGCGCGTGTAAGCGCTGCTCGCGCCGAGGAACCGCCGGGTCATGGCCCGCCCGTCCTCCTCCGCCTGCGCCCGCCTCGCTCGTTCGATCGATGCCGTCCGGAACTCGGTCGCCATCAGATTCTGAAGCTGGAGCTGCTGGCTGATGCTGAGCGCGAGCAGCTGGTTGGTGGTCTGCTGCGCCTGAAGGCCTCCGGCGGCCCTCTGGCTGCTGCCGATGATTTCGGCGAGCGCGCCGGCGTCGGTTCGGACGTTCTCCACGACCTGGGCCTGCACCCGCATCGCCTGCCGGTAGCTGTCGCTCGCCGCGTCGAGACGGGAGCGAGCCTGGATGACGCGCTGATCGCGCCGCAACGCCCGGTCAACGGTGCCCGGAAAGAGCGTCCGCACGCGCTCGTCGAGCTGGTTGATCCGGAAATCGACCCCGCGCGCCTGCCCCATCAGCTGGTCTATCCGCTGCATGGACGCGCGCACCCGTTCCAGCTGTGGGAAGTCGATGCGCTCGAGATTGCGCTCCATGTTGCGAAGCATGGCCGCCTCATTCTGAAGCGACGAGATCTGGTGGTTGATCTGTTCGAGCGCGCGCGCAGCCTGCAGGAGGTTTTGAGCGTAATTGGTAGAGTCGAAAACCGGGATCGCCGCGGCCGGCGCGGCGGCCAGCAGGGATGCTCCGCCGATCGACAGCGCCTTGCACGCTCCAAGCACGAGCGCCTTCTTCCAGTTCTTCATCTTGGATCTCCTTGATTGGTGGTGGGCGCCTGGAACTGGTCGAGCGCGGCCGCGGCCCAGGCGAGGCCGCGCTCCTCAAGGTGGCGGCGGGCGAAGCCGGCCTGCCCCTCCTCCGCCAGGATGAGGTCGATGCGCCGTTGGCTGGCTGGGTCAGACGCGCCGCAGAAGGCGAGCGCGATCGGGCCGAGCCCGAGATCGAAGAGACGGTTGCCGCGGCGCGACTGGAGGTAATAATCGCGCTTCGGCGTCGCGCGGGCGATGAGCTCGATTTGACGCTCGTTGAGCCCGAACCTTTCGTAGGCGGCGCGTGCCTGCGGCTCGACCGCCCGATCGTTGGGCAGGAAGATGCGCTGCGGGCAGCTTTCGATGATCGCGGGGGCGATGCTGCTGTCTGTAATGTCGGCGAGCGACTGGGTCGCGAACACGACCGCGACATTCTTCTTGCGCAGCACCTTCAGCCATTCGCGAATTCGCGCGGCGAACAGCGGATTGTCGAGAAAGAGCCAGGCTTCGTCGAGGACGAGCAGGGTCGGCCTGCCGTCGAACCTCTCCTCGAGCCGGTGGAACAGATAGGTAAGGACCGGAAGGACCGCCCCCTGCTGCCCCATCAAAGTCTCGGTCTCGAAGCACTGGACTTCGGCCAGCGCGAGCCGGTCCTCGGCCGCGTCCAGCAGGCTGCCGAACGGCCCCTCGAGCGTGTAGGGCAGAAGCGCGGACTTGATCGCGTTCGACTGCAGCAGGAGCGACAGGCCGGTCAGCGTGCGCTCCTCGGGCGGCGCGGAGGCGAGGCTTCCAACCGCGGACCAGATCGCGTCCTTCACCTCCGGAGTGACGACCACCTTCTGATGCTCGAGCAGCGCCCACAGCCACTCGGCCGCCCAGGTCCGCTCCGCCGGCTCATCGATCCGCCGCAACGGCTGGAACGCGAGCGACGTACCTGCTTCGGCCTCGCGGGCGCCCAGCGTATGGTGGGTGCCGCCCATCGCCAGCACGGCCGCGCGCGCCGACCAACCCTTGTCGAACATCGTGACCCGCGCACCCGGATAGCGGCGGAACTGCAGCGCAAGCAGCGACAGCAGAACCGACTTGCCGGCGCCGGTCGGGCCGACGACGAGCATGTGACCGACGTCGCCGACATGGGTCGACAGCCGGAAAGGGGTGGAGCCGCTGGTCTGGGCTAATATCAGAGGGGGGCCATTGAGATGGGCGTTGCGCGCCGGACCCGCCCAGACCGACGATAAAGGCATGAGGTGAGCGAGGTTGAGCGTGTGTACGAGCGGCTGGCGCACATTGGCATAGACATGGCCCGGCAGGCTCGAGAGCCACGCCTCCACCGCATTCATCCGCTCGCGAATGGTCGTGAACCCGAGCCCGTTCACGACGCGCTCCACGGCCCTGACCTTCTCCTCGGCGGCCTGCCGGTCGCGATCGGCGACGGTGATGGTGGCGGTCAGGAAGCCGAAGGCGACATAATCCTGGCCGAGCGCCTGCAGCGCCTGGTCGGCATCGGCCACCTTATTGTCGGCGTCACTGTCGAGCAGCTGGACCGGCTGGTTGTACATGACCTCGCGCAGCAGAGCCGTCACCGACTTGCGCTTGTTGAACCATTGGCGGCGAAGCTTGGTGAGCGCCCGGGTCGCGTCCGCCTTGTCCAGGGGGATGAACCGCGTGACCCAGCGATAGGCGAAATCCTGATGGTTGAGTGCGTCGAGTATTCCGGGCCGGCTGAGCGCGGGGAAGCCCGGCACGGTCAGGGTGCGCAGGTGGAAATCGCCAAGCATCGGCTCGAGCCCGCCGGCGAACGGCGTGTCCACGAGCCATGCGTCGAGATAGATCGGGGTCTCGGGAACGGCGACGGGGTGGCGGCGCGACGACACCGCACCGTGGAGGAAGGTCAGCGTCTCCTCGTCGTCCAGCCCCCGCACCTCCGGCATCAAGCCGGAGAGCAGATCGAGCGCGCGATTGGTCTCCGACACAAACTGCCCGAGCGCCTCGCGCCAGTCGCGGCCCTTGCGTTCGTCGCTGCGCTCGATCAGCGAGCGCTCGGCGGTGGCCTGGTTGTCGGGCGGCGGGAGCCAGACGAGCGTCAGGTGATAGCGGCTCTCATAATGGTCACGCTCGCCCTCGAAGCTCGCTTGCCGCTCCTTGTCGACGAGCCAGGAAGCAGGGTCGGGGAAGGAACTTTCGGGATAGCCGAGCGCCTCGACCCGCTCTGCTTCGAAGAACAGCGCCCAACCGGAGCCGAACCGCTTCAGCGCATTGTTGACCCGAGCTGCGGCCGAGACCAGCTCGGACTCGGTCGCGCTTTCGAGGTCCGGACCGCGAAAGCGCAAAGTGCGCTGAAAGCTGCCGTCCTTGTTCAGGACGACGCCGGGCGCAATCAAAGCGGCCCAGGGCAGATGATCCGCGAGGCGGTCGGCACGGGTGCGATATTCGCCGATGTTCAGCACGACAGATTTCCGGCCAGACGAAGGTGCCGGGCGAGCACCGCTGCGAAGGCGGGGTCGCGCTTCGCCGCGATCACGGCGATCGAATGGCCGAGCGCCCAGACCACAAGGCCGGCGATCCATTGCTGCAGGCCGAGCCCCAGCGCGGCGGCGATCGTGCCGTTGACGATCGCCACGGCACGCGGTGCCCCGCCGAGGAGGATGGGCTCGACGAGCGCGCGGTGGATCGGGGCCTCGAACCCCTGGATGTGGGCCGTGGCGCCGGTCACGAGATCAGCGCCCCGCCGCCAAAGCTGAAGAAGGACAGGAAGAAGGAGGAGGCGGCAAAGGCGATCGACAGGCCGAAAATGATCTGGATCAGCCGCCGGAACCCGCCCGCAGTCTCACCGAAGGCGAGCGTCAGGCCGGTGGTGATGATGATGATCACCGCGATGATCTTCGCGACCGGCCCCTGGACCGACTCCAGAACCTTTTGGAGCGGCTCCTCCCAAGGCATGCCGGAGCCCGCGGCCTGGGCCTGGACGGCAATCATTGCCGCGGCGGCGAGGAGCAGGGAGGCGGCGCTGCGCGAGGCGCGGATTGCACGGGCTTCAATCATGATGTTTCTCCTCAGCGACTGACGATTTCAGGGTGGAGCGGGTGAAGGGCGTAGTTACCGGCGGGGTCGAGGCCGCCGACCGAGACGATCTGGTCGACGCGGCGAGCGGAGCCGCGGCCGGAGATGAACACGACCACATCGATCGCTTCGGCGATGAGCCGGCGGGGGACGGTCACGACCGCCTCCTGAATGAGCTGTTCGAGGCGATGCAGCGCGGCCGGCGCGCTGTTGGCGTGAACGGTTGCGATCCCTCCCGGATGACCCGTGTTCCAGGCCTTCAACATGTCGAGCGCCTCGGCTCCGCGGACCTCGCCGATGATGATCCGGTCAGGGCGCAGGCGCAGCGTCGAGCGGACAAGGTCGGCCATGCTGACGATGCCGGAGCTGGTTCGAAGCGCCACCGTATCGGGCGCCGCGCACTGGAGCTCGCGCGTATCCTCGATGAGGATCACCCGCTCGTCGAACGCGGCGATCTCGGCGAGAAGCGCGTTGGCGAGCGTCGTCTTGCCCGAGCTCGTTCCGCCGGCGAGGAGGATGTTGCGCCTTTCGACGGCGGCTCCGGCCAGGGTTCGCGCCGCCTCGGCGGGCATTATGCCGTCGCTCACATAGTCGAGGAGCGTGTAGACCCGTCCGGCGGGCTTGCGGATCGAGAAGCAGGGGCCGGTCGCCACCGGCGGCAGCACGCCCTCGAACCGCTCGCCGGCGAGGCCGTCACTGTGCGGCGGAAGCTCCGCACTGATCACGGGCAAGCCGGCATGAACCTCGCTGCGGGCGTGGCTCGCGACGAGCCGGATGATCCGTTCGACCTGATCGGACCCGAGCCGCTCGCCAGTGTCGATCCGGCCTTCGCCGAGCCGGTCGAGCCGGAGTGCGCCGTCGGGGTTGACCATCACCTCGACGACGAGGGGGTCGGCAAGCGCCGCCCCGATGGCCGGGCCCATTGCGGTGCGCAGCATCGAGCGTCGGCGCTCGGTGGATTCGGCGGTGCTCATTGCGCCTCCTCCGGACGGAGGGTGAGCCTTCCGCCTGCGAGCTGCTGGCCGACGCGTTGGACGAAGGCCGCGAAGCGGTCGCGGCCGAGCGCCCGCGCCGCCTCGTCGCCCTCGGGCAAGGGCGCGTTCACGGTCAGCATGTAGCGGATGAACAGAGCGAGGCTCTCAAGCTGGACATGGCCGTCGCGCTCGATGCGGGCGAGCTGGTTGGAGAGGCGGTCGAGGCGGCGGGCGAAGCGCAGCTCGAGCTCGTCGACACCTTTGCGGTCGAGCCAAGCCGTCAACGCTTCGGTGAGGATCCTCGACTTGGATGTGCCGGGCGCCCGGGCCAACGCCTCGAGCCTGTCGCTGACCTCCTTGGGCAGGAACAGCTGGTGGCGGACCTGGTCCGAACGAGCCATCGGGATCGCCTTCAGAAGCTCGGCATCAGGTCGCCGCCGCGACCCGAGCCTTCGTTGACCGCATGGGCGGCGACCACCGGCGGCAGCGTCGCCAGCCGGCTCAGCACGCGCGCTTCGATGGCGCCGTCGCTCTCATCTTCGCCCAGACCGAGCGGATCCGACCGCTCGAGCGGCGCCGCCGGCACCTCCTCGGCTTGAAGGCTCGGATGACGCTCCTGCTGCAGTCCCCCCTCGCCTTCCGCGCCATTCTCCTCCGCCTCCGCGCCGATCGGCTCGGCCCGCGCGTGAAGACCCGACCAGTCGTGCGGACGGGACTGCGGGCGGTCGGCATAGGGGCCTTCGCCGAGGCTTGGAGCGTTGCTCACGCGGCGCATCAAGCGGTGGTCCTCGAAGTATCGAAGCTTTCTCGCGCGGATCGGCGGCAGGCCCGAGACGAGCACCAGTTCGTCGGAGGGCGGCAGCTGCATCACCTCGCCCGGCGTCAGAAGCGGACGCGACGTCTCCTGCCGACTGACCATGACATGGGCGAGCCAGGGCGCCAGTCGGTGGCCGGCGTAATTGCGCATCGCCCTCTGCTCGGTTGCGGTGCCGAGCGCGTCCGAGATGCGCTTGGCCGTCCGCTCGTCGTTCGAGGCGAACGCGACCCGGACGTGGCAATTGTCGAGGATCGCATTGTTCTCGCCATAGGCCTTCGCGATCTGGTTCAGCGACTGGGCGATGAGAAAGGCCCGGATGCCGTAACCGGCCATGAAGGCCAGAGCAGTCTCGAAGAAATCGAGCCGGCCGAGCGCCGGGAACTCGTCGAGCATCAGCAGGAGCTGGCGCGGGCGCTCGCCGGCGCTGCCGTGGAGCCGCTCGGTCAGCCGACGGGCGATCTGGTTCAGCACCAGGCGAACCAGAGGCTTGGTGCGGGATATGTCGGACGGTGGCACGACCAGGTAGAGCGAAAGCGGCCGCTCGGCCGCAAGCAGGTCGTCGATCCGCCAGTCGCAGTGCGAGGTCACCGCCGCCACCGTCGGGTCGCGATAAAGTCCGAGGAACGACATCGCCGTCGAGAGGACGCCGGAGCGCTCGTTCTCGGACTTGTTCAGCACCTCGCGCGCCGCGGAGGCGACCACCGGATGCACACCTTCGGTCCCGAGATGGGGCGTCGTCATCATCACCCGTAGCGTTGAAACAAAGCTGCGCCGCGGATCGGACAGGAAGGTCGCGACCCGAGCCAGCGTCTTCTCCTCCTCCGAATAAAGGACGTGGAGGATCGCTCCGACGAGCAGCGAGTGACTGGTCTTCTCCCAGTGATTGCGCCGCTCGAGCGCTCCTTCCGGATCGACGAGGATGTCGGCGATGTTCTGGACGTCGCGCACCTCATGGGCGCCGCGACGGACCTCGAGCAGCGGGTTGTACCGCGCGGACCGGGCGTCGGTCGGGTTGAACAGAAGGCAGTGCGAGAAGCGCGCGCGCCAGCCGGCGGTCAGCTCCCAATTTTCGCCCTTGATGTCGTGGATGACGGCCGAGCCCGTCCAGGAAAGCAGGGTCGGAACCACAAGGCCCACGCCCTTGCCGCTGCGCGTGGGCGCGAAGGCCATGACATGCTCGGGCCCGTCGTGGCGCAGATAGCAGCCGCGAAGCGAGCCGAGGAACAGGCCGGCATCGCCGAACAGTCCCGCGGAGCGGATCTCGGCTTCGTTCGCCCAGCGCGCAGAGCCGTAGGTGGTGACCAGAGACGACTGCCGTGCCCGCCAGAGCGAGCCGCCCACCGCCGCGGCGCAGCCGAGGAAGCCGCTCGCCCCGGCAACCGCTCCGGCCCTGTCGAAGACTTCTGGCGCGTAGGCCTCGTAATGGTACCACCAGCCGAACAGCGCCCAGGGCCGGTACAGCGGCAAGTCGCGCAGCCAGAACCAGGGCGTTCCCAGCTGCGGTTGGTAGGCCAGCATCGACGCCGCCCACTGGGTCGCAGCCCAGACGCCCAGAACCATGATGGCCAAGACGACAAGGATCTGGCCGATAAGCAGCTTGGTGGGCGTCATGCCGAGTTCCCCTGCCGGCGATGCGCCGGCGATCGGGCGATTGATCGGGGAGAGACCCGAGTCGGCGACAGTGCCGCTCCCGCGCAGGAAGGTACGCCTCGGCGAATCTCGTTCGGAAACCGGCGCGGTGCGCATGTCCGGACGCAATCAGCCGGCCGCTCAAGCGGCGTCTGGGATTGAGAAAGCCGGCCGGTCGGGCGGCCGCTACATCATTCCGGGAGCAGCCGGGAGAGCCGCCCGATCGCCTCGACGGCTTGGTGGAAGCTCGGAATCTCGGGTTCGCCGGCAAAGGCCATGCCGCTCACGAACAGCGCATATTCCTCCGCATAGAACCTGTCGGCCGCGAGCTTCTCCTCCATGGCCGCGAGCCGGTCCTTCGGCGCCATCTCCTTCAGTGCGCCTCCGCCGCGGCCGGCGTCGGCTACGAGGGTGTCGAGGAGCAAGGGGCCGAAGATCGCGCTTCCGGTCGCCGCAGCTTCGAGTGCCGCGAGGTCGTGGAGGTGGCGGATGATCGTCGGATCATCCTTCTCGCTGTCCCGGTCCCGCGTCAGCATCCGCCAGCAGAAGGCGCTCATCTTGTCCGCCGCCGTCTCCACCGGATCGACGCAGGGGATGGACGTCATTTCAGCGGCGTCGCGCCGGTTCTGCGCCACGAAGGAGATGAGGGGCCGGTCGATCGGCGAGAGTCTCGGCGGCTTGGCGGAGAGCTCGACCTGGATGTGGGGCCGCAGCGACGGATGAGGATCCAGCACGCTCGGATAGTCCATGTCGATGCGGATGAAGGCATTCCCGCTGCCCGCCTCGACGTCCGTCACCTCGAACCCGGCACCCGACCAGCCCGCGACGAGGCTCTTCTTGAATGCGCTGAGCGCGGTCTTCTTCTGCCCTTGGGATTTTCCTAGAAAGTCGGCGGAAAGGGCGAGCTTGAAGTCGATATCCTCCGAAAACCTGCGGATGAGGGCGTGACCCTTGAGGAGCGAGGTGCCGCCGGAGAAAACCGGCTTCAGATCGTCCGTCGCCGCCTCGGCGAGGTGCCGGATCGCCTGGATGACGAACCAGTCCTTCTCGACGAAAGCTTCGTCGACCGCGAGCGCACCGGCGACGCGGCCGAGCTCGTCTTCATCGGGTGCGTTCGAAAGAGACATATTTGCCGTCATAGCCGATTCGCCTCCGGACCCGACCCTTGACGGCAATGGTCCGACCGGTCGGCACCTGGGTGGACCGGCCGGTGCTGTAGGCCTTGCTGAAGCTCGATTCCTCCATCGTCTTGCCGAGTCGCGACAGCGCCTCGCTTGCGAGCCGCTTAATGCCAACGACCGGCGCCGGCTTGCCGGTCAGCGGCGAGCGGTCCGCCTTTGCATAAAGTCCGTAGCCGATCTGAACGAGGCGCCCGCGCTGCGTGAGCTGGCGGAGCGCCCGGCCCACCGCGTCATAGCTGCCGAGCTCCGCGAAGTCCCGGCGGAGGAACACATTGCGGTTCCTGGCGCCCGCGACGCGCCGCTCAATCCGTTCAAGGATAGACGCGGACGAGGGAGCCGCCTTACCGCTGGCCTTGCGGTAGCGCCCGCGGCCGACCCGGACGAGCTTCCCCTGCCGGACGAGCTCCCTCAGCACCCGCCCGACGGAATCGTAATTGGCGCTCAGGGCCAGCCGCTCACGCTCGAGGGTGTCGCCGCTCTCGAAGCGTTCGAGCACCTGCTGGGCAAGGGGAGACATGGCGACCAAAATACGACCTTTCCGACATTCAGATACTGCCCCGGGACCTGCCTGACAAGGTGGGCGATGCCCATCGGAAGAGCCTTGCTCTTAATCAGCGGGTCCTAGGTTCGAGCCCTAGTGCGTCCACCACCTTTTCAAGCACTTAGCTGCCGCCTCTCCTCCTGGCCAAAATGAAAAGGTAGCAGGCTCGGTAGCGAGCGATGCGGGACGAGTTGAGACGTCCTTGCGGTCGATTGGACTCACTCTAGCAGGTGCGGCGACCGCGATGGCCCGATGAATTGCTGCTTCGAAGTATGCAAGTCGGCGCCGGCCCGGTTTCGCTCGCGCGGCATTCACCACTCTCGGCCCAAGCATCACGCTCCAGAGTTCCTGCCTATGTCCGGACAACGCCAACCAGAGGCGGCCCGATCGAGTGGAAATATCCCGGCATGAAACTGCCCAAAAGCGCTCGCTCCGTCGCTAAAGCTCGCGCGCGCGATGAAGGTGATCAGGGCTGCCGGATGTACGGTCTCTGTGATGGTGCTTGAGCAGTCCCCCACTTCCCCAGAAGTGTCGCTCGTGTTGATGTGCTATCGGGATTGGAGCGCCAGCGCCGTTTGTGCAGCCGAATGAGGAAAAATTGACGAGTGAATCGCGATTGCGCCGCCGTTATCCCCGCGCTCAACGAGGAGGCTACTATCAGTCACGTCGTTTCGGTTGCGAGGCAGCAGTTGGACAGGATCGTTGTCGTTGATGACGGCAGCGACGACAGGACTGGCGAGGTAGCGGCCAAAGCCGGAGCAACCGTTCTTCGCAACAGCCACACAGCCGGCCAAGGCCGCTCAATTACCCGAGGTCTAGGTTGGGCCATTGCGAACGGCGCCCATCATGTTGTCATTCTCGATGCCGACGGCGCGCATGATCCGTTACGGATTGGAAACCTTCTGCGCGACCACCTCAGCAGTGGCGCGGATCTGACTATCGGGTCGCGCTTCTTGGGTTCAACGAAGCTTCCCTCTCCCAAGCGGTCAGCAAATCGATTCGCCACCACCCTGCTCAACCGGATGTTCGGCTTTGAAGTGTCAGATGCCGCGTCGGGATTCCGTGCCGTCAGCGGTCGTGTTGCACGCCTTGTCTTCGCACGCACCGACTTCGCCTTTGCCTTCGAGATGATCCGCTGCTGCAGATTGCACAGCTTGATCATTCAGGAAGTTCCGGCCGAAGCACATTATAATGCGGCCGAGCTGCACTGCACAAACCAAGCCGAGCTGCTGTGCCTCCTCGACTTCTGCAGCTCGACGCCAAATGCGGCGGCACAGGGGGCGGAGTTATGCGTGGAAGCAGCGGAACGCGTCAGGCGCTGGCAAGGCTTCGCCGCGAGGATCGGCAGCGCCCGTTTCTTCTTTCATCCGCTTCGCTCCTACAATGGTTATGCGATCCAGGAGCAGGACGGCTATTTTGATACCTGGGTTGCGGTGGATGCCGCGGCTCTGCCGCTGATGATCGACCTGTGACTCGTGTGCGGCACCTCGGGATCATTCCGGATGGCGGGCGCCGGTGGGCGCGACGATCGGGCGTGAGCCTTCTCGATTCCTATTGCCTGTCCATGGCGCGGCTCTGCGAGGCCGCCGGGACTCTCTTCGGCGCCGGCGTTGATGAAATCAGCATCTATCTGCTCAGCAAGGCGAATTTGCGCCGGTCGGCGGCCGAGCTGGATGCCATCAGCGTTGCAATTGGTCAGCTCTTGGAGGGCATGCTGCAGCTCGGACCGTCGATTGCGGCGGCGGGGGATCTGTCGCTGGTGCGGCCGGAGCTACGGACCGCAGTAGAAAGGGCAGCGGCGACCCCGCCGAAGACGGACCGGCGCACAAATCTCTGCATCGCCCACGATCCGATCGATGAGGTAAACGCCGCGCGACGAGCGTCCGACGGAGGGGACCTGTTTCGCTATCTATGGGTCAGGACCTCCGTCGACCTGGTCGTTCGCACCGGAGGTGCACAGACACTCAGCAACTTCCTGCCATTGCAATGCGCCTACGCCCGCATCGTGTTTCGCGACGAGCTATTTAACGATCTCAGCGTTGACGGGCTGGTGGACAGCGTGCGAGGTCATGAACGTCGGGAGTGGCTCTATGGAGAATGAGCCGCCCGGCAGGCAACATCGGACCGCAACCTCCGTCAAGACGCCGAGAGGACGAGGCCGGGACTCCTCATTGTCACCGCAGTGCAGACCGAGCGGGGGAGCGTCTTCATGTTTTTGGCTAGGCCGAGCTCCGTCTCCTTGAGGTGGTGCCCCTGGGAGATCGACTATGCGTATGGTTTAAAAGGTTTTGGTCTATTTTTGTGGTCACCACTCGCGTCGGCTGGGCCAGATCCTACGGAAACGAATATCTCCGCCTGTATAGACACATCGATGTTGCCGACAGGTGAGACCTTGCGGATTGGGAACCGGGGGCGCCAGCTAACACGGAGCCGGAGCTCTAGCTTCTACCTACCTTATCCTCGGAGACCAGCGTCCTACGTCACCTGCGGCCGCCAAAAACGATCGGAAGCGTTCGTCGGCTGAAGTTCCGGTGTTCGAAAACGCTCCTCGCGAGGAGAGATCCCGAGCTGCCGGTGGAACAACGCCACGTAGTCGCGTTCATCTGTTAACTCGGGCGGGATTTTCCCTATCCTGGCTCCGACCTCCAGGACGCCCCCCCCTGTTGAAATGACCGGCACGACAGCTGCCTCGGGTTGAGCCTCGGAAAAGA
>NZ_DASVTH010000015.1:0-31160 GCF_036387615.1 Allosphingosinicella sp.
AGAGTGGGACCCGGTTCGCGGATACCATCAGGGCCAGCGGTCAAACACCGACCGCATCAACAGGCCGGACAGAAGACTGCACCCGACCAGCCGCTGAACATCAAATCACCCTTGCAACGCGGGAGCCATCCACAGAAGACAATCATTTGCCTTGCTACTCCGGCCACGCCCCCGTCTGCCTGAGTGTCTCGGCGAGGCCGATGCCTGCCGCCACAGCTATGTTCAGCGAGCGCGTACCCGGCACCTGGGGGATGCGGACGCGGAGGTCGGCGCGGGCGTGGACGTCTTCGGGCACGCCGCGGCTTTCGGAGCCGAACAGGAGGGTGTCGCCCGGCTCGAAGCGGGCTTCGGGGAGGCGGATGGCAGCGGCGGTGGTGAAGAGGACGAGCCGGCCGGGGAGCTGCGCCTCGAACGCGGCCCAGCCGGCGTGGCGCGTCACCGATGCAAGCTCGACATAGTCCATCCCGGCGCGCTTCAGCGCTCGATCCGAGAAGGGGAAGCCGCACGGCTCGATGACGTCCACCGCAACCCCGAGGCAGGCGGCGAGGCGCAGGATCGTGCCGACATTGCCGGCCTGATCGGGCTGATGGAGGGCGAGGCGCATGGGTCCCGCCCTAGCCGCTGCGGTTGAGGCTTGGCAAAGCGCCCCGCGCGCGGCTATCAGGCCGGCCAAGCCGCTCGGGGGAGTTCCTCTTCACCAACGCGGCAATGTGTAAAGGCGTCGCCTCCGCCAGCGTCTCGGCGGGTGGCGGTTTTTCCACATCCGATTGCAACCGCTAAAGGGTGACCATGGCGACGGTTGAACATACCGATGGGGCGGTCCATGCGACCGTGGCGCAAGGCGGCGAGGATGTGCGCCGGCGCGATTTCATCAACATCGCGGCCTTGAGCTTCGCCGGAATCGGCGGCGCCGCGACGCTTTATCCGCTGATCAACCAGATGAACCCGTCCGCGGACGTGCTTGCGCTCGCCTCGATCGAGGTGGACGTCAGCCAGATCCAGCCCGGCCAGGCGATCAAGACGATCTGGCGCAAGCAGCCGATCTTCATCCGCAACCTGACGCCGGCCGAGATCCAGGCGGCGAACGCCGTTCCCGCCGACACCTTGCGTGATCCGCAAACACTCGCCGAGCGCACCGCGGAAGGCAAGGCCAACTGGCTGATCACGATGGGGGTTTGCACTCATCTCGGCTGCGTGCCGCTCGGCGCTGCGGAGGGCGAGAACAAGGGCGAATATGGCGGCTATTTCTGCCCCTGCCACGGCTCGCACTACGACACGGCCGGGCGCATCCGCAAAGGCCCGGCGCCGAAGAATCTCGAGGTTCCGGAGATCGCGTTCAAGTCCGACACTGTCGTCCAGATCGGCTGAGGAAACAGGCAATGAGCTTCCCTTGGGCTAAGCAGTACGAACCCAAGCATCCGCTGATGCAGTGGCTCGACCAGCGGCTGCCGCTGCCGCGGCTGATGTACAATAGTGTCGGCGGCGGATACGAGGTGCCGCGCAACCTCAATTATTTCTGGAACTTCGCGGTGCTGGCCGGCTTCATGCTGGCCGTCCAGATCGTCACTGGCATCGTGCTGGCCAGCCATTACGCGCCGGCCGCGACGCTGGCGTTCGATTCGACCGAGCACATCATGCGCGACGTCAATTCGGGCTGGATGCTGCGCTACCTGCACGCCAACGGCGCGAGCTTCTTCTTCATCGTCACCTACATCCACATCTTCCGCGGCCTTTATTACGGATCCTACAAGGCGCCGCGCGAGCTGGTGTGGATGCTCGGCGTCGTCATCCTGCTGCTGATGATGGCGACCGCGTTCATGGGCTATGTGCTCCCCTGGGGACAGATGAGCTTCTGGGGCGCCAAGGTGATCACCGGGCTGTTCGGCGCGATCCCGCTCGTGGGCGAGCCGATCCAGACCTGGCTGCTCGGCGGATTCGCGCCCGATCAGGCGGCGCTGAACCGCTTCTTCTCGCTCCACTACCTGCTGCCGTTCGTGATCGCGGGCGTGGTGATCCTGCACGTCTGGGCGCTACACATTCCGGGCTCGTCCAACCCGACCGGCGTCGACATCAAGACCCCGCAGGACACGGTGCCTTTCCACCCTTATTACACGGCCAAGGACGGGTTCGGGCTCGCCGTCTTCCTGATCTTCTACCTGGCGGTGACCTTCTTCCTGCCGAACTATCTCGGCCACGCGGACAATTACATCCCGGCCAACCCGCTCGCGACGCCCGCGCACATCGTGCCGGAATGGTATTTCTGGCCCTTCTACGCGATCCTTCGCGCCTTCACCGTCGACTTCATCCTGTCGGCGAAGCTGTGGGGCGTGCTCGCCATGTTCGCGGCGATCCTGCTGCTCTTCTTCCTGCCCTGGATCGACCGCTCGCCGGTTCGCTCCGGCAATTACCGGCCGCGGTTCAAGCAGTTCTTCTGGATCCTGGTGCTGGACGTGCTGGTGCTCGGCTATGTCGGCGGCAAGCCGGCGGAAGAGCCGTACGTGATGATCTCGCAGCTCGCGACCATCTACTATTTCGCGCACTTCCTGATCATCCTGCCGATCATCTCCAAGTTCGAGAAGACGCTGCCGCTGCCCAATTCGATCGCGGAAAGCGTGCTGCATGGCGAGAAGGCGGAATCGGCGCCTTACGGCGTTCCGCCCGGGGGCAGGGGCAACGCGCAGCCGGCTCCGGCCGAATAAGGTACAGATAAATGGTCCGTCTGATCTCAATTCTGGTCGGTCTCGGCTTCGTCGGCGTGGCGACTTGGTCGCTGCTCTGGGGCGCGATCGCCTATCTCAGCGAAGAGCATGTCGAGACGAACGAGCATCGCTTCCACCTCTATCCGAAGGAGGCGTCCTTCACCCACGAAGGTCCGTTCGGGCGATACGACCGACAGCAGCTGCAGCGCGGGTTCCAGGTTTACAAGGAGGTCTGCGCGGCCTGCCACGGCCTGAACTATGTCGCGTTCCGCAACCTGCAGGAGATCGGCTATTCCGAGGCCGAGGTGAAGGCGATCGCCAGCCAGTGGCAGATCGAGGTGCCCACGATCAACGATCAGACCGGCGAGCCCGCAACCCGCAAGGCCATCCCGGCGGACCGCTTCCCGAGCCCCTATCCGAATGAGGTCGCCGCGCGCGCCGCCAACAACAATGCCGCGCCGCCGGACCTGTCGCTGATCACCAAGGCGCGGCACGACGGCCCGGTTTATGTCTATTCGCTGCTGACCGGATATGCGAACGCCGCGACCTATCGCAACGAGAAGGGCGAGCCGGTGCCGGCCGACGCGCGCCCGGGGCCGAACCTGCACTTCAATCCCTACTTCCCGAACCTCAACCTAGCCATGCCGCCGCCCATCACCGCGGACGGGCAGGTGACCTATGCCGACGGCACCCCGGCGACCGTGGACCAGATGTCGAAGGACGTTTCCGCCTTCCTCACCTGGACGGCAGAGCCCTTCCTGGAGAACCGGCACCGCGCCGGCGTGGCGATCATGTTCTTCCTGCTGATCGCGACCGTGCTGGCCTACATGGCTTACCGGAACGTCTGGGCGAGCGTGAAGAAGCGCCCCGTCCACGCGACCGGAACCTCGGTGGAGGAGCGGCTGCGCAAGCAAGGGCAGCCGCTCAACTAGAGCAGGTCGGGTCAGGTTGGGCTCATAACGCTCAGTCGTCGCCCCGGACTCGATCCGGGGCCGGGCTGCCTTTGTGAGCTGGGCCGGGTCGTCTGCCGCAAAGTGCGAGAGAAGCCCTGGCCCGGATCAAGTCCGCGCCGACGTGCAGGGGTTGAGCACGCTCTTACAAACGACGCATGAGGAACTGACTGCCAGCTGCGACATTAGCCTTCAATGCGATTCTACTTCAACCTTGCCGGTGCGATTCACGACCCGACAATCACGGCGTCGAACTTGCGTCGATTTCAGAGGCCCGAACACTGGCCGTCCAATCTGCAGCAGAGCTTATCCGCGACCGGCCCGAGGTGGTGTGGGCCGGCGAAGAGGTTCGGGTCGAGGTTACGGACAGCAGCAAGCTTGTGCTGTTCACCGTCATTGTCATCGGCGTTGACGCGCCCGCAGGGAACCGCAGGCGTTAAGCCTCCAGCTTCTCGGCCGGCTTATGCCTCACCAACTTCCTTGAAGCGCTCCGGAACGTCGGCCGTCTCAATCTCGCGAGCGGCTTTCCGGAGCTCTCGGGCGATTGAGCAGCCTGCGAACACAGGGTCAACAGGGGCCATGCCAGAAGACGCCTTCTCCAGGCTTGAATAGCATGCCTCGGGCATTGGCAGGTCCCGTTTGTCCCGCGGGATCATGTATCCCCAGCCACCGTCAAAATATGGCTTTATCGAAATATGGACGCCCCACTGGTGGACGGTCACAGAGTAGGGATGAAGGCTCGCGATTACTGGCGGCCATTGGCTTTGAGGAACGGACGTCCAGCGCTCGGCCGGCTTGATCGGATTAGCAGTCATCAGGAGTTGCGATTCGGTCTTGATTGCCTTCAGTGTCGACTGACTGTAGGTCGGCCATGCGCACCCACTAAGCAGCGGGAGCGCTGCCAAAGCAGCGAATAAGGCACCGCTCGCTCCGATGCCGCCAATCGTCATTCCGGCTTCTCCACCGTGTCATGCCTCATCAGCTTGGCCGCCCCTCCCGCTCACGTTCGGCATTGTGTCTGCTGAGCATTGAAGGGCTATCGGGATGATAATGCGCACAGCCTTGGAGCAGTGTCGAACAGACGAGGGCTTCCGAATTGGCGCAAAGGACCTAATCGCCAAACGCGGTCCAGCATGACAGGGGAGGCCATGAACAACGATGACCTGCGAGCGCTGATCCGGACGATCCCGGACTTTCCCAAGCCCGGGATCCAGTATCGCGACATCACCACCTTGCTGCTCGACGCGCGCGGCTTTGCGGCGAGCGTGGAGCGGCTGGCGGAGGGGGTGACCGGAAAGCCGGACCTGATCGCGGGAACCGAGGCGCGGGGGTTCATCTTCGCCGCCGCGCTGGCGCATCGCCTCGGCGCGGGGCTGCTGCTGATCCGCAAGCACGGCAAGCTGCCCGGCGAGACGATCGCCGAGGATTATGCGCTGGAATATGGCAACGACCGGCTCGCCATGCATGTCGACGCGTGCACGCCGGGCGCGCGCGTCGAGCTGGTCGACGACCTGATCGCCACCGGCGGCACTGCGCTGGCGGCGACTCGCCTGATCCGGCGCGCAGGCGGGTTCCTGACCGGCGCCAGCTTCCTGATCGATCTGCCGGCGCTTGGCGGCGCGGACCTGCTGCGCGCCGAAGGGATCGGGGTGCGGAGCCTGGTCAGCTACTGATCCAGGTGACTCGGTTGGTTCATTACGGAACAGGAACCGCCTGCTAACCGCAAACGTTTACAATCGGTTAACGGTTCAGTCGCCGTTCACGGGCGTGAGCGGAGTCTCTCGCCATTTCAGCCACTTGATCGGGAGAGTCGCAAATGTTCGTGCCCCGTTTCCGCAATCTTATCCTGGCCGTTTCGGCCGCCGCGGGCCTTGGCGCCTGCTCCGCTTATGACGACGGCTATGGCTATGGCGGCGTGTCCGTCGGCTACGGCGCCGGCTATGGCGGCTATTACGACGATTATTATGACCCCTATTATGGCGGCGGCCATTACGGCGGCGGATATGGCTACGGCTATCCGCGCTACAGCGGCTATTCGGGCCTGTGGTACAACAACTTCTATTATCCGGGTTACGGTTATTACGTGTTCGACCGGGGCGGCCGCCGCTACCGGTGGAACGACGATCAGCGCCGTTACTTCGAAGGCCGCAACTATCGGATCCGCGACCGCGAGGATCGCCAGGATTTCCGGCGGTTCCGCCGGGAAGGCCGTCAGGATTTCCGCGAATATCGGCAGGAGAGCCGTGACGCCATCCAGCGCTTCCGGCGCGGCGAGATCACCCGTGACCAGCTGCAGACCGAGCTGCGCGGCGAGCGGCGCGAGTATCGCCAGGACCGCCGCCAGGATCGCCGCGAATTCCGCCGCGATCTGCGCGACCGGCCGGGCACCGGGGCGGCCAATCCGCAGGGCCAGCAGATGCGGCAGGAACGCCAACAGATGCGGCAGGAACGGCGTCAGCAGCGGCAGGAACGCCGCCAGAACCGTCGCGGCGGGCAATAGGCAGATATTCCGGGCCGCTTGCCTTCAGGCGGCCCGGGTCTCAACCGGGCCGCTACTCTCCGCCGAACAGCCGCTTCAGCAGGCCGCGAGAAGTCGTTGACGGCGAAGCGGCCGCGGGTGGCGGAGGCTCGGCCGCCATCGTCGCGCTTTGCACCTCGATGTTCTGCGCAGTCGACGGATCGGCTTGCTCCAAGTGTAGTTCACGCCGGAGCGCCGCGTCGATGACCTTGCCATCGGCCGCCCGCAGCGCTTCGTGTTCCTGGACCGTCCAGAGCTGTTGCGCTTCCGTGCGGCGGGGGACTCCCATGGTAGTGAGGTAACTCAGAGCCGGCGATTCGACCTCCTCCCACTCATCGTCTCCCCATTGGCCAAACCCCTGAGGCCCGCGACTGATCAAGACCAGTCTGACGAGAGCCCATCCTTTTTGTCGGTCGCGGGATGGGTAGCGAAGCAGGTTCAGGATTTCGACCTCGACCCGAAGAAGATCGCCGACGCGGACTTCCTGATGCCACTTGAGGGCTCGGACATGCTGAACGAAGTCGATCCCTACCATTGGTTCGGTAGCGGCGTAGTCCGCCACCAGCTTCGCCGCTATCGCGCAGGCGTACCACGGGCTCGCGGCCGGACCGCCTACCGCATAGGCCGTCCCGGGATCGGGAAGGTGTCGAGGATCATAAGCCCGAGCGAATTCGGCCGTTTCGGCGAGGCCGACGCGATGCTCGCCGAAGACGAGAGTTTCACCGACCGGGACGTCTTCGTAATACCTCATGCCGACCTTCTCCGCCACAAGCCTTGCGCGACTCGTATCGTGAAACGTTGGCCGGGATAAGGCGCGCCCCGGTCTCGGTCAGCCGCCTTCGCGGGGTCGCCGCTGGATCAGCACGATCGAGGTGAAGCGCAGCACCGGCTCGTCATTCTGGTTGAAGGTCGTCACGCGCGATCGGAACGACCCGATGTCAGGCTTGCTGCGCGAGGGCGTGGTCTCGACGATCTCGGTCTCGCAGCGCAGCGTGTCGCCGGGATAGACCGGCTTCAGCCATCGAAGCTCGTCCACGCCGGGGGAGCCCAGGCCGGCCTGCTGGTGCGCTTTGATGTTCTCGACGATCATTGCCATCGTCATCGCGCAGGTATGCCAGCCGCTCGCGGCGAGCCGCCCGAAATGGGTGCGCGCCGCGGCATCGTCGTCGAGGTGGAACGGCTGCGGATCGTAGGCGCGGGCGAAATCGATCACTTCGTCGCGGGTCACTTCGTAGCGCCCGAAGCTCTGCTTCGCGCCTACCTCCAGGTCTTCGAGATACATCAAGGGGGCGTATTCCTCTCATCCATTGCCGGGGACGACTTCACCTCGAAAAGGTAGCCGTCCGCCGAACGGAAATAGAGCCATTCGTGCCCGTTCCACGAGCCGATGTCGCCGACGATCTCGATGTTGGCCGCGATCAGTTCGGCGCGGGCGGCCGCGACATCGTCGACCTCGAACGCCACGGTGGGCGGCGTGTTGAGGCTCTTGCCGCGTCCCTCGCGACCAAAGATTTCGATCTGCTGCCCGCTCGCGGCCCGCAAGATGGCTTGCTGCTCGCCGGTGGCTTCGACTTCGAGCTCCATCACTTCGGTGAAGAAACGCAGCATGTCCGCATAATGATCTGTGCCGATCCCGAGCCAGCTGATCCCCTTGACCCGCATCGGCGTCAGACGTTGAAACGGAACAGCATCACGTCGCCGTCCCTGGTAACATATTCCTTGCCTTCCGAGCGCAGCTTGCCGGCGTCGCGCGCGCCGCTCTCGCCGCCGTGGCGGACGTAATCGTCGAAGGCGATCGTCTCCGCGCGGATGAAGCCGCGCTCGAAGTCGGAGTGGATCGCGCCGGCGGCCTGCGGCGCCTTCGAGCCTTTCTCGACCGTCCAGGCGCGCGCTTCCTTGGGGCCCGCCGTGAAGAAGGTGATGAGGTCGAGAAGCTCGTACCCGGCGCGGATGATGCGGCTGAGGCCGGTTTCGGTGAGGCCGAGATCGCGCAGGAATTCGGGGCGGTCTCCCAGGTCCATGGTGGCGATCTCGGCTTCAATCGCGGCCGAGATGATGACGGCCTTGGCGCCTTCCGCCGCCGCCTTTTCGAACACGCGCGCGCTGTGGGCGTTGCCCCCGGCCGCGTCGCCCTCGTCGACATTGCAGACGTAGAGGACGGGCTTGGCGGTGAGCAGCTGGGCGCGCTCGAGCGCGAGCCGCTCTTCCTCGTCCTTGGGGTCGGTGAGCCGCGCGGGCTTGCTGTCGCGGAGCAGATCGAGCGCCTGGCCGAGCACGCTCGCCTGGACCTTGGCTTCCTTGTCGCCCTGCGCGGCTTTCTTGGCGAGCGCGGGGACGCGTTTCTCGAGACTTTCGAGATCGGCGAGCATCAGCTCGGTCTCGACCGTCTCGGCGTCCGCCATCGGATCGACGCGGCCCTCGACGTGGGTCACGTCGCCCTCCTCGAAGCAGCGCAGCACGTGCACGATCGCGTCGACCTCGCGGATGTTGGCCAGGAACTGGTTGCCGAGCCCCTCGCCCTTCGACGCGCCGCGGACCAGGCCGGCAATGTCGACGAACTCGAGCTGGGTCTCGATGACGTTGGCGGACTTGGCGATCCCGGCGATCTCCTGGAGGCGCGGATCGGGCACGGCGACGCGGCCGACGTTCGGCTCGATCGTGCAGAACGGATAGTTCGCCGCCTGCGCCGCCGCGGTCTCGGTCAGCGCATTGAACAAGGTCGACTTGCCGACATTCGGCAGCCCAACGATCCCGCAACGAAAACCCATCCAAATCGCCCTATCATGATAGCTTTAGCGAAGCCCGATACTGGGCTCCACGCGGTCACGCCAGCGTGGCGAGAAAGCGTTCGGCTTCGCGCGGCGTGCGCAGGCGGATCAGCGCGCCGGAAAAGGCCGGGAGCTTCGAGGTGATGCGCTTGCGGCCATCCCATGGAAAGCGCGCGGTATAGGAGATGAACTCCCAGGAGAGCTGCTCGGGGCAGCCCGCGGCCATGTCGGGACGGACGCGGCCCCGATACCGCAACGCGCGCCGCACGATCCGGGACAGGCAGAGCAGGACCGGGAAGTCGAGCCAGACGATCGTGTCGGCCCGGCCCAGGCGGAGCGGGAGCGTGCCGCCATAATTGCCGTCCATCACCCAGCGCTCGCCGGCCGAGAGCGCGGCCACGTGCGCAGCCCATTCTTCCTTGTCCGGCTCGACCCAACCCGATCGCCAGTAATGCTGGTCGAGATGGATGACGGGGAGACCCGTGTGGCCCGCAATGGCGGCGGCGAGCGTCGACTTGCCGGCGCCCGGCGAGCCAATGACGAGGACGCGCTGCATGGCGTCAGGTCCGATAGTTGAAGCTGATGCTGATCCGCTCGGCGCCCGCGATGCTCGGGCCGGTGCCGGGGACGACTTCGTGGCGCAGCCAGCTTTCCCACAGGAAGACGCTGCCCGGCTCCGGTTCGGCATAGACGAAGGTTCGCAAATCCTCCGGCGCGTCCGCGGTGCGGGGAGGGGCGGCCATCAGCATGGGAAGGCGCGGATCCTCGAGCTTGAGCGCTCCCGATCCGGGGGGCACGGCGACGTATACGGTACCGGAGACGACGCTGTGTGGGTGGATGTGCCCGCTATGCGCACCGCCGGGTTTCAGGACGTTGGCCCACAGGCTGTCGAGCTTGAGCTTCCTGCCGCCAAGCTCCATCGCACAATCGGCGGCAAAGGCTGCGACGTGGCGGGCGAGGGCGCGCTTCAACTCGTCGAACCGGGGGTCGCGGGCGGGCAGGTCGTTGAGCGAGGCGTAGGAGGTATAGCCGCGGTAGCCATGCGCCTTGGACCAGCGCCGGCCCGCTGAATCCTCCCGCGCCAGCACCCGGCAGGCATCCTCGAGTTCGGCCACGAGCCCCGCGTCGCCGAGCTGGCCCTGGTAGAAGCGGGTGGCGAAGAGTGATCGGGTCTGCATGGCGAAACCGGCTAACCGAGGCGCTGATACTCCCTCTCCCCGGTGGGGAGAGGGTTGGGGTGAGGGGGTGCTGAGTAGGAGTATCTTCTCCGGCGTCCGACGCTCGCTGGACGCTCGCTCCCCCTCACCCAACCCTCTCCCCACCGGGGAGAGGGCTTTTCGAGCCTCAGTGGGGCAAGCTTGGCCTGGTTCATCTTTCCTTGGTCCCCGGCCTGGCAACCGCGTTGAAGAAGCTGTCATCCCCGGTCGGCGCGGGTGGGCGGGGAGGGGGTTCGGCCTTTGCCTGCCGGGCCGGAGCTTCTTGCGGCGCCTCGGCGGGCAGCGGCACCGGGAGATCGGCGGGGATTTCCGGCGGTAGCTCAGGCACTTCAGGGGGCGGCGCACCGATCCCGAGCGTCTCGCCGCCCACCATGTTCGGCTGGAGCCGCGCGAGCTCGGCCGGCGAGGCGCACCAGCGGATGTAGAAATCGGGGAAGGGATCCTCGGGATCTTGGATGCTGACCTGGGCGGTGCTGCTCACCACCGCAACGCCTTCCGGAGTGATCACGAAGGGCCGAACCGCGCGTTTGCCGTCGGGCTGCTTGCCTTCGACGTCGCCGCATACGGAGCCACTCGCGCCCGCGCGAAGGCTCCCGAATCGCATCGTGTCCGGATCGGCGATGATCGCGCGCAGCGACGCCCGAGCGCGCTCCTCGAGCTGGGCGGGAGAAGCGGCCGAGCCGTCGATCGGGAGGGCCGGGAGCTGCGCGCTGGCGGGACGCGCGCCGGGCTGGGCCTGCTCATCCGCATCCTGCTTGTCGCATCCGGCGAGCGCCAGAAGAAGCCAGGCTCTCCTCATGCGGGGCAATCTAGTGGACCGAATGCGGGGAGCAAAGGCTTAGTCCTGCATCCTGAGCGCGATCTCGTTCATGAAGCGGGCATCGTCGCCCTTGGCCAGCCATTCCGCTTCGGCGGCGATCGCGCCCAGCATGTCGGCCAGCCGATCCGTTTCCGCCTTGGCGTAGTTGCCGAGCACGTGTCCGGTCACCCTGTCTTTGTGACCGGGATGGCCGATGCCGATGCGGACGCGGCGAAAGGCGTTGCCGATATGCGCTTCGGTGGAGCGCAGGCCGTTATGGCCGGCCGTGCCGCCGCCGAGCTTCACCTTGACCTTGAAGGGGGCGAGATCGAGCTCGTCGTGGAAGACGGTCACGTCGCCAACCTCGCGCTTGAAGAAATCGAGCGCAGCGCGGACGGCGCGTCCGCTGTCGTTCATGAAGGTGGCGGGCTTCAGCAGCAGGACGCGGGTGGCGCCGATCCGTCCCTGCTGCGCCCAGCCCCCGAACGCTTTCTTGGGCGGGTCGAAGCCGTGCACCTCGGCCAGGGCGTCGACCGCCATGAAGCCGACATTGTGCCGGTGCATCGCATATTGCGCGCCCGGATTGCCGAGGCCGACCCAGATCTGCATGGGTTCAAAGGCCCATTGTTCAGCTTCCGCGGCCTCCAGGGACCCCGCCAAAGTATTGCTTTGGCGGGAACCCGAGAGCGGCTGGCCCGGCACTTCCACCGGCCGAGGGCCGAGAAAGGAACCGAGCCAGCCCAGGAAGGACAAAGCGCCTGCCTTAGCCTTCGGTTCTGGCCGGAGGCACGGTCGGCTCTTCGCCGCCGGGACCGTGTTCGGACGGCACCGCGTCGGCCGCCACGTCGGCGGGCGCCGCGGTCATGCCGGAAGACGGCACAACCGTCGCGATGGTGAAATCGCGATCAGTGATGGCCGAGGTGACACCCTGCGGCAGCGTCACCGCCGAGATATGAAGGGAGTCGCCGATGTCGAGACCGGCAAGGCTGATCACGATCTCGTCCGGGATCTCGGCCGCGTCGCAAACGAGCTCGAGCTCGTGGCGGACAGCGTTCAGCACGCCGCCGCGCTTCAGGCCACGCGACTCTTCCTCGCCGGTGAAGCGGATCGGCACAGCGACCGTGACCTGGCTATGCTCGCCGATGCGCAGGAAATCGACGTGGAGCGGGCGATCGGTGACGGGATGGAACTGCACGTCCTTGGGAAGGGTGCGGGTCTGCTCGCCGCCGACGTCGATCATCACGACCGAGTTCATGAAGTGGCCGTTGCTCATCATCTTGATGAGGCCCTTCTCCTCGACATGGATGGAGAGGGGCGGCTGATTGGCGCCATAGACGACGGCGGGGACGCGGCCTTCGCGACGCACGGCACGGGAGGCTCCCTTGCCTGCCCGCTCGCGCGTCTCGGCCGGCAGGGTGAGCTGTTCGCTCATGATCGTGCCTTTCGAAACGGGTTGGTAAAGCTCCGCCGCGCACGCCTCCAGGGATGACCATGTGCGGGGGAGCGGGGCCTATAGGCGAGGGGAGGGGCGAAGTCCAGTTCGCCCCGGCTTAGCCCGGGTCCTTGCCGAAGGGCGCGAGCAGATGCCGGTATTCCGCTTCGGGCGGGCCATAGCTTTCGCCCGCCATGCGCTTCAGCCCTTCGCGGTCGCGAATGCAGATTTGGCCGCGTGTGGAGCGGATCAGGTGGTTGCCTTCGAGGATATGAAGCGCGTCGGTCACGGTGGCCCGTCTCACCCCGAGCATGACTCCAATCTGGCTGTGCGTGATCGCGATCGCGTCGCCTTCGATCCGGTCGTGGTTCATGAGCAGCCAGCGGGCGAGGCGGCTCTCCGCGGGATCGTTGAGATTGGACACGATGGTGCGGCCCATCTGGGTGAGGAAGGTCTGAACGAAACGCAGCAGCATCGCTCTCAGCGTGGGGCTCTCGCCACACGCCTCCAGCAGCCTGTCCGGCGCGATCCGCAGCGCAGTCTGGCCGGAGATGCCGACCATTGCTTCGTGCCGGGCATATTGAGTGCCGAGCAGGACCTCCCATCCCGTGAAGCCCTCCCGGCCGACGATGCCGAGTCCGACGCGAGCGCCGCTTTCCAGCACATCGTGCAGCGATGCGACGCCGCCTTCCGGAAAGTAGAAGCCGTCGATCGCCGCCCCGGCGCCGTTCAGCAGGGCGCCCGCTTCGAACGGAACGCGCTCGAGATGGGCTTCGATCAGACGGCGATCCTCGCGAGGCAGGCGGGCGAGGAGCAGATTGCCGCTGACTGGTCCAAACGCCGACATACGCCGCGATTTTTGCCCCGCCCGCAGTTTAGCGTCAACCGATGCAGGCGCTGCGCTCGCCAGCAGCCTCGTCCGTACGCTGCCGTACCGAGCAGGCTCAGCCCCGAGCCGTCCCGGAACTTTGGGCATGTGCGGTCGGTAACACAGGTTAGCTTGAGGAGGGTACCCGATGACCGACGAAACTGTGTCTCTCGACGTCTTGGAGTCTCGGGTCAGGCGACGCGAAGACCGGCGTGAGTTCTTCCGCGCCTTTGCCGGTATTGCTGCAGCCGGCGGCGCGGCGACTGCGTTCAGCAGCTCCGCATTCGGCCAGACGGCCGCTCCTAACGATTTCGATATCCTGAATTTCGCGCTCAACCTCGAATATCTGGAGGCGCAATTCTACTCCTTCGCGGTGTTCAACCAGGGCCTGCCTTCCGACCTCCTGAGCGGGACGGGAACGCGCGGCGAGGCGACTGGCGGACGCGCGGTGAATTTCACCGACCCGATCGTCCGGCAATATGCGGTGGAGATCGCGCAGGACGAGCGCGCCCACGTTAGGTTTCTACGGACTGCGCTCGGATCGATGGCGGTCGCGCAGCCCGCGATCGACATCAGCGCCGGCCCGAACGGACCCTTCTCCAACGCGGCGCGCGCCGCCGGTCTGATCGGGGCCGGACAGTCCTTCGATCCATATGCCACCGATGAGGCATTTCTGCTCGGAGCCTTCATCTTCGAAGATGTCGGCGTGACCGCTTATAAAGGCGCGTCGCCTCTGATCGCCGACCTTGACAGGTTGGAGGCCGCGGCCGGGCTGCTCGCCGTGGAGGCCTACCACGCGGCCCTGGTGCGCACGACCTTGTTCCGCAAAGGCATTCAGATGCCCTCGTTAGGGCTGATCGAGTCGACGGAATCGATCTCCAACGCCCGCGACAACTTGGACGGCCCCACCAATCTCGACATGGGAATCCGCCCGATGCCGACCCGCTTCGGAGAAGGATCCAACATCTTCCCGTCCGATGCGGATGGCCTCGCCTTCAGCCGCTCGCCCGGCCAGGTGCTCAACATCGTCTACCTGAACCGGATGGCGGTGACGGCCGGGGGCTTCTTCCCAGCCGGCGTCAACGGCACGCTCCGCACCAGCGCCGCCAACTAAGCTCAGATCGGGAGGACCTCCGTGAACAACGAACTTAAGATCGAGCTTATCGAGGCGACTGAAGCGCGCCGCACCGAGCGCCGCGCCTTTTTGCGCACCACGGCAAGCGTGGCGGCGGTGACTGCCGGCGGGTCGCTGCTCGCAAGCTGCAGCGGCGGCAACAGTTCCAGCCCGGCTCCGACCCCGCCGCCGACGTCGACGCCGGGGCCGGCGCCCGCTCCGTCACCGACGCCGACACCGTCCACCAACATCGATCCGGACATCTTCAACTTTGCGCTCAATCTCGAATATCTCGAGGCGCAATTCTACGTGTACGCGGTGTCCGGACAGGGATTGCCGGACAGCATGTTGAGCGGCACCGGCACCCGCGGGAACGCCAATTTCACCGGCGCCCGCCAGGTTCCGTTCCAGGATCCGGTGGTGCGGGCCTATGCGCGGGAAATCGCGGCCGACGAGGAGGCCCATGTGGCTTTCCTGCGGCGGACGCTCTCCACCGCGGCGGTTGCTCAGCCAGCCCTCGACCTCAGCGTGAGCCCCACCAGCGCCTTCTCCAACGCGGCGCGCGCGGCGATGCTGATCGGGGCGGGGCAGTCGTTCGATCCTTACGCGGACGACAACAGCTTCCTGCTCGGCGCGTTCATCTTCGAAGATGTCGGCGTCACGGCCTACAAGGGCGCGGCCAGGCTGATCACCAACAAGGGCTTCCTGGAAGCGGCGGCCGGCATCCTTGCCGCCGAGGCCTACCATGCCGGGCTGATCCGGACCGTGCTTTACGGGAAGGGGATCAGACCGCCCACCGAGGCCATCTCGGCGGCGCGCGATGGCCTGGATGGAGCGTCGGATATCGATCAGGGGGTGGCGCAGATCGGCGATGCTTCCAACATCGTGCCCACCGACGGCAACGGCCTGGCCTTCAGCCGCAGCGCCGGCCAGGTGCTCAACATCGTCTATCTGAACCGGATGGCGGTGACGGCCGGCGGCTTCTTCCCGGCCGGCGTTAACGGCAATATCCGGACCAGCGCCGCGAATTAAATCGGGCAGTTACCCTCGCGGTGCCGGGAGCAGCGCAGAGCCTTTAGGACCCGCTCCGCATGATGTGCGGAGCGGGTTCTTACATCTATTCCTAACGCTTCACTAACCTTTACATGGCATTCCAGCCTGGCATGGGCAGGTTCGGAGCATCGTGGACGCGTTGGCGGCGAAAAGGCGCGGGCAAAGGCCGTATCGGCCTGCTGCTCTGGGCGACCCTGATCGCCGGGATCTGCGGCGCGATCAATCTGGGTAAGCCGATCGAAGGGGCTTTGCGCAGTACTCGCAATCTACTTCGAGGGCACGACGCAAGCGGCCAGATCGTAATCGTCGGCATTGATGACAAAAGTCTGGCTGAGTTTTCGGCCTGGCCCTGGCCACGGCGGCGCTATGCTGAACTGACAGACGCGCTCGTCCGGGCCGGCGCGCGCCGCGTCTTCATCGACATAAACTTCGACTCGCCGTCTTCGGAGGTCGAGGACCGGCTGCTGGAAGAGGGACTGGCGCGACACTCGGACAAGGTCGTTCTGCCGTCGCTCGAGGTGGTCGATGCGATGAGCCGCCAAAGCAACATCGTCCTTCCGCTCAGCCGCTTCGCACGGCACGCGAGTCTGGCGTTCATCGGGATCCGCTATGACTTCCAGGGCGTGGCCTGGGCGCTTCCGTTCGACTCCAGCCTGGGCAGGGTGCGGCACCCGAGCTTCGCGGCCAAGCTGGCCAATGTTGTTGGTCCCGCAGGCGAAAGCTTCCCGGTCGATTACTCGATCGACCCGAAGTCGATTCCGCTGATCAGCGCGAGCGATGTCATCCAGGGGCGTGTGCCGGACCGGACGTTCGCCGGAAAGGATGTCGTGATCGGTGCGACCTCACACCAGCTTGGCGACACCTTCTTCGCGCCGGGCGGGGGACTGCTCGCCGGGCCGTATCTCCATGTCCTCGGCGCCGAAACATTGATCGAAGGCACACCCAAGGCGCTTGGCTGGTTCGCGCCCTTTGCCTTTGCTCTCTTGCTCGCGTGTGCAAGTTTCCTGCTGCGCTCAGCCGGCAAGCGCGTCCTGCTGATCGGAGCGGGCATATCCGCCTGCCTTCTCGCCCCGCTCGGTCTCGATGCGATGAGAATATATGTCGAGACCATGCCGGCGTTGACGCTGCTCCTGATCGTGGGGGGACGGCTCGCCTGGCTGCGTCACCGTGCGGCGTCGGATGCGAAGGCCGTGCTTCACAAGGTTTCCGGCCTGCCGACCCTGACGGCCTTGAGAGAAAGTGAGAACGGTCAGAGGCGCCCTCTCATTGTGGCGCGCATCACCAACTTCGCCGAGATCGTGTCCTCTTTGGAAGCCGATCAGGAGGGGATGCTTGTTCAGCAAGTGGTCGGCCGCCTGACCTTGGGCAGCGTCGGACAAAAGCTGTTCCATGGTGACGAAGGGGTATTCGCCTGGTTCGCGGACGACGAAATGGCGGTGACCCTCACGGACCATTTGAATGCCCTGCACAACCTTTTCCGAAGCCCCGTGGTGCTCGCCAACACCCAGATCGACTTGACGATCGCCTTCGGCGTGGAAGGTGGAAGCGACCGATCAGTAGCCAATCGGCTCGGCGGCGCCTTGGTTGCTGCGGATGAAGCCGCGGCTCAGGGTCTGCGCTGGAAAGAATATGACTCAACCCGGCTGAAGGAAGCGCCCTGGCGGCTTTCCCTGCTCAGCCAGCTGGATGCGGCGATCGATACGGGGGAACTCTGGGTCGCCTATCAGCCGAAGCTCGACATCCGCACCAATCGGATGATCGGCGCAGAGGCCCTGGTTCGCTGGACGCATCCCGACAAGGGGCCAATCAGCCCGGCTGAGTTCGTGTTGGCAGCTGAACAAAGCGGTCGCATTCACAAGCTGACCACATATGTGCTGGAACGGGCAATCCAGGCCGCGGCGGCGCTCAACCAGCGCGGAATTCCCTTCTCCATCGCGGTTAATCTCTCGGCTCGGCTGATCGACGACGCCGGCCTGCCGGAGTGGGTGTCAGGGCTGCTCGTCCGCCATGGGCTCAGGCCTGAGCAGTTGGTGCTAGAAATCACCGAGACGGCAGCACTGGGCACCAGCATGGCCCACCTGGCCAATCTCGCACGATTGCGTGATCTGGGGGTCGGGATCTCCGTCGATGACTATGGAACCGGCCTGTCGACGCTGGACTATCTGAAGAAGATCCCGGCTTGCGAGATCAAGATCGACAAGAGCTTCGTACAGGCAATGCATCGCAGCGACGGCGACCGCGTCATCGTCAACTCGACGATCCAGCTTGCGCATTCGCTCGGCCGGCGAGTGGTCGCCGAGGGCGTCGAAGACCGGGAGACGCTCGACGCGCTGAGCCGAATGGGCTGCGACATCGCCCAAGGCTTCTACATCGGCCGGCCCCTCCCGCTTCGCGGACTCGCCCGCCTGTTTCTTCAAGATGACCGGGTCCTTAGCGCGGCTGGTTAACCGCTTGCTAACCTTACCAAGCTAGGTTAATTTGTCCCTGCACCGTAACGATCACGTTCCGCGTGCTTAAACAGGGGACTACCCATGCGTTGGGACATCTGGGATTATCTCTTCGGCGGCACTGGTTCCGGCAACGGGGGCACCAAGGGCTAACGTCGGCGCTCGGCGGAAGCTGAGTCTGATTGGGGCTGGGCTGGGAGACTAGCGCCGGCCCCTTCTTTTTCTCAGTCGGGTTCGATCGATGTCATCCGGTCCGTGCCGGTGACGGCTCCAGCCCTCGGTCGCATAGGCTTGACCTGACGGTCTGCGCGCCGAGCCAGCAACGGCTGTTCGACGAAAGCCGCCAAACGGCCAAGTGCCCGGACATTGCTGCCCGGGCACCCGCGTGGCGATCGCTCGCCATCCCCCTTGTGAATGCCGTCCGCCCGCACACATCCTCACCTCGCTTGAGGATGCGGGGCGAAAGCCTCCCCGAACCAAGGCCTTCGGACCTTTTGCTCGTGACCGAACGCTAGGCCACGCGACTCGCACTTGTCACTCCGCGAATCGGGACCGGAGCCTTTTTGGACGGCATCTGTGGCGCGCCCGCCACAGGACAGATTGGTTGCCTTGTTCCGGCGCCCTGCCTAGATCGGCTGTCGCTCCCCGACTTCACCCGGAACTTGCCCGAAACGATGCGCCTGTCCCGCTACTTTTTGCCCGTGGCCAAGGAAACGCCGTCCGACGCCCAGATCGTCAGCCACAAGCTGATGCTTCGCGCCGGGCTGATCCGGCAGACCGCGGCGGGCATCTACGCCTGGCTGCCGCTCGGCTTGCGTGTGCTGCGCCGGATCGAGCAGGTCGTGCGCGAAGAGCAGGACAGAGCTGGGGCGGTCGAACTCCTCATGCCGACCATCCAGTCGGCCGACCTGTGGCGGCAATCGGGCCGATACGACGCTTATGGACCCGAGATGCTTCGCATCAAGGACCGGCACGATCGTGATATGCTGTTCGGGCCGACCAATGAGGAGATGATCACCGTCATCTTCCGCGATGCGGTGAAGAGTTACCGCGACCTGCCGCGCACGCTCTACCATGTGCAGTGGAAGTTCAGGGACGAGGTCCGCCCCCGCTTCGGCGTCATGCGCGGGCGCGAGTTCCTGATGAAGGACGCCTACAGCTTCGACCTGGACGAGGAGGGGCTCAAGGCAAGCTACGAAGCGATGTTCGTCGCTTATCTGCGCACATTCGCGCGGTTGGGGCTGCAGGCGGTGCCGGTGCGGGCGCCGACCGGGCCGATCGGCGGCAATCTCAGCCACGAATTCCACATCCTGGCCGATACCGGCGAGAGCGCGCTTTTCTACGACGCCGCGATCGAGGACGTGACCCGGGACGAGTTGCTGAGCGCCGATGCCGCGACGATCGCGCGGCTGACCGGCCTGTATGCCATGGAGGAGGAGGAGCATGGCAAGGCGGACTGCCCGGTGCCGCCGGATCGGCTGCGCACCCGCCGGGGCATCGAGGTCGGCCACATCTTTGCGTTCGGGACCAAATACAGCGCCAGCATGGGGATGACCGTCCAGACCGGCGATGGCGGGCAGGTGCATCCGCACATGGGCAGCTACGGCATCGGCGTCTCCCGACTGATGGGTGCGATCATCGAAGCCAGCCACGACGAGGCGGGGATCCTGTGGCCCCAGAGCGTCGCGCCGTTCCAGGTCGGATTGATCAACATGCGCGCCGACGATCCGAACTGCACCAGCGCGGCCGACGATATGCAGGGCCGGCTTCAGGGGGCTGGGCTCGATGTGCTCTACGACGATCGCGACGAGCGCGGCGGCGCGAAGTTCGCGACCATGGACCTGATCGGTCTGCCCTGGCAGCTGATCGTCGGCCCGAAGGGGCTGGCGAAGGGCGTGGTCGAGCTCAAGCGCCGCGCCACGGGCGAGCGCGAGGAGCTGAGCTTCGAGAGCGCGCTGGCGAGGCTCAGCTCCAAGTGATCCTGTCCAGCTACGAACGCATGGTGACCAAGCGCTACCTGCTCCCGGGCAAGGGCGAAGGTTTCATCTTCCTGGTCGCCGGCATCAGCCTGGTTGCGGTGATGCTCGGCGTTGCGGCCCTCATCATCGTGATGAGCGTGATGAATGGGTTTCGAGCCGAACTGATCGACAAGATCGTGGGGCTGAACGGGCATGCGATCGTGCAGGGCTATGGCGGGCGTTTGCCCGATTGGCAGCGGGTCGTCCGGGAGGCCGAGGCGACACCGGGCGTGACCGCGGCGGTTCCGCTGATCGAACAGCCGCTGATGGCGAGCTATGAGGGGCGGGTGGAAGGCGTGCTCGTCCGCGGAATGCGGCGTGAGGATATCCTGACCAATCCGGCGCTGAACGACAAGGTGCTGTCCGGATCCCTCGTTGCTCTCCAGCCCGGATCCGGCAAGGTCGCGATCGGCGTTCGTCTGGCCGAGGCGCTTGGCGCGACAGTCGGCGGCTCGATCACCATCATCAGCCCTCAAGGGCACACCACGCCGTTCGGAACCGTGCCCCGCATCGTCGACTATGAAGTCGCCGCAATCTTCGAAGTCGGCGTCTACGATTACGACAAGGCGTTCGTCGTGATGCCGATCGAGGACGCGCAGACCTTGCTGATGCTGGGCGACACGGTCGCCATGGTCGAGGTCGAAACGGAGGACGCCCAACGGGTGGGTGAGATTCTCGCACCGCTCGCGGCCCAGGTCAGCGGCAGGGCTGCGGTGGCGGACTGGCGAACCATGAACGCGTCCCTGTTCGAGGCGCTCGCCGTCGAGCGCGTGGCGATGTTCGTGGTCCTTTCGCTGATCATCCTTGTCGCCGTGTTCAACATCCTGTCCTCGCTGATCATGCTGGTCCGCGCCAAGACGCGCGACATCGCGATCTTGCGCACCATGGGGGCGACGCGGCGCGGCCTGATGAAGGTGTTCGTGACGGTCGGGGTCACGATCGGGGCGCTCGGCACGATCGCCGGCCTGGTGCTCGGCGCGATCTTCCTCTTCTTCCGCCAGGGCGTCGTTAATTTCGTGCAGGTTCTGACCGGCCAGAACCTGTGGGATCCCTCGATCCGCTTCCTGACCGAACTGCCGTCCAAGACCGACCCGTTCGAAGTGGTCGCCGTGACGCTGATGGCGCTCGGCCTGTCGTTCCTGGCCACTTTGTATCCGGCGTGGAAGGCGGCCAGCACCGATCCGGTCCAGGTGCTGCGCTATGAGTGACGTCCTCAGCGTCGCCGGCCTCAAGCGCAGCTTCACACAAGGCGAGGCGACGATCCACGTGCTGAACGGAGTCGACCTGATCGTCGGCCCCGGCGAGATCGTCGCGCTCCTGGGTCCGTCGGGATCCGGCAAATCGACCTTGCTCCAGGCCGTTGGCCTCCTGGAAGGCGGCTTCCAGGGATCGATCCGGATCAATGGCGAGGAGGCCGCACGGCTCGACAATGACGGCCGCACGCGCCTGCGCCGTGATGCGCTCGGCTTCGTCTACCAGTTTCACCATCTGCTGCCGGACTTCAACGCGACCGAGAATGTCATTCTGCCCCAGCTCGTTCACGGCGCCGGGAACGCTGCGGCCCGCGCCCGCGCCGAGGCCTTGCTTACCGCGCTCGGGCTCGGTCACCGCCTGACCCACCGCCCGAGCCAGCTTTCCGGAGGCGAGCAGCAGCGCGTGGCGGTCGCGCGGGCGCTCGCCAACCGCCCCTCGCTGGTGCTGGCGGACGAGCCCACCGGCAATCTCGACGAGAAGACGGCCGACATCGTCCTCGCCCAGTTCCTCGATCTGGTCCGCGGCGAGGGAAGCGCCGCGCTGGTCGCGACACATAATGAGCGGCTCGCTGCAAAGATGGACCGAGTTGTGCGTTTGCACGAGGGTGTGCTGGAGTGATTGAGGTAAAGCGGTCCCCAGCGGCCCGCGTTGGCGTCTCGGCCCTGAATCTGCTCTCTCCCGGCGCAGGTCTCCTCCGCATCGGACGTGCAAGGAGCGCAGCGCTCCTGCTCGTTACCACGCCTTCAACGCTCCTCCTTATTGCCGCGTATTACGCGGTCACGTCTTCGCTGACGTACGCCGGTTACACCGCTCTGATGGTCCTTGCTGTCCTCGCATTGCTGGGCGCGCTTCTGATTTCTGTCGCGCTGACCTGGAGGTGGAGCAGGGAGCCGCAAGCGAAGCTTCGATGGTGGTCGCGCTGGTACTCGATTTTAGCCGTAGTCATTCTCGGGTCGGTGCTGGCCTCCTATCTGGCGGGAGTGGCACATGGGTTCTATAAGTCCTTCTACCTTCCCTCGGAGGGAATGGCCCCAACGCTTCTCAAGAACGACCGCCTGGTGGCTTCGATGACGCTACCGGATGTGCTTCGACGAGGGGATATCATCCTCTTCGATACGCCAGCGGGCGTGTACATAAAGCGGATCGCTGGTCTTCCTGGCGATCGGATATCGATGAGCAATGGCGTGGTGTCGATAAATGGCGATCGGATGGAGCAGCGGTTCCTGCGGACCGAGAGGGTGGACGGAAGCAATGGATGGGTGGAGGGCCGCCGTTTGATCGAGCGCTTTCCCGGTGAAAAGGAATCGCATCAGATCTACGACTTAGAACGCTCTCCGTTCGATGACGTGCCGGAGCAGATCGTGGCGGCCGGCCACCTTTTCGTTCTCGGCGATAATCGGGACCGTTCGGCGGATAGCCGGGTACCAGTCGATCTCCAGGGGGTAGAACAAGTGCCGATAACGCGCGTGCATGGCAAAGCCTTGTTCTTTCCGTGGGGTGCCAAGGCGGGGCAATCGATCAATCCCTGAATCAAAGTTGCGGCTTGCTGCAAAGATGGACCGAGTTGTGCGTTTGCACGAGGGCGTGCTGCAATAGCCTGTCTCGGCGCGTCCGGTTTGCTTATCGAAAGGCGTGAGCGATGAAGGAACGTAATCTGTTGCTCGCCGTGGCGGCGCTCGTGATCGTGATCGCGGCGGCGTTTGCGCTATCTTCTCCCCGGGAAAGCCGGCTGAAGGTGGACGAGGGAGCTGCGACCGAGGTGGCGACCCGCGAGCGTGAGCTTGATGGTCCGCGCCGCTCGGCGACCCAGCTATGTGGCTCGAGCGCGGGCTTTCAGCAGCTCAAGGCAGCAGCGTTCCAGGAAGCGATCCGCGTTCGGGGCGAGCCCGCCCTGCTCCAGCGGCTGGCCGCCACCTCGGTGGTTCGAATGGAAAATGCCGAGCTGACCAGCGAGGATAGCGAGACCGGCGCCGCGACCTGCGCAGGCCGCCTCGTGATCGAACTCCCGCCCGGCGCCGAGCGGGGCTTTGGCGGCCAGCGCCGGATTGCAGCAGACGTCGCCTACACGGCCGAACCGGGAGCGGACGGCGCGGCGGCGGTCTATCGACTGGTCAACGCCGACGCGCTGGTTTCCAGCCTCGCGGCTTTCGACGTCGACGCCTCGCGCCAGCCTGCCGAGCCCGAAACTGAACTTGCGGATGCGACGCCGGCGGATCAGTTGCCCGTCATCATCCGCCCGGATCCGCCTGCCGCTCGTCCGGAGCCGGCCCGGCCAGCGCCCTCGCCGCCGGCGCGCGCAGAGCGTGAGGACCCGGCGCCCCGCCCGGCGCCGGCGCGTCCGGCCCCTGCTCGAGCCGAGCGGGAACAGGCGGCGCCTCGACCGGAACCGGCCCGTCCCGCCCCGGCCCGTGCGGCTCCGGAGAAACAGGCCCAGCGCACCTCGCGGCCGAGCTTCAATTGCGGTTCGGCGCGAAGCCGGAGCGAGCGGCTGATCTGCTCGAGCGATCGGCTTGCCGCCAAGGACCGAGCGATGTCATCGCTCTTCTTCTCGGCCCTGAACGACGCCGATCCGCGCACACGCGCCCAGCTTCAGCGGACCCGCAATCGTTTCCTCAATTATCGGGAGCGCTGCGCCAGCGAGGCCTGCATCTCCGAAGCCTATGACGGCCGCATGCAGGAGATACGGGACATCGTCGAACTGGCGCAGTGAGCACGGCCCGCCGGAACTGTGGATAAGGCCGACTGAGCTGTTTCCAGTTCCGGCAAGCGCCACCATAACGGGGCCATGGCCGCGCCCTACGTCCCGCTGCGTATCTTCTCCTGCTACACGATGCTGGAAGGAGCGATCGAGCCCAAGGCGATCGCGAAGCAGGCGAAGAAGCTGGACTTTCCCGCCGCGGCGCTGACCGATCGCAACGGCCTTTACGCCGCCATGGCCTTCACCGACGCGTGCAAGGCCGAAGGTGTGCAGCCGATCATCGGCGCCATGCTGGGAGTCGCGCGCCCGGCTCTTCGACAAGCTCAGGAGGCGGAGGGCAAGCCGCCGATCGTGGACTGGCTCGTTCTGTATGCCCAGGACGAGACGGGATACGAGAATTTGTGCGCGCTGGTGTCGGCCGCGCATCTCGAGCGCCCTCTGGATGAGCAGCCGCATGTGCCCTTCGAGGCGCTGGACGGGCGCACGGGCGGGCTGATCGCGTCGACCGCTGGGGCGGAGGGGGCGCTCACGCGCCTGCTGGCCGAGGAGCAGAAGGGTTCGGCCGAGGCGATCCTCGAGCGGCTGGAAACGCTCTTCCCGGGGCGGCTTTACATCGAGCTTTGCCGTCGCGGCGATGCGGTGGAGGAGCGCGCGGAGGCAGCGCTGATCGACATCGCCTATGCGCGCGGGCTGCCGCTGGTCGCGACCAACCCGGCGTGCTTCACCGACGCCTCGTTCCACCGCGCCCACGATGCGATGCTCTGCATCGCGCAATCCAGCCAGCTCGATCGCGACGATCGCACCAAATCGTCGCCCGAAGCCTGGATCAAGCCGGCCGCCGATATGCGCAGGCGGTTCGAGGACTTGCCGGAGGCGATCGAGAACAGCGCGGCCATTGCGAGGCGTTGCGCCTTCGGCGCGCCCAAGCGCAAACCGATCCTCCCCAGCATCGCGGGCGACCTCGGCGCCGAGGCGGAGCAGCTGCTCCAGGATGCGCGCGCCGGCCTTGAACTGCGCCTGGCCAACTACCCCGATCTGGGCGAGGAGGAGCGGGCGCGCTACTTCGAGCGGCTCGAGTTCGAGGTGAATGTGATCGTCGGGATGGGCTTTCCCGGCTATTTCCTGATCGTAGCCGACTTCATCAAATGGGCCAAGGAGAACGGCATCCCGGTCGGGCCCGGCCGCGGATCGGGCGCAGGTTCCGTGGTCGCCTGGTCGCTGACCATCACCGATCTCGATCCGATGAAGCTGAACCTGCTCTTTGAGCGGTTCCTCAATCCCGAGCGCGTGTCGATGCCCGACTTCGACATCGATTTCTGCGAAACCAGGCGTGGCGAAGTGATCCGCTATGTCCAGCAGCGTTACGGCGCGGACAAGGTCGCCCAGATCATCACGTTCGGGAAGCTCAAGGCCCGCGCGGTGCTGAAGGACACCGGGCGCGTGCTCCAGATGAGCTACGGCCAGGTCGATCGGCTCGCCAAGCTGATCCCCAACCACCCGACCGACCCATGGGCGCTGGAGCGCGCGCTGAACGGCGTCTCCGAACTGGCCGCCGAATACAAGGCCGACGCACAGGTCCGCCGCCTTTTCGACCTTGCGATGAAACTGGAGGGGCTGCCGCGCCACAGCTCGACCCACGCGGCCGGCGTGGTGATCGGAGATCGTCCGCTCCAGGCCCTGGTGCCGCTCTACCGCGATCCGCGCTCCGACATGCCGGTCACGCAGTTCGACATGAAGTATGTCGAGGGCGCGGGGCTGGTGAAGTTCGACTTCCTGGGCCTGAAAACCCTGTCCGTGCTGCAGAAGGCGGTGCAGATGCTGGCCAGGCGCGGGATCGAAGTCGATCTCGACCGGCTCGCGTGGGACGATCCGGAGGTCTACCGCTTGCTCCAGAAGGGCGACACGGTCGGCGTCTTCCAGCTCGAATCCGAAGGCATGCGCCGCACGCTGGCGGCGGTGAAGCCGACCAGCTTCGAGGACATCATCGCGCTCGTGTCGCTCTACCGGCCTGGGCCGATGGACAACATTCCCATGTTCGGCGCGCGCAAGAACGGGCGCGAGCCCATCGAATATCCGCATCCGATGCTCGAAGCCGTGCTCAAGGAAACCTACGGCATCTTCGTTTACCAGGAGCAGGTGATGCAGGCCGCGCAGGTGCTGGCCGGCTACAGCCTGGGCGAAGCCGATCTGCTGCGCCGCGCGATGGGCAAGAAGATCAAGGCCGAGATGGACGCGCAGCGAGAGCGCTTCGTCTCCGGCTGCGGGGCGCACAACATTTCCAGGCCAAAAGCCAACGAGCTGTTCGACTTGATCGACAAATTCGCCGGCTACGGCTTCAACAAGAGCCACGCGGCCGCCTACGCGCTGGTCGCCTATCAGACCGCCTGGCTGAAAGCGCACCACCCGGTTGAATTCTACGCAGCTTCGATGTGCTTCGACATGACGCAAACCGACAAGCTCGCCATCTTCGTGGACGACATGCGGCGGCTGGACGTCGTCTGCCTGCCCCCGGCGATCAACGCGAGCGAGGCCGAATTCAGCGTCGAAACGCTGGGGGACGGCCACGCCGTGCGCTACTCGCTCGGCGCGCTCAAGAATGTCGGCGAAAAGGCGATGGAGCAGCTGGTCGAGGAGCGCGAGACGAACGGGCCGTTCCGCTCGCTCGACGACTTCGCCGACCGTGTCGATCCCCGGCTGCTCAACCGGCGTCAGATCGAGAGCCTTGCCGGAGCGGGTGCATTTGACGCGCTCCAATCGAACCGCGCCGCAGTGCACGCATCGGCCGAGACCATCCTGGCCCACGCCTCGAGCGCCGCCAACGCGCGTATAAGCGGGCAAGGGGGCCTGTTCGGAGAGGGTCCAAGCAACGTCGTCCCGATCCGCATGCCCGCCTCGGCAAGCTGGTCGCTGACTGAGCGGATGCGGCAGGAGAAGGACGCGTACGGCTTCTACTTCTCCGCGCATCCGGTCGACAATTACCGGCATCTGGCGCTCGCCCATGGCGCGCGCAGCTATTCGGAACTCGGCGGCATGCCGGCGCCGGCCGACGGCGGCCGATCGGGCGCCGTCATGGCCGCGCTGGTCGAGGAAGCGCGCTGGCGCACTTCGGCCAAGGGGCGGCGCTACCTGATCGCGGCGTTGTCAGACTCGTCGGGCCAGTTCGAAGCGACGGTATTCGACGACGCGGTCGCGGCGCAGATCGAGGAGGCGGCCAAGGCGAGCGGGTGCGGCCTGCTGGGCGTCGAGCTCGATCGCAGGCCGGGCGAGGAAGCGCCGCGGGTCACGATCAAGTCTATCCAGTCGTTCGAGAACCTGGCGCGCAGAACGCGGCTGCAGATCGAAGTCGAAGTGGATGGGCCGGACGCGCTGCCCGCGCTTGCCTTCGCCGTGGCCGATCATCGCGGCGGCAACGGCCAGCTGCGCCTGCGCGCCCGGATCGGAAGCGGCGAGGCCGATCTGGTGCTCGGCCGGGACTTCATCCTGGATGCCGAGCTGGCCGCCCGGATCGAGCGTGTGCCGGGCGTCACTGCGGTCGCTCTCGCCGTTGCCGAAGCGCCCCGGCTTGCCCTTGTCTCGTAGCCCCTCCCCCTCGATGGGGGAGGGGTTGGGGAGAGGGTGAGCGCCGCCGCAAGCGGCGCGCGCAGCGAAGCTGCGCTTCGGACAACCGGGCATCGAGCCCGCTCGCCCGACCCCCTCTCCCCAACCCCTCTCCCACAAGGGGAGAGGGGCTGATAAGCTATCGCGAAAAGAGGAGAGCTTATGCTTGGCGCGATGCAGGATTGGCCGCTCAGGGTGACGCGGCTCATTGACCATGCCGAGCGCGAGCATGGCGCGCGCGAGATCGTGTCGCTTTACGCCGACGGGAGCATCGTCAGGACCGACTATGCCGGCGTCGCCCGCGACGCGCGCCGCCTGGCCAGCGCGCTGGAGCGGCTCGGGGTCAAGAAGGGCGACCGGGTCGCCACGCTCGCGATGAACCACGCCCGCCACCTCGTCGCCTGGTACGGCGCGATCGGGATGGGCGGGATCATCCACACGGTGAACCCGCGGCTGTTCGCCGAGCAGCTCGTCTACATCTTCAACCATGCCGAGGACCGGGTGCTGCTGTACGACGCCGCGTTCCAGCCGCTGGTCGACGCGCTTCGGCCGCAGCTCAAGACGGTCGAGCACTTCATCCGCTTCGACAGCCCGAATGGGGAGTTCGAGCCGTTGCTCGCCGCCGAGAGCGACGATTATCGCTGGGCGGAGGGCGATGAGCGCGAGCCGTGCATGCTCTGCTATACGAGCGGTACCACCGGCAATCCCAAGGGCGTGCTCTATGAGCATCGCTCCACCGTGCTCCACGCCATGGCCGAGGTGAGCGCCGACTGCCTCGACCTGTCCGCCCGTGCGGTCGCGCTGCCGATCGTTCCGATGTTCCACGCCGCCGCCTGGGGCCTGCCGTTCGCGGCGCCGACGGCCGGTTGCAAGCTCGTCTTCTCGGCCGATTACACGCCGGGCGTGATGTGCGATCTCATGCGCGACGAGCGGGTGACGCACAGCGCCGGCGTCCCCACGGTCTGGCTCGGCATGATGCAATATGTGGAGGCGACCGGCCGCGACCTTGCCGACCTCAAGGTGGTGACGATCGGCGGCTCGGCGGCGCCGCGCGCGATGATTCGCTTCTTCATGGATCGCGGCATCCGGGTCGGCCACGCCTGGGGCATGACCGAGATGTCTCCGATCGGCACGATCGGCGCGCCCCCGGCCGATTGGGACGAGATGGGCGAGGAGGAGCAGATCGACTATATCGCCCGGCAGGGGCGGGTGCCGTTCGGGGTCGAACTCCGCATCGTCGACGACGAGGGCAGGGTGCTGCCCCGCGATGGCGTCGCCTCCGGCCGGCTGCAGGCGCGTGGGCCCTGGATCATCCACACATATTTCAAGGAAACGGCCCCGGCGATCGACGCCGAGGGCTGGTTCGACACCGGCGACGTGTCGGTCCTCCACCCGGACGGCACAATGCAGATCACCGACCGCGCCAAGGACGTGATCAAGTCGGGCGGCGAATGGATCAGTTCGATCGAGCTCGAGAATGCGGCGGTGGGCTGCCCGGGTGTGGCGGAAGCGGCGGCGGTGGGCGTGCGGCATCCGAAATGGGACGAGCGGCCGCTGCTGCTGGTGGTGCGGAAGGAAGGGGCGGACTTGACGGCGCAGGATGTGCTTCAGCACCTCACCGCTCATGTCGCGAAGTGGTGGCTGCCCGACGAGATCCTGTTCGTCGAGAGCCTGCCGCACACCGCGACGGGAAAGCTCCTCAAGACGGCGCTGCGGGAGCAGTATCGCGACTACAAGCTGGCGACGGCGGCTTGAAGCATGTGTTCTCTTTGGAAGTGAAGGAGATTACGATGGGAAAGGTGGTCGAAACAATTTACGGTAAGTACAGTAAATATCAGATCATTGAAATACCGGGCGGTCTGCTTACGAGCACCTCTTACTGCATCTATCGGAATGGAACTTGGCACAGAGGTTCGTATTCCAGTTTCCGTGCTGCGGTCGAAGCTGCCAAAAGGGACGGCTAATATGAGCAGGTGGCTTGAGGAACGTCGTCGGCCCGCTCGCCAGGTCGATCAGCCCAGCAACGCAGAAATCATCAAAGCGGCTCACAACACCCCGCTTCGTAACATGCCGGACTTACCCTTTCACATCTTGACGGATGAGCGGTTTCTAAATCGCCTTTCGCTTGCGTGCTTCATGACCTTCGCTCAGCACTGTGATCGAACTCCGTCGTCAGCTTTGAGTGCAATGAGCAGATTTCTGAATGAGAAGGCCAAACACGATCCCGTTATACGCAAGTTTATGCAGGACTCGCTGGAGATGGAAGACCCTTGGCGGTTCGACTGGTATTACGGTTATCGTCCTTAGACCTTGACCCTTCGCGTTGCTTGCTGCGCTGCCGAGGGAGATCAGTTTCCGAAGGGCGAACCGGACGGAAAGGAAGCGCTATGGGCTTTGACGAGGACAATCTCGAATGGACGGAGGCCGATTTCGCCCGGGCCAAGACGCCGGACGGACTAACCGCCGAGCTGCTCGCCGCCTTTCCGAACACCGGCAAGCGCATGGGCCGTCCGCCCGGCTCGAAGCAGGCCGTCTCGCTGCGGCTCGATCGTGACGTGATCGACAAATTCAAGCCGACCGGGCCAGGCTGACAGTCGCGGATCAACGAGGCGTTGCGGCGGACGACGATCTGAGGACGTTTATGGTCCTCCCCTGCAAGGGGAGGGGGACCATGCGAAGCATGGTGGTGGGGTATCAGCGCCAGAGATGCTTCTGCGACCGCTGACACCCCTCCGTCGCGCTTCGCGCGCCACCTCCTCTCGAAGGGAAGGATTTATAGGAGGCGCATTTGCGCTCCCTCTGGCGACCGGAACAGATCCGTCCTAAGCCGCGCCCGCTCCCCGTCCAGCCCGTATCGCCTGACCGCCTTTTCAAACCGCGCCGCAAGTAAGTCCGCATACACCCCGACGCCGCGCATGCGGGTGAACCAGTCGGGGTCGTTGTCGCGGCCTCCGCGCATGGACTGGATGAGGTGCATCACCTTGTCGGCGCGGTCGGGATAATGTTCGTCGAGCCAGGCGCGGAAAAGCGGGGCGACTTCGTGGGGCAGGCGGACGGGGATGTAGAAGGTCCCGGTCGCGCCAGCCGCCGCGGCGGCTTCGACCAGCGACTCCAGCTCGTGATCGGTGATCGCGGGCACGACCGGGGCGATGATGACGCCGGTCGGGACCCCCGCTTGGTTCAGCGCCTTGACGGCGGCGAGCCGGCGGTGGGCGGCCGGAGCGCGGGGTTCGAGCGTGCGGTGGATCGCCGGGGTGAGCGACGTCACCGAAATCGACACGGACGCGAGCCCCTGGGCCGCCATCGGCGCGAGGATGTCGATGTCGCGCACGATCCGGTCCGACTTGGTCGTGATCACGACCGGGTGGCGGGCTTCGGACAGGACTTCGAGGATGCGGCGCATGATCCGCCACTTGGCCTCGATCGGCTGATAAGGATCGGTGTTGGTGCCGATCGCGATCGGCTTTGGCACATAGCCGCGCCGGCCAAGTTCGGCGCGGAGCAGGGCAGGGGCGTCGGGCTTCGCGAACAGCCTGGTCTCGAAATCGAGGCCGGGCGAGAGATCGTGAAAGGCGTGCGTGGGGCGGGCGAAGCAGTAGATGCAGCCATGCTCGCAGCCGCGATACGGGTTGATCGAACGATCGAAGTTCACGTCCGGCGAACTGTTGCGGGTGAGGATCGTCTTGGGGTGCTCGACCGTGACGGTGGTACGGAGCGGGGGTGGACCG
>NZ_DASVTH010000016.1:0-4634 GCF_036387615.1 Allosphingosinicella sp.
ATTCATCAAGGGTCCAAAGGCCGATGAGCTCGGGATCATCGAGACGCCTGGGAACAATATACTTGTCAGACATGGCTGCCGCCCCGCCCTCTGTTCCCGCGCTCAGATCAGCGCGGTAACGGTGGAGGTGACGATCGGAACACCGGTGCCAACACCGATGCCGACGCCGACGGGGAGCGCCACCTGGCCGAGGCTGAATCGGCCCGAGGCCATGCCGATGATTCCGCCAGCAAGGCTGAGCACGGCGATGATCTTGCCGCCCGAGCCTTCGAGGAAATCGGTGAACTTGGTCAGCGCAGGGCTGAAGGTGGCGTCGGCGCCAGCATAGGCTGCCGTCGCGCAGAGCATGAGCCCGACTGCGGGCAGGACATAATCACTGGCGCGACCGAGCTTGGCGCGGGCCAGCGGGAGCGTGAGGCTGTGCATTGGAAGCGTCTCCTGGGAGTGTCGGTGCGGCCGAACACCGGCTGCCCACTCACCAAGCGCGCCACGCCTTCACTGCTCAACAAAAAGGAACATGAGGAGAACAGATTGCGGCGCGCATCGCGGATTTTGCGACAGAGATCGCAACTGCCTTGGAATTTTCCTACTCTGCCGCGACGCTTGTCGCGGATACGACAGCTTCAGATCGCAGCCTCGCGACGCCCGTCGCAACTTCGGCTTCTCACTTGATTCGCGAACTTGAGTGTCGATTCGCTGCTCTGCCAGCGCGCTTTCCTGACCCAGCCCCATCCCCGCTCGACTAGGATGTTCTTGTTTTGTTTTCCTACAGACCGGCGTCGCGTTAGTTTGAAGTGCGACTCGACATTTGGAGACTTTTCGTGCCCGCGACCGCCGACCCTCCGCCGTTCACCTCGGCGCCGCTGCACACCGTTGTTGCCGACCTCGTCGACGAGAGCGGTGTGAGCCAGCGGGATCTCGTTTCACGCGTTGGTCTCTCCAAGGATCAGCTCAGCCGTACGCTTAAGGGCGCGCGTCACATGAGCTTGGAGGAAGCCGCCACGATCCTGCACGAGGCGGGTCTGCCCGCCCGCGGCACGCTGACGCTCGCGTTGTTCGATCGCCAGGATCTCGCGACCGACTGGGCACGCTCCGGACTTGGTGGCTTCCTCGAAACAATGGTGGCCGCCCTTCCCGATGCGCTCGCGGCGGAGATCGGCGACACCAGCGATCGGGTCGACCCCCGTTGGGGAACCCAGGCCGCGCGCTTCGTGGCGCAGCGCATCGCGCACCACATCAACGATCTGATCGAGCGAGAACAACGGCTCGGCGACTTCTCGCCGGGACGCGCAGCATAACCACACGAGCCGGCGGCCACTGGGGAGAGGCCGCGGTTCACTTCAAGAAGGATATCTCAGGTGCAAGCTCACCTCTCCCGGACGACAGAACGCCTCATCAGGCTGCCCGAAGTGAAACAGCGGGTCGGACTTGGTCGCTCTACCATTTACCGCCTGATGGACCTCGGCACGTTTCCAAAGGCGCGGAAGCTCGGCCTCCGGGCGATCGCGTGGTCCGAGGCCGAGATCGACAGTTGGATTGCGGGCAAGCTGACGTAGACAGCCGCAGGCAAGAAAGTAGCCCAGCAGTCAAACTAGCTGGAGCCTTCCAGTCCGATGTGCGCGTCGGCTGGGGCTTCACGGCTGTCTGATGCTTGCGCTTAGGAAGATCCGGTGCGGAGCGAATCAAGAAAATTGCTCCACCATTGATGCATCGAAACTCGCTCATCCCAATACGTGCCGCGATTGTAGATGCTGCGGATGAGATCGCCGTCGGCGTGCGCTAGCGAACGCTCGATTGCGTCGGGGTTCCATTTGCCGCTTTCGTTCAGCAGAGTTGAGGCTGTCGTACGCAGACCATGCGCAGTGACTTCGCCCACCGCGTAGCCCATCCGGCGGAATGCCTGATTGATCGTGTTCTCGCTGAGTGGCCGACGCGACGTATGGAATGCCGGAAAGACATAGCCCTCGGGTCCCGTCAGCGGACGCAGTTCGGCGAGGTAGGCCTGCACCTGACTGGACAGAGGAACGGAATGCGGCCGCCGCATCTTCATTCGCTCGGCGGGTATCTTCCAAACAGCAGCCTCGAGATCGAACTCGGACCACAGCGCCTGTCTCAGTTCCCCGGGCCGGGCCATGACATGAGGGGCAATTTGCATGGCGAGGCGCGTTATCAGATGACCCGAATACGCATCGATCGAGCGTAGAAGCTCGCCGACCGCTCCTCCATCGAGAATCGCGCTGTGATGCTTCACCTTGGGCGTGACCAGGGCTCCTCGAAGCACTGAGGTCGGATCAGTCTCCCCACGCCCGGTCGCCACGGCATAGCGAAACACTCGGCTCGCAAATGACCGAGAACGCCGCGCGGTCTCGTGCTTGCCTTTAGCCTCGATACGCTTGAGCGCCGCCAGAACGTCTACCGGTTTCAAGTCCGCGACGGGCTGCCGCGCGATGGGCGCGAGCTGCTCCAGGAGCCAGTTCGCCTTGGTGGTCGTCGTTTCTGCGCGCCCTTCCGCGACCATCTTGTCGATATACTCCTTGGCGACATCGCCGAAGGTGTTAGCCGCGTTGTATAGCGCCAGCAGTTTCTCCCGCTTACGGTCCGCAACCGGGTCAGCGCCCTCGCGCAACTTGCGTCTCGCTTCATCGCTCTTTCGACGGGCGTCGGCGAGGCCAACCTCCGGATAGCGACCAAGGGCAATCCGCTTGTCCTTACCGAGGTGCCTGTACTTCAAGCGCCATAATTTCGAACCGCTTGGGTGAACCTCGATATACAAACCGCGGTCATCGGCTCGCTTGTAAACCCGATCCCGGCCCTTGAGGGCACGGACCTCTACATCCTTCAAAGGCATGACCGCTCCATCCCGACTCCATCGATCCTGCTTCGAAGGCATCCGGGATCTCGGTCGAGAGGGCGTGGGGCCACCGTTTTCGGGGTGGGCCATTATGGCCCCAACGGTGGCCCCACTTTGAGTGGGATCGACTGAAATCTCGTGGAACAACTTCGGACAAGAACAAGGACAGAATGGCAGTTTTCCGCCGTTTTGTCGATGCTTTTGGGATGTTCTAAAAAGAACAAATGGTGCCCAGAAGAGGACTCGAACCTCCACGACCTTGCGATCGCCAGCACCTGAAGCTGGTGCGTCTACCAATTCCGCCATCTGGGCCCAGGAGCTTGAAGCTCGGGTAGGCGGCGGCCTCTAGGGGACGCGGCCGAACCTTGTCAACCGCTCAGCAAGCGGGCAAGCGACGCTCGGGTTTACGCAAAGGCGCGTCAGATGAAGGACAGACTGGTCACGGTGTTCGGCGGCGGTGGGTTCGTCGGGCGCTATGTCGTGCAGGCGCTGCTGCAGGCGGGCGCGCGGGTGCGCGTCGCGCAGCGCGATCCGCGGCAGGCCTGGTATCTGAAGACGCAAGGCGGGCTCGGCCGGACCCAGGTCGTCGCCGCCGACATCACCCGCCCGGGCACTGTCGCCGCCGCGGTCGCGGGCGCCGGCACCGTGATCAACCTCGTGGGCGTGCTCTCGGGCAACTTCCAGCTGTTCCACCACGCAGGGGCGCGCGCCGTCGCCGAGGCGGCGGCCGAGGCGGGCGTCGAGGGCCTCGTTCATGTCTCGGCGATCGGGGCCGATCCGGCGAGCCCGTCCGCCTATGGCCGCTCCAAGGGCGAGGGCGAGGCTGCGGTGCGCGCCGCCTTCCCGCGCGCAACGATCGTCCGCCCCTCGATCGTCTTCGGACGCGAGGACCAGTTCATCAACCGCTTCGCCGGACTGATCGCCAAGGCGCCGGTCGTACCGGTGCTGCGCGCGCCCGTCCGGTTCCAGCCGGTGTTCGCGGGTGACGTCGGCGAGGGCATCGCGCGGATCGCGGTTGATCCGCTCGCGTACGGCGGGCGCTTGTTCGAGTTCGGCGGTCCCGACGTGGTGACGATGGGCGAGTTGATCCGCTTCATCGCGCGCGAGATCGGTCGCACGCCTACGATCCTTGAACTGCCCGACCTCGCCGGCGACCTGCTGTCGCGCGCGGGCTTCCTTCCGGGCGCCCCGATCACCCGCGACCAGTGGCTGATGCTTCAGCGCGACAACGTCGTCGCGCCCGAAGCGGAGGGACTGGACAGGCTCGGCATCCAGGCGACGCCGCTGGCTGCGGTTGCGCCCAACTATCTGGTGCGCTTCCGCAAGCAGGGCCGGTTCGGCCGCCGGGTCGAGCAGGCCGCCCGGCCTTGAGCGATATCCTGACCGCGATCATCCTCGGCATCGTCGAGGGGATCACCGAGTTCCTCCCCGTCTCCTCCACCGGCCATCTCGTGCTCGCGACCGAGATGCTGGGCTATGACGCGAAGCGCTGGGCGGTGTTCAACATCGCGATCCAGCCCGGCGCGATCCTGGCGATCGTGGTCCTCTACTGGCGCACCTTCTGGGCGGTCGCCACCGGCCTTACCCGTTGGGACCCGAACGCCGTCGCGTTCGTCCGCAACCTCCTGCTCGCCTTCGTCCCCGCGGTCGTGCTCGGCCTCTTGTTCGACGACCAGATCGAGACGCTGCTCGAGAGCGCGGTCGTGGTCGCCTGGGCGCTGATCGTGGGCGGCGTCGCGATCCTCGTTGTCGAGCGACTGGCCAAGACCACCAATGTGCTCGG
>NZ_DASVTH010000017.1:0-66426 GCF_036387615.1 Allosphingosinicella sp.
TCCGGTCAGCCGCTGGCGCAGATCGTGCGGGAAAGGGCGGCGCAGGTCGGCGCGGCGCGCCTCGATCGAGGCGATGCGCCGGTCCTGGAGCACGGGCCGCAGCCCCCGCACCGTGGTCTCGACCTCCGGGAGTTCAGGCAAGGATCGGAACCGGCAGATCGGGCGTGCACATTTGCGCCCTCCCCTGCTAGAGCCCGCCGCGATGGACAAGGTTTCTTTCGGCAACGAGGAGGTCGCGCCCGAGGAGAAGACGCGGCGGGTGGGCGGCGTGTTCAGCCGGGTGGCGTCCCGCTACGACCTGATGAACGACCTGATGTCGGGCGGCATGCACCGACTATGGAAGGACCAGTTCGTACGGCGGGTGAAGCCCAGGCGCGGCGAGGCGATCCTCGACATGGCGGGGGGCACAGGCGACATCGCCTTCCGAATGGCCCGCTCCGGCGCGCAGGTCACGGTGGCCGACATCAACGCGGAGATGCTGGGGGTCGGCGTCGAGCGCGCGCGGGCGGGGGGTATAGAAGGCCTGGTCTGGGCCGAGGAGAATGCCGAGCAGCTGACCTTCCCGGACCAGACGTTCGACGTCTACACGATCGCATTCGGGATTAGAAACGTCACGCATCTCGATCGCGCGCTGGCTGAAGCGCATCGCGTGCTCCGCATCGGGGGCCGCTTCTTCTGCCTCGAATTCTCGACCACCACCTGGCCCGGCTTTCGCCAGCTCTACGACGTTTATTCGGACCGCGTCGTGCCGCGGATGGGACAGGCCGTCGCAGGCGACGAGGCGAGCTATCGCTATCTGGTGGAATCGATCCGGCGGTTTCCGGCAATGCACGAATTCAAGTTGATGATCGAACGGGCGGGCTTCGCGCAGGTCCGGGTCGAGCCGATCCTGGGCGGGGCGGTCGCGATCCATAGCGGCTGGAAGATTTGACCGCAGCCGCCGTCCACCTCTGGCGCCTGTGGAAATGGGGTCGGGTGCTGGCGCGGCACGGCGCCCTGCGCGGCATCGAGCGCGACGCGAACACGCCCGCGCCGGTGCGGCGGCTGGCTCGCATCCTCCGGTTCGGCACGCGCGGTCCGAGCAGGCCCGCCTACGCCGCCGCCTTCCAGCGGATCGGGCCGGCGGCGATCAAGCTGGGCCAGGCGTTGGCGACCCGGCCGGACCTGGTCGGCGAGGAAGCGGCGCGCGACTTGTCCCGCCTACAGGACGCGCTCCCGCCGGCTCCCTTCGATCAGATCCGAGCCGCGGTCGAGCAGGCGCTTGGAGGTCCCCTGGAGAGCTTCTACGCACAGTTCGATCCGGAACCGGTCGGCGCGGCTTCGATCGCGCAGGTGCACCACGCGGTGACCACCGAGGGCCGGCAGGTCGCCGTCAAGGTGCTCCGGCCGCACATCGAGGAGGATTTCGCGCGCGCCATCGAAACCTACGAATGGGCGGCGGCGCGAGTAGAAAGCATGGGCGGCGAGGCAGCGCGGCTCCGGCCGCGGCTCGTGATCGCAACGTTTCGGCAATGGACGATGCGCGAGCTCAACCTGCGTCACGAAGCCGCCTCAGCATCCGAACTGCGCGAGGGCATGGTCGCCGAAACCGGCTTCTACGTGCCCGAAATCGACTGGAGCCGAACGGCGCGCCGGGTGCTGACGCTGGAATGGATCGAGGGCGTCAAGCTCACCGACCGCGACGCCCTGCTTGCGGCCGGTCATGACATGCCCGCGCTCGCCGGGATTCTGGTCCGCGCGTTTCTCCGCCAGGCGATCGTGGACGGCTTCTTTCATGCCGACCTTCACCAGGGCAATCTGTTCGCGCTCCCGGACGGGAGGCTGGCGGCTGTCGATTTCGGCATCATGGGCCGCATCGACCGCCAAGCGCGGTTGTGGCTAGCCGAGATCCTCTACGGCCTGATCACCGGCGATTACCGGCGCGTCGCCGAGATCCACTTCGAGGCGCAATATGTGCCGGGCCATCACAATGTCGCCGAATTCGCGACCGCCCTGCGCGCCGTCGGCGAGCCGATCCGGGGCCTGCCGGTGAAAGACATTTCGGTCGGGCAGATGCTGGACGGGCTATTCACCATCACTCGCGACTTCGAGATGCCGACGCAGCCGCATCTGCTGCTGCTCCAGAAGACGATGGTAATGGAGGAAGGCGTCGCCACCGCGCTCGATCCCGACATCAACATGTGGGAAACGGCCGAACCCTTCCTGCGCGAGTGGCTGAGGAGCGAGCTCGGGCCCGAGACGCGGCTGGCGGACGAGCTGATCCGGAATTGGCGTGCCTTGCGCAGCCTCCCCGACCTGATCCGCCGCATCGACTATTATTATCCACCCCCCGGCGGCGCCCCGCCCGCCCCACCGCTGCCGGAGGTGGTGATGATACGGCCTCGCAGAACGGGCGGTTACGTCCTGATCGCGTTACTCGGCGCCTTGGCCGGGTTCGCGGGCGCGCAGTTGGTTTGACCTGAACTGCGCATGCGCATATATTATGCGCATGGCAGACAGGGATTCAAAACCTACGCTCCGACGCGCCACCAACGTCTCCTTGCGCGCTGACCTCACGGAAGAAGCCCGCGGGCTCGACATCAACATCAGTCAGGCTTGCGAAGCCGGCTTGGCGGCCGAGGTGAAGAAAGCGCGCGAAGCGAAGTGGATCGAGGAGAATTGGGAAGCGATCCAATCTTCCAACGCTTATGTCGAGAAGCACGGCCTTCCGCTGGCGCGTTACCGCCAGTTTTGATGGCACGCTTTGACGTATATCTGAGCCGCGACGGCGATTACTTGCTCGACTGTCAGGCGGATGTGCTGAGCAATCTGAACACCCGCTTCTGCATACCCCTGCAGCCGCTGGGGGTGGCACCGGTTGCGGGGCGGCGTCTCAATCCCGAGTTCGACGTCGACGGTACGGCCCTCCGCATGGTGACCCAGTTCGCCGCGTCCGTGCCGGTTCGGGAGCTTGGTTCACGCATAGCCAATCTGAAAGACCATCATTCGGCGATCATGAATGCCATCGACATGCTCACGACCGGCTACTGACAGGATGCGGGACAAGCGCATCCTGCTGATCATCGGCGGCGGGATCGCTGCGTATAAGAGCTGCGAGCTCATCCGGCTGCTGCGCAAGGGCGGCGCGTCGGTCACCTGCGTGCTGACGGAGGGCGGCGCGCAGTTCGTGACCCCGATGACGCTGGCAGCGCTTTCGGAGAATCAGGTTCATACCAGCCTTTGGGATCTCAAGAACGAAGTCGAGATGGGACATATCCAGCTCAGCCGCCAGGCCGACCTGGTCGTGGTCTGCCCGGCGACGGCGGACCTGCTGGCGCGGATGGCTGCCGGCATTGCGGACGATCTCGCCACCACCCTCCTGCTCGCGACCGACAAGCCGGTGCTGGTCGCGCCGGCGATGAACGTGCGCATGTGGCAGCATCCGGCCACCGTCCGCAACGTCGCCCGGCTGCGGCAGGACGGGCTGGCTGTGATCGAGCCCGACGAGGGTGAGATGGCCTGCGGCGAATATGGCCCTGGCCGCCTGCCGGAGCCTGACGTCATTCTTCAGGCGATCTCCAGATACTGGTCCGCGCAGGCTGACGCTCCGAATGGCAACCTGCAGGGCAAGCATATCCTCGTGACGGCAGGCCCGACGCACGAGCCGATCGACCCGGTCCGCGTGCTGGCGAACCGCTCGTCGGGCAAGCAGGGTTTCGCCATCGCGGGCGCGCTGGCCGCGCTTGGCGCGCGCGTCACCCTGGTCGCGGGTCCGGTGGCCCTCCCCACTCCTCCCGGCGTGGATCGGATCGATGTCGAGACCGCGCTCGAGATGCAGGCGCGCATCGGCTCAGCGCTGCCGGCAGACGCGGCGGTGATGGTCGCTGCCGTTGCCGACTGGCGTGCCGAGCCCGCGCCGGCGAAGATCAAGAAGAGCGCCGGGAGGCCGCCGGCGATCCGATTGGTCGAAAATCCGGACCTGCTTGCAGAACTGGCCTTGTCGCCCACGCGACCTCGGCTCCTGATCGGTTTCGCGGCCGAGACGGAGGACGTGCTGGCGAACGCCCGGGGCAAGCTTGCGCGAAAGGGATGCGACTGGATCGTGGCCAATGACGTGTCGGGTAACGTCATGGGCGGCGAGGCGAACCAGGTCCATCTCGTGACTGCGACGGGTGTGGAGAGCTGGGACCTGCTCTCCAAGACGGAGGTGGCCCGTCGTCTGGCGGATCGGATCGCCGCGCAGCTGGGGGATGAGCATGCGGAGCAGAGTCACTGACCTTCTTCTGCTTACGCCGCTGGCACAGCTCGGCGACCTTGGCCTATTTCTGCTCCGCTGCGTGACCGGCGCGTTCCTCATCTACCAAAGCCACGACAATATCATCAGCGCGGCGCGAATGGACGAGTTCGTCAAGTTCCTCGTCCAGTTCAACTTCTGGGCACCCGAACTGATGGCGCCGCTGTCGGTGTGGTGGCAGTTCATCGCCGGGATCGGCTTCATCATCGGCCTGCTCACCCGCTGGCTCGGCCTGATCACAGCCTTCAACTTCATTGTGGCGGTCTGGATGGTGCACTGGTCGCAGGATTTCGCCGGCTGGTGGCCGGCCCTGATCCTGGCCTTCCTCGGCCTGTTGTTTGCAACCCTTGGGCCGGGCCGCTACGCGCTCGACTCATGGATCGCAAAGCGGGCGCGTCATGATCGAGATCGCACTGAAACGGCTCCCGCATGGTGAGGGTCTCCCGCTCCCCGCCTACGCCAGCGACGGCGCCGCCGGCCTCGACGTCGTCGCCGCCGAAAGCCTGACGCTCGCCCCCGGCGCGCGCCACGCCGTCGCTACCGGCTTCGCGATCGCCATTCCGAGCGGCTACGAAGTCCAGGTCCGCCCGCGGTCCGGCTTGGCGCTCAAGCACGGCATTACCTGCCTCAACACGCCCGGCACGATCGACAACGACTATCGCGGCGAGGTGAAGGTGATCCTGGCCAATCTTGGCGACCGTCCGTTCGAGGTGGTCCGCGGCGAGCGCATCGCGCAGTTCGTCCCGGCACCGGTGCTCAAGGCGCGCTTCTCCGAGACAGACGCTTTGGCTGACACGTACCGCGGCTCGGGAGGCTTCGGCTCGACCGGACAGTGAGCCTGACCGACGATCAGCTCGACCGCTATGCCCGCCAGATCGTCCTGAAGGAGATTGGCGGCGAGGGACAGCGCAAGCTCCTCGCAGCACAGGTCGTCCTGATCGGCGCGGGCGGGATCGGGTCGCCCGCTATCCAGTATCTCGCTGCGGCTGGAATCGGCCAGCTGACGATTATCGACGATGATGTAGTCGAGCTCTCCAATCTGCAGCGGCAGGTGCTCTTTGGGACCGCCGACGTCGGTCTTCCCAAGACGCGCCTGGCCAAGCGGGCGGTCGGGGCGCTCAACCCGGATGTCGCGGTAGACTTCTCGCGCCGCCGGATCGACGCCTCCAACGCGCACCGACTGCTGGAGGACGCCAACGTGGTAATCGACGGCACCGACAGTTTCGACACCCGGCTCGTCGTCGCGGACGCGGCGCTGGCGCTTCGCATTCCCCTGGTTTCGGCCGCCGTCAACGAGTTTGAGGGCCAGCTTGGCGTCTATCGCGGCTGGGAGGTGGACAAGCCCTGTTACCGCTGCTTCGTCGGTAGCGACCCCCAGCGTCCGGGGCGAAGCTGCGCGGATCTCGGCGTGCTGGGTGCGGCAGCGGGTGTAATGGGAAGCCTGGCTGCGCTGGAGGCGATCCGCCTCGTCACAGGCTTTGGCGAGGAAAGCGCCGGCAAGCTGCTCCTGATGGACGCGCTCACCATGCGCTTTCGTACCATAGCCTTGCCCAAGGACCCGGGCTGCCCCGCATGCGCGGCCTGACCGTCCTCGTCGCGGCGGCCGATCCCGCCCGTTTCCACGCGGCCTTGTCGCTCGCCGCCGCGCAGGCGGCGCTCGGCGGACGAGCACGCATCTATCTGCATGGCGAGTCAGTCGGGCTGCTCGGCCCAGCGGCGGAGGACGCCCGCTATGCCGGCGCAGGCATGCCCGGGATCGCCGAGCTTCGCACCGAGGTCGCCGCCCTCGGGGTCTCCATCATCGCGTGCCAGTCCGGCTTCGTTCTCGCCGGCCTCAGCCATGGCGATGTCGCACCCGACGTGGAAGCCGGAGGCCTGATCGGCTTGCTGAGCGACCTCGGCGAGGACCGTCTGGTGGTGGTCTGACGAGCGGCAATAACCCAAATCAGGCATCTTTTCGGGATCGTGACGACCCGCGCCGCGTTTTTACAGGCACCTAATCCGCCGGGGCATCTCGCCCGTAGAAGCGGTCACGAGACGGAGAAAGTGGACGCACGATGTCGGGTGATGAGGTTGCTTATTACCAGCGCCGGGCGGAGGACGAGATCGAGCTCGCCCAGCGCGCATCCCATAGCAGGGCCGTCCAGGCGCATTACCACCTGGCCTCCGCGTATCTGGACCGAATCCATGGCGAGGCCCCGATCTCCGCACCCAACTTCCTGACGGCGTAGCCCAGCTGCGGCGGCGCTTCATGACGAGGTCGCGCAGCATGTTCCGAACCCTCGCAACGATCTGCCTGTCCGCCCTTTGGGGCATGAGCGCGTGCGCGTCGCCGGCCCCATCCGCTAACCAAACCGCCAGCGCCTCTGCTGGTGCCTGGGCGCGAACCGTGGTCCCGCTTTCCGGCCAGGCCAACGATCATGACGGCGTCGTGCGCGCGGCCGCCGGGTCCCGCTTCGTCCTGCTCGGCGAGAACACCCACGGCACGCGCGAATATTATGTGGAGCGTGGGCGGATTTCCGAACGGCTGATCCGCGAAGCCGGTTTCGGCGCGGTGGCGATCGAGGGCGACTGGTCGGCGACCTACCGGGTGAACCAGTATGTCCGCGGGCTCGGCTCCGACAGGAGCGCCGAGCAGGCGCTGTCGGGCTACCAGGGCTTTCCGCGCTGGATGTGGCGCAACGCCGAGTTCCGCGATTTCATCGACCGGCTGCGCACCTGGAACCTCGGGCAGCCCGCCGAGCGCCGCGCCGGCGTGTACGGGATGGACGTTTACGACGTCTTTGACGCAGCCGACGCGGTGATCGGCTATCTGGGCAGCGTCGATCCGCGCGCCGCCGCCACTGCCCGGCGGCAATATGCCTGCTTCGCACCCTATCGCCGGTCCACTCACGCTTATGGCGAAGCCGCGAGGCGGGCAAGCCGATCGTGCGAGGAGGAAGTTCAGGCGGTGATCGGCCTGGTCGAGGGACTTCCGACACCCACCGGTCCGGTACAGCGCGAACGCCACTTCGCCGCCCGACGCAGCGCCGCCTCGGTGGCGGGCGGCGAGGCTTACTTCCGGACGGTCTATGCCGGCTCGCTCGCCTGGAACGTGCGCGACCAGCACATGGCGCGCAATGTCGAGGAGATTGCCAACCATGTCGGCGCGCTGTCGGGCCGCCCTGGCAAGGTGGTGGTGTGGAGCCACAATACGCATTCGGGGGATGCGCGGGCGACCTTCGCCGCCGACCGCGGCGAGCTCAACCTTGGACAGCTGATGCGGCAGCGTTATCGGGACGCCGCCTTTCTGGTCGGCTTCTTCACCTACACAGGCACAGTCATGGCCGCGCCCGAATGGGATGCCCCAGGCCGCGTCTACCAACTGCGTCCGGCACTGCCCGAAAGCTATTCAGGGCTGTTCCACAGGGCCGGGGTGTCGAACTTCTCAATGATGCTGCGCGGCAATGCGAGCGCCGCCGAGTTCGGCCGGGATCGCCTCGAGCGAGCCGTGGGCGTCATCTACCTCCCGCAAAGCGAACGCCAGAGCCACTATTTCGATGCGCGGCTGACCGAGCAGTTCGACTCGATCATCTATTTCGACCGCACCAACGCGGTCTCTCCGCTCCGGTAGGCCTCCGGCCCCCCCAGCTCAGGCTCAAGCTCAGGCGGCGTCTTCGGCCTTGGCGTAGACGCGCACGGGCTCCTTGCGGCCGCCGACCACATCGTCGTCGATCATCACCTCGTCGACCCCGTCCATGCCGGGCAGATCGAACATCGTGTCGAGCAGGATGTTCTCCATGATCGAGCGCAGGCCGCGGGCGCCGGTCTTGCGCTCGATCGCCTTCTTGGCGATCGCCACCATCGCGTCGTCGGTGAAGCTGAGCTTCACGTCCTCCATGTCGAACAGCTTGGCATATTGCTTCGAAAGGGCGTTCTTCGGCTCGCGCAGGATCTTGACCAGCGCCTCGACGTCCAGATCTTCCAGCGTCGCGATGACCGGAAGGCGGCCGACGAATTCGGGGATGAGCCCGAACTTGAGCAGATCCTCCGGCTCGGTCTGCCGCAGCACTTCGCCCGTGCGGCGCTCGTCGGGCGCAGCGACGTAAGCGCCGAAGCCGATCGACTTGCCCTGCAGGCGATCGCCGATGATCTTCTCAAGGCCAGCGAACGCGCCGCCGCAGATGAACAGGATGTTGGTGGTGTCGACCTGCAGGAATTCCTGCTGCGGATGCTTGCGGCCGCCCTGCGGCGGCACGGAGGCGGTGGTGCCCTCCATCAGCTTCAAGAGCGCCTGCTGGACCCCCTCACCCGAGACGTCGCGGGTGATCGAGGGATTGTCCGACTTGCGGCTGATCTTATCGATCTCGTCGATATAGACGATGCCGCGCTGCGCCCGCTCGACATTATAGTCCGAGGCCTGGAGCAGCTTCAGGATGATGTTCTCGACATCCTCGCCGACATAGCCGGCTTCGGTGAGCGTCGTCGCGTCCGCCATGGTGAACGGCACGTCAAGGATGCGGGCCAGCGTCTGGGCGAGCAAGGTCTTGCCGCAGCCGGTAGGCCCGACCAGCAGGATGTTGGACTTGGCGAGCTCGACATCCGCGCCCTTCGCGCCATGCGCGAGCCGCTTGTAGTGATTGTGCACCGCGACGGAGAGCACGCGCTTGGCGTGCATCTGCCCAATCACATAATCGTCCAGCACCTTGCAGATTTCGGACGGGGTCGGAACGCCGTCACGCGTCTTGACGAGGGCGGACTTGGTTTCTTCGCGGATGATGTCGTTGCACAGTTCGACGCACTCATCGCAGATGAACACGGTCGGGCCGGCGATCAGCTTGCGCACTTCGTGCTGCGATTTGCCGCAGAACGAGCAATAGAGCGTGCTTTTCGAATCGCCGCCTTGCAACTTCGCCATTCTTCAATCCCTTAGGGGCACCGGGCCCGCGACAACACCATCCTGACCGCACTTTGACACGATCACAATGGCCTAAACGTTAACCGACGTGAATGTCACGCGGCCTTGGCGGTCTCGTCCTCGCCCACTGCCGGCCGCTTGTCGAACACCTCGTCGACGATCCCGAAGGTCTGCGCTTCGCTCGCCGACAGGAACTTGTCGCGGTCCATCGCGCGCTCGATCGTTTCCAGCGTCTGGCCGGTATAGTGGGCGTAAAGCTCGTTCATCCGATGCCGGATGCGCAGGATCTCCTTGGCCTGGATCTCGATGTCCGAAGCCATGCCCTGCGCGCCGCCCGACGGCTGGTGGATCATGATGCGGGCATTGGTGAGCGCGACCCGCATGCCCGGCTCGCCGGCCGCGAGCAGGAAGCTGCCCATCGACGCTGCCTGCCCGATGCAGACCGTCCCGACCCGCGGCCGGATGTAGTTCATCGTGTCATGGATCGCCATTCCCGCCGTGACGACGCCGCCCGGCGAGTTGATGTACATGAACACGTCCTTCTTCGGATTCTCCGATTCGAGGTACAGCAGCTGCGCCGTGATCAGGGTCGCCATGTGGTCCTCGACCTGCCCCGTCACGAACACGATCCGCTCGCGGAGCAGCCGCGAATAGATGTCGAAGCTGCGTTCCCCGCGGTTCGACTGCTCGATCACGATCGGAACGAGGCCGGAGACGATATCCTGATGGTCCATGATGTCGGGAGATCCTGTAAATGGGTTCCGCCAACATCGGAGGATCGCAGCCAAGGTTCAAGCCCTGTCCTGAGCACTGTCGCAGGGCTCGAACGGCGCGCCGAGAGCGGCGGGCGACGCAACTGGGGGCTTGCATCTCAGCCATCAGGAGCGCAGGTCATCGGCAGAAGACTTGGGGGCAAGTGACGCCATGATCGGGGTGGGTTCGATCTTCGCAATGTTGATGCTGGGCGCGACGCCCGCGCTGCCGGGAACGGGCGGCGCGGAGGTCAGGATCAAGCTGCGCGGCAAGGCGGAAGCTCCAGGCGCAATGCAGGGCGCCGTCTCGCTCGCCGCGAAATGGGGCGCGGTCACCAGCGTCTATCGCAGCCCCTCGCACAATCGAGCGGTCGGCGGGGCGCCCAACAGCTGGCACCTTCAAGGCCGCGCGATCGACATCGCGCGACGCCCCGGCGTCGCCCATGCTCAGCTCGACGCCGCTTTCCGCCGCGCCGGCTACGTCCTCATCGAATCGCTCGACGAGGGCGATCACAGCCATTTCGCGTTCGGCCTCCCCGGCAGCGCCCCGCGGCCGAGCCTCTCGCCGCTGCTGCGCATGGCGGCCGCCGCGCCCCCGCCGGCCTGCCCGGTCACCGACCCCGCCGTCCTCGGCCGCCGCCGCCCGGGCGCGGAGGATGTCTGTCTGAATGAGGCCGCATCGGAAGCCAAGTACAAGCCGATCGCGCTAGCGCCCTGAGGGGTTTTGTGACTCAGCTCAGGAACAGTGCGTCGGCTCCCACGCTCGCGGTTGGGCTTGCTTTACCGGGGCGCCGTTTCGGTCAATAGGAGCGCCCCGAGAGAGACGCGCTTGAACGAATTCACCCACAGGCCTGAAGCACCAACGCCCTCGGACAAGACCGGACAGGCTCGCGCGCGGCTTGTGGAGGGCTTGCAGCGCGTGGCGGCCGGGGACCGGGCTGCGCTGCGCGACGTTTATTCCGCGACGTCCGCGAAGCTGTTCGGCGTTTGCCTCCGTATCTTGCCCGACAGGCAGGAAGCGGAGGATGCGTTGCAGGAGGCTTATCTTACCGTGTGGCGCAATGCGGACCGCTTCGATGCCGAGCGGGCGAGCCCGATCACCTGGCTGGTGGCGCTGACCCGCAACAAGGCGCTTGATCGGCTGCGCGGGCGCAAGGCGCTGCCGCTCGAGCCGATCGACCTGGCGAACGAGGTGCCGGATACAGCCGACGCCGCCGACTTTGCGATGGAGCGGGATCAGGAAGGCGCACGGCTCGGCGTCTGCCTCGGCAGGCTCGATAGCCAGGACAATGTCCTGATCCGCGCCGCATTCTTCGAGGGTTCGAGCTATTCCGAGCTCGCCACGCGCGCTTCGCAGCCGCTCGGCACGATTAAGAGCCGCATCCGCCGCGCACTACTCAAGCTTCGGGAGTGCCTGTCGCAATGACTGAGCCCGACGACGACGTCCTCGCCGCCGAATATGTGCTTGGGCTGCTCGAAGGTTCGGAACGCTCGACAGCCGAGGCGCGGGCGACGGCCGATCCGGCCTTTGCCGAACAGGTGGAGGCCTGGAGCGTGCGGCTCGCCCCGATGCTGACCGGCTCTCCCGTGGAACCGCCGGCCGCCGTCTGGCACGCGATCGCGGCCAAGCTGGCGGCGAATGATGATGAGGGGACGGACCGCACCTCAGCCGCGATCCGGCGATGGCGGATGGCCACCATCGGAGCCTCCGCCGTGGCCGCTTCGCTTGCGTTGGTGCTGGTCACTCGCCCGGGGCCTGCACCGCAAGCCCCTCCGGTCGCCATCGCACCGCCGCAGCAGGCACAGGCCGTGCTGGTGGCCTCGCTCGGGGACGAGAAATCCGCCTCCGCGGTTACGATCGCGGTCGAGGGAACGGGCGAACGGCTGCTGGTGACGCCCGTGCGGCTTGCCGCTGGAGGCCGCGCGGCCGAGCTGTGGATCATCCCCGGCGACGGCACGCCCCGTTCACTTGGCGTCATCGGCGCGGAGTTGCCAAGCCGCGTTGGTGTGCCCGAGAGTCACCGCGCACACATTCACAGCGGCGCCACCTTTGCGATCAGCCTGGAGCCGGCCGGCGGCTCTCCTACCGGCGCGCCGACCGGGCCGATCGCGGCGTCGGGAAAAATAAACCGCGTATGACGCATCCGCTTGCGGATCGCTCCCGTATCTTCGGGGCACCCCGGCTTTGAAGGGGTGAGCCAACGAGAAGGGATGGACCCGAACATGCGACAAATGAACCTGCGCGCTGCGCTCGCCGCCGCCGCTGCGATCACTCTGGCCGCGACGGCGCCGGCACTCGCCAAGAACCCGATGGTCGGCGGCGCCGCGATGTACCCGAACCGCAACATCGTTCAGAATGCGGTCAATTCGAAGGATCACACCACCCTTGTCGCCGCAGTTCAGGCTGCCGGCCTGGCCGAGACCTTGTCGGGGAAAGGCCCCTTCACCGTGTTCGCGCCGACCAACGCCGCTTTCGGCAAGCTCCCCGCCGGCACCGTCGACTCATTGGTCAAGCCCGAGAACAAGGGCACGCTGACCAGCATCCTCACTTATCACGTCGTGCCGGGCCGGATGACCTCGGGCGCGATCGCCGGCAAGATCCGCGCCGGCAAGGGCAAGGCGACGTTCAAGACCGTGCAGGGCGCCACGCTGACCGGACGCATGCAAGGCAGGACGCTAGTCCTGACCGATGCCAAGGGTGGCACTTCGCGCGTCACCATCGCGGACGTGATGCAATCGAACGGCGTCATCCATGTGGTCGACACGGTGCTGATGCCCTGACTTCCGGCAGCCCGCCCGTCTCTCCCGGAGGCGGGCGGGCTGCATGGTGCTAGCGAGGTGATCCGATGCAAGGCTTTCTGAAGCGCGCCTTTCCCGACTGGCTGCTGATCATCGTCGGCAGCAAGATCGCGACCAGTTTTTTCCTGCTGAGCATGGGATTTGGGTGAGCCTCTAAGGGGGTCCCGGAATTACCAGAGGGTCCAGCCGGTCACGTCCGCGACTTGCGGCAACCTGCTGCTTCGCTCGCTCGGCCCACAGGCGTTCGATTGGCTGCGGCCGCATCTCCAACCGGTGCCGCTCAACCAGGGCCACGTCATCGTCGGACAGGGCGAGCCAATCACGTTCGTCTGCTTCCCGGAGGCCGGAGTCACGTCCGTCGCCGACGTGCTGCCCGACGGCAGCCGCGTGGAGGTGGCGCTGGTCGGCCGCGACGGGATGACCAATTCGCAATTGCTGCTCGGCTGCGAGCAGGCGTCGCATGAGGCCCTCGTCCAGATTGGCGGCGGCCGCTCGCTGCGCGTCGAGGCCGATGTCTTCGGGGAGTTCTGCGCGCGGCACCCGTCCGCCAATCGGCTCTTCCTGCGCTTCATCCACGCCTTGTCGATCCAGACCGCCCGGACGCTTGCTTCCAATCTTCGCGACCCTGCCGCCAAGCGCCTCTCGCGCTGGCTGCTGATGTGCCACGACCGGATCGATGGAGATGAAATCCAGCTGCTGCACGAACATATCGGCAGGATGCTGGGCGTGCGCCGGGCGACCGTGACGGACACCTTGCATGTGCTGGAAGGGCACGGCGCGCTGAGGAGCAAGCGCGGCCGGATCACCGTTCGCGATCGCCCGCTCCTGGAGGAACTAGCCGGAGCGTCCTACGGGTTTGCCGAGACGCATTATTGCAGGCTGATCGCGCCGTTCGGCAAGGCGCATCCGGCTCAAGCCGCCTTATTTCCCACTGCCGGATAGCTCAGATAAGCGAGCCTGCGCACCTCGCGGCGGCCGCGGACTACGGTGTCGAGGATCAAGCCGCACATGAAGCTCATGAAGGCCAGGATGATAAGGCCGGTCGCCAGGATCGCCGTCGGCAGGCGGGGCACGAGGCCGGTCTGCGCGAAGGTGATGGCGAGCGGGATCGAGAGCACCAGCGCGACCATGGCAAGCATCAAGCCGAAGCTGCCGTAGAACAGGACCGGCCGCTCGATCCGGTAGAGGTGAAGGATCGTCTTCATGATCCGCCAGCCGTCGCGGTAGGTGGAAAGCTTGGACTCCGATCCCTCGGGGCGCGCGCCATAGGCGGTGACGACCTCGCCGACCGGCATGGCGAGCTCGAGCGCGTGGACGCTGATCTCTGTCTCCGTCTCAAAGCCGCGCGATAAAGCCGGGAAAGACTTGGCGAAACGGCGTGAGAAGACACGGTAGCCGGAAAAGATGTCGCTGAAGGTGCGGCCGAACAGGCGCGACAGCAGGCCGGTGAACAGCCGATTGCCGAGCACGTGGCCGGCGCGATAGGCCTCCTCCACTTCCGATTTGCGAGCGCCGACCACCATGTCGAGCTGCTCCTCGACGAGGCGGCGGACCAGTTCGGGCGCGGCGGAGGCGTCGTAGGTCGCATCGCCGTCGGCCATCACATAGACGTCGGCCTCGACGTCGGCGAACATGCGGCGCACGACATTGCCCTTGCCCTGCATCCGCTCGGTCCGGACGATTGCGCCGGCCGCGGCGGCGATCTCGCGGGTGCGGTCGTGGCTATTATTGTCGTAGACGTAGATCTCCGCCTCGGGCAGCGCCGCGCGAAAGCCCGCGACCGTCTGCGCGATCGCGGCTTCCTCGTTGTAGCAGGGCAGGAGCACGGCGATGCGGTAGGCAGACATGTCGACCGCTCCCTTGTCCCAAGCCGTTCCCGGCTGAGCCTTGACGAACCCCTTGGGCGCGACGGGCGCCAGCCCCGAAACCGTGCCGCCGCCCGTCTTGATCCCCCTCCCGCTCACGTCCGCCATTCTCCCTCGAGGCCTTGGTTCGCACCCAGGCTTAAGGAAGAAGGGTTAACAGATTAACCCTGCTTCTTGGTGCGGCTCTTCTTGGGCGCGGCGGGTTCGGGGGGAGCTTCGGCGGCAGGCTCCGCGGCCGCTTTCTTGGCCCGCGGCTTCTTGGCCGGCGCGGCCTCCTCAGCGACGGAAGTCTGCACGTCGGCCCCCTCGACTGCGCTCGGCACAGGCTTCTTGCCCCTACCCTTCTTCGGGGCGGGAGCAGCCTCGTCGGCAGCGGGAGCCGGCGCGGCCGCCTCGACCAGCTCGGCCACGTCATGATCGTGATCATGGTCGTGGTTGCAATTGGGCCCGTGGACGTGAACGCCCTCTTCGCTTTCGATCTCCGCCTGGAGCTGCTCGCGGCTGACCGTCCGGTCCGTCACCTCCGCGCTGGCGAACAGGAAGTCGACGACCTTGTCCTCGAACAAAGGCGCGCGAAGCTGGGCGGCGGCCATGGCGTCGCCGCGGACATATTGCACGAACTTGTCGCGGTCGGCCGGGCGATATTGCTGGGCTGCTTGCGCGATCAGCTGGTTCATCTCCTGGCTGGAGACATCGATGCCGTTGGCCTGCCCGATCTCCGACAGGAGCAGGCCGAGGCGCACCCGCCGCTCGGCAATGCTGCGATAATCCTCGCGATCGGTTGCCATCTCGGCGCGCGCGGCTTCCGGATCGGCCTCGTGCGTCGCCTCATGCTCCAGCTGCTGCCAGATCTGGTTGAACTCGGCCTCGACCATCGAGGGTGGGACCGGGAAGTCGTGCGACGCCGCGAGCTGATCGAGCAGCTTGCGCTTCATGTGCGTGCGGGTGAGGCCCTGATGCTCCTGCTCGATCTGGCCGCGCAGCAGGCCACGCAGCTGATCGATGCCTTCGAGGCCGAGCGACTGGGCGAAGCTGTCGTCCAGCTGCGCCTCGCGTGGCTTTTGGACCTCGTTGATCGTCACCTCGAAAGTGGCCGGGCGGCCCTTCAGATATTCGACATTGTAGTCGGCCGGGAAAGTGACGTTGAGCGTCCGCTGTTCGTTGGCGCGCGCGCCGACCAGCTGGTCCTCGAAACCAGGGATCAGCCGGCCCGACCCGAGCTCGATCGACATGCCCTCGCCCTTGCCGCCTTCGAACGCTTCGCCGTCGACCTTGCCCTCATAGTCCATGATGATGAGGTCGCCCATCTGCGCCGGGTAATCGGACGGAGCCGGATCGAAGCTCTTCTGCCCCTGGGCGAGCTGCGCGAGGCGTTCCTCGATTTCGGCGTCGGTGACATCCGCCGCCAGCCGCTCGAGCTTCAGCCCCTGGATCTGCGGGGTCGGGATTTCCGGCAGCGTCTCGAGTTCGACTGTGACGACCGTATCCTGGCCCTGGCCGCTTTCCTTGAGCTCGACGGCGGGCTGCGTCGCGGGCCGAAGCCGCTGCTCGGTCAGCAGCTTCTGAACGCCCTCCTGAACCGCGGTCTCCACCGCCTGCTGCTGGAGCGCGGGGCCATGCATCTTACGCACGAGATTGGCGGGCACCTTGCCGGGACGGAAGCCGGGCATCCGCATGCGCGGCGCCATCTTCTTGAGCTCGCCATCGACCCGGGCATCGACATCGGCGGCGGGAATGGTGATCCGGTAGGCGCGCCTCAGGCCCTCGTTCAACGTCTCAACTGTTTGCATGTCCTGGCCCTGCATGTTCGTGAATAGTCGGGAACGGCGCTTCGCGGGCAGAGCGGCGAAGCTGGTGCGGGCGAAGGGACTCGAACCCCCACATCTTGCGATACTGGAACCTAAATCCAGCGCGTCTACCAGTTCCGCCACGCCCGCAAAAAGGCCGCCGGTCGGGTGGCGCGTATAGCAGGGTGCGCGGCGGGAGCAAGCGTGGATGGGTGAGGAGGCTGAGTCGGCCGCTGGTCCGCCCTGCGCCCACGGTGGGCGTTCGCGTCCCCAACTGAACTCATCGACAGCGGTGCTCGCCGACCATTAGCCGAATGATCGCCCACGACCCGTTGCGAACCTTTCCCGTCCTCATGACCGCCGGGGGGTGCCGTAACTCTGCTGCTTGACCCAATATGCGTTCCCCCCAAGTTCGAAGATGTCGTCGCGGATGCCTTGGCGGGAACGATAGTCGAGGACGGCCATCCTGCATCCGGGAAGATGCCAGTCGTCGATGATGACGATCCCGCCCTGCGAGACCAACGGGTAGAGATATTCGAGCGAGGTCTCGACGGAGTCGTAGGAGTCGGAATCGAGGCGGATCACGGCGAACCTTTCCCGCGAAAGGCTCTTCAGCGAGTCCGAAAAGAAACCGGGGACGAACACGACCTTGTGATCCAGCAGGCCGAATCTGGCGATGTTCTGCCGCACTTCCTCGATTGGCGCCACCCAGCGGTCGCTCCAATTGTCGACCGGGTCGTTCACCGCGCGGACGTTCTTGGGTATGCCGGCAAACGAATCCGCTGCGAAGACCTTCCGGCCGTTGAGGCCATAGGCGAAGATTAGCGCCCGCATCAGAATGATGGCGCCGCCCCGCCAGATGCCAGCCTCCATGAAGTCGCCGGGCACCTTCCTCTGCTCCACCGCGACGACCGCCTGCTCGATGAGATCGAGCTGGATCTTGTTCAGCAAGGTGATCGGCTTGGCCAGTGGGTCGATCTTCCAGCGCGCCTGCTCCAGATCGTAATGCGTGACGCAGCGGAAGTCCTCGAACGATCCGTCTCCGCCCAGATAGTGATAGTTGGTAATCGACCGCTTTATCAGATCCAGATATGCGTCGCGATGCACGGACTGCGCTGTCATGTATGCCGGCTCGTTCGAGGTGAGAGGTCGCGGAACCGCTAGCGAGCGCCCAGCGCCAGAGTCCAGCCTCGAACGCGAGGTCCGTGAACTTTCCCAGGCTCCCATGCCCGGCACCAGCGGCAGCGACGGGGCGTCCGAAACCTTCCGCCACTTTGGCTATCGTCCGCAGACCTCGGCGGCGCCCGTCGAGGACAGCCGGGTCGAGGAGGCACCCCACGTGCTGATCGCAATCGTCTCCGTTCGGCAGCGCCGCAGCTGAAAGCGCACCTTGCGCGCCCGAAAATCGAGCGACACCCGGCGGAACGCCTCCAGCAGGTCGGTGCCGAGAAGCAAAGCGGGCTGGTCGGAAAGGCCGAACACCTTGAACGGCGGCACATCTGCGAACGCCATCGGCACATTGCGCAGGGTGACTGGACCGAGCCGAAGCTCGGGGATGGTCGCGAGTTCAAGATTGATGGTCTTCCCCGTGACTCCTGTCGCTGAAATCGTCGTGAGCTTGTCGCGCCTGCGGCGGACAAGCTGGTCGCGAAGGGCGAGATTGCCGATCGTGACCTGCGACCCGGTATCGATGACGGCGTCGAGCAACAGGCCGGCGGCTTTGACCTGCGTCAGGATCAATTGCCCGCGCCTCAACCGCGCGACCACCACGATCTCGCCGGGATATCTCTTAGCCCGCTTGGTCGCGTCCTCGATTTTGATCGTCCGCTTTTCGAAATCCATCATCACGCGCTGGCGGACCAGTGCGTCGATCCCGATCATCCCCGCGCCGCCGACATCCTGTTCGCGCAGGGCGGGGAGTTCCAGATCCCTGATCGTGCTTGGGCCAAGGCTCAATTCGTCAACCTTGACCCGGTCGACGATATTGCGGTCGGTCATATTGTTCAGAACCACCGGCCGGCCGAGCGGAAGTTGCAGGTCGCGCGCGATCCGCAGTCCGACAACGGAGGTGTCGGCGCCGCTGTCGACGATGAACTGATAGGGACCGCGGCCATTCACCTTTACCGGGACGGTCAGCCTCGTTTCGACTTTGCGGGCGTCGATCTCGTCACCACCGATCGCGAGGCTGTTGTCGATCTCCGCAGACCGGAGCGGCGGCATGGTGGACGTCGAGGGCGGAGCCGGCCTGTGCCTGGCAATCCGGGGCGCTTGCGCGGCTGCTGCCGCACTGAGGGCGACAGTCCACCATGCCAGGGTCAGTGCCAAAACCAGCCCGTGCCGGAAGATGAACAAAGGGTGCCCGCCGCTCGCCCTGCTTTCCATGCTGCTTTCGTCGAACCGTCGTTGCGTCCGACAGGCGAATGTGCGCTTCACGACGTTGGCGGAAATTGACGCGGTCTCACGCCTCAACATTGTGCCACTAGTCTCACCAGGGCAATCTCTGGATCGCTGCGGCGGTGAACAAGTTCTGTGCCTCTTGACGTCTCTGCCGTCTGCGACGGCAAGGTCACAGACTGACCTACCAGCGACCTGCACGCCGCTTCAGATGGGCGGGCCGGGTAGTTCTGCCGAATTACTAAGCACCAGCACCGTCACCGCGAGCACGGTGACGCCGAATACGATCCACACCGTATCGCCGGCCGAGCCAGACAGCCAAAGATCATCCCGCATCTTGGCCGTGTTCTGGCCATTCAGATAGATGCTTGGGGAACGATGCAGAGGCTCGGGCTTTGGCTTGGGCGACAGCGGCCGGCGCGGGGGAGTGAATCATGCAATATCGCCAGCTTGGATCGAGCGACCTTCAAGTCTCGGAGATCTCGCTCGGTTCCTGGCTGACCTATGGCGTCGGCGTCGACCGGGACCAGGCCGTGGCTTGCGTCGACAAGGCCTTCGATCTCGGCATCAACTTCGTCGACACGGCCAACGTCTACGGGCGCGGGGCGGCGGAAAGCTTTCTGGGCGACGTCCTGCCTTCGCGGCCGCGCGACAGCTATGTGCTGGCCACCAAATTATTCTTTCCGATGAACGACACGGACCGGGGCTTGTCGCGAGCGCAGGTCGAGAAGCAACTCGACGCGTCGCTGAAGCGGCTGCGGACCGACATGATCGATCTCTACCAATGCCATCGCTACGACGAGCATACTCCGCTCGAGGAGACGACGGAGGCGCTGACCCGGGCAGTGCAGTCGGGCAAGGTGCGCTACATCGGCTTTTCCGAATGGCCGGCCGACAAGATCCGGGCGGCGATCGACATGGTGGGCGTCGAGAAGTTCGTCTCCAGCCAGCCGCAATATTCGCTGCTGTGGCGCGAGCCCGAGGATGAGGTGATCCCGCTGTGCGCCGCCAACGGCATCGGCCAGATCGTCTGGTCGCCGCTCGCGCAAGGCGTGCTGACCGGCAAGTACCGGCCCGGCGCCCCTCCCCCGTCCGGCACGCGCGCCACCAGCGAGGAGATGGGCGGCTTCATCTCGCGGCTGATGGCGCCGGACATCCTTGAAGCTGTGCAGCGGCTCGAGCCGGTCGCCGCCGAGGCCGGGCTCAGCCTCGCCCAGTTCGCGCTCGCCTGGGTGTTGCGCGAGCCGAACGTGTCGAGCGCCATCGTTGGCGCCTCGCGGCCGGAGCAGTTGGAGGGCAATGCGGCGGCGAGCGGAGCGAAGGTTGACCCGGCGCTGTTCGCGCGGGCGGAGGAGATCGTGGCGGCGGCACGGCGGTGAGGAAGGTTCGGCGAGTGCCAATCGTTCGTGTCGCTGCAGCGGGGCTGTGACGGGGCTAAGACAGCTCTTTGCGAGGCAACTGCAGCCGTCTTGAGGGGCCGTTTTCGCCTACGGCTGGCGTGACCGCTTCTTTTCGGCTTTAGTTTATCAGTACCAGGAGGTTCGCATGATCCAGATCGCTCGCCTTGTTGGTGCTTGCCGCTCAGTCGGGAAGCGAGTCGAACGGTGATTTCGGAGCCGGGGACGGCGTTCGCCAGGGAGGCGTGTCGGCATCGGGCGAAGAGTAGACGGCGGCGGGGCGCACGGCCAGCGCGCCATGCTGCCGAGGGCCCGGCTGAGCCGCGCCGAGCAGAAGGCGATCAAGAGGCTGCGGGACGCTTCGGCTGCCAAAGACTATCCGGCCGCGGCGGTCGCGCTTCAAAGCGCCAAGCAAGCGGTGAAGTTCAAGGAAGGCCGCTACCTAGTCAGCGTGCTTCAGCTGCAACTCGGCACGGAGACCGGGAACACCGCGTTGCGAATGGAGGCGATCGACGCAGCGCTCGGCACGGGTCTCGCGCCGAAAGCGGCGAGCGCGGATCTTTCCGCGCTTCGCGCGCGCTTGGCGACGGTGCCTGCACCCACGAAATGATCGGGCCTCAGCGGCAGGCCATCACTATTCTGTTGCGCCGCAGGTAGCTGAGTTCGCTGCACCGCTCCATCGTGTCTTGGCCAACGACCAGAAGATAACGCGCCTGATGCGCCGAGCGGGCGGTCACGAGCAGGTCTTCCCCAATCGGCTCGTCGAGCGGAAGAGCGTGGCCGCCACGATGATCGGCGATCCGAACGAGCAGTCGATCGATTGACAGCGACTCCACGTCAAGCGCCGCGTCGAATCTGAGCGGGCGAACCGGACGGGCGACACCCAGGCCCACCGAATGCATCCGTCTGTCGCCCGCCCAACTGCCGCCCAGATGATCGGAGATCACCGCGGCTGCAGCTGCCGTGGCGGTCGTCGCCGGCTCCAGCACCGACCATTTTACGCTCACTCGCTGGCCAGCGATCCGGTGCTGGTAGGTGAGGCCCGTTAGCGGCGAATAGTCGAGCGCGAAGGAGAGCAGCCGTTCGTCAGGTGACGGCTGGCGAAATTTGAACCGCACTGTGTCGAAGGGCAAGGCGGCCGGGCTGATGATGCCGTCCGCGTTCCTTATCACGTCGCGGGCGAACCAACTGAACACCTTCTGATCGCTTCCGCCCGCAATCGCAGTGCGGGCAAGCGCGAAATTGCCGCGCATCTGCACCGGCCCAAGCTGTGTCTGCGCTCCGACCGGAGGCGAAGTCCTGTTGGGTTCCGGCGTGTTGACCGGAACGTCGACACCGCCAATGCTCCCCGATTGCAATCCCTCGTGTCCAGCCTCCAGGCCCAATGCCTGGGCCAGCTTCTTGTCGAGTCTGCGCGGACGCAGCTTGGCGCGCTCGGCAGCACCGGGATTGAGCAGAATCACGCCTGTCGCGCTCGGATCGACGCGCAACCGGAGGGGGATTCGATTTACCTCAATCGTAATCTCGAAACCTTGCTCCGCGCCGAGCACCAGTTCCCGGCTTGGTCCGATGGCTTGTGCCGTCACAAGCGAGGGCCAGGCCAGGAGCGTTGCGCCGACCAGGCCGATGCAGTTCACGCGTACCACCGTTCTCGCCCCCGTTCACATCGGTAGCAGCTTAGCACAGTCTCAGTTGGACGCCATGATCGCACAAGCGAGCCGCCCAAGCGGTTAATCAGCGAGGTCCTCATCATTGCGCGGCTAAAGATGCCGGTGCGATACGGAGGTGCGCTCCACCTCAAGAACCACACTTCACTGCGACTTTCGCTTCCCACCCGTAGCGGACTTTCGCTGCGCCGCTGACTCGGCGACTCTCCCGGTTGTACGCTGCTACGACCGGAGCGAAGCGTGGCAGGCTGCCTGGCGATCACGAACTTGCGCCTCCCTCCATGGCGACAATTTGGCGGGAAAATAATTCGTCCGGTTGCGCCGCCGCAGGCTTTCTGGTGAAGCCGCACCATGAGATGGAACAAGCGTCCGAAGGTCGAGCGACCTGAATACCCCAAGCTGATTCCGGTCGCCGGGACGGTGGAGGAAGCGAAGAAACTGCTGTCCCTGATCCAGGATCACGACCCGGACGCCGCGATCCTCGATGGCGGAGAACGTGGCTCTTTCCTCAAGGTCCACAACGAAGCCGCAGAAGCAGCGGCCACCGCAGAGAAACGAAACTTCCCCTTGGCTTGAGCTGAACGCCCGAACTCGCCCTGTCAGCGTGCGACGCGCCGCTAGGGGCAGTGATGGGGTGGATCAGCTCCGCAGCTGGGCGCTGGAGACGATGCGCTCGAACTCGGGAATGCCCGCATCGAAATAATGCATCCGGGCGGCGTCGAACAGCGCGAGATAGAAGCGGCCGTTGATGATCGCGCCGACCGCCCTGCCCCGCCGCTCGAGTTCGTTGCCGCCGAGGTAACGATAGTCGAACTGGAAGCCGGGCTGCCCCAGGAACTGGCGCGGCGCAAGATTGTCCATGTCGAAGGTGCTGGCGCCGGCGCGGATGCGATAGAAGCTCTCGATCATCGCCGCGATTTCGGGCGGAGACATGTCGGCCCGGAAATCCGGCACTTTGCGATCGGCCTTGCGGCGCTGGACGACGATGCGCTTGCCGTTCTCGACACCGCCGATGAAGCTCAAGCTGTCGAGCAGCGGGCCGTTCAGCGTCCAGTTCTCCTCGCGGCTGATGTCGTAGACGCTGCGTGGGACGCGATTCCAACGCATGCCGGGAACGACCGTCATCGAGCTCGCCGCGACCACGCGGGGTTTTGGCTCGACCAGGGAGTAGTAGCCCAAGCCGCCGCCCCCGCCCGCGCACGCCGAGAGCGCTGACAGGGCGAGCACGGGCGCGAGTAACCTCTTCATCTGCGACCTCATTGCGCGAGCGAATAGCGCACCATTGGCGCGTCCTTGGCCTGTGGCGCGAGTGCGAGGTAGCGGCCGAGCGCCGCCTTGCCCTCATCGCGCTTGCCGGCCTTGAGCTGGGCATAGCCGTGCATGCGCCACGCCTCCGGCGGGGCGTCCGGAAAGGCGACCGCGGCAGCATAGCCGGCCGCGGCCTTGGCGTCGTCGCCCTTCTCGCCGCGCAGGCGCCAGACCTCCGCCTCGTAGAAGCGCAGCAGCCCGGTCCAGCCGTCCTTGGCGAGGTTCTCGATGATGTAGAGGCTGGCGCCCGGATCGTTGAGCTTGACCTGATCGTCGAGCAGGGTCGCCCGGATCGGGGCGAGCGCCTGGAGATAGCGCGCCCGGCCGCGCGCCGCCTCGCCGGTGCCGCCCTTCACTTCGGCGGCCGAGGCGCGCAAATCGACCATGCGGGATTCGGGAGCGGGGTGGGTCTGGAAAATCGAGGCGTCGCGGCGCACGCGCTTGCGCCGTACCCGGGCGCTGGCCTTCTGCTCATCGAGGAGCTGCTGCCAGATGCCGGACATGGCGAGCGGGTCGTAGCCGGCCTCCGCGATCAGCTTCAGGCCGAGCGCATCCGCTTCCGCCTCCAGTTCGCGGCTGTAGGAGAGGAGCGAGAAGATGGTGCCGAACTGCGCCAGCTGCACGGCATCGCCGAGATACACGCCGCCGGCCGCGCCGCCGACGCCCGCGCCCATGGCGAGAATCGAGAAAGCGTCGGTCTTGCGGCGAAGATCGCGCCAGCCGCGGATATGGTGGCGGCGCAGGAAATGCCCGGCCTCGTGCGCGATCACGCCCGACAGCTGCGCCTCGTCGCGCATGCGGGTGAGGAGCCCCGAGAAGACGACCATGAAGCCGGTGGGCGCCATGAAAGCGTTGAATTCGGGAATGTGCGCTAGATAGACGCGCATGTCCTTCGCCGCCGGCCCGCCGACCCGCCCGACGATGTCGCCGAGATATCCGGTGAGAGCCTTGTCCTGGATGAGCAGGTTCGAATCGGCGATGTCGCGCTCGATCCGCTCATATTGCTGCCACAGGCCTTTCTCGTCCGTGTCGGTCGGGCGGTGACTGGCATCGATCAGTGGCTTCATGTCGGCCGGGCGGATGCGCGCCTCGGCCGTGCCGGCGAGCCCGGCGCAGCAGGCGCAGCCGAAGCCTCCAAGCACGGCGCGGCGGGAAAGTTGAGCGTTCATCGCGCGCCACTCCGGACGTTGCGGCCGGCCCGCATGCGGCCGAGCAGACGCTCCACCATCTGCGCCGAGCCCTCGGGCGTGCGGATGTCTCCGAAAGTGACGCCGGGCAGCTGGCTGTTGGTCTGGAGCACGTTGAACCAGACCACGTTGCCCGTCCTGAGATCGACCAGCGAGGCATAGGCGGTCTGGCCCCCGCCGCCTTGAGGCGCGCAGAAGCCGACAAAGCAACCGGCGATGCCGAGCACCTGCATCGCCACCCGGCCACCAGACGCGATGCTGTCCTGCGCGTAAAGGAACAAGGCATAGTCCATGCCGGTCGCGCGGCCGAGCTTGACCGCGTCCTGGCCGAGCGTCCAATCGATCCCGCGCCGCTTGGTCGGCAGCTCGGCGCCGAGATATTTGTGGAGCGCGATCGAATTGCCGACCGCGCCGTGGAGCCGCTCCAGATCGGCGACCAGCGTCGGATCGACGCCATGGATCGATTCCCGGGTCTCGGCGATCACCGTCCTGCCGCCGCGGCCCGCCTGTTGCTGCCGCAGCGCGCCGAGAAGGTTGGCGCGCGCCTGCTCGGTCCAGTCCGCGCGCGGCTCGACCAGTCCCCCGGTGGTCAGCGAGCCGACAGCCACGTCCGGGCGCATCACGATCAGGCTGTAATTTCCCTGCGGCGGCTGGAACTCGACGTCGGCCACCTGGCGCGTCGAAACGCAGCCGGCGAGCAGGGCGGAAGCCCCGGCGAGGGCAAACAGGGCACGCGACGCCATAAGCACTCCGTCCATACCAGTCGCGAGTTCCTGCCGCAGACCTCGCGAAATATCAAGCTTACGAGTAGGTTAGTGCGGGCTCCCTGGCCACTGGCGGCTCCGAAGTGACGGCAGGCTCGCGGGGCGTCCGCGGCTCGGCTGAACGAGGCGTGCTTGCCGCCGGCCCGGCGGGCACCGTGTCGGGCGCGGTCTGGGGGACCGGAGCGGCCTCACCGATGGGTGCCGTCACGACTGGCCGTGCCGCCTCCACCACGGGCGCCGCGGGTTTTCGGGATGCGAACAAGGAACGTATCGACTTCAGCATGAAGTTCGAACGCCGAACGCCGCGTTCGGGTCCCTAGCCCTGCCGCCGCTCAGCTGCCGCTGGTCAGCTGCGGCGTCTGCTGGTGCTGCACCACCTTCCAATTGTCATGCTCGATGCGCCGATAAACCGACGAGCAAAAGGCAGTGTATGGCGCCGCGCCGTTGCGGCCGGCGTCGACCTTGTAGGCGACGACGATCAGGCCGTCCTGCGGGCGAGACACCTTCTGCTCGGAAAAGGCGACATTCGTCCAGCGCGGCGTGTTCTTCACCGCTTCGATCGCATCCTGGCCGCTCAGCACATGCGGATGGGTCGGGACGACCAGCAGGTAATTTTCGTCGATCGATTCCTGATAATGCTCCGGGGTCGCCGTCCAGAGGCTCTCTTCAAAGGCCCATACGCGCTGATCGTCCATTGCCCGCTCCGTTCGTGCAGTTTCGGAGCGGAAAGGTCGCGCGGGCCCGAACGGTTCCCGTGATCCTTGCCTTTTCGTCGCCCGGGATCGGCACGGGGCTAGGCCGCGTTTCGGCCGCGGACCAAGCGAGCCATGGCCCGGATCAAGTCCGGGCCGACAAAGGAGCTGCGAGCCCTAGCCCAGCGCCTTCCTGAGCAGCTCGTTGACCACCGCTGGATTTCCCTTGCCGGCCATCGCCTTCATCGTCTGGCCGACGAAGAAGCCGAACAATTTGTCCTTGCCGGCGCGATATTCGGCGACCTTGTCGGCGTTTGCCGCCATGACGCCGGCAATCACCTTCTCGATCGCGCCGGTGTCGCTGGTCTGCTTGAGGCCGCGCTCCTCGACGATCGCCGCGGGGTCCTGCCCGGTTTCGAGCATGATCTCGAACACCTGCTTGGACAGGGTTCCGGAGAGCGTCCCGTCGGCGACCAGCCGGAGCAGTTCGGCGCCCTGTTCGGGACTGACCGGGCTGTCCGTGATCGTCCGCCCGAGCCGGTTGAGCGCGCCGAACAGGTCGGAGATGACCCAGTTGGACGCGGCGCGGCCGATCTCGGCGCCGGACTTGCCGGTCGCGGCGAGCAGGCGTTCGAACCAGCGGGCGGTCTCCACCTCGGCGGTGAGAACGGCGGCATTGTAGGCGGACAGGCCGAGCTCACGTTCGTAGCGGCGGCGCTTGGCGTCGGGGAGTTCGGGCAGGCTGTCGCGGCAATCGGTCAGGAAGGCATCGTCCAGCACCAGCGGGAGCAGGTCCGGGTCCGGGAAGTAGCGGTAGTCGTGCGCGTCTTCCTTGGAGCGCAACGAGCGCGTCTCGCTCCTGTCCGGGTCCCACAGCCGGGTTTCCTGGACGATCTCCCCGCCGCTCTCCAGCACGTCGACCTGACGGTTCGCTTCATGCTCGATCACGGCCATGATGAAGCGGACCGAGTTGACGTTCTTGGTCTCGGTGCGGGTGCCGAACGCATCGCCGGGCTTGCGCACCGAGACGTTGACGTCAGCGCGCATCGAGCCCTGCTCCATATTGCCGTCGCAGGAGCCCACATAGCGCAGAATGGATCGCAGCTTGCGCACGTAAGCGCCTGCTTCTTCAGGAGAACGCATGTCCGGCTTGGACACGATCTCCATCAGCGCCACGCCCGAACGGTTCAAGTCCACATAGGAGAAACTGGGATGCTGATCGTGCATCAGCTTGCCCGCATCTTGCTCGATATGGATGCGCTCGATGCCGACCGTCTTGGCCGAGCCCTCGTCCTTGTCGTCGAGCAGGATCTCGATCTGTCCCTCGCCAACTATCGGGTGGTAAAGCTGGCTGATCTGATAGCCTTGGGGCAGATCCGCGTAGAAATAGTTCTTCCGATCAAACCGCGACCAGGGATTGATCTTGGCTTCCAAAGCCATCCCGGTCCGCACCGCCTGCCGCACGCACTCACGGTTCGGCACCGGCAGCATGCCGGGCATGGCCGCGTCGACAAGGCTCACCTGCGTATTCGGCTCCGCACCAAACGCGGTCGACGCGCCGGAGAAGAGCTTGGCGGCGGAGGTCACCTGCGCGTGAACCTCCAGGCCGATCACGACCTCCCACTCGCCGGTGGCGCCCTGGATGCGATAGTCGCTCACCACCAAGCCTCCGGACGTGACGTGAAGCCGGCGCGCTGCTCCAGCGCGAGGCCGGCGTTGAGGACGCCCTGCTCGTCGAGCGCGCGGCCGACGAGCTGGAGGCCGAGCGGGAGGCCCTGGTCGTTGAGGCCGGCGGGAACGGACATCGCAGGGAGGCCGGCGAGGCTGGCCGGGACCGCGAACACGTCGTTCAGGTACATGGCGATCGGATCGTCCGCCTTCTCGCCGAGCGCGAAGGCGGCGGAGGGCGCGGTGGGGGTGAGGAGCAAATCGCAATGCTCCCAGACCCGCTCGAAATCGCGGGCGATCAGCGCACGCACCTTCTGCGCCTGGTTGAAGTACGCGTCGTAAAAGCCTGCGGACAAGACATAAGTACCGATCATGATGCGGCGCTTGACCTCGGCCCCGAAGCCGGCGGCGCGGGTGGCGTTGTACATGTCGGCGAGCCCGCCGCTGCCCATCTCCTTGGGCGGCAGTTCGCGCAGGCCGTATTTGACCCCGTCATAGCGCGCGAGGTTGGACGAGGCTTCGGCGGGCGCGATGATGTAGTAGGTCGGCAGCGCATATTTGGTATGCGGCAGCGAGACCTGGACGATCTCGGCGCCGGCATCGCGCATCCAGGCGATGCCCTGCTCCCACACGCGGTCGATCTCGGCAGGAACGCCCTCGATCCGATATTCCTTGGGAACGCCGATCCGCTTGCCGCGCAGGTCCGCGGAGAGGTTCGCTTCCCACTGCGGGACGGGAAGATCGAGCGAGGTCGAGTCCTTCGGATCGAAGCCGGCCATCGCTTCGAGCAGGATCCCGCAATCGCGCACGTCGCGCGCCATCGGCCCGGCTTGGTCGAGCGACGAGGCGAAGGCGACGATGCCCCAGCGCGAGCAGCGGCCGTAGGTGGGCTTGATGCCGGTGATGCCGGTGAAAGCGGCCGGCTGGCGGATCGAGCCGCCGGTGTCGGTGCCGGTCACGCCCGGAGCGATCCGCGCCGCCACTGCTGCCGCCGAACCGCCGGAGGAGCCGCCCGGCGTCAGCGCCGCGTTGCCGCCGTCCGCCCGCCGCCAGGGCGAGATGACGTTGCCATAGTAGCTCGTCTCGTTGGACGAACCCATTGCAAACTCGTCCATGTTGAGCTTGCCGAGCATACCGGCACCGGCGGCAAACAGCTTGCCGCTGACGGTGCTCTCGTAAACCGGTTCGAAGCCGCCGAGCATGTGGCTGCCCGCCGTGGTCTGAAAGCCCTTGGTGGCGAACAGGTCCTTGATGCCGAGCGGGACGCCGGACAGCGGCTTGGAATCCCCGGACGCGCGGGCCTGATCGGCGGCGTCGGCGGCAGCGAGCGCATGCTCCGGAGTTTCGATCACGAAGGCGTTCAGGCCCTTGGCCTTCGCGACGGCGTCGTTGAACACACTGGCCACTTCCCGGGCGGAGAAGTCGCCATTGCGAAATCCGTCGCGGATCGCGGCGACGCCAAGGTCGGTGATGCCGGCCACTATTCGATCACCTTGGGCACCGCGAAGAAGCCGTGTTCCGCGACCGGCGCGTTGGCGAGCACCGCGTCGCGGATGCCGCCGTCGGTTACCTTGTCGTCGCGCAGCCTCAGGCTGTTCGGGATCACAGCCGTCATCGGCTCGATCCCGGTCACGTCCACTTCCTGCAATTGCTCGATCCAGCCGAGGATGTTGTTGAGCTCGGGCACGAGCGCGTCGACCTCGGCGTCCGTGGCGGCGATGCGGGCGAGCTTGGCGATGTGGCGCACAGTGGCGGTGTCGACGGACATGGGCGGGCGCGCTAGCACCCGCCCCCGGTTGCTTCAAGGATGCCTTACTCGAACGCTGTCCCGACCGGTTCGCCGCCAAGATAGACTTGCTGGCGCTGGACGGTCCTGATCTCCACCTGCCCACGATCGAGCGCCTGGCGCTGCTGTTGGGCGGAAGCGGGCTTGCCGGTCACGATGTCGCCCGTTCCTTGCACCCGCTGCCAAGCGCCCCTTCCATCGAATTCGAACCGGCTGGCCACTGCCTGACAACTCTCGCAAGGCAGGCCGACCGCAACGGCCGTCGGGGCGCCGCGGTCCCAAGCTATCGTGCATGGCCCAACCGAGCAGACCCGCTCGCGCGCAACGGCATCCACCAGCGCAGTCGGCAACGGCATCTGGCTTGGGATTACGCGAACGGTGCCAGCGAGATCGCGTGCCTGCTGCCCCACGCGCATGGTTTCGCGCGCCGCCCAGCGATCCTCGATCGCGAGCGCCTGCCGCGCCTGCGCCTGCCACACGTCGGGACCTGAGCGGCTGAGCCGAGTGAGCGCCTCGCGCCCCGACGGCCCGAAATCGAAGCGCAAGGCCGCCCAGTCGAACCGGTCGGGCGTGATCCTGCCCGCTTCGAGCCGGGCAAGCTGGTCGCGGGTTGCGATCGCGCCGAAGTTGACCAGGGGGGTCGCGAGTACGAGTGCGACCGCCGAGATGGCGAGGGCGAGTTTCACATTAGCGGGACGCGCCCGCTCGCTCCAGCCGAGCCGGCCGCGTGCGACCGTCCAGAGGTAGGTGCCCGCGATCGCCAGCACGACGGTTACGAATACGGCCGCCCACAGCCGTTCGGGCGTCAGACCATGCTGCTCGATCCGCAGCCAGGTAGAGATCGCGGCGACGATGGCGAGCGGCAGCATCACGGCCCCGAGCGCCATAGCGCTGAGGCGGAGCAGCCTGCCCTTCGCTTCCTCCTCGGCGCTGTTGCCGATCACGGCGTTGGCCAGCACCAGCGCGCCGGCGATGGCGAGCAGCAGGATCGGCGTGGTCGCGCTGGTCTTGTCCCACAAAGGCGTCAGCCCGGTGAACGGAAGTGCGGCCACGAACAGCACCAGCCCCACCGCCAGCACCGGCGCCAGCACGGACAGCACTGTCGTCACCACGCGCTGGAGATTGCCGAGGACCTTGTCCCGATCGCGCAGCAGCCCGATCGCGCCGCCCAGCGCCGCACCGATGATCCCGGCGACGAACCAGCCTTCGCGCATCGCGCGGCGGAGCAGGTCAATCCCGATCAGGTTGAACAACTCGGCCAGGAGGTGTGCCAGAAGGAAGGTGATCAGCGTGAAAGCCCAGGCCGCGGCCCAGAGCACGATGTTGGTCCAGGCATGAGCGTGCACCGCGGACGGATCGAGCCGGCGCGCGCCCGCATCGCGCATCGTCTGGAACAGGGGCGCGGCGATCGCGACGACCAGCAGGGCCGAGAAGACGCGCCACTCGTCACCGGCGCTCCAGCCTTCGGGCGTTCCGTTCCAGTAGAAGATGAGGGCCACGACGGATGCGCAGCCGAGCGCGAACAAGGCCGACCAGAGCGGGCGGAACCGCTCCAGCGTGAAGCCGAGTACGAAGCCGAAGATCGCGACGAAGGAGGCGAGGCTGAGCCGAAGCGGGTCATTGGTGGCGGTCTCTCCAGGCCCTTCGAGCAGCAAGCGCTCGAACGTGATCGCGAGCAGCGCTCCGAGCAGCGCCAGCCCGGCAGCGCGTGCGGGCCAAGCCTCGTGCGCCCCAGCCTTGTCCGACATGCCTGCTCTCCCCACTATTCAGCCCGAAGTCTCGCCGCGACGCCCGCGGCTTGCAACCGCCCTGCCCGCTTCATGTGCAGCGGTGATGCATTTCCGGAGGAATCAGGTGCTAGCGCGGCGTTTTCTGTGGGTTGTGGCCGGGCTGATCGCGCTCGTGCTGATCGGGGCGGTGGGCTACCGCGTGTTCGAGGAGCGATTGTTCAAGCTAGCCCTCGTGCCGAGTGTGAGGTTCGAGGAAAGCGCTCAAGCGGCGACAGGGCCGACCTATGCCGACGCCGCGATGTGGATCGCCCGGCCGGATATCGCGAATAACCCGTCCTTTTGGCTGCCGGCAGGCTTTCAGTCTGAACCGGTGGTCTCCGACCCGACGGTTCCAGCCGACGTGTCGGGAGCGAAGGCGGATGCAGAAGCCGCCAAGGCTGCCGAGCCCGCAGAGCGGGCCGCGGTGTTCTTCATCCACCCGACATCGTTCCTTGAAAAGTCGCGCTGGAACGCCCCGATCGACGACGCGGAATCGCAGAAGCGCGCGCGTCTGTTCGTCCGTCATCAGGCGAGCGTGTTCAACGGCGTCGGCGACGTCTGGGCGCCGAAGTACCGGCAGGCGACTTTCGGCGCGTTCCTGACGACCCAGGTCGATGCTGAAAAGGCGCTCGATTTCGCCTATCGCGACATCCTCCGCGCTTTCGACGCCTTCGTGGTGCAAACCGGTGCGGACAAGCCGATCATCCTGGCAGCGCACAGCCAAGGGAGCCTGCACCTCACCCGGCTGCTGCGCGAGCGGATTGCCGGTACCCCGTTCGCGAGTCGGATCGTCGCCGCCTATGTGGTGGGCTGGCCAATCTCGACGACCGCGGATCTCCCCGCGCTCGGGCTGCCGGCCTGCGAAGCAGCTGCCCAGGCGGGGTGCATCCTCGCCTGGCAAAGCTTCGGCGAGCCGGCCGAGCCCAAGATGATCACCGACGTGTACGACGCCTCGACCGCACCGAATGGTCAGACGCGCGCGGGCTCGCCGATGCTGTGCGTCAATCCGCTCACCGGCGCGGTTGGCGGCGCGGCGCCCGCCCCGGCCAATCTGGGCACATTGATCCCGAATGCCGAGCTCACCGAGGCGGAGATCCGAGTCGGCGCGGTGCCCGCTCGTTGCGACGAGAAGGGCTTCCTGCTGATCGGCGGGACGGTGGAGGACATGCCGCCGTACGTGCTGCCGGGCAACAACTACCACGTTTTCGACTATGCGCTGTTCTGGACCAACATCCGCGCCGATGCCGCCGCCCGGCTGGCGAGCTTCACAACTCGGCCCTAGTCCGCCATGCCGGCAGACGTGGTCACTACGGACGTCCGATCCTTCCGCGAACTCCTGACGGACGGTGGACGATTGATGGGCCTCGACGTCGGGACGAAGACGATCGGCGTGGCGCTTTGCGACGCTGGCTGGAGCTTCGCCAGCCCTGCCGAACTCATCCGTCGTGCCAAGTTCGCCGCGGATCTGGCCAAGCTGCGGACCCTCGTAACCGCGCAATCCGTCACGGGCGTCGTGGTCGGCCTCCCCCTTAATCTCGACGGCACTGACTCTCCCCGAACGCAGTCCGTCCGTGCATTCGCACGCAATCTCCAGTCGCTCGAGCGCCCAATCCTGCTGTGGGACGAGCGCTGGTCGACGCAGGCGGTCACGCGCACGCTGATCGATGCCGACGCCAGCCGCGCCCGTCGCGCCGAGCTGGTCGACAAGATGGCGGCGGCCTACATCCTGCAAGGCGCGATCGACGCCTTGACGATGGGGTGAATGGGCCTAGCTTCACGACTCGTACTTCGAGGGATGATCAATGCGCACTGCCCGCCACGCCGTCTTGTTTGCCGGTTTGAGCCTCCTCGCGCTCGGCGCGGCGCCGACGCTCGCCGCTCAGCCGGCGGCCAAGGCAGGCTCGGCCCAGCCGGGGCGTTATTCGGCCAAGCAATTCTACGACACGACCAGCTACAGCCTCGGCTCTCCGCTCGGCCATGTCTGGTCGCCGGACGGTAAGTCCGTGCTGATCAGCTCCGACCAGTCGGGCGTGTTCAACGCCTACATGCTCCCCGTCTCGGGCGGCGGCGCCCAGCCGCTCACCCGTTCGGAAACCAACGCGACTTTCGGCGCGACCTTCTTTCCCGCTGATGCCCGGACGATCTTCACCGCCGATCAGGGCGGCAACGAACTCACCCACGTCTACGTGCGCGAGCAGGATGGTACGGTGAAGGACCTCACCCCGGGCGCCAAGGTGAAGGCTTCGTTTCAGGGCTGGAGCGCGGACGGCAAGAGCTTCTGGATCGCCAGCAACGCGCGCGACCCGCAGACCTTCGATCTCTACGCCTATGACACGGACGGCTACGGCCGCCGCATGGTCTTCCAGAATAGCGGCTTCGAGATCGGTGCCGTGTCGCGCGACGGGCGCATGGTCGCGCTGCGCAAGCCGCGCACCAGCGCGGACAGCAACCTCTACCTCGCCGAGCTCGGCGGGACAGCCGCCCCCAGGCTGATCACGCAGCACCAGGGCAATGTTGATTACGGCGCGTACGAGTTCACGCCCGACGGCAAGTCGCTGATCTACTCGACAAACGAGGTCGGCGAGTTCTCGCAGGCCTGGACCTACGATCTGGCCAGCGGCGCCAAACGACCGCTGATCAAGGCGGACTGGGACGTGGCGAGCGTGTCGCACTCCCCGTCGGGCCGTTACCGCGTGTCCGCGCTCAACGCCGACGCGTCGACCAAGCTCACGATTCAGGATCGCGCCGGCAAGACGATCGCGCTCAAGGGCCTGCCGCCCGGCGACGTCACCGGCGTCCGCTTCAACGGCGACGAAACCGCAATTGCGCTGACCGTCAACGGAAGCACGTCGCCGACCGACATCTACGTTGCGGACCTTCGCACCGGCCAGGCGCGCCGGCTCACCCGCGCGCTTAATCCCGCGATCGATCAGGCGCAGCTCGCCGAGACGCAGGTGGTGCGGTTCAAAAGCTACGACGGTGTCGAGGTGCCCGGCATCCTCTACAAGCCGCGCGGCACCAGCGCCGCCAATCCGGCCCCGGCCATCGTGCTCGTCCATGGCGGACCCGGCGGTCAGGCGCGCAGGACCTACAACGCGCAGGTGCAGCATCTAGTCAATCACGGCTACGCCGTGTTCGACATCAACAATCGCGGCTCGTCCGGCTACGGCAAGACCTTCTACCACATGGACGACAAGCGCCACGGCGATGTCGATCTGAAGGACGTGGTCGCATCCAAGGCGTTCCTGCAGTCCATGCCGTGGGTGTCCAAGAACAAAATCGCGATCATGGGCGGCTCTTACGGCGGCTACATGGTCGCGGCCGCGCTCGCCTTTCAGCCGCAGGTGTTCGACGCAGGCATCAACATCTTCGGCGTGACAAACTGGGTGCGCACCTTGCAGTCGATCCCGCCCTGGTGGGCCTCGATGAAGGAGTCGCTCTACGACGAGATGGGCGATCCGGCGAAGGACGCCGAGCGGCACCGGGCGATCTCGCCACTGTTTCACGCCAAGAACATCGTGAAGCCGCTGCTGGTCGTGCAGGGCAAGAACGATCCACGCGTGCTGCAGATCGAGAGCGACGAGCTCGTCGCCGCTGTAAAGGCCAACGGCACCCCGGTCGAGTATATCGTGTTCCCCGACGAGGGGCACGGCTTCCAGCGCAAGGCCAACCGCATCGCCGCATCGGAGGCGTACCTCAAATTTCTGGACACGCACCTGCGGTGAGCAACCAGCGCTGGGCCTGAACAGCTTGCCGCGTCTGCCCGGGCGTGACCCGGGCCAGGGCTTGTCGCTCCGAAACGAGGTGGCTGTGTCGCTGCCGATAGGCAGCCCAGCCCCGGATCAAGCCCGGGGCGACGGTGTATGGATGTTGTCTAACTGATGTCCTCCTTTCCTCACCCGCACCTGCTCGGCATCGAAGGACTCGCCGCCGATGACGTCCACCTCATCCTCGATGAGGCGGAGCGGTGGATCGCGTTCAACCGGCGCCCGCGGCGGCAGGCGGACCTGCTCGCCGGGCTCACCCAGCTCAATGCGTTTTTCGAGAACAGCACGCGGACGTCGCTGTCGTTCGAGATTGCAGGCAAGCGGCTCGGCGCGCAGGTCGTCAGCATGGCGGTCGCGCAATCGAGCGTCGCAAAGGGAGAGAGCCTGATCGACACGTTCCGGACGCTGAATGCGATGCAGCCCGACGTCGTCGTGATCCGGCATGGCGAAACCGGCGCGGCGCGGAAGGTGTCCGAAATCGTCGACTGCCCCGTAATCAATGCCGGTGACGGCACGGGCGAGCATCCGACCCAGGCTCTGCTCGATGCGCTGACCATAAGACGGCGATTGGGCCGGATCGAGGGCCTGACCGTCGCGATTTGCGGCGACATCCGGCACAGCCGGGTGGCGGGTTCGAACATGCGCTCGCTGCCGCTGCTTGGAGCGGATGTGCGGGTGGTCGCCCCCCCTGCCCTGCTACCCCCGGCCGGGGAACTCGGCGCAGTTGCCGCCTACACCGATATGGATGAAGGCATCGCGGGGGTGGACGTGGTGATGATGCTCCGCATCCAGCGTGAGCGCATGGATGCGGCGCTGGCCGGCGGCCTGAGCGACTTTCATCACCGCTACGGGCTGACTCGCGAACGGCTGGACCGCTTGGCTCCCCGCGCGCTGGTGATGCACCCTGGTCCGATAAACCGCGGCGTCGAAATCGAAGGCGCTCTAGCGGATGACCGCGGCCGCTCCGCTATTCTCGATCAGGTCGAGAACGGCGTTGCGGTCCGGATGGCCTGCCTCGACCTGCTCACGCGAGCGCGGCGAGGCGATTGAGTTAGCCCGGCAGGTTACCCCCGGCGCGCGTTGCGCGCGGCGTAGTGCAGCGGCGCGTCGCCAGCCAGGCTGCGCACGAAACAAGCGCCGCCGCGGGTGCGGATGGTCTGGCACACGCGGGCGGCCTGTCCCGGGGCTTCGAACGGCGCCACCGATAGGCGGTAGAATGTGCCGCGGCCGGGCAAGGTCACGGTGGTGCTGAGCGGCTGCTTATCGGCGCCGATGCCGTAGCGCCGGGCGGCCTCGCCCCACGCGCGGTTTGCCTGGTTGAGGTTCCGGTAAGCGCCGATCTGGACGACGAAACGGCCGGTCCCGATCTTGCCCGGGCGAGCGTCGAGCTTGACGAGGCGAGCCGGCTTGAAGGCGGCTACCGGAACGGTGCCGACCGACAGCGAGGCCTTGATCACGGCCGGGCTCGCCTTCACGAGATCCTCGGCGGCGGCCGCGAACTGGACCGGGAGTTCGGCGGGCGTGACCGGCGTGGCTGCGAGGGCCGCGACCGCCGCAACCTTGTCCGGCACCGGCACAGAAGCAACCACGACCGGAGCGGGCGCAGCAGCCTGCACCGGCGCCGCGGCGACCACGACCGGAGCAGGCGCAACAGCTTGCACCGGTGCCGCGGCGACCACGACCGGAACGGGCGCAACAGCCTGAACCGGAGCCGGAGCGGCTTCGGCGTAAGCGACGGCGCTGCCTTCCGGAGCGGCAAGCGCCAAGCGGAGCGGCTGACCCGAGTCGGCGGCCGGGGTCACCCCCAGCAAAGCCGCCACTTGGGTATAGCTGTCCGCGGGGGAGGCCAGGGTTGCCCAGTGCGCCAGCCGATTGCTGAGCTCGGTTGGGGAGACGTCCTGAGCTGCCGTCACCCGCGCCTTCTGCCAATCACCGGCGAGCGCATAAGCGAGCGCCAGGTTCTGCCGGACCCGTCCCGTCGCCTTTGGTTCGCTCGCGGCGCTTTCGAGCAGCGTACGGGCGCGGCCGTGCTGGCCGGCCAGAGCATAAGCCAGGCCGAGATCTCCCGGCGCTGCGATGCCTTCGAGCTTCTCGAGTTCGGCGGTAGCGAGCAGGTTCTTGCCCTGCGCAATCATGCTGAGCGAAAGACTGAGCGTACCGCGCACGTTGCCGGAATCGAGCGCCACCACGTCCGAGAAGCTGGTCTCGGCGGAGGCAAAGCGGCCATTCTTGAGGTAAAGATCGCCAAGCAGCATGCGGTAGCCGACGTCGCGCGGGCTGAGTTCGACGGTGCGTTCGGCCAGGGAAAGCGCCTCGCCGAGCTTGCCGGCCTGTACGGCGGACTGGGCCCGCTGGTAGAGCTTGGCCGAGTCTTTCTCGAGGGCGGGGCTCGAGGCCAGGCTCACCGGGCGTTGGCCCTGCGCAACCGGAGTGCAGCCGACCACGAGTGCGCTGAGAGCGACGCTGCAGGCGGCGAGTTTGTGAACATTGTGGTTCATCGATATATCCTTGTTGCTCAGCTGCGCTTGCCGGCTGACGCGGGCAGGTGCCCGGCCATTGCATCCAGCTCAGGCAGGGTGGCGAGGAAGGTGTCGAGCGCTTCCGTGACGAGCTGCTGGGCCGAGCGGTGCGTAACAGCGCAGGCAAGCCGCAGGCGCAGGTGACGCTCCGCTTCGAGTCGAAGCGTGAAGGCCGCCTTGGCCTTTGCCCCCGCCGACTGGCGAGGACGCGGCGGCAGCGCGACGACCTTGGCTTTGGTCGGCTCGGCCGGAACCGGCGTGGGCTCCGGTTCGGGAGCGGACTCCGCGAAGCTCAACTCGATCACGCGCTGCTGCTCCACCACGGGCGAGGGAACAGGCTCGATTACGGTGACGGGCGTCGTGCTGCGCGGAGCCGGCGTCAGCGCCGCGATCGAGCTCGGCACGTGCTCAGGCCGCTCTTCATATTGCGGAACATAAGCGTGCGCGGGCGCCGGGCCCTGGCCCATGTCGTTCCAGCCCAGATCTTCCAGGCCCATGCCTTGGCCCCAGCCTTGCGGACGCATGGCGGGCTTGGCCGAACCCTTGCGGGCCAGCAGGGTGGAGGACAAGGAAGCGAAGCTTTTCGGTTCAGCCATGTCGGCGGCCCTCTCTTACTGGCCGACCACGCGGCGGCCGAAGCCGCCTGCGGGTCTGGGCGAGGAAGCCGCCTGGGCGGCGCCCGGGGCGGAGAAGACGGTGCGGCGGAAGTTCTTCTCGAGCCGGTCCGAGATATACTCCCACAGCTCGGTCACTTCGCGGGCCGACTTGCCCTTGGGATCGACCTCCATGACCGTGCGGCCGTCGATCATCGAGGCGGCGAAATCGGTGCGGTGGTGAAGCGTGACCGGTGCGACCGTGCCGTGCTGCGAGAGCGCGACGGCCGCTTCATAAGTGATCTTCGCCTTGGGCGTGGCCGCGTTGACGACGAAGATGAGCGGCTTGCCGGCGCGCTCGCACAGGTCAACGGTGGCGCCGACGGCCCTGAGATCGTGCGGGCTTGGCCTGGTCGGGATCACGATCAGCTCGGCCACCTGAATGACGCTCTGGATCGCCATGGTGATGGCGGGAGGCGTATCGATCACCGCCAGTTTGAAGCCCTGCTGGCGCAGCACCTCCAGGTCGGCGGCGAGCCGGGCGACGGTGGTTTGCGCAAAAGCCGGCATCTCTGCCTCGCGCTCGTTCCACCAATCGGCGAGCGAGCCCTGCGGATCGATATCGATCAGGCAGACCGGGCCTGCACCGGCACGTTGCGCCTGCACGGCCAGATGGCCGGACAGGGTGGTCTTGCCCGACCCTCCTTTTTGAGACGACAGTGCCAGAACGCGCATGATTTCCCCTCGGACTTTCGGTCTTTCACCGGAGCGAATGCGGGCTAGCCTGCTAAAATGCGGTTAACGTCTCCGCACTTATTCGAGCGGGAGGCGCCGCCCCCACGTGGTGAACGGGCGAGCAATCGGTGCTAAGCAGGAATTAACCAGTGCCGATTATCAGCTGCTCTCATCTCGACCGAAATGGGGGACGACAAGATGACCAATAATGCGCGCCACACGATCGCGGCGATCGCTTTCGCCACCGTGCTGGCTGCCGCGCCCGCGCTGGCCGACGTCAAGGCCGGCGTGGATGCATGGGAAGCCGGCCGCTACGAGCAGGCCGTCAAGGAATGGCGCGCGCTCGCCGATCGCGGCGATGCCGACGCGCAGTTCAACATGGGCCAGGCCTATCGCCTCGGTCGCGGCGTTCCCGCCGACCTCAAGATCGCGCAGAGCTGGTTCGAAAAGGCCGCGGCGCAGGGCCATCAGGAAGCACAGGCCAATGCCGGGCTGCTCCTGTTCCAGAACGGCAACCGCACCGGCGCTCTGCCCTGGCTGCGCAAGGCCGCGGACCGCGGCGACGCGCGGGCGCAGTATGTGCTCGGCACCGCTTTGTTCAACGGTGACTTCACTGCCAAGGATTGGCCCCGCGCTTACGCCTATATGAGCCGCTCGGCGGCGCAGGGCCTGACGCCGGCCAAGGCCAGCCTCACTCAGATGGAGCAATATGTCTCTGCCGAAGACCGGCAGAAGGGCAGCCTGCTCGCTGCGCAGATCGGCCAGGGCTCCGCTTTCCCGGCGGGCACACCGACCGTGACGGAGACTCGCCCGGTCCGGATCGCCGGCCAGGTGAAGAGCCGTCCCGCTGCGCCGGCGCCGATCTTCACGGGCAAGCCGATCGCTCCGACCGCCAAGGGCGACACCCCCGGCGACAAGGCCGCCGCTGCTGCCGCTCATGCGACGCGGCTGGCGAGCGCCGCTCCCAAGGCTGCGGCGAAGCCCGCGCCGGCTCCGGTCGCGGTCGGCGGACGCTGGCGCGTCCAGCTCGGCGCTTATGGCAATGCCGGGGCCGCGCGCGTGCAATGGATGAGCCTTACCAAGCGCGTCGGGGCGCTCGGCGGATTGCAGCCGAGCTACGAGCAGGCGGGCGCGTTTACCCGCCTTCGCGTCGGGCCGCTCGCGAGCCGTACCGATGCGGACAAAGTCTGCGCCGCCGCCAAGTCGGCCGGCCAGGCCTGCTTTACCGTCGCGCCCTGAGCGAGCCCGACGACAACCACTTCTTAGCCTTACCGCTTAATCGAAGCTTCGCCGGCCGCTGCTAGTCTGATCCTCGAACGCAAGAACGGGGATCGGACATGGCGGCGCGGCGAAACAGGACGAGAGGTTCGATCAACATGGCATCGCGCTGGCGTCGCCGCACCATGTGCGTGCTGATCGCCGACCTCCCCTGCCCCGCCGCGCTTCGCGACGTCTCCGCGACCGGGGCCTTTCTCGAAACCAATGCACGGCCGCCCGTCGGCCGCAGCGTCGAGCTCCACCATCCCGAAGCGGGCGCGATCGCCGGCACTGTCCGGTCGGTCGACCCCGATGGCATCGCGATCGGCTTCGATTGCGGCGAGCATTCGGTCGCCTTCGCGCTGGCCGCGATCACGGCGGACATGAGCCGGCCGGCCGCGGCTTAATCCAAGACCCACTCGCTGCGCGGATAGCCCTGTGCGTACAGCAATGCCGTGAGATCCGCATGCTCGATTCGGGCCCCGGCGGCGTTTACGACCGCGGGCTTTGCGCGGTAGGCGACCCCAAGCCCCGCGGCCTCCAGCATCGGAATGTCGTTCGCGCCGTCGCCGATGGCCAGCGTGTCGGCAAGGTCCAGCTCTCGCTCCGCCGCGGCATCCAGCAGAGCCTCGCGCTTTCCGGCCGCGCCGACGATCGGCCCCTCCACGCGTCCGGTCAGGCGGCCCGCCTCGATGCCGAGCCGGTTCGACAGCGAACGATCGAACCCGGCCGCTTCCGCCACGCGCTCGGCAAACAGGGTGAACCCGCCTGAGACGAGCAGGCAGAAAGCGCCATCCCGCTTCATCGTGCGCGCCAGCGGCCGGGCACCTGGCGTCAGCTTCACTCGCTCAGCATAGCAGCGGTCGAGCACCTGCTCGTCAAGTCCGGCAAGCAACGCCACCCGCTCCACCAAAGCGGCCTCAAAAGCGATCTCGCCCCGCATCGCGCGCTCGGTCACGTCGGCCACCTGGGCCTGGACACCCGCATAGCCGGCCAGCTCGTCGATACATTCCACGGTGATGATCGTCGAATCCATGTCGGCGGCGAGCAGCTTCTTGCGGCGGCCCGCCTCACCTTGGACAACGACGTCGATGCCGGCTGTCAGGCCTTCCAGCGCGATCCGGGCGCGGTCCGGCGAGCCTCCGAACAGCAGGTCGCAGGCCGCATCAGGCTCGATCCAGCTGCGCCCGTTCGGCTCGATCCCCGCTTGGCGAAGCGCATCCTGCGCCGCTGAAATATCGCCGCCGGCCAGCCGATCGGCTGCTATCAGCGTCGCGATGAACATGAACACCCCCTTGCCAGCGCTCGCGCTTATCGCGGGGCCGACTGCCAGCGGCAAGTCCGCGCTGGCGCTCGCGCTCGCCGAGCGGACGGGCGGCGTCGTGATCAATGCCGACAGCGCACAGGTTTACCGCGACTTGCGCGTCCTCACGGCGCGGCCGAGCCCGGAGGAGGAAGCCCGGGCGCCCCATCAGCTCTACGGCTATCGCGACGGCGCGGAGCCCTGCTCCGCGGCTGACTGGGCCGCGGATGCGAAGCAAGCGATCGCCGGGGCGCATGCGGCGGGGTCGCTGCCGATCCTGGTCGGTGGAACGGGCCTCTACATCCGCACCTTGCTTGACGGCATCGCGCCCGTGCCGCCGATCGATGCCAACGTCCGCGCCGAGGTTCGCGCGCTGCCGGTGGACGAAGCGCACCGGGCGCTCGCCCGCGAAGACCCGGAAGCGGCGGCCCGGCTCCGCCCGACGGACACGAGCCGGGTCGCCCGCGCGCTGGAGGTGATTCGATCGACCAGTCGGGCGCTTTCGGAATGGCATACCGAGAAGGTCGGCGGGATTGGTGAATCGGTCGCGCTGAGGCCGCTCCTCCTGCTTCCGCCTCGGCAATGGCTGTACGAGCGCTGCGACCGGCGGTTCGAGGCGATGCTGGGCGACGCTGGGCTGGAGGAACTGCGCGCTCTTCTCGCCCGCGGGCTCGACCCGGCGCTGCCCGTCATGCGCGCGATCGGGGTGCCGGAAATCGCCGGATTGCTACTCGGCGACCTCACTCGCGAACAGGCGCTCGCCGCAGGCCGAACCGCAACCCGCCAATATGCCAAGCGCCAGTATACCTGGTTTTCGCGCCAGCCTCCGGCGCAATGGCCGCGCTTCGCGGAGCCGCTGGATGGCATCGCGTTCGCGGCGGCGCTATCCCTTCTCAACTCATGACCTGCGGGGAAAGGCACCCGACGCCGGGTCAGGCCCGGGGCGACGATGTTGAACGCACACCTCTACTCTTCGGCCCGGGCTTGACCCGGGCGTGGGCTTCTCTTCAACATCGGCGGTCTTGGCCGGGGCGGGAGTGGTGCAATGCTGGAAGCCTTGTTCGACCCCGACCTTGACCTCTCCCTGATTCGAGCGCGCAAGGTGGCCGTGCTCGGCTACGGCAATCAGGGCCGTGCCCAAGCTGCGAACCTTCGTGACAGCGGCATCCAACTCGCGATCGGAGCGCGCGAAGGCCAGAGCGCCGAGCAAGCCCGCGCTGACGGGTTCGACGTCATGCCGCCCGCGCGGGCCGCCGCCTGGGCCGATCTCGTTGCCCTGCTCGCCCCCGACGAGACGCACGGCCGCATCTATGCCGAGCATCTCGCCCCCAATCTGCACCCCGGCGGCGCCCTGCTGTTCGCCCACGGGCTCAGCATTCACTTCCGGCTGATCGAGCCCAGGCCCGATCTCGACATCGTCCTGGTCTCGCCCAAGGGCCCCGGCACCGCGCTCCGCAGCGAATATGAGCGGGGCTCCGGCCTCATTTCATTGTTCGCCATCGCGCAGGACGCGAGCGGCGGGGCGGAAGCGTTGGCCTTGTCCTATGCCGGCGCGATCGGGAGCGGGCGGGTCGGCGTGCTCCCGACCAGCTTCGCCGAGGAATGCGAGGCCGACCTGTTCAACGAGCAGGCGGTGTTGTGGGGCGCGATTCCGGAGCTGATCCTGGCCGGCTACGAAACTCTGGTCGAGGCCGGCTTCTCGCCCGAAATCGCCTATTTCGAATGTTTGACGGAAGTGAAATTGCTCGCCGACCTGATCGCCGCGCGCGGCGTTGCCGGGATGCGCGAGGCGATCAGCAACACCGCCGAATTCGGCGCGCTGGAAGGCGGGACACGCATCGTCACCGCCGAGACCCGCGCCGAGATGCGCCGCATCCTGGCCGAAGTCCGCAGCGGCCGCTTCACGGCCGGACTGCTCGCCGATGCCGAGGCCGGTTACCCGCGCCTGTGCGCCGCCCGCAATGCAGCCGCCGCACACCCGATCGAGGCGGTCGGCGCGCGGCTGCGGTCGCTCGGACGGCCATGATCTTCGCGACCAGCGAGCGCCTGATCCTGCGCCGTGCGCGCGAGGAGGATCTGGAGCCGCTGCTGGTCAGCTGGTCGGAGCCTGCCATGACTCGCTATACCGGCGTCAAGCCGGACGTGCGCGGGTTCCTCACCGGAATGATCGCCGACATGCAGGTCAAGGCGCCGGGGGAGACCGACCCAGGCGGCCCTTGGTACCAGTTCATCGTCGAGCGCCGCAGCGACGGCGCGATGGTCGGCGATCTCGGCGTCGGCTTCGGGCTGCCCGGCGAGCGCCAGGTGGAACTCGGCTACCGCATTCATCCGGCCCACCACCGCCAGGGCTATGGCCGCGAAGCGGTCACGGCAATCATCGACTGGCTGATCGACGCCCATTCCATTCACCGCTTCGTCGGCGTCGCCGCGGCCGAGAACGCAGCGTCGATCGCCCTGCTCCGCGCGCTCGGCTTCCGCCAGGAGGGCTATTTCCGACAGAGTTTCTGGTGCAACCGCGCGTGGCTCGACGACTGCTATTTCGCCGTGCTGGCGAGCGAGTGGCTGGACCGGCGCTGACCGCTGTGCAGGGCTCTTCTCAGAATGGCTCGCAGCTTGCCTGGGCGCCGATCCTGAACCCGCCCTTGGCGTTCAGTTCGCGGCCCACTTGCCCGTCGAGATGTCCGCCCTTGAAGCGAACGTTCCCGCCGGACACGGCCACGGTCCCAGGATTCTTGCCGTCCAGATCCGTATAGCGCCCGCCGCCGAGCAGCTTGAAGCCGAGCCCGATCATGATCCGGCCGCCGCTGCCATAGCAGGCATATTCGCCCGGCTTTAACGGAGCCGGAGCCGCGCCGCTTGCTGCGCTCGCCGACCACAGGAGCGCCATCGCCACCATCCGCATCGCCAACCCCTTTCGGCCTTGTTCGAGACAGGCAGCGTTGCATCGACGCGACGCCCTGTCCAGCGTCGCTTCACCGTCTCCCGAAAAGCTTCTCGATGTCGCCGTGGGCGAGTTTCACCCAGGTTGGGCGGCCATGATTGCATTGGCCTGAGTGGGGGGTGATCTCCATTTCGCGCAGCAGGGCGTTCATCTCCGCGACTGAGAGGATGCGGCCCGCGCGGACGGAGCCGTGGCAGGCCATGGTGGCGGCGACATGGTCGAGGCGTTCCTTGAGGCTCAGCGCCTCGTCATAGGCGGCGAGTTCGTCGGCAAGGTCGGTGACGAGGCCGCGCACGTCGCTCTGGCCGAGCAGCGCCGGCACGGCACGAACTAGGGTGGCGCGGGGGCCGAAGCGTTCGAGTTCCAGGCCCATCTCGGCGAGCTCGGCCGCGCGCGCCTCCAGCCGGTCGCAGGCGACTTCGTCGAGTTCGACGACCTCGGGGAGGAGCAAGGCCTGACGGGCGACGCCGCCGTTGCCGAGCGCGCGTCGCATTCGCTCCAACACCAGCCGCTCGTGGGCGGCATGCTGGTCGACGAGGATTAGGCCGTCTTCGGCTTCAGCGACGATGTAGGTGGCCGCGACTTGGCCGCGGGCGACGCCGAGCGGGTGCGCGGCGCGGTCTGGGATCGGCGCGCTGGCGGTTTCGGCGCGGGCGGCGGGGGCGAACTGGTAGGGCGCCTGCCCTTCCCGCAGGCTGGTCCCCTCTCCCCAGCGGGGAGAGGGATAGGGTGAGGGGGTTCGATGGGTTGAGAATGGGCGCGAAGAGTAGAGCGTTTCCTGATTTGGCCGAGCCCCCTCACCCCAACCCTCTCCCCCTTGGGGAGAGGGAGTCCAGCCGGACAGGTTCGCGGACGGTTGGTGGGCGCTGCGGTGGCCGGCGGCGTCGAGCGCTGCCCTGAGTCCGCCGATGATGAGGCCGCGGATCAGGCCGGCTTCGCGGAAGCGGACTTCGGTCTTGGCCGGGTGGACGTTGACGTCGACTTCCTCGGGCGGGACTTCGAGGAACAAGGCGACGATTGGGTGGCGGTCGCGCGCGAGCAGGTCCTGGTAGGCCGCGCGGACCGCGCCGATGAGGAGGCGGTCCTTCACCGGCCTGCCGTTGACGAACAGGAACTGATGGTCGGCGACGCCGCGGTGGAAAGTCGGCAACCCGGCAACGCCGCCGAGCCGGGCGAGCCCACGCTGGTAGTCGATCGGCACGCTGTTCTCGGCGAGCGCCCGATCGGTCAGTGCCGCCACCCGCGCCGGGCGATCCTCGCCGCCCTGCACGGCGAAACTTCGCCTGCCCTCATGTTCAAGGCTGAAGCCGATGTCCGGGCGGGCCATGGCGAGCCGCTTCACGACATCGACGCAGGCGGCATATTCGGAGCGGGCGGAGCGCAGGAACTTGCGCCGCGCGGGCACGCGGGCGAACAGGTCCTCGACGCTGATGCGGGTGCCGGGCGGCAGCGCCGCCGGCCCTTCCGCATCGAGCCGACCGTTGTCGACGACGCGCGCCCAGCCGTCCTCGCCGCCCGGCCGGCTCTCGATCCGCAGCCGCGCGACGCTGGCGATGGACGGCAAAGCTTCGCCGCGGAACCCCAATGTCGCCACCGCCTCGATGCGGTCGTCGGGCAGCTTGGAGGTGGCGTGCCGCTCCAGCGCCAGCGCCATTTCGGCGGGGCTCATCCCGCAACCGTCGTCACTGACCTCGATCCGGTCGATGCCGCCGCCGGCCAGCCCGACCGCGATCCGGGTCGCGCCGGCGTCGATCGCGTTCTCGACCAGTTCCTTGAGCGCGCTCGCCGGTCGCTCGACGACTTCGCCGGCCGCGATCCTGTTAACAAGATGTTCGGGGAGTCGGCGTATGACCATCTGCGTATCCTGTAGACCAACCGCACGCGTCCGACATGGTTAATGTTATCTGGACGATGAAGGCGGCCGCACCCTATAGGATGATGCTCGGGCAGTGCCGGCCCATTCACGGCGCTGGTTGTTTACGGAGGCGAGACCAGAAGCCATGGGCCTGTTTGATTTCCTGAAGTTCCCGTCCCACGACATGGCGATCGACCTCGGCACGGCAAACACGGTCGTCTATGTGCGCGGCCGCGGCGTCGTCCTGAACGAGCCTTCCGTGGTCGCCATCGAGACGATCAACGGCGTCAAGCGGGTCCGCGCCGTCGGCGACGACGCCAAGCTGATGATGGGCAAGACGCCCGACCAGATCGAGGCGATCCGCCCCTTACGAGACGGCGTGATCGCCGACATCGATGTCGCCGAGCAGATGATCAAGCATTTCATCCAGAAGGTGCACGGCAAGCGCCGCTTCCCGCGCTGGCCGGAGATCGTGATCTGCGTGCCCTCCGGCTCGACCAGCGTGGAGCGTCGCGCGATCCGCGACGCCGCGTCCAACGCCGGCGCGCGCCAGGTATGGCTGATCGAGGAGCCGATGGCGGCAGCGATCGGCGCCGGCATGCCTGTCTGCGACCCGATCGGATCGATGGTCGTCGATATCGGCGGCGGCACGACCGAGGTCGCGGTGCTCTCGCTTCGCGGTCTCGCCTACACCACATCGGTGCGGGTCGGCGGCGACAAGATGGACGAGGCGATCTCCTCCTATGTTCGCCGCAACCACAACCTGCTCATCGGCGAAGCGACGGCCGAGCGGATCAAGCAGCAGGTCGGCGTCGCCAAGCCGCCGGCCGACGGCGGCGACGGGCTCAGCGTCCACATCAAAGGCCGCGATCTTGTCAACGGCGTGCCCAAGGAAATCGTCATAAACCAGCGCCAGATCGCCGAGGCGCTGTCCGAACCGGTCGGCACGATCGTCGAGGGCGTGCGCATCGCGCTCGAGAATACCGCGCCGGAACTGGCTGCCGACATTGTCGACCAGGGCATCGTCCTGACCGGCGGCGGCGCGCTGCTGACGGGCCTGGACGAGGTGCTGCGCGACGAAACAGGCCTGCCCGTCACCGTGGCGGACGATCCCTTGACCTGCGTCGCGCTGGGCACCGGCCGCGCGCTGGAAGAAGAGATCTTCCGCGGCGTGCTGCAGACGGCCTGAGGTAGAACCGGCCGGCTATGGCGCCGCCCAAGTCACGGCGCCCGGGTTTCTCCCGCAAGGCGCAATACGGCTTGTTCTTCGGCTATGTCTTGGCCGTGGGCGGCGTCCTCGTCGCGGTCGTCTTGCTGCTCCTCAGCGTCACCAGTTCGGACGGCTTCGGCGGAACCCTGCGCGGACTCGTGCTGGACATCACCAGTCCCGTCGCGAAAGGCGGGCGCGGCGCGGTGCGGGCGGCGAGCGAGGGCGGATCCAAGGTCAGCGACTATTTCGGCGCGGGTCGGCGCAACTCCGAGCTTCGCGACGAAATCAAGCGCATGCGCGTCCAAATTCTCCAGGCGCGGGCGACCGAGCTCGAGAACAAGCGGCTCAAGCAATTGCTCGGCCTGCGCGAGGCAATCAGCGACGAGGTCGCGCTGGCGCGGATCGTCGGCTCCACCTTCGATTCGAGCCGACGGCTTGCCACCCTTTCGGTAGGCGCCGCACAGGGAGTCCGGGTCGGGCAGCCGGTGCGCGCGCCCGAAGGGCTGATCGGCCGGGTGGTCGAGGTCGGGCGCTGGGCCAGCCGCATCCTGCTCGTGACCGATGGAGCCAGCAACGTGCCCGTCCGGCTGGTCCGCGACGGCACGCCCGCGCTCGCCACCGGCCGCGGCGACGGCACGATCGAGATCAAGCCGCTGGAAGTCGGCAAGAATCCGTTCAGGCAGGGCGACCTATTCGTGAGCTCGGGAGTGGGCGGCATTTTCGCGCCCGGCATTCCGGTGGCCATTGTGATCAAAGTCGACCGAGACGACACCATCGCGCGCCCGATCGCCAATCCGGCGCGGATCGACTTCGCGATCGTGCAGAGTGTGTTCCAGCCCGCCGCCAACCAGCCGCTCAACGTTGCGCCCCCGCCTCCGGCCGCGGGCACGCTGCCCTCAGGCCCGGCCCCGCAGCCAGCTCCCGTGCCGGAACCGGCGGCAACCCAGTGAGCCGGATCGCGCTCACCCATGGAGACGTGCGTCGCAAGGATTTCCGGCGCCGCTACGTCCCAATCATCTCGACGGTGCTTGCCTGCCTCCTGAACCTGCTGCCGATCATCACCGCGGCCCCCATCGTGCCCGACTTCGCCTTTCTGGTGCTGCTCGCCTGGCGACTGCTCCGCCCCGAAATGTGGTCGGCGACGACGGCAATCGGGCTCGGCCTGTTCAATGATCTGATCGCCGGACACCCGGTTGGCCAATCGGTGGCGCTGTGGACCGGCACCTTTCTCCTGATGGACATGATCGACAGCCGCGTCGTGTGGCGCGATTATTGGATGGACTGGCTGTTCGCGAGCCTGTTCATCCTCGGCTACACTTATGGCGACTGGCTGATCGGTCGCTGGATGGGAAGCAGCGCCGAGTTCAGCGTGCTGTGGCCGATGATCGGTTCGTCCGTGCTCGCCTATCCGGTGATCGCCCGCTTCATCCTGGTTCTCGATCGCTGGCGATTGACGCGATGAGGCGCAAAGCCCCTCCCCTTCTCACCGAAAGCTCGCAGGTCTACACCTTCTCGCGTCGCGCCTTCGTGCTGAGCGGGCTGCAGGCCGGCGTCGCCGCTCTGGTGGCCGGCCGGATGGCCTATATTTCGATCGCGGAGAATGAGCGCTACAAGCTCCTGTCCGAAGAAAATCGCGTTCAGCTGGTGCTGGTGCCGCCGCGGCGCGGCTGGATCGTCGACCGCAACGGCCAGCCGATCGCAATCAACCGTTCCGACTACCGCGTCGACCTGATCCCCGACCAATTGCGCGACCCAGAACGGATCGTACCGCAGCTCGCCCAATTGCTGGATCTGCCCGGCGAGGAGGTCGAGCGCATCTTCAAGGAACTCGACCAGGCCGCCGGCTACCAGCCGGTCGCCGTCGCTGAAAACCTGCCGTTCGAAAAGTTCGCCGCAGTCACTCTGCGCACGCCCGAAATGCCCGGCGTCGCCCCCTTGCGCGGCTTCTCCCGCTTCTATCCGGAGGGCGCGGCGGTCGGCCATCTGGTCGGCTATGTCGGCGCGGCCAACAAGCAGGAATATGAAAAAGAGAAGAACCCGCTCCTGATCACACCCGGCTTCAAGATCGGCAAGGAAGGTCTTGAAGAGGTGATGGAATCGCGGCTGCGCGGCAAGCCCGGCGCCAAACGGCTGGAGGTCACCGCCCGCGGCAAGCTGGTGCGCGAACTTTCCACCTTGCGCGACCAGAGCGGCGGCACCCTGCCGCTCACCATCGACGCCGGCCTGCAGGCCTATGCCGCGCGCCGGATGGGCAGCGAATCCGGCTCGTGCGTCGTGATTGACTGCTGGACCGGCGACATATTGTGCATGGCCTCCATGCCGTCCTACGACCCCAACAGTTTCTCGGACGGTATCGGCCAGAGCGAGTGGAAGATGCTCTCGTCCAATGAGCGCAAGCCGCTGCTCAACAAGACCTTGAACTCGCTTTATCCACCGGGATCGACCCTGAAGCCGATGATGAGCCTCGCGCTCCAGGCCGGGGGAATCGATCCCAAGGCGGTGGTCTATTGCGGCGGCGGCTATCAGCTCGGCAACCGCTTCTTCCGTTGCCTGGGCCGTCACGGGCCAGTCAACATGCACCGCGCCATCGCCAAAAGCTGCAACAGCTATTTCTACGCGATGAGCCGGCGCATCGGCATCGACAAGATGGCCGAGATGGCGCGGCTGATGACGCTGGGCAAGAAATACGACCTGCCGGTGGTGAGCCAGAGCTTCGGCACCTATCCGGACAGCGCCTGGAAGCAGAAGAAGTACAAGGACCGCTGGCGCGAGTCCGACACGCTGAACGCCGCGATCGGCCAGGGCTATGTGATCCTGAATCCGCTCCAGCTGGCGATGATGGCCGCGCGCATCGCCTCCGGTCGCGCCATCGAGCCGCATCTCATCCTTCAGAAGCGCCCAGCGGCGCCCTCACTCGGCTTATCGGAGCAGCATCTCCAGGTCACCCGCGCCGCCATGTGGGAAGTGGTCAACGGCGACGGCACGGCGGGCCGCAGCCGCCTGCCGCTGGAAGGCATCGAGATGGGCGGCAAGACCGGTACTGCGCAGGTTCGCCGCATCACGGGGGGCCAACGCGGGCAAAGCGGCGAGTGGAAATATCGCGACCACGGCCTGTTCGTCTTTTTCGCACCGACCAGCAATCCACGCTATGCCGGTGCGGTGGTGATCGATCACGGCATGGGCGGCTCGCGCGCCGCCGCGCCGGTCGCCAAGGACGTCCTCACCTACCTGTTCGACAAGCCCAAGGCGATGGAAGCCTTGTTCGAGCTGGAGAAAGGCTGGGGCGGCACGATCAACGAGCGGATGAAGCGCGACGCCGAGCAATGGGTGGCGGCCGAAGCCGCGCGCAAGAATATCGGAACCCAGCAAGCCGCCGCGGATGCCGGCTCCAGAGCTGGACGCAGCTGATGGCAAGCTCGTTCGTTCCGGCGCAGGTCGCGCGTCTGCCCTGGACCTTGATCTTCGTCGTCCTCGCGATCGGCCTGTTCGGCGGCATGTGCCTGTTTTCGGCCGCAGGCGGCTCGATGAGACCTTGGGCCCTGCTCCACTTCGTGCGCTTCTTCGCCCTGCTCGGTCTTGCCGTCGCCATGTCCTATGTGCGCCCGGAGACGTACCGCGACTTCGCCTGGCCAGCTTATGGCGTGGTCATCCTGCTGCTGATCGTGACGCTTGTCGTCGGAACTATCGGCGGCGGCGCCAAGAGCTGGCTGGAGCTCGGCGTGATCCGGATCCAGCCCTCGGAACTGATGAAGCCGGTCTCGGTGCTGCTGCTGGCCGGCTTCTACGGCTCGCTTCCGCCCGGCGAAATCCGCAGGTTCGGTGCGATCTGGCCACCGATCGCGATCCTGGCCGTCCCGGTCGGCCTTATCATCATGCAGCCGGACCTCGGCACCACCTTGCTGCTGCTGTTCGCGGCGATCACGGTCATGTTCCTCGCCGGCTTGCCGCTCTGGTATTTCATCGGAGGCGGGCTGCTCGTCGCGGCCGCGATCCCGATCGCCTACAATCTCATCATGCTGCCGCACCAGCAGAAGCGCGTGCTGATCTTTCTCAGCCCCGAGGAGGACCCGCTCGGCGCGGGTTATCACATCACTCAATCGAAGATCGCGATCGGCTCCGGGGGCATTTTCGGCAAGGGCTTCCTCAACGGCACGCAAAGCCACCTCCACTATCTGCCCGAGCAGCATACCGACTTCATCTTCCCTGCAATGGCCGAGGAATGGGGCCTGGCGGGCGGCCTGTTCCTGATCGGATGCTTCGTCGTCCTGTTCAGGTGGGGCATGAAAGTCGCCGAGGGCGCGAAGGGCCGCTTCGCCCGGTTGACCGCGGCCGGGCTGACCATGACCATCTTCTTCTATTTCGCGATCAACCTGCTGATGGTGGTCGGCCTGGCGCCCGTGGTCGGCATCCCGCTGCCGCTCTTCTCCTATGGGGGATCGGCGATGTTGACGGTGATGATCTGCCTGGGCATCCTGATGTCGATCGACCGCGACACCCGGCGCAATCGCCGCGCTTGAGCGAACGGCGTTGCAACCGGATATCGATGATGCTAGCGGGCCCGTCTCGCGCACGGCCACGCCGCCGCTCGCGAGCTGGCCTCAAGCCGGCATGGACGCATAGCTCAGTTGGTAGAGCAGCTGACTCTTAATCAGCGGGTCCTAGGTTCGAGCCCTAGTGCGTCCACCACCTTTTCAATGACTTAGCTGCCCTCTCCCCTCCTGCTCAAAATCAAAAGGTAGCAGGCTAGGTAGCGAGCGATATGGGACGAGCTGAGCCTTCCTCGCGCTCAGTGGGAACTGCTCCATACCGGAAGTCCCGAGAGGAACTCTGAACCCCGCCGCCTGCAATCGCTGAGCCGCAGTGCACGTGCATCGGGAACGCCGAGGACTCGCTGCCGTCGCCGCCGCTTTGCAGTTCAAACGGGAGGATGTCCCGTACGTGGACTATGAGCGGATCGCCACGAGTTGGCTTATCGAGGCGGCTGCTCCCCGCTGGGCTAGCGACGCTTCTGGTCTCCCTTGTCTCCCTGCCCCGACTTCACCGTCTTTTTCGCCCTCTGTTCACGTCCTTTGAGAGCGAGCGCCCCACGTCGTCAGACTCCGCAAACTGGCCCTTGGCATTCCGCCGGACATACCGTTTGTCAGTCCCCGTGTTTATCAATTCCCTTTTGCTCATGAGAGCCTCCATTGAGAACGAACCTAGAACGTCTCAACCCTTGGAGAGTTTCCGACTGCTAGCAAGGTCTGCTAGTCACCATTGAAGGTGAGGAGTGGAAGACGTGTGGGCTGACAACGAAACGACGCGAGATTTCCTGAATTTCTCCGGGGTGGCGGACACGGTCGCGGAGATCATCGTGCAGGCGAAGGGCCGCCCGATTTCTATAGGTGTCTCTGGGGCTTGGGGGATCGGGAAGTCGTCCTTAATCAAACTCACCCAGGCCTCGTTGAGCAATCGGCCGCTTGAGGACGGCGATCGCGACTTCATCTTCGTCGAGTTCAACGCTTGGCTCTATCAAGGCTACGACGATGCCCGCGCGGCGCTGATGGATGTAATCGCCAGTAAGCTCGAGGCGGAGGCAGAGAAGCGGAAGACGGCAGTCGATAAGGTTGCTGGGATTGTAAGGAGGGTGCGCTGGCTGCGTGGGGCGAAGCTGGTGGCCGGAGACGCGGCTGCGCTCGCGCTCGGTCTTCCGCCAATCGGGCTACTCGGCGGTGCCTTCGGCTTGGGGAGGCGGATGCTCGATGGTGTCGACCAAGGCGAGCTGGACGAAGCCAAACGCGTCGCCGGGGAGGCCGGATCGGCTGCGGGCGGACTCCTAGCGAGCAAGGCCGAAACGTCGCCCCCTAAGGAAATTCAAGCGCTGCGCGACAGTTTTGAGGAAGTGCTGGAAGAGCTTGGTGTAACATTGGTGGTCTTAATCGACGACCTTGATCGCTGCTTACCGCCGACCACCATCTCGACCCTGGAGGCAATCCGGCTCTTCTTGTTCCTCAAGCACACCGCATTCGTGATTGCCGCCGACAACGAGATGATCAAGCACGCAGTTCGCAAGCACTTCGAAGGCGTCAACGACGATCTGCTTGTCACAAATTATTTCGACAAGCTGATCCAGGTCCCGATCCGTGTTCCGGCGCTGGGGACACAGGAGGTGCGAGCGTACATGATGCTGCTGTTCATCGAGAACAGCGAGCTAGGCGACGAGGTCAAAGAGGCGATCCGCGCCGGCATCTGTCAGCAGCTTCGGCAGACATGGCAGGGCAAGCGCGTCGACCGCGCTTTTGTCCAGTCGCTGCACACGGGGTTCCCTGACGAGCTGGTAGGCAAGCTCGATACAGCCGATCGGCTGGCGCCGCTGATGACTACGGCATCGGGAATCTCGGGCAACCCCAGGCTGATCAAACGCTTTCTCAACGCGCTCGCTATCCGGATGACGATTTCAAAGGCCCAAGGCGTCGGTGTGGATGAGGCGGTGCTCGCAAAGCTGCTTCTTTTCGAGCGGCTTGGAGATCCGAAGGCGTATGCGGAGCTAATCGCCGCCGCGAGCGCGAGCCACACCGGTAGAGCTGCTTTCATGTCTGACTGGGAGGCTAAGGCCACGGCCGGAATGGACTTGGATCTCGCTGCGCCTTGGGACGATCCTTTCATACGCGAATGGCTAACGCTCCCGCCGGCATTGGGCGACCTCGACTTGAGGGGAGCGCTTTACGTCAGCCGCGAACATGCTCCGCTTATCACTCCTGAGGACCGGCTATCCTCCGAGGCTGCAGACCTCCTTTCGGCTCTGCTTGAGCACCCTGACATGGCTGCTTCTCTCAACGAACGACTGGCGAAAGTATCGCGCGCCGAGACTACGGTGATGATGGATAGGCTCCTTGATCGGGCTAGGCAGGAGCAGGCTTGGGGCGTCCCGCCGATACTGGAAGCTTGCCTTGCCATGTCCGTGGCCGATCCTGCGCAAGGAGCCCGGTTGGCTGCATTCCTTCGTGAGCGGCCGCCGGCTCAAATCGAACCGAACATAGTACCGAAAATTGCGGATCAACCTTGGGCAGCTGGCTTGTTCCAAGCCTGGGAAAAGGGCGACGTTAGCAGGCCAGTGAAGACCGCCATCAAGAAGCGGAGGGAAAATGGGAACGTCACAGTCTAGCAAGGGAGCCGGCTCCGGCGTTCCCATGGTGCCGTCGTGGGTGGACAACCCGCCGCCAGAAGCGCCGACCGGTGACGAGCCTCCTGCCGAAGGTGAAGAGCAGCTAGCCCAGCCGCCGGCTGCACCACCGCCAGCTCCGATCGCACCTGACCGGCGCTGGCTTGGTGTAAATCGGAGCCTTGGCGACTATGCGCGAACGGGCGATACCGGTTCCATGCGACGCGGTTTCGGACACTACGTCCGAAGCGGCTACGGCGGGAGCGCGACGGCTACTCGGCGAATGGGCGGCACCGCAGCCACCGCCGGCGCACTCGGCGGAGCGCTAGCTGGACTGGCGAGAGGGGAACCGCCGCCTCCAGGTAGTCCGCTCGATCCTGCACTTCTCGCTGGCCGCTCCGCTGACGAGATCATGGATGCGGTGGTGGAGGCAGTACGGCCGGTGGATGGCACTCAGGACGCAGAGGCCTCCCGCGCCGCGATCCGGGATGCGCTCTCCGAACTGCTCACTCGATTTCCGGATGCGGACCTCCTGAACCTGACCTCCGAGCAGCGCGAGCTCGCGATAGAACGCTTCACCGCACACGACGTATTTCGTCGCTTCGACCTCGACGTGGGGCAGACCATTCGAGAGAAGGCGCCAACTACCGCAACAGGGCTTTCGCGCCTCAAGCAAGCGCGAGACTATGTCAAAGAAACCGTGGCAGCGGCATTCCGCAGATTGCGCGAGGCAGGACGCACTCTCACTGCTGGGAGGATTAGCGAGGTGGTCCGAGCTGCCCTCCGCGAGACGTTCGACGTGTTTGAGGGGTACGCGGAATGAGGCTCTTCTGCGCACCAGTGGATTTCCCGTTTGGCGAGGACGGGGCGTTGACTGTCGTCCTCTACGGTCAACCCGGAGCTGTTGAGGCGGGGAGGTCAGCGCGAGCGAGCGCTGGGGAGGCGGCAAAGTCCCAGTTCCTACGTGGCCGGTACGAGGCCGCTCCCCGGGCCTGGGATTTCCTGTCGATCGCCCTGTCGGTCATCACCGCGGATTTGGCGGAGTGGCGTGCCGAGAGCGCGGACAACTGGACACGAGAATTCGAGTTAACGATCGCCGTCGCGGATCCCGCTTTTTGGCGTACGCAGGCGGCGGCGCTTGAGGCGGCATTGAAGTTCCTGTCGACAGATCGGTGGCGCCTGACATTCATTGGAGGAGGATTGCAGCCTGCGCCGCCGCGCAACGCTGTTCGACCTGCTGAGGATTGCGTGGTCCTGCTGTCGGGTGGACTCGACAGTCTCATCGGCGCGATTGACTTGGCCTCGGCTGGTCGAAAGCCGCTCGCCGTTAGCAACATCGTGCGGGGCGACGGCGACAACCAAGAAGCGTTCGCCACAGCAATCGGAGGGGGCCTGCGTCACCTCGCGCTCAACCACAATGCAAGCCCCCCGTGGGTCAAGGAGCCGTCGCAACGGGCGCGCTCGCTTATTTTCATCGCATTCGGCGTCCTCACGGCGACGGCGCTGAAGGCATACCACGATGGGGGCGAAGTCCCCTTCTACGTCTGCGAGAATGGCTTCATCGCAGTCAATCCACCCCTCACTGGCGCCCGTCTCGGGAGCCTGAGCACGCGCACGGCACATCCGGAGTTCCTGAATCGGATCCGTGAAATTCTGGCTGCTGCCGACCTACGGGTAGAGATCATCAACCCGTACGAGCACAAGACAAAAGGGGAAATGCTGCGCGATTGCGGCGATCAGGCGTTGCTCAAGGCGCGCGCGATGGATTCCGTCAGCTGCGGTCGCTATCGCGTTTTCAACTATAACCATTGTGGCCGCTGCGTGCCCTGCCAAGTAAGGCGAGCCGCCTTCTTGGCGTGGGGACAACACGATACGACATTTTATAAGTACGAGCAGCTCGGAAAGAGCGATGCTGAGCATGCCAAATTCGATGATGTGCGATCGGTGGCGATGGCTGTGGCGGAAGTAAGTGGGGACGGTCTGGAGGCGTGGCTGGGACCGGCGCTCGCATATCCAAAAATAGGTGACCGCCAGCCGCTACGGGAGCTCGTCGATCGGGGTCTCAATGAGCTAGCAGCATTTCATGCGCACTACGGCGTCAAGTGATCGACTTTCACTGTCACCTGGACCTGTATCCAGACCCGCCAGCCGTCGCACGCGCGTGCGTCGAGCGTGGGCTCTATGTTTTGTCTGTGACCACAACGCCTTCGGCTTGGGCCGGCACGGCAGATCTGGCAATTGAAGCACCGCGGATTCGGACTGCTTTGGGGCTGCATCCTCAACTCGCCGCGGAAAGGAAGCATGAGCTCGCGATGTTCGAGCAACTGATCGAGAAGACACGCTATGTTGGTGAGATTGGGTTGGACGGGGGACCCGAATACAAGAGCCAATGGGGCGACCAGATGCTGGTGTTCACCCGCACATTGGAGATTTGTGGAGCCGCTGGAGGAAGGGTGCTCTCGATCCACAGCCGGCGAGCTGCCGCAGCTGTCCTGGATGAGATTCAACGTCGGCCATCCGCCGGGACGCCGATCCTTCACTGGTTCTCCGGCACGAACCGAGAACTCGCCCGGGCCATCGACCTAGGTTGCTGGTTCAGCATTGGACCCAGCATGCTGCGCGGTCAGAAAGGCCGCGAGCTTGTCAGCCGAATGCCACAAGACCGGGTCTTGACCGAGTCAGATGGCCCTTTCGCTCAAGTTGATGGCCGATCGGCTTGGCCGTGGGAAGCCGACAACGCGATCGGGGCGCTCGCGAAAATATGGAACCGGAGCGCTGCTCAAATCAGAGCCCAGCTTTTGAGCAATCTCTCCAATTTAGGTCGCCTTGCTCAGCTCAGCGCGCACTAGAGCAGGATTGTTGTTTCGGGCCTGCAGACACGCTCCGCGCTAATCGCCGCCTTCCACCTCATTGGTCTGCATGAGTGACCGCTTGCCGGAGGCGAGCCGCCGCGCAACCCGCTCCACGAACTTCGCATATCGGTCTCGCCCGATCGCCTGGGCCGTCTCCTCCCCCTCAGGCAGCGGCGCGTTCACCGTCAGCATGTAGCGAATGAAGAGCCCCAAGCTCTCGATGCTGACATGACCGTCCCGCTCGATGCGGGCCAGCTGGTTCGACATCCGGTCCAGCCTCTGCGCAAACCGCTCCTCGAGCTCGTCCGTCCCACGGCGCCGCAGCCAAGCCGCCCATGCCATCGCGAGCAGCGTCGACTTCGACGCACCCGGTTCCCGCGCCAGCGCCTCCAGCCGGTCGGCATCCTCTTTCGGGATGAACACCTGCACACGCACATCATCGGATCCGCGCACCGCCTCTCTCCTCAATGCTCTGGAGTCATATCGTCGCTGGGGCCTCTGCCCTGGTTGATGCCGTAGACCGTCGTTCCTGGCGGCAGCGGGGCACCGAGCGTCGGATCGTCATCATCGTCGCCAATGCCGAGCCCGTCGTCCTGCCTCGGCTCCGGCGGCCTAGGCTTCTCGTCTTCCCCGGGCGTCCGCTGGTGCTGCCGATCGACAGGGTCTTCCCCCTTTCTCGGCAGTTCCTGAGAAGGGATCTTCAGCTCGGGGTGCATGGTCGCTACACGGCCGATCCAGTCGTGTCCGCGCGACTTCGGGCAATCAGCGTAGCCACCCATGGAGAGCATCGGCGCCGGCAGCACTCGCGAGGAGAAATTCCCGTCCTCGAAGTAGCGCAGCTTCCTCGCTCGGATTGGCGGCAGCCCGGACACCAGCACCAGCTCATCGCTCGGGGGCAGCTGCATCACCTCTCCCGGTGTCAGCAGCGGCCGCGACGTTTCCTGGCGGCTGACCATCACATGGGCGAGCCACGGCGCCAGCCGGTGCCCGGCATAGTTGCGCATCGCCCGCTGCTCGGTGGCGGTTCCGAGCGCGTCCGATATTCGCTTCGCGGTGCGCTCGTCGTTTGTCGCGAACGCCACCCGGACATGGCAGTTGTCCAGGACCGAGTTGTTCTCGCCATAGGCCTTGACGATCTGGTTGAGGCTCTGCGCGATCAGGAAGGCGCGGACGCCGTAGCCAGCGAGGAATGCCAACGCGGTCTCGAAGAAATCCAGCCGCCCCAGCGCCGGAAACTCGTCGAGCATCAGCAGCAGCTGCCGCCGGTCGGTGCCGCGGCCGAGCGGCAGCTGCTCCGTCAGCCGCCGACCGACCTGGTTGAGGATCAGCCGGACCAGCGGCTTGGTGCGCGAGAGGTCCGACGGCGGCACGACGAGATAGAGCGACACCGGCCGCTCCGCCTCCAGCAGGTCCGCGATCCGCCAGTCGCACTCGGACGTCACCGCCGCCACGGTCGGGTCGCGGTAAAGGCTGAGGAACGACAAGGCCGTCGACAGCACGCCCGAACGCTCATTGTCCGACTTGTTGAGGAGGTCGCGCGCCGAGGCGGCGACCACCGGGTGCACCTTGCCCGCCTCCTTCGTCCCGAGGTGATTGGTCGCCATCATCCGCTTCAGCGTGTCGACGAAGCTCTGCCTCGGGTCGGACAGGAACGACGCGACGCGCGCCAGCGTCTTCTCCTCCTCCGCATAGAGGACATGGAGGATCGTCCCGACGAGGAGCGAGTGGGAGGTCTTCTCCCAATGGTTGCGCCGCTCCAGCGCCCCTTCCGGGTCCACTAGGATGTCGGCGATGTTCTGGACGTCCCGCACCTCGTGAGCGCCGCGCCGCACCTCGAGCAGCGGGTTCCAGCGCGCGGAGCAGGCATCCGTCGGGTTGAACAGAAGGCAGTGCGAGAATTTCGACCGCCAGCCGGCGGTCAAAGTCCAGTTTTCTCCCTTAATGTCGTGAACGACCACAGAGCCGGTCCAGCTCAGCAGCGTTGGCACGACCAGGCCGACGCCCTTGCCGCTCCGGGTCGGCGCGAACGCCATTACATGCTCTGGCCCTTCGTGACGCAGATAATCGCGGTCGAGCCTGCCCAGGAACACGCCGCGATCGCCGAAGAGGCCCGCGGCCCGCACCTCCCGCTCCAAAGCCCACCGGGCGGAGCCGTAGGTGGTCACAAGGCCTGACTGACGCGCCCGCCAAAGCGAGCCGATCACCGCCGCCGCGCATCCCAGGAACCCGCCCGCCGCCGCCAGCGTGCCGGCCTTGTCGAACACCTCCGGGGCGTAGGCTTCGTAGTGATACCACCAGGCGAACAGCGCCCATGGGCGGTAGACCGGCCAGCCTGCGAACATGAACCAGGGCGTCCCGAGCTCCGGCTGGTAGGCAAGCATCGCAGCCGCCCACTGCGTCGAGGCCCAGAGCCCGAGGAACACAATGGCGAACACGACCAGGATCTGACCGATCAGGATCTTGGTTGGTGTCATTCGAAGTCCCCGCTGGCGGGATGCCGGCGGGCAGACATGCGCCCCAAGCGCAATCCGAAGTAGCACCGCTCGTGCGCAGCGAGCGCCTCTTCGACGAATCCCCGCAACCCGGACGAGCTCAATTACATGCCGATCTGAGGCCCCGAGCGTTCGCGGCCGATCGTCCAGCTGATCCCGCCGCCGCGCATGCGCACCGACAGCTCGCGCCCGATCCGCTGCTCCATCTCCGGCCGCCAGGGCACGAGTGAGAACTCGAGGCTGTCCGAGAGCAGCGCGAACCGACCGCTCGCAAGGTCCATGCGCCTCACCAGCTTCCCCTGCGCGGTCCCCTCCTCCCCCACGTCGCGCCAGCCGAGTCCGAGTTCCGACTGCAGCTGCGCTGCGGCTCCAGCCAAGTCCCTCCGCCGCAGCGTCGCCAGAAGCCGCCCGTTAGTCACCAGCGCCCCCTGCTCCTCCCGCGCCAGCTCCTGTTCAATCAGCCACTGGCGCCGGGTGGCGAGCGCCGACTTCACCTCGCGACCAAACCCCGCGTCCCTCACCGGCTCGGGCGATCCCGACATTAACTCCCGATCCAGCCAGGTCGCACCGTCGGCGCCGAGCAGCCGCTCCACCGGCAAGGGCGACAGCAGCTCGACCCGAACCGGCCGCTCTCGCGACGCGCGCGCCTCGTAAGCCTCCGCCCGCGCCACATGATCCTTTGCTATGATCCAGGTGCCGTCCCCGCGCCGATCGGCGCCTCCGGTGGCGCGCCGGATCGCCTCCAGCCGCCGCACATGTGCCTCCGCAAAAGCGATGCTTGCGGTCTGATCATAGAGGAGATGCCGCTCCACCGAGTAGAGCCCGCCATGTGCCCCGGCGACCTCCGCCACCACCCTATCCGCCGCCCGCGCCTCGGGAGTCACCGGCACCACCCGCACGATTGCGCCGTCCGGCAGCGGCTCGACTGCATCGCCGCGGCCGAGATCGACATAATGAACCCGCCCGTCCAGACCGTCGACGAGCAGGTACTGCCGGTCCCGCATCTCGTCCGACAGCCCCCGCCCCGCCACCCGCCCGACCAGCGGGCCCGCCATCGCAGCGGCGTCCGGCACCAGCTCCGCCACCCCCCGCTCAATCCGTCGCGCCGAAAGCTCCCGCTGCATCGTCCTGACGATGTCGCCGCGTTCGCCAAGCCGGCGCAGCCTCTCCTCCAGCCCCTCCGCAAGGCGCCAGCGCCCGGCGACCAGAGGCTCAGCAAGTCCAAGCGCCTCCAGCTTCTTCAGCCGCCCCGCACGTAACGCCTGCTGTAGCGGGTCCCCCCGCGAGGCCGAGACGATCCGCTCCTCGTCCGCATCGCGCTGCAATCCACGGTCCAGACCTGTGAAGCGCTCCACCGACACATCTCGCCTCAGCGCCCGCTGCACGTCCAATTCGGTCCTCGGCCCGAGATCCAGCGTCACCAGCTCCGCCAGCCGCTCCCGCATGCCCCGCTGGATATATGACGGCGCGATAACGAGATTCTCTCCGCGATCATCTTTGCCCCTCAGGATGATGTGCGTGTGCGGGTGGGCAGTGTCCCGATGATCGGCCGCTACCCAGTCGAGCTTAGTCCCAAGATCCTCCTGCATCTGCGCCATGAAACGCCGGGCCAGGGGCCGCAGGTCGTCGTACTCTACCCCGTCCTCAGCGGACACGATGAGGCGGAACTGGTGCCGGTCGCCCGCTCCGCGCGCGAGAAAGGCTTTGCCGTCCGCTGCGTCCAATTCCGCCGAATAAAGGGCGCCCCGCTCGCCATCTCGGGAAACGCCGTCCCGCTGCACGTACCGCAGATGCGCCCGCGCCGCCGCGACGCCCTTGCCGCCGAGCCTCACGAGGCGTGTCTTCACGACTGCCCGGCGGGTGCGCGCGCCAGAGGAGCGGCCGCGAGACCAAAGCAAGGCGGCGACAGCCCCGCCGCGGCCGATGCGGCTGCCATCGAAGCGCCGACCGCCGGAGGTGAGCCCGCCACCGGCGCGGGCGGTCGCGGCGATCACCTGATGAAGATACTTGCGTGCACCCCATGATCCGATGCTGCGGATGCGCCCCAGCCGGGGCTCGAACTGATCTTCATCCATGAGCGGCTGTTCGCCTTAAGCGTCCCGAGAGAATCGGCGCGAGTCTGGCATCAAGCGGCTAGCTCGTTGAGCCACTCTTCAACGATCTAGGGCGCTTTCCCGGTGCACCACGAACCCGAGTCGTCAGATGGATGCCAAATGCAGACGTCGGGCAGTACTTCGCGCCATCCCGAAGAGCGGCGGCCATGGTCCCGGCCCCAGCACCCTGCGGGGAGAAACGTTGCTGTCACTCCGCAGGGTTTCATGAAATTCTTCGTATCTTGCGGAACACCGCTTCGAGAGCTATGCGAAACCTGAGAAGGAGATGCGGAATGAGCGACTCGGCAAGGCGAGAAAATTTCGTTAGGTTGGCGGAAGGACGTACGCAGATCGCGCTTGATGCCATCCGCAAGCTGGGCAATCTGTCGAACAAGCGCGCCTACGAGTACACCGATGGGGATATCCGCAAGATTGCCAAGGCGCTCAAGGAGGCGGTTTCCGACCTCGAGAAGCGGTTCGGCTCGTCGACCGAAGCAACTGAAACATTCAAGCTCTAAGGGAGTAGGCGACGATGGGTCCGGAGCATCTCGGCATTGGCGATCGCAAGTTTCTGATCAACCGTCTCATCATGCAGGCGCCGATCAACACCCTCGTGCGTGAGTTCTTCAAGAATGCGGACGAGAACGCGGCGCTGGCACCGACCGGGACGCGCGTGGTGGAAATCTATCCTACGGTGATCGAGGGCGTCCGCAAGCTGACCTTCTTCAACACCGGGATTGGGATGTCCGCGGCGGAGCTAAAAACGGCGACGGACCTGAGCTCGTCCGTCAACAAGGTGATGTCGCTCGACGGCAACTTCGGCATCGGCGCAAAGGTCTCGGGGCTTGCCGCATCTCCTGACGGTATCCGGTACCGCTCCTGCAAAAACGGGGAGGTCAATGAGGTAACGATCGGATGGGACCCGGAGGAGGAGACCTACGTCCGGTTCAACATGCAAATGCCGGACGGGACGCAAGAGACGATTTTCGATGTCACCGCGACCGCGCTCGCGGAGGGGCGTGACGTCGGTCACGACTGGACGGAAGTCGTGCTGATGGGACAGTCGCCCGAGCACGACACGGTCGCGGAGCCCATCGGGCAGGGTATCGAGGTCGACCGCAGCTTCATCACCACCTCGATCTTCCGCCGCTTCGTCGCGTTCTCCCCTGGCATCGAGGTCCGCATCGACGTCGCGATGACGAAGGGTGGCGGCAGGAACGAGACGGGAAGGTTTCGTCAGCTCAAGACGCTCGATGACGTCCTGGACCGCCTCGGCAAGTGGGAGGACGTCACCGACGAGAGTTCGAGGGTCACGGTCCGTTACATCCATGATCCGAAGCACGAGAACTCGAGCCATAGCTCCAGTGCTCGGGCGAACGCAGCAACGGGTTCGACCACTTTCTGCGCGCTTGTATACAAGAGCGAGCGCTACGATTTCCGTACTCAGAAGGTCTGGTCCTCGGTGGCGCCGACGTTTGGCATCCCGTTCGGATCGAAGGTGCTGACGGTGGAGATCCGGCTTCCTGACGACGGCGCCTACCCGAACCAATATCGCGATGCACTGCTTTGGCGTCACGATCGATCACCATTGACCGCGGACCAGTATGCATATCTCGTGCGCGAGCTAATGCCCGACTGGGTCAAGGATGTGATCCGCTCGGAATCGCCCGATGGCGCGAGTGACTTAAACGATCTGCAGTCGGACCTCCAGAAGCTGCTGGACGAGCTGCGCGTACCGACCACGGTTTTGAAGCCTGCGTTCAGGGCGGTTGGACCTACCTTACCGACAGAGCGGAATGAGGCCGGAACGGCTGAGCCGGAGCGAACCGCAATCGAGTCGGAACAGGACGAGGATCACACCGAGCACGGCAGGCGCCCTCCTAAGCCCACGCACGACCGGGCATCGAAGTCCCGCGTCCGGCAGGCGCCGCAGGGTGCCACCGCGTCGAAGCTCACCCGGGCGCTGGAGCGCGCGCCGGAGATCGTCATACTGACTGATGCCCAGGAAATTTCTGACCGGGAGATGAAGGGGCGCGCGGCAAGATTTTATGGCGACGTCCAGACGCTCTTCGTCAATGGCATCTATCCGGTTGTCGAGCGGATGGCGGGTGAGCTGGCCGCAGAGTTTGTCGGCGCTGATGACGCGGAGGAGGCGCGCGGACTCGCGGTCACGGCGGCGCAGCGGATGCTCGCCTTCCGTGTAGGAAAAGCAACGTGCTTCGCGCTCGCCAAGCGGCTTCTCGATGACTGGTCAAGCGAGGACCTTGATCGGGCGACCTCGCCGGAATCTCTGTCCATGGCAGCGGACGACTACCGGCAGAGTATCGCGTCGGCGAAGCGCTGGATGCGAGAGCGAGTTCGGATGGCGGACGTGGCGGCCTTGGGGTGAGATCCGGGAGGCGCGCGAATCTCCCTGCGCAGTGGCTGCGATCCCCACGGTAGTGCTTAGATTCTTGCGGCGGTGAGTGATTTTCCTGCCCATCAGCAGTATCCAGCGCGAATGTTCAGAGCGAGCGTCGGTCGGCAGGAATTAACGGAGATCCTTGGGTCCATGTCCGACTTGGATGTGGCCCGGTTTCTCTATTGTCAGGAAATGGCGGGCGCCTACCTCGCCGTCGGCAAATTCGAGACCATGCTGATCTCGGCGATGCACATGTGCGATCGGATTAGGCTGCAGATGAAGCTTGGGCGGGACACGAACGCATGGACCCGCTCCCTCGAAAAGAAGGCCCAGCTCGAAGGCTCGACCCTAGGATCGCTCATCAAGATCCTCGAGCGGCACGATGTCGATCGCGCTGACATCGCGTACCTCAGATGGATCAAGGATAAGCGGGACTATTTCGTCCACCGCCTGTTCCACGAGGATGCGTGGCCGGGAGAACTCAGCGAGGAGGGCTGCGCTCTCATGCGCCGGCGCCTCATCGCCATCCAGCACTGGCTCGCGCGAGGAGAGCGCAACATCTGGCTGATCTTTGAAAGGGCAGGATTTGTGGAGCTGGAACGCCTAGGCGATGGCGGGCTGCTCGCAATGAACATGGGTGTCTACGACGCGATCCAGCAAGATGTAGAGAGGTTGGCATCGGACCAGGGACCCAACGAATGAACCGTGCCTTGGAGCAGATTCCGGAACGGATTCTAAAGATGGCCGAAGGAGCGCTCACCCAGGCGAACACGCATGCCGTGTACCTGGATCCCGGGAACTAGCACTGGGCGCACATGTGCATCCTCAACACGGCGCATGCGGGCGAGCTGTTCCTCAAGGCGATCATTGCGACGGAGCATCCCCTGCTCATCTTCAAGGACATTTTCAGCCTGGATGATAACAGGGGCGGGCTCCTCGACGTCGAGACGCTGATTAAGCGCGGCCGGACGCATGATTTTGAACGTCTGCCACAAGTTCTCTGGGCCACGACGGACAGGCGCATTCCCAACCCCGCGTGCTTCGAGCGCCTGCGATTGGCCCGTAACGCCATCCAGCACTTCTGCGCGCCTGAGCAGCAGGACTTCCGCGCCCTGTCGTTGGAGTTCATCTACACGATCATCGATCCACTGATCGCGGACGCATTCGACATGTGCGCGATCGAATTTCACGAGGATCACAGCGTGAGCTACGACTACGTTGTGAATTCGTTGCTGCGGTCCGAGCTCAGGTTCACGGTTCCCGAGAACTTCGCGATCACCGAGATTAGAATGACCGAGGCACTGGACGGCGTGTCCGCAGCCTACCGGCGTTGGATCACGAGCGAGATGAAGCGAATTGGACGTCTCGACCTTCTCGGCTGACGCCTCCACCGCGCGAACCGACCACGAGGACGAACGTGAGGCCAAACACCTCACAAGGGGAAAGCAGTCTCAACGAAAAGAGATGTGCAGACAAGCACTTGGCAAGAGTCGTGAGACTCTGCCTTTATCTTGCCTTCCCCTGCTCCTTCCTGTCTCCCTGCCCCCTCCTCCTCCCAGGATGTCTCACCGCCAGCACCCCCCGATCGGGCCGAACCTGCACCCGAGCGAGTACAAAGAAAGCGGGAGCGACGCTGCCGCGCCGCCCCCGCAATGGTGATTTCAGAGCGCTTATCGCGCCCGAAGAACCTCGAATTCAGCCTCTCCGCGGCTTTCGAAAGAACGCTTCCAGAGCAGCTCCACCGCCACTCCTTCGCCATCAACCAGGCACATTCCGACGTACCAGCGGCCATCCAGAACGCTCAGAATGGTGACCCGAGAAAACTCCTGGGACGCATCTTCATCGTCGAAATCCGAGCCAGTGTGCTGGCCAAGATACCGGTCCCGGACGCGCGCCTCCCAAAGGAAATCGACCGCTTCGGCCTCAATGATCCGGTCCGCCAGCACCGCTCCGAACTCCGCCCGCAGCGCGTCAACTGCCGCATCGCAGCCCCGTCCGATGATCGCCATCATGTTCATGTGCCGTCTCCTTCAGCATCGTCTTCCAATCGAAGACGGCGCTTCAGGAGCGGGCGGCGGAGCGGATGTCAGGGCCGCCGTAGGCGCCGCGAAGCGGGGCGTGGGGGAGCCGATTTGCGAAGCAAATTGGGGGCACCGCGCAGCCTTGAGAGCCGTCTCGTCGCCCGCCACACTGGGCCTCTACGAGACGAGACCCCCTCCCCCGCAGCCTCTTCTCTCGCTCCAAAGTGCACGGGCCGAGGAG
>NZ_DASVTH010000018.1:0-44639 GCF_036387615.1 Allosphingosinicella sp.
TTCACCAGCCGGATCGACGCGCGGATGATGTGCCAGTCCATCTTCAGCGCAGGAGCGTCCGGCTCGGGCGGGGCAGGGGGCACCATTCCGCCGATCAAGCGGCCGATCAATGCCACGATCAGCACGGCTCCTGCGGCAATCTCGCCATGTTCGCGGCCAAGCAGCCCGCCGGCGATGGTGCCGAGCAGGATCGCTCCGTAAGTGCCGGCTTCGACGAGGCCGGTGCCGCCAAGCACTTCGTCGGGTTTGAGATGCTGAGGCAGCACCGCATATTTGATCGGACCGAAAAAGCTGGAATGAACGCCCATCGCGAACAGGGCGGCGAGCAGCAGCGGCACGTTGTGCAGCAAGAGGCCCGCCGCGCCGAAGAGCATGATGAAGATCTCCGCCGTTTTCACGAACCGGATGATGCGCGCCTTGTCCATCGAGTCCGCCAGTTGCCCGGCGAGCGCCGAGAAGAGGAAGAAGGGCAAGATGAACAGCGCGCCCGCGACGGCGTTGAAGGTCGCCTCCTTGGTCTCGTCATTGTAGATTGCGTAGGTGGCCAGGATCACCATCGCCGACTTGTAGAGATTGTCGTTGAACGCCCCCAAAAACTGGGTGACGAACAAGGGCAGGAAACGGCGGCGGCCAAGCAGCCGCAGGGACGCTTGCATCGGTTACGGACGGGCTCGGCTTGGCATGGAGGCGGGGTCTAGGCGGGCGGACGCGGCACGTCCAGCCGCAGCCGGCTCATTGCGGCGAGCCGCATTGACCGGACGCGCAGCCTCACCCTCCCCAATCGGCCGCACTCGCGCTACATGGACGGGAACCGATGCTGACCCTCCCAAATCTCCTCACGCTGTCGCGGATCCTGGCCGTGCCGATCCTGGTCTTCCTGCTGTGGAAGCCAAGCCCGATCGATTACGCCATCACCTACGTGCTCTACTGCCTGGTCGGCATCACCGACTATTTCGACGGCTATCTCGCCCGCGCGCAGGGGACCGTGTCGCGGCTCGGCCAGTTCCTCGATCCTATCGCGGACAAGATCATGGTGGTCGCTGTGATCGTGATGCTGATCTCCAGCCGCCAATTCGCCAGTTTAGAAGCGCCAGGCGGGGAGCCGGTCATCCACGATTATCATATCGTGCCAGCGCTGATCATCCTGCTGCGCGAAATCATCGTCTCAGGGCTCCGCGAGTTCCTGGCGGGTGTGCAAGTCTCGGTCCCAGTCAGCCGCCTCGCGAAGTGGAAGACCACCTTGCAGCTGGTGGCCCTTGGCGCGCTCATCCTCGGCGGAGCCGTGCCCGATTTGCCCTGGGTCCACGATGTGGGCCTTGCCAGCCTTTGGGCGGCGGCGACCCTGACGCTCGTCACAGGCTGGGATTATCTGCGGGTCGGCCTCAAGCACATGGATTGAGGAAGGCGGCAGCTCAAGCTACTCAGGATGAGCGGAGATACTTCGATCACCATGGTAAAGCGAGCATTCGCCACTTCGAACGGCGCGGAGTTGGTCTGGTGCGAACTTGGCGAAGGGAGGCCCGTGCTGCTGCTGCACGGACTATTCTCCAACGCGGAGACAAATTGGGTCCGCTTCGGGCACGCCGCGGCGATTGCCGCGAACGGATTTCGCGTCATCGTGCCGGACCTGCGCGCCCATGGCGCGAGCGCTGCGTCGCATGATGCGGCTGACTACCCGCCGGATGTGCTGGCGCGAGACGGACTGGAACTGATCGCCCATCTCGCGCTGTCCGACTATGATCTTGGCGGTTATTCGCTAGGCGCGCGGACGTCGGCCCGGATGGTCATCCTGGGCGCCCGGCCGCGGCGCCTCGTCATCAGCGGGATGGGCCTTCGCGGGATGCTCGATGTGCATCGCCGGGCGGATCATTTCCGAAAGATCCTGACCGGGCTCGGTACCCACCAGCGCGGTTCGCCGGAATGGATGGCTGAAGCTTTTCTCAAGACAACCGGCGGTGACGCCCAGGCGATGCTGCCGCTGCTCGGAAGCTTCGTGAGTTCGACCGAGAATGAACTGCGGACGATCGACATGCCCACCCTGGTCCTGTCCGGCGCCGAGGATCAGGATAATGGCCCGGCCGATGCGCTGGCCGAGCTGCTGCCGAACGGCACTTATGTCGAAGTGCCCGGAAATCACATGAGCGCGGTCACGAAGCCGGAGCTGGGCCAGGAGATCGCCCGCTTCCTAAGTGCTTGAACAGCTTCTATTCAGGTTGTGAAACTATTGCGAAAACAGACTTGTATGAGGATGCATTGATGAAATCCGCCGTTTCCGCTCTTGCCCTCGCGGCCGCGTCGCTCACCGGCTGCACCACTGTAGCCGCGATCCAGGATAGCGCCGCCACGGCTTCCACGACGACAGCGCCCGCCCAGCCGCAAGCTGCCGCCAGCGCGGCCGAGGCCGACGCCTTCGTTGCCCGTGCCGAGAAGGAGCTGGCCGACTTCTCCATCCTGGCGAGCCGCGCCTCCTGGGTGAACTCGACATACATCACGGAGGACACGGACGCGCTCGCCGCGCACTTCGGGACAATCGGGACCGAGATGTCGGTGCGCTTCGCCAACGAGGCGGCGCGTTTCAAGGATGTCGAGGGCTTGAGCTACGACACCCGTCGCAAGCTCGACATCCTGCGCGGCGGCCTTGTCCTGCCGGCGCCAACCACCCCCGGCGCCGCAGCCGAGCTCAACACGATCGCGACCCGGCTTCAGTCGACCTACGGCAAGGGTAAGGGCACGCTTCGGGGCAAGCCCATGAACGGCAGCGATATCGAGGCGGAGATGGGCACCAACCGCAATCCCGCCGAGCTGCAGGAGATGTGGACCAGTTGGCACTCGAACGTCGGAACGCCGATGCGGACCGATTACCAGCGCCTCGTCCAGATCGCCAATCAGGGCGCGATCGAGCTTGGCTACAAGGATGTCGGCGCGCTCTGGCGGTCCGGTTACGACATGCCGGCCGACGAGTTCGCCGCTCTGACCGACAAGCTGTGGGGACAAGTCAAGCCGCTCTACGATCAGCTGCATTGCTACACGCGCGCCAAGCTCAACGAGAAATACGGCGACAAAGTGCAGGCCAAGAGCGGCCCGATCCGCGCCGACCTGCTCGGCAATATGTGGGCGCAGGAATGGGGCAATATCTACGACGTGGTCACGCCAAAGGGGGCCGGGGACATCGGCTATGACGTGACCGACCTGCTTGTGGCGAAGAAGCAGACGCCGCTGCAGATGGTGAAGACGGGCGAGAATTTCTTCTCATCGCTGGGCTTCGCGCCGCTGCCGGCGAGCTTCTACGAGCGCTCGCAGATTACCAAGCCCGCCGACCGGGAAGTGGTGTGCCACGCCTCGGCCTGGGACCTCGACAACAAGGATGATCTTCGCATCAAGATGTGCACCAAGGTCAACGGGGACGACTTCGTCACCGTCCACCACGAGCTCGGCCACAATTATTATCAGCGGGCCTACAACAAGCAGCCGTTCCTGTACTTGAACGGCGCGAACGACGGCTTCCACGAAGCGATCGGCGACGCCGTCGCGCTGTCCATCACGCCGGAATATCTGACTCAGGTCGGTCTGCTCGATAAGAACAAGGTCCCGCCCGCGTCAAAGGACACCGGTCTGCTGCTCCGCCAGGCGATGGACAAGGTCGCCTTCCTGCCGTTCGGCCTGATGGTCGACAAATGGCGCTGGGGCGTGTTCTCCGGCGCGATCCCCGCGAGCGGCTATAACAAGGGCTGGAACGACCTGCGCCTGCAATATCAGGGCATCGCGCCGCCGGTGCAGCGGACGGAAGCGCAGTTCGATCCCGGCGCCAAGTATCACATTCCCGGCAACACCCCTTACACGCGCTACTTCCTCGCCCGCATTCTCCAGTTCCAATTCTACAAGGCGGCATGCGATCAGGCCGGCTGGAAGGGCCCGCTTCACCGCTGTTCCTTCTACGGCAACAAGGAAGTGGGCGCGAAGCTGAACGCGATGCTGGAAATGGGCGCGTCCAAGCCGTGGCCGGACGCGCTGGAGGCGTTCACCGGCAGCCGCGAAATGTCGGGCGAAGCTATGCTCGAATATTTCCGCCCGCTTTCGGCGTGGCTCGAGCAGCAGAACAAGGGTCGCCAGTGCGGCTGGTAATCGCCGCGGCCTTGGCGCTCGCCTGCTTGGGCTCTCCTCAGGCAGCGCTGGCGCAGGCCGTGGAGATCGGGCTTCAGCCGGGTGAGACGCTGCTGAAGATCGAAGCGGAAGGCGAGGCGCGGTCCAGGCCCGACCTGATGGAGATCACCGCTGGCGTGGTCACGACGGCTAAGACGGCTAGGGAAGCGCTCTCTTCGAACGCTGCGCTCGCCAACCGGCTCGTCGCCGCGGTTCGCGCAAGCGGTGTCGAGGCCGGTGACGTACAAACCTCGGAGCTGGCGGTCAGCCCTCAATTCGCGCGGGAGGACCGGGAGCGGGCGGAGCGCGAGGAGACGACTCCGCGCATCACGGGCTACGTGGCTCGTAACCGGCTCTCGCTCGTGCTCCGGGACCTCCGGAAAGCTCCTGACATTATCGACCGCTTGTTCACGGCCGGCGCGAACGAGGTTCAGGGTCCTTCCTTCGGGCTCAAGGATCCGAAGCCGGCGAGAGAGCAGGCGCGCCGAGCCGCCGTCGCCGCAGCCCGCGAAGAAGCCGACGCCTACGCTGACGCGCTCGGAATGCGGATTGCGCGCGTCCTTCGCGTCAGTCAACGCGGCGGCTTCGATACCGAGGAGGCTGGAACGATCGTGGCAACGGGCAGCCGCATCGCGGCGACCCCGATCGAACCTGGCGAGATCGAGACCAGTGTTCGGGTGTGGATCGATTACGCCATGGTGCCGCAGTAAGGCTTGGATTGGGAATTCGAACCGGCTAGGCGGCCCGCGCCGGCCAAGCCTGCCTTTCCCGACCGAATGACCCGAAGGAGCCGCAGGTGAACAGCACTGCGCTGACCATGTTGATTCTGGCTTCGAACGCGGCGGCGCCTGCGCTTCCGCGCTGGAACCCGAAAGCGCCGGAGAACACGCAGGTTCTGCCCGCGTTCAGCTATGCGACTGTCGAGCCGGTGCTGACCGCAGTGGGCGCGCGGTTCACGCGGGTGGGGAGCAACGCCGCGCGCCCGCAGCTCAACGTCAGCTTCGCCAATGGGCGCAAGGCGATGCTGGTGATGAGCGCCTGCGATCCGCAAGGGTCGGCCTGCAAGGCGCTCAGCCTGCAATCCTATTGGACCCGGATTGCCAACTCCCCGCCGGTGAAAACCGCGCAGGCGATCGAGGATTTCAACCGGCGCTATTCCTTCGCAAAGGCATTCGTGGCGGTCGACGGCCGCCCGGCTCTGCAGCGTTACGTGACTGCCGATTACGGCTTCATTCGCGGCAACCTGGCCGTCAATCTGCTCGTCTTCGAGAGCCAGTCCGATCAATTCGCAACCCAGGTGCTGCGCCCGCTGGAAACGGGCGCACGCTAGCTCGAAGTGGCTTGGCTAGCCTGTGGTCAGCCTCTGTCAGCAGCGACCTCGATCCGCGGCTCAGTCGGCGGATGAGGCTCCGCAAGCGCCTGGCTCGCGGCCAGGTCGCAGGCGGTGATCGCGGTTTCCATAACCGAGTTCATGCGTTTGCGGGCGAGCGCCCGGTGCCCGAAGAAGGCGCCGGCGGCCGCCGCAGCGCCGCCGCCGATGATCGCCGCGGTTGCGACGGGGTGCATCTGCGCCTTAAGGGCAAGGCTGGTCTGCCGACTGTGATGCTCCTGATTGCCATGGGTGCGCCCATCCTCGCTCGGCTCGAACAGATTGTCCTCGGCGCCCGGCTCGGGAGGTGTCGCCGTCGACTGCGCGACTTCGCCGCCGAAGGCCTCCATAAGCTTGTCGGTGACCCGCCCCAGCACATTGCCGGCGGCAATCAGGGCGCCGCCGCCGCCCACCACCAACTCGCGCTTGGGATGCTGCGCCGCGAACAGGATTGCTTCGGCAACGAGAGCTGGATCGTAGACGATCGGCGGCACCGTCGCGGGCGCATCCATCTTGTTGCGCGAATGCTCCGGGAAAGGGGTGTCGGTGGATCCCGGTTTGATCAACGTGACCGAGACCGGCGCACGGTCCATCTCCAGCTCCATCCGGAGTGCGTCCGTGAACCCCTTCACGGCATGCTTGGCAGCAGAATAGGCGCCCTGCACCGGGACCGCGCGGTCGGAAAGAATCGAGCCGACATTGATGAGAGCGCCGCCTTTGCTCCGCAGCTCCTCCGCCGCGAACAACGACGCGCTGACATACGCGAAATAATTGACATCGAAGATGCGCCGATGCTCGGCCATGCTGGTCTCATCCAGACGCGCATAGACGGTAACCGAGGCGTCGTTCACCCAAGTGTCGAAGCCGCCATAGGCCTTGAACGCGGCCGCTCCGATCCGCTCGGGCGCGCCTTCTTCGGTGACGTCGATCGCGATGTAGGCGGCTCGCCCGTCGGTGGCCTCGATTTGTGCGGCAGCTTCGGCGAGCGCTTCCTCGTTACGCGCCACCAGGAGCACCGAGGCACCGCCCGCGGCGGCCATGCGGGCGGTCGCCAGCCCGATGCCGCTCGATGCGCCCGTGATAACGATGCGTTGCTCGGCGAGCGGCTTCAGCTTCACAGCCATGGCTGGCAAACTCCTGATCGGACGGGGATTCCTCGCCGACAATGCAGGAGGGCGGGCCCGGGTTGCAGGTCCGCAAAATGTTATCCGTCGACCGTCACCTCACCCACTTCAAGGTGACGCTTGCGCCCCTATAACCGCTCGAGCATGTAGTCCGCGCTGGAAACGCTGAACGCACCCGGCTCTTCCACGAACAGCTGCTCGATGACACCGTTATTGACGACCATTGAGAAACGCTTGCCGCGCTGACCCATGCCGAACTTCGAGCCGTCCATCTCGAGCCCGAGCGCCTTCACGAACTCGCCATTGCCATCGGCAAGCATCGTGACCTTGTCGACCGCTTCGCCCATCCTGGCCCAGGCAGCGAGCACGAACGCGTCGTTGACCGCGGTGCAGGCGATCTCGTCGACACCCTTGGCCTTCAGATCGTCGGCTTTCTCGACAAAGCCGGGCAGGTGCCGCGCCGAACAGGTCGGCGTGAAGGCACCAGGGACTGAGAACAAGGCTACCCGGCGGTTGGCGAAGAAATCCGCGGTGCTGACTGGCTGCGGGCCATCGGCCGCTGCCCTCATCAGGGTGAGGTTCGGAATGCGGTCGCCCACGCTCACGGTCATGCGTTTGATCCCCTGATGCTCAAGATGATGCGGCGCTCTAGCAAGGCCGTCCACCGCGCGGAAGGGCCTTGCCCGTTGCCCTGGCGGCCGGCCAGCGCCTAGAGCCGCGTTTGTGGACGAACCTCGTTTCCTCAGCGGCCAGTTCCTGCTGGCGATGCCCGGCATCGGCGATCCGCGCTTCGAGCGCGCGGTGATCGCGATGTGTGTGCATGACGAGGATGGCGCACTCGGCATCGGGCTTGGGCGTGTGGTACCGCGGATCGGGTTTCACGACCTGCTGAAGCAGCTCGACATCGAGCCGGGTGTCGCCCCGGACGTCGCCATCCACCTCGGTGGCCCGGTCGAGCCGCAGCGCGGCTTCCTCCTCCATACGCTCGATTGGGGCGGGCAGGAGAGCGTGCAGGTGGCCGATCGCTGGGCGTTGACCGCCACTCTGGACATCCTCCGCGCGATTGCGGAAGGGCGGGGTCCATCGCGGTGGATCGCCGCGCTCGGCTATGCCGGCTGGGGTAGCGGACAGCTTGAGGACGAGCTGTGCCGCAACGGCTGGTTCACAACGCAAGGCAATGACCAGCTCCTCTACGATTGCGACGTCAATTCGCGCTGGGAGAACGCCTTCCGCAGCGCGGGCATCGACCCGCGCCTGCTCACCGCCGACTTCGGAACGGCCTGAGTCCACATATAAAGGAATCTTTATATTTGAATTCCGGACGGCCGGCGGCTAAGCGAGCGCCATCGCCCACGCGGCGCGACCCCTCATTCTACCCGGAAGGACCAACCGTGGCGACCCAGCCTGCATCCACGTTCAGCGACTATGTCGTCCGCGACCTCGACCTCGCCGCCTTCGGCCGCAAGGAGATCGAGATTGCCGAGACCGAAATGCCAGGCCTGATGGCGCTGCGCCAGGAGTTCGGCCCTTCGCAGCCGCTCAAGGGCGCACGGATCGTCGGCTCGCTCCACATGACGATCCAGACAGCGGTACTGATCGAGACGCTGACCGCGCTCGGCGCGCAGGTTCGCTGGGCTTCGTGTAACATCTTCTCGACGCAGGACCATGCCGCCGCCGCGATCGCAGCGACCGGCGTGCCGGTGTTCGCCGTCAAGGGTGAGACGCTCGAGGAATATTGGCAATACGTGACCCGGATTTTCGATTGGGGCCGTGACACGACTTGCAACCTGATCCTCGACGACGGCGGCGACGCGACGATGTTCGCGCTGTGGGGCGCGCGGGTCGAGGCCGGCGAGGAGCTGCTGACGCCCGAGAATGAGGAAGAGGAGATCTTCGTTGCGACGCTGAAGCGCTTCATCGCCGAGCGTCCGGGCTACCTCACCAAGACCGTCCAGGCGACCAAGGGCGTTTCCGAAGAGACCACCACCGGCGTCCACCGCCTCTATGAACTCGCCAAGAAGGGCAAGCTTCCATTCCCGGCGATCAACGTCAACGACAGCGTCACGAAGTCGAAGTTCGACAATCTCTACGGCTGCAAGGAATCGCTGGTCGACGCGATCCGCCGCGGCACCGACGTGATGCTGGCCGGCAAGGTCGCAACCGTCGCCGGCTTCGGCGATGTAGGCAAGGGCTCGGCCGCCTCGCTTCGCAATGGCGGGGCGCGCGTGCTCGTCACCGAAGTCGATCCGATCTGCGCGCTGCAGGCGGCGATGGAAGGCTATGAGGTCGTCACGATGGAGGAAGCGGTCACCCGCGCCGACATCTTCGTCACCGCCACCGGCAATGCCGACGTCATCACCGTCGATCACATGCGCGCGATGAAGAACATGGCGATCGTGTGCAACATCGGCCATTTCGACAGCGAGATCCAGATCGGCGCGCTGCAGAACATGAAGTGGACCGAAATCAAGCCGCAGGTCGACGAGGTCGAGTTCCCGGACGGCAAGAAGATCATCGTCCTGTCCAAGGGCCGCCTGGTCAATCTCGGCAACGCGACGGGGCATCCGAGCTTCGTCATGTCGGCCAGCTTCACCAACCAGACGCTCGCCCAGATCGAGCTGTGGACCAAGGCCGAGACGTACAAGAACGACGTCTACGTGCTCCCCAAGCACCTCGACGAGAAAGTCGCGGCGCTCCACCTCGAAAAGCTGGGCGTGAAGCTTACCAAGCTGAGCGAGAAGCAGGCCGGCTATATCGGCGTGCCGGTCACCGGGCCGTTCAAGCCCGAACACTACCGCTACTGAAGGACCTCAATCGGTTAGTGAGCGGCCGTCCGAGACCTTTCAGAACCAGTTCTGCGATCTTTTCGCCTGGTCTTAATCTCGGGTTCAACTTTCTCCGTCAGACCCAGCTGAACTTCGGCCGACTGGAGACGGCGGGCGTGGACGCGACGATCGCGTATAACTTCGCGCTCGGCGAGAACCGGTTCGCGTTGCGCGCCACTGCGAACTGGACGGACAAGCTCAACCAGTTCTTCGATCCGGTGAACCCCGACATCGTCGATCCTGAGCTCGGGGAGACCGGCTTCCCCGAATGGTCGGGCGTAGGCTCCGCGACGTGGAGCAACGGGCCTTACTCCTTGACCTACCGCCTGCAATATATCGGCGAGCAGGCGTTGGCGGGGGTGGAAATCGAACGTCAGGACGTGGAGTTCGGACCAACCGCTACAGCGCCTGAATATTTCGTTCATGACGTGTCGTTCAGCATCGACGCCACCGAGCGCTTCACCTTCTACGGCGGCGTCAACAACCTGACCGACAAGGAGCCCTACCTCAATCGCGCTTCCTATCCGGTCTCGCCGGTCGGGCGCTTCTTCTTCCTGAGCGCGCGCGCCAAGTTCTAACGGATCCGGACTGCGGACGAATGCGGCCGCCGGGCCGAGTCCGTCCGCTCTCCGCTTCCTTTGCATCTTGGTTCGCCCTAGAGCCTGTCGTCGATCATGGGCTCGGTGGAGATGACACGAACGGCGCTGGCCGCGATTGCGCTGGTGTCCGGCCTCTGGCTCGCGCTGGCGGTGTGGCTCGTGATATGGGGCGTCCGGGCAAGTGCGGCCGCTCGTGAGACTTCAGCGGAGCAGGAGCGCTGTCGGGCGCTGCTTGTTTCCGGTCCGGCGGTGCCATTGGTCGCATTCGATGACGGCGCGGTTGACGCTGGCGAGCGGCTCGGCGGCCTGCTGGGCCTGGGCGAGCCGCCGTCATATCTGGGCAGCCTTTCGGCGGGTGAGACCGGCCTTTCAGCCGGAGACCTGGATCGGCTCGCAATCGCCGTTCGCGACAGCGCGGCCACCGGCGGACCGATCTCGCTGTCGCTCCAGGCGCAAGGCTCGGGACGGCTGCTGCGGGTATCCGGCGGCCCGGCGCCTGCGCCATTTCCGGAACGCTCCGTCCTCCTCTGGTTCCTCGATGCGACCGATGCCGAGGCGCGGAGCGGCGCGCTTGGCGGTGAGGTTGATCGCCTGACCGCCGCGCTAGATTCGCTGTCGGCCCTCATCGAGGCTGCGCCGTTCCCGGTCTGGCATCGCGGGCCGGACTTGCGCCTCGCCATGGTCAACAGCGCCTATGTCGCCGCCGTCGAGGCCGAGGACGCGATGGCGGTAATAAGGGCCGGCATCGAACTGGTCGACGAAAGCGAAGGCCGCACGCAGCTCAGCCAGGCCGCCTTGGTCCGCGAGAAAGGGGAGGCGGTTTCGCGCACCGTGCCCGCCACCATCGCCGGCGAGCGGCGCACGATGACCGTTGTCGAAGTGCCGATCGGGGCCAAGGGCGTGGCCGGCTATGCCGTCGATGTGGAGGATCGTGAGCGTGCGCGCGCCGAGCTGGCCTTGTTCGTTCGCGCCCAGCGCGACATGCTCGACCGCCTGTCCGCCGGCGTCGCCCAGTTCAGCCGCGACCGGCACCTCATCTTCTCCAACCAGCCTTTTGCCCGCACATTCTCGTTGCGCGCGGATTTCCTCGCCGACGGTCCCGAGTTCAACCGCGTGCTCGATGCGATGCGCGAGAGCGGCAACCTGCCGGAGGTCCGGGATTATCCGAACTGGAAAGGCGAGCGCGGCCGCTGGTTCACGTCGGGTCTGGCGGCGGTCGAGGAGGACTGGCTGCTGCCGAGCGCTAAGCATTTGCGCGTCGTCGCGCAGCCGCTGCCGGATGGCGGATTGCTGCTGATCTTCGAGGACAGGACCGAGCAGATCCAGCTCGCCTCCGCGCGCGACACGCTGCTGCGGGTGCGGACCGCCACCTTCGACAATCTGTTCGAGGCGGTCGGCGTGTTCGCCTCGGACGGCCGGCTGCACCTGTGGAACAACCGTTTCCGCCTGCTCTGGCAGTTCGAGGAAGAGCAGCTCGCTGCGCATCCCCGGGTCGATGCGCTCGTCCCGCATATCGCGGCCAAGCTCAAGAACCCGAAACACGCGGGGCTGGTGCGCGAGCTGGTCCGCAGCGCCACCGTCGAGCGCAAACAGCGCGGCGGGCGAGTCAGCCTGGTGGACGGGCGCGAGTTCGAATTCGCAGCGGTGCCGCTGCCCGACGGCAACGCGCTGTTCACGATGCTCGACGTGACCAGCAGCCGCATGGTCGAAAGCGCGCTTCGGGAACGCAATGACGCGCTGGAGGAGGGCGATCGGATCCGCACCGCCTTCGTGTCCAACATGAGCTACGAGCTGCGCACTCCACTGACCTCGATCGGCGGCTTCGCCGAGATGCTGGCGGGCGGCTATGCGGGCGAACTCTCCCCGACCGCCTGGGATTATGTCACCGCCATCATGGAGTCGGTCGCGCGGCTGAGCGCGCTGATCGATAATGTTCTCGATCTCACGCAAAGCGAAAGCGGCAGCCTGCTGCTCGCCGAAGAGCAGGTCGAGCTCGCGGCGTTGTGCGACGACGTGGCGGCGGAATTAGCGCCGCTCGCGGCAGAGCGGGGCATCGATTTCGTCCAGAGTCTCGACGCATCGGCCGGCGCGGTCACAGGAGATCGCCGTCGCCTCGGCCAGGCGATTGGAAACGTGCTGCGCAACTCGGTCCAGCACACGCCGGCGGGCGGACGCGTCCTGCTCCACGCAGTCGGCGATGGGCAAGCGGCGGCGATCACGGTCTCCGACAACGGCATTGGGATCGCGCCGGTCGACCAGGCCCGCGTTTTCGATCGTTTCCATCGGAGCATGAGCACCACGACTGGACGCGGCGAGGCGGTGGGCCTCGGCCTGCCGCTCGCCCGCCAGTTCATCGAAGCGCATGGCGGCGCGATTGAGCTTCATTCGGAGCTTGGACAGGGGACCACCGTCACCATCCGTCTGCCGCGCGCCGCGTCGCGCCAGTGACGATCCTGCTGGACAGCGCCGGCGCCACGCAAGCGCTCGGCTCGGCCTTGGCCAAGCTTCTCCGGCCCGGCGACGTGGTCGCCTTGTTCGGCGACCTGGGCGCGGGCAAGACGACGCTCGCCCGCGGCATCCTGCATGGCCTCGGCTTCGACGGCGATGTCGCAAGCCCGACTTTTCCGATCGTCCAGACCTACGAAGATCTCGCGGTTCCGCTCTGGCATGTCGACCTTTACCGGATCGAGGAGGAGAGCGAGTTGGAGGAGCTCGGGCTCGACGATGCGCTGCTGGTCGGGGCGCTTGTGATCGAATGGCCGGAGCGGCTTGGCGAGCGTCTGTGGCCTGCCGCCCTGCGCCTTCATCTGACCGGCGCAGGGGAGGGCGCCCGCGCCTTGACAGCGCATGTTCCGCCCGCTTGGGAAGGGCGATGGCCTCCCCGATGACCCCGCCTGCAAACGCACCTACATTCCTGGCCCAGCACGGCTGGGAGGGGGCCGAAATCCAGCCCCTGGCCGGCGACGCCTCGTTCCGCCGCTACTTCCGTGTGCTGAGCGAGGGACGGCGGGCCGTGCTGATGGACGCGCCACCGCCTCACGAGGATCCGAGGCCGTTCGTAGCTGTTGCCGAGTGGCTCGCGCAGGCCGGGCTATCGGCTCCCCGCATTCTGGCGCGGGACCTTGAGCGCGGTCTGCTGCTGCTTGACGATCTCGGCGATTCCCGGCTGCGCGAGACGCTCGATATTGCTCCTGAGCGGGAAATCGAGCTGTACGAGATTGCGGTCGATCTGCTCGTCCACCTTCATCGCCAGCCGCCCATGTCCGGCCTGCGCCCTCATGGCTTGGATCAATGGCTGGACGAGGTGAGCCTGTTCCCGGACTGGTACTGCCCGGCCGTGGGCCTCGACGTGGATGGTGCCGGCTTTCGCGACGCCTGGACCGCCGTGCTCCGCCCGGTCGCGAACGATGGCCGGGCACCCGTGACGGTGCTCCGCGACTTCCACGCCGAGAATATCATGCTGGTCGACGGGCGCGCCGGAGTGGAGCATTTCGGGCTGCTGGACTTCCAGGACGCGGTGGCGGGTCACGCTGCTTACGATTTGGCTTCGGTGCTCGAAGACGCGCGGCGTGACGTGACCCCGTCCGTCGAGCGGGCGATGCTGAAACGGTACAAAGAGGCCGCTGGAGAAGGGGAGAGGTTCGAAGCGGCTTATTGGGCGCTGGCGGCGCAGCGCAACACGCGTATTCTCGGCGTCTTCACCCGCCTCTGGAAGCGGGACAACAAGCCGCATTACACCAACTTCCAGCCCCGCATGTGGGGTCTCTTGGAGCGCAACCTGGCGCATCCGGCGCTCGGGCCGGTGCGCGACTGGTTCGATCGCCACCTCTCCGCCGAACATCGGGCCGCCGCCTGGGCGCAGGCTGCATGAGCCGGCCGAAGGCGCAACGCGCGATCCGGCCGGAGCCCAGCGGCAAGGTCCCGGAGGTCGCGATGGTGATGGCGGCGGGTCTGGGCAAGCGCATGCGGCCGCTCACCGCCACCCGGCCCAAGCCGCTCGTCGAGGTGGCGGGCAAGGCGCTGCTCGATCACACGCTGGATCGCCTCCGCGCGGCCGGTGTGCGCAAGGCGGTGGTCAATGTCCACTATCTGCCCGATGCGATCGAGGCGCATCTCGCCAATCGGGTGACCGGCATCGAGACGGTCGTCTCCGATGAGCGCGATGTCCTGCTGGAGACCGGCGGCGGACTCGTCCACGCGCTGCCGCTGATCGACGCCGACCCGTTCCTGGTGGTCAATTCCGACAATCTGTGGGTCGACGGCCCGGTCGATTCTCTGCGCCTGCTGGCTTCCGGGTGGGACGATGCGAGGATGGATGCCCTGCTGCTGCTGGTCCCACTCGCTCGCGCCAATTGCCACACCGGCAACGGCGATTTCCACCTGAGCGCCACCGGCACGATCCGCCGCAAGCGCCCGGGCGCGGTCGCTCCTTACGTCTATACCGGCATCCAGATCATCTCCAAGCGGCTGTTCGAGGTCGAGCTTCCCAAGGGCGCCTTTTCGACGAACCTGCTGTGGGACCACGCCATCGCCGAAGGGCGCTGCTTCGGTGCGGTGCACCAAGGCCTCTGGTTCGATGTCGGCGCGCCGCCCAACATCAAGCGGACGGAAGAGATATTGAGTTCGGTGTAGCGTTCAGCTTCTGTCTCCGTTCGGCCTGAGCCCGTCTAACGCCGCCACTTCTTCCCTCCGCTTGCCAGAAGAAAAGGGGCAGCCTGCGACAAGCTCAGGCCGAACGGTTTGAAGTTGATCAACTCAGGCGAGAGTCCCACTACCTTCCAATGTCCCGGCCCGCCGTCTTCACCATCCCGCCGCACCGGGCCTTTGCCGATGCGCTCGCGGCGGGGCTGACGGCGCGATACGGGGCCGACAAGACTGGGCTCGCGCAAGGCGTGATCCTGGTGCCCAACAACCGCGCCGGCCGGGCGATCACCGATGCTTTCGTAAGGCGCTCTGGAGGCGGCTTGCTGCTGCCTCGTCTGGTCCCGATCGGCGACCCTGATCTGGACGAGCGGATCGGCGGCGCGCTGGAGCCGCTGGACGGATCGGATCCGATCCCGCCCGCCATCGATCCGACCGAACGGCTGATGCTGCTGGCCGCCCTGGTCCAACGCCAAAGCCCGGCTGAGATCGATGCGGCCGAGGCGCTGCGGCTCGCTGTCGATCTGGCGCGCACGCTCGACCAGCTCCTCGTCGAGCAGGTCGATCCGCAACGGCTGCGGGAGTTCGCCGCTGAGCTGCCCGACCTGTCGCTCCACTGGCAGGCTTCGCTCGACCGTTTGACGGTGATCCTCGACGCCTGGCCCGCTTTGCTGCGCGAGCGCGGGCGGATCGATCTTGCCGAGCGCCGCAATCGCCTGCTTGCCGCCGTCGCGAAACGATGGCGAGTGAGCCCGCCCCGGGGCTTCGTCGTGGCGGCCGGGATCAGCACGGCCGCGCCTGCGGTCGCCGGGCTGCTGAAGGTCGTCTCGCGCCTGCCGGACGGAGCCGTCCTGCTGCCGGCGCTCGATACCGGCATGCCGGCCCATGAATGGGAGGCGCTCGGGCCGCATGAGCCGGATCCGGTCACCGGCCGGCGGCGCCCCTCGATCGAAACTCACCCGCAATTCCACTTGAAGCTGCTGCTCGACCGGATGGGCGTGGGCCGTGGCGAGGTCGAGCGCTGGCGCTGGGGCGGCGGTCGGGACGCGCCGGCGGTGCGCAGCCGGGCCGTGGCGAACGCCATGGCGCCCGCTTACTACACGGCCAAGTGGCAGGATCTTGCTCCAGCCGAGCGTCGGCTGACCGGAGTGCGTGCGAGCGAGGTGGCCGATCCCGCAGAGGAAGCGCAGGTGATCGCGATTGCGCTCCGCGAGGCCTTGGAGTCTCCGGGCCGCACCGCCGCCCTGGTCACGCCCGACCGCGATCTCGCCCGGCGTGTTTCTGCTCATCTCGGGCGCTGGGGCATCGTCGCGGATGACAGCGCCGGCCGACCGCTCTCCCAGACCCCGCCCGGCACCTTGCTCATCGCGCTGGCGACGGCGGGGGCGGAGCGGTTCGCGCCGGTGCCCTTGCTCGCTTTGCTGAAGCACCCGCTGGTGATGAAAGGGGAAGGGCGGCTAGACTGGCTGGACGGCGTGCGCACGCTCGATCTGGCTTTGCGTGGGCCGCGCCCCCCCGCCGGGCTGGCTGGATTGAGCGAGTTTCTGGCGGACTGGAGCGGCCGGCCGGGCGAGTTGCGCAAGCGCGCAGCGGGATGGTGGCGCGAGGCGCGTGTGCTGCTGCGGCCGCTGGAGCGGGCATTTTCGGTCGAGCGGCCCACCTTGTCCGGGCTGGTGGTGGCGCTGCGCGAGGCGGCTTCCGCTTTGTCGGGCGAGCAGGTCTGGGCCGGGCCGGCGGGCCGCGCCGCCGCCGAGCTGTTCGCCGCCGCCGAGCCCGCCGCGCTGCACGGCCCCGGGCGCCTCAGGCCCGCCAACCTGCCCGCCTTGCTTGAGCAGCTGATGAGCGCCGTCGCGGTCCGGCCACCTTACGGCCAGCATCCGCGCATCTTCATCTGGGGCCTGCTCGAGGCGCGGCTGCAGCATGCCGACCTGATGGTCCTGGCCGGCCTCAACGAGGGCACATGGCCCGCGCAGCCGACTCCGGACCCATGGCTCGCCCCGCGGCTGCGGCACGAGTTCGGCCTGCCCTCGCTCGAGCGCCGGATCGGCCTTTCGGCGCACGATTTCGCGAGCGCGCTCGGCGGCCGCGAAGTGCTGGTCACCCGCGCTCGCCGGGACAAGCGAGCCCCTGCAGTCGCCTCCCGTTTCTGGCTGCGACTGGAGGCGATGACGGGCGGCCTGACCCGTTCGCCGCTTCACAAAAGCTGGGCGGCGGCGATCGACAAGCCGGCCCGCTACGCTCCGGCAGCACGCCCCGCGCCGTCGCCGCCGGTCAGGCTGCGGCCGACGCGGATTGCCGTCACGGACGTCGACCGGCTCAAGGCCGATCCGTTCGCATTCTACGCGAAGAAGATGCTCGGTCTCGGCGCGCTCGATGGAATCGATGCGGATCCGAGCCCCGCCTGGCGCGGCAGCGCGGTCCACCACGTGCTCGAAGCCTGGATGAAGCAGGATCGGTGCGATCCGGCCAAGCTCCGTCCCCGTGCGGAGGCGCTGCTGGCCGGGGCCGACGCCCATCCGCTGATGCGCGCTTTGTGGCAGCCGCGCCTCCTGGAAGCGATCGACTGGATCGCCGAGCAGGTCGCCCGAAACCGGGAGCAGGACCGGCTTCCGCTCCGGGCCGAAGCGTTCGGGGAATGCAAGCTGGAGGGGATCGAACTCTACGGCATTGCCGACCGGATCGACCGACTGGCCGACGGCTCGCTTGCCATCGTCGACTACAAGACCGGCAAGGCGCCGAGCGGCAAGGCGGTGCGGGAAGGCTATTCGATGCAGCTCGGCCTGCTCGGCCTGATCGCGGAGCATGGCGGCTTCAAGGAGGTGGCGGGCACGCCAAGCTGCTTCGAATATTGGTCTCTGGCTAAGGATCGCGGCAAGCTTGGCCACCTGACCAGCCCAGTGGGGGGGAAGACCGGCCTCGACGCCGCCGACTTCACCACGCTCGCCGCGCGCCAGTTCATCGCGGCGGCCCGCGAGTGGCTGACCGGAGAGGCGCCTTTCACCGCCAAGCTTCACCCGGAATACGCGCCCTATGGCGATTACGACCAGCTTATGCGCCTCGACGAATGGTATGGCCGCGAGGACAGGGCTGAACACGCGCCAGGCACTACCTAGAGAGCCCAGCACGGAGGAGTTATCTCCGCGGCGGCGGTGTCGCGAAGAGCTTGCGCAGGAACACGGTTTCCACCTCCCGCCGCAAGTCGTTGTTGGGCTTCTTGAGGAAGCCGTGGCCCTCGTCGGCGAAGAGGACGTACCAGGTCTCGACACCGTTGGCGCGCAGCCGGGCGACGACCTGGTCGGACTCGAACTGCGGCACGCGCGGATCGTTCGCGCCCTGCATCACCAGCATCGGCTTCTTGATTTTGGCGACGTTGGCCATCGGGTTGATCCGGGCGAACACCGCCTTCATTTCGGGCGTGCGCTCGTCGCCATATTCGGCGCGGCGATTGTCGCGGCGATAGGCTTCGGTCCGCTCCAGGAAGGTCGTGAAATCGCTGATGCCGTAGCGCTCGACACCGCCCACCAGCCTGTCCGAATAGTGGGTCATCGAGGCCAGCGACATATAGCCGCCATAGCTCTGACCATAGACGACCACGCGCTTGGGATCGAGATCGGGCTGGGTCGCGATCCAGTCGAGCAGGGCCCCGATGTCCTTGACGCTGTCCTCGCGCTTGGGGCCGTTGTCCGCGTTGAGGTAGGTCTTGCCGTAACCCTCGCTGCCGCGGACGTTGGGCAGGATCACGGTCGCTCCGAGTGTGCCGGCGAAATATTGCGCGCCGGGGTTCCAGGCGCCGCGGGTCTGCGCTTCCGGCCCGCCGTGGATGTCGATGATCACCGGCGTCCTGACGCCCGCATTGGTGCCCTTGGGCCGGTAAACGAAGGCGGGGACGGACTGGCCGTCGAACGAGCGGTAGCGGATCAGCTTGGGCTCCGCGAGGGAAGCCGGGTCGATCCCGCCCAGCTCGGAACGCGTCCAGCGGGTCAGCGCGCGGCCGGCCACATCCCAGCTCCACACGTCCCCCGCGGTGGTTGCACCGGAGAGGCTGATCGCGAGCTTGCCGCCGTCCGGCGAGAAGCCGAGGCCGGTGATCACACCGCGCGGGAGTTCGGGCTGCGCACCGGCATTGCTGGCGCGGTCGAGCACCGTCAGCTTCGAAAAGCCGTCCTCGTTCACGGCATAAGCAAGAGTGCGGCCGTCGTCGCTCAGCTCATATTGTTCGACGTCCCATTTCAATGCGGGGCTGAGCACCGTCCCGGCGCCGCTCGCGTGTTCGATCTCCGCCAGCCGCAGATACTCGCTGTCGGCATCGGTGATGACGATCACACCCCGGCCGTCCGGCGTGAAGCGGGCCTCCTGGAACCGGGCCGGCTTGGCCGTGAAGGCAAGCTCTTCGGCCTTGCCGGTTGCCAGATCGAGCACGGACAGACGGTTCTCGCGATTGGATATGCCGCGCGAGAGTAGCAGCCGCTTCCCATCCGGCGACACATCGACGGGTCCAATCGAGCCCTGGCCTTGATAAGCGACCCGGCGCGACGCCGGACGGTTCGGATCGGCGGTCAGGATTGCATAATCGGCTGAGCCCTTGACGGCGCGCGACCAGGCCATCAGCCGCCCGTCCTTGCTGAACACGGGCGACTGGTTGCGCGTGTCGGGCTCGGTGAACTGCACGGGCTCGCCCTCCAGCCCCATCGCATAAAGCTGGAACCACTCGTCCCCGCCCGTGTCGCGGGTGAGCAGTAAGCGGTTGCTGCCGGGGATCGCCCAGGCGCCGCCGACCGGCTCGGAGAAGAAGGTGAGCTGGGCGCGGTCCCCGCCGGGCGCTACGACGCGGTGGAGCTGGTTGGTGGCGCCGAACCGGGTCGTGATCAGCATCGATCCGTCCGGCAGCCAATCCTCGAACGCGGCCGCGCGGTAGTTCTGATAACGCTGAACGTCGGCTGATATGTCGCCCGGGATCGGAGGCACGTTTTCCAGCGTGGCATTCCCGACTTGCCGCTTCTGAACGGCCGCCGGTGTCTGAGCGGAGGCGGGAAGGGCGATGGTGGCGAGCAGGAGACTCGCGAGCAGGATTGGACGCATGTTGGCCTAGTAAACGGGCTCGAGCAGTCCCTCAATCACATGGTGCTGCACGACTGTCTCAAGTTGATCCACGAGACGGTAGGTGAGGTGCTCGAGCACGCGCGGCGGCAGAGTAGCGGCGTAGCCCCGGGTGACCTGCAGGTCGTGATGAGCGGCATTGTTCGCGTCGGGCGCGTCGACTCCAACCACCAGAACGGGGCGTGCCCGGTCGGAGCGGTTGGCGGTGCCGCGATGGATGGTGAGGGCCGAGCGGGCCGAGATGTCGCCGCGCTGGGCCATCTTGACCACCTTACGTGCTTCGTAGCGGGGCCACAGAACCTTGTCGGGGAACATGCCTGCGGGCGGACCGGGAAACTGGTCCCAGTGCGTCCCGAGCGCGATCTCGAACGGGCCCATTTCGGGGATGGTATCGACGGCGGTCAGGTTGAACGCGAGGCTGTTGAGCCTTCGACCCTTGGTGGTGGCTTCGGGCACGGCGAAGTCACGGTGCCAGGGCTGGTCGGCGGCGCCCGGGAAGGGGATGTCGAACCCGATCTCCACGATCCGGTAATCCGGTCCGAGCACCGCCTCGCAAACCGCAACGAACCAGGGATGAGTGACGATGTCGACGAAGCCGCGAATCCGCTCGGGCTGCACCTCGACATAGAAGCGCTGCGGGCCGCGTGGCAGAGCTCCGCCGGGAACCGCCCTGGCTTCCGCATAAAGGGTCTCGATGTCCTCGCGCATGCGATCGGCCCATTCGGGGCTGAACGCGCCTTTCAGGCCGATGATGCCGTCGCCGTAAAGCCCGCCCATCAGGTCGGCGGGCTCGTAGACCGGAGATGCGCTGTTCATGACCACAGAATAATCCACTCCGCGTCTGGAAGCGAGCCGCTTTGAATCGTCAACTCGCGCAAACCGCAGGTCTTTCTTAATCTGTTGTCGGCATCGTCGGGAGCAAGGGTGGGATCAAACGGAGCGGGCGACTCGCTCCGATGAGTTGGAGTTGGTCCGATGTTCTCGATGTCCCGCCCCGCCGCAGGCCTGTCTGCGCTCGGGTGAGCTACATGTCTGCCCAGTTCGAGGCCGCAGAAGCTGAAACGCCGCCCGAAGATGCCGAAGCGACCTCGGCCCTGCCCGGCTTCCTGTTCGAAACCGACTTCGCCTTCTATCATCGCCGCGCGATGGAGGAGGCGCGGTTGGCGCAGAGAGCGAGCTGCCCGCGCGCGGCATCGTCCCATCGCTATCTCGCTCAGGTCTACTCCGAAAAGGTCCGCCGCGAATTGCAGGCCGCCGCCGAGTTCGAGGATCTGCTCGATCGCCTGTCATGAACCCTTCGGAACCGGCCCCGAGGACGGGCGTTCCACATCCGTAACTAGTTGGAGTTCTGAATATGGCCGATCTGGACCGCCGCGACGGTGTTGTTGAGAAAGAAACCGTGATCGTGGAGCGGGGCGGAGGCGGCGGCATCATCGCGGCCATCGCCCTGTTGATCGCGGTGGTGGCGGTGCTCGCGTATTTCGGAATGCTGCCGATCTGAGGCTGCCGGACAGCCCCGGCGGCGGGGGCCCTTAGATGAGCGGCTTGCCGCCGGTCACCGCGATCGTGGCTCCGGACACGTAACTCGCTTCATCACTTGCGAGGAACACGAATGAGGGGGCGAGTTCGGCCGGCTGACCGGGGCGCTTCATCGGCACCTGCTCGCCAAAGCTCTGCACCTTCTCCGCCGGCATGGTGGCGGGAATGAGCGGCGTCCAGATCGGGCCGGGAGCCACGCAATTGGCGCGGATTCCTTTTTCCGCCAGCAACTGGGCCAGGCCGCCGGTGAAGTTCTGGATCGCGGCCTTGGTCGGCGCGTAAGCAAGCAGTTCCTGGGACGGATCATCGGCCTGGATCGAGGTCGTATTGATGATCGACGCGCCCTCGCGCATGTGCGGAACCGCGGCCTTGGCGAGGTAGAACATCGCGTGGATGTTGACCGCGAAGGTGTGCTGCCATTCCTCGTCGGTGATCTCGCCAATCTCCTTGAAGGTATTCTGATAGGCGGCATTGTTGACCAGGACGTCGACGCGGCCGAACGCCTCGACAGCCGTTGCGACGATCGCCCGGCAATGGGCCGGGTCGGAGATGTCGCCCGGCACGAGCACGCAGTGGCGACCGGCGTTCTCGACCGCCGCCTTGGTGTCCTCCGCGTCCTTTTGCTCGTTGAGGTAGCTGATCAGGACGTCCGCGCCTTCGCGGGCGTACGCGATCGCGACCGCGCGGCCGATCCCGCTGTCGCCGCCGGTAATGATCGCCTTCTTTCCCTCGAGCCGACCCGAACCCTTATAGCTGTCCTCGCCATGATCCGGGCGCGGCGTCATCGCGTCCGTCGTGCCCGGGATGTCCTGCGGCTGGTCCGGGAACGGCGGCTTGGGGGTATCGGTCACGGTCGAACTCCTGGCGGATCACCGGCCAACCCGCCGCCCCGGAGCGAGTTCCGCTAACCCCCACTTTCGCCGCTAGGGCCGAATCGCTCCACTTCGACTTCGGTCCGGCGCAGCGTATCGTGGATATGCTGGACATGTTCCTTGGCCTGCACGCGCATCACGATTTCCTCTCGCAGCACGGCGTGCTTCTCGATCACCAGCTCCTCGGCGGTCTCGCTGAGCTCGACCACATGCTCGGCCAGACGTTGTGGCGGCGCGATCTCGACCCGCTCGGCACCGACTTCGAGCGCCATGGCTGCGGAGTCGATCCGCTCGGGCGCGACCTGGGTGCTGACGACGTAGCCTGTATCCTGCGCCGCGCCTTCGGGCGCGATCATCTTTGCCAGCCGATCGAACATTCCTGCCTGTGCTTCGGCGCCGTCGCGCTGCTCTGAGACGCTGATCGCCGCCGCGTCCACGCCCGAGGCCGCCAATCGCGCCGCAGCTTCGTCGGCGAGCGCGCGGCTGCGATAGAAAGCCGAAACGCGGCGCGCCATCAATCCTGGTTCCGGCGCGCGGACTTGGCGTAAAGCAAGGCGGCGACGACCGCGGCCGATCCGATCCCGGCCGCGACACCGGCGGTCAGCAGCTGCTTCTTGCGCTTCGGGTCCGCATTGCGCTGCCCCGCTTGCTTGGTTTCGGGCGTGGGCTGCTGATCGTCGGACATGGCAAGCGCTCCATCTGTTACCGCCTGCAACGCAGTTAGGAAGCCGCGGGCCGCGCCGCTAGGGCCTCAAACGGCGCGCGCGAGAGCGCTCGGCCGCTGCCCCACCGAGCGATAGACGCGCGGCCCGAGATCGAGTCGGAACGGCGCCATCTTTTCGGAGGGCGTGTCCGGTTCACGGCCCACCAGATGGGCGCTGCAAGTCTGGCCCACCTTGTCCCGGCCCCATTCGTAGAGCAGGTTGAAAGCGACCGTTGGGATGAAGAGGCTGCGTCCCTGCACCTTGATCTCGCGCATATCTTCGCGCTCCATTGTGACCACGCTGCTCAGCGACACTTCAGTGCGGGGGAGGATGGTGAGAGGCGCCCCATCGGGAGAGTCGACCCCCATGCCGAAGAAGCGGGACACTTCGGCCTGGATATCCTGCCCGGAATTGAACATGCGGGCGGCCAGGCGGACGTTCCGCGCCGGAGCGTTGCCGACATTGCGGATCACCGCTTCGTACTGGACCGAAGCGCCGCCGTCGGTCGCAGTCGCCCTCGCCGGCCTGAAAATCAGCTCGAGCCATGGCCGCATGACAATGCCCGGAACATCGCTCGCCGCCGCGGCCGGGGGGACCGCGGCCTGCGCGACCGGAGCCGGGGCAGGTGACACCGGCGGGGGCAGGGGAGCCGCCACCGGCTGCGGAGCAGGTGCCGGGGTGGGCTCAGCTTCCGGTTGCGGCGTGGGCACGTGCCTTGTTTCGAGCTCCTCTTCCGAGCGCCGCCGGCGCAGCCGCAATACCGCGACCGCCCCGCCAAGCAGGGCCAACCCGGCCAGGATCGGCAAGAGCCAGTTCGAACCCTCGTCCTCTTGCTGCACGGGCTCACCCGCGCCGGGCCCGAGAGGCGGAGCCGGGGAGAACTCGTTGGGCGCGGGAGCGGTTTCGGCCGGGACCTGCGCCGGCGAGTCGGCGCGGCCGTCACGGACGTCCGACCGCTCGGTCAGGCGTTCCTCGACTTCGCTTGCCGGATCGCGCCGCTCCGCGGGCGTCGCCGTCTCCTGGCGTGGCTGGGGAGTAGCAGCGGGCGGCGTCGCTTCGCGCGGAGGGGCCGGCTGTGCGGCCGTAGGAGCTGGTGCCGGAGTGCTGACCGGCTCGCGAGCTTCGGCGGGAGGCGGTTCAGCCGGCGTCTCGGCCGGCTCCGGTTCGCGTTCTGGAGGCGGCTGAGTACCGGGAAGCGAAAAATCCCGGATCTCGGCTGGGCCGACCTGCGTGTTCGATTCAGGCTGCGTCTGAAAAGCCGGCGCGGGAGAGGCGAGCGCCGTTGCGCACAGCATTGTCACAGAGATGGAATGAAGCTTCAGCCTCAAGCCGGGGATCCTTTGGTTGATGATCTTATGCCTGTGGAAGGGCGCAAGTTACAGGGACGGCGCGCCTCGCCCATCGGCTACATGCTTAACAGCCGCCGCTTGCCTGCGGAAGCCCTGGGGGCGACACTTGATGATCAAGCGCAACTGTCCTATGTATATAATACACCAACGAGGAGCATCGAGATGGACTTCATCAAGGCAATGCAACCGAAGGATTGGGTGATCGCTGCGGTCGCGTTCTTCGCGGGCGCCCTCATCTTCTAAGGAGCATCGAAAGCTCATCGTTCTCGAACCTTTCTCGCGCCCAGCTGTTGGGTTGAGCCGAAGGGGACGAACATGATCCAGGCCAAAGGGTACGCGGTCCACTCCGCCACCACTCCGTTCAAGCCGTTCGGCTTCGAACGGCGCGATCCCAATCCTAACGACGTCGTGATCGCGAGCCGCTTTTGCGGCGTCTGCCATTCCGACCTGCACACCGCGCGCGGGGAATGGGGCGGTGCGCGCTTCCCCTGCGTTCCCGGTCACGAGATCGTGGGCGAAGTGACGGCCATTGGCGACGCAGTCACCCGCTTCAAAGCCGGCGATCTCGTCGGGGTCGGGTGCATGGTCGATTCCTGCCTGACGTGTGAGCCGTGCCGCGAAGGGCTGGAGCAATATTGCGAGCCCGGCTTCACCGGCACCTATAACGGCCCGACCCAGGACACGGGCGACAACACCTATGGCGGTTATTCCGACCGAATCGTGGTGCGCGAGGAGTTCGTGCTCAGCATCCGCCATGGCGAGCAGGATCTGGCCGCGGTCGCGCCTTTGCTCTGCGCCGGCATCACCACCTGGTCGCCGCTGCGGCATCATCGCGTCGGGCCGGGCCAGAAGGTCGGCGTGGTCGGGATCGGCGGCTTGGGGCATATGGGCATCAAGCTCGCCAAGGCGCTGGGCGCACATGTCGTCGCCTTCACGACTTCGCCGAGCAAGGTCGAGGACGCGCGCAGGCTTGGCGCGGATGAAGTCGTCGTCTCGCGCGATCCCGACGCCATGAAGGCGCACCGCAACAGCTTCCACTACATCCTGAACACGGTTGCGGCGCCGCACGATCTCAACCCCTTCCTGATGCTGCTGAAGCGGGACGGAGCGATGACCCTGGTCGGTGTGCCCCCCGAGCCGCATCCCTCGCCCGCGGTCGGCGCGCTGGTGATGAAGCGGCGCAGCCTCGACGGCTCGCTGATCGGCGGCATTGCGGAAACGCAGGAGATGCTCGACTTCTGCGCCGAGCACGGCATCGTCTCAGACATCGAGATGATTGCGATGCAAGAGATCGACGGCGCCTACGACCGCATGGCGCGGAGCGACGTGAAGTATCGCTTCGTGATCGACTTGGCCTCGATCGCCGACGCGAGCTGAGCCCACAGCTTCGTCGACCGGACGGGCGCTCCGGTCGCGTGCCCCACCGGTTCGTCGAACCCGGCGGCAGCGTCGTCGAGCCGCTGGTGCGCTAGGCGAGCAACACAGCCAATGCGGCGCGGCAACCTTGCCAAGGACTCCGCATGCTGCACACCGAGATCAAGAGCAATCCGGTCGAGACGATCTTCCAGCTGGCCTCTGGCCTCTGGGTGTCGCGCGCGCTCTGGGCCGCGGCGCGGCTGCGGCTTGCCGACCTCGTCGGCGAGCAGCCCGTGGCGCTCGACGAACTCGCTGCGGCCGCGCGCGCGCAGCCGGACATGCTCGGCCGCCTGATGAACGCTTTGACCAGCTTCGGCATCTTCGCCCGCACGGCGGACGGCTGCTTCGATCATAGCGAGCTGTCGCGGCACCTGCGCAGCGACCACCCGGCCTCGCAGCGCGCGATCATCGAATCGGTGTTCGGGCACGAACATTATGAAGCCTGGGGCGCGATCGAGCACTCCCTGTGCGACGGTGAGACGGCGTTCGACGTGGTGTACGACATGCCGGTCTTCGCCTGGTTCAGCGAGCAGCCGGCCTCCGCCAAGCTGTTCAGCGAAGCCATGACCAGCTCCACCCGGATGATGGAGAAGGAGTTGCTCGCCGCCTGCGATTTCGGATCGTTCAGTCTCGCCGTCGATGTCGGCGGCAGTCAGGGCAGCCTGCTGCGCGGCCTGCTCGCGCGCCATTCGCATGCCCGCGGCATCCTGTTCGACCTGCCTGAGATCGTCGATCTGGTCCGCCCGGCGCTGAAGGGTAGCCGCATCAGGGGCGTCAGCGGCAACTTCTTCGAGGCGGTGCCTGCAGGCGGCGACCTCTATCTCCTGAAGTTCATCCTGCACGATTGGACCGACGAGCAATGCGGGGAAATCCTGCGCAATGTCCGCGCCGCAATCGCGCCCGCCGGGCGGATCGCGATTGCTGAGATCGTGCTGCCGGAGGGCGGGCAGCCGAGCCCCGATTATCTGATGGACCTCAATATGATGGTGATGACGGGCGGTCGCGAGCGGACGGCGAGCGAGTTCGACGCGCTGCTGCGCGATGCTGGCTTCCGGATGGAGAGCGTCACGGCCACCGGTGCGATCCTGTCGCTGATCAAGGCAGTCGCGATCTGAGGCCCCGCTTTGGCTTGATCCGCTCGGCCGACCGCGGCAGCCTCGTCCGGTGGGCAACGCTTCCGCTCTGACCGGCCGCTTGTGGCGGTCGCTTCGCACGTGGCCCGGTGCGAAGGGCTGGGCGCGATTGGCGATCGAGGCGGCCTGGCTGATCCCGGCGCTGCTCGCTCTCGGCTTTCTTGGCGGACTCATGGCCTGGCAACCGCGCTTCGACGCCGAGATCGCCCGGCTGGCGGCGCTGGCCTTGGTCGTTCCCGCTCTGGGCGAGGAGCTGCTGTTTCGCGCCGCGCTCCTGCCCGACCCTCGGCCTGGTAAACCGGCGGCCGCGGCGGTGCTCGTCTCCACCGCCCTCTTCGTCCTTTGGCACCCGCCGCAGGGCCTGATCTTCGGGCCGCACTGGGCCACGGTGATGCTCAATCCCTGGTTCCTCGCCTGCGTCGCCGTAGTGGGTGTCGCCTGCGCTCGCCTTTATCTCAGGACCGGATCAATCTGGCCTTCGGTGCTGCTGCACTGGTTCGTCGTCGTCGCCTGGAAGGCGCTGCTCGGCGGCCCGTCGCCCTGGGTTTCAGGCTGAGCGCGGCTGGCGGATGGCGGTGCCGCTGCTATAGCCGCCCTGCCATTCAGCTCCCGAGCCTTTCTTGCCCAAGCGACTGAAACTACTGACCCGCCTCGAGGACGAGCAGCAGCTTGCCTCCAGCCCGAAGACGCACGCGGCCCTTTCCGCCTCAGCAGGCACGGGCAAGACGCATGTGCTGACCGCGCGAGTGCTGCGCCTGCTGCTGTCCGGGGTCGATCCATCCTCGATCCTGTGCCTGACCTTTACCAAGGCAGGCGCAGCGGAGATGGCCGATCGCATCCATGCTCGCCTGGCCTATTGGGTGAGGCTCAAGGATCAGAATCTGAAGAAGGAGCTGTTCGCGCTTGGCGAGGGGAACGGACCCGAAGAGGTTGCCAACGCACGGCGGCTGTTCGCGCGCGTGCTCGATGCCTCCGGTGGGGGCCTTCGCATCATGACCATCCACGCCTTTTCTCAAGGGCTGCTCGCTGCCTTTCCGGCGGAGGCGGGACTGGTGCCCGGCTTTCGGCCGCTGGAAGGCCGCGAGGAGCAGCAGCTCGCCCGGTCAACCCTCGCCGATCTTCTCGTCCGGGCCGAAGCCGCCGGAGATCACGATCTCGTCGCCGACATGCAGGTGCTGAGCCATCGATTGGGAGAAGGCGGGGCCGAAAGCTTCCTGATGTGCTGCGCCCGCGACGCCTCCGCCATGGCCGCGCTGCCCGCGCGTGAGGGCATCGAGGCGCTGCTCCGCCGCACCTTCGCGCTGCCCGAAGGGGACATCGACGCGGCGATCGAGGCCGAATGCTGCGACAGCGTCTTCGACGTCGCGGGGCTCACCCGCATCGGCATCCTGAATGGACAATGGGCAACCAAGGGCGGCCTGGAGCGCGCGAGCCTGTGCGAGCAATGGACCTCCGCCGCGAAGCCGGAACGTGCGCACATGCTGGAGCAGCTGCACACTGTCTGGGCCAAGGCGGACGGCGAATTGCGCAGCTTCGGCAAGGGCCAGGCGCCGCAGGATCCGGATTATGTCCACCTCGCCACCCGGGCGTTCGAATGCTGCGACCGTCTGCTGCGGATGCGCAAGCTCGCCGCCGTGGTCACTCAATTCGCCGCGGCCCTGCGCGCCGGTCAGGCCTTCGCGGCGGCGTACATCGAGGCCAAGCGCGCGCACGGCGCCGTGGACTTCGATGACCTGATCGCGGGTGCCGAGCGGCTGCTGACGACTCCCGGCATGGGAGATTGGGTCCGCTACAAGCTGGACCAGTCGACCGACCATATCCTGGTCGACGAAGCGCAGGACACGAACGAGCGGCAGTGGAGCATCGTCAGCGCGCTCACCGAGGAGTTCTTCGCCGGCGAAGGCGCGGTCGGGCGCCACCGCACCATCTTCACCGTCGGCGATTTCAAGCAGGCCATCTTCCGCTTCCAGGGGACCAATCCGCGCGAGTTCGACCGCGCGCGCGACTATTTCTCCGCCGCCGCCCGGCAGCTTCGCGAGGACGCGCTGCAGATGCGCATAGCTGAGGACGCGCTGCCGCCCGCCTTTCTCGACCTGTCAATGGACCGCAGCTTCCGCTCCTCCCCGCCGATCCTGCAGCTGGTCGATCGCGTGGTGGCCGATCTCGGCCACGAAGCGCTCGGCCTGCCGCGCCGGCCTAATCCGCACCTCAGCCACCATTCCAAGCGTCATGGCTCCGTCACCCTGTGGCAGCCCTGGACGGAGGGAGCGCCGCAAGAGGAGGAGGCCGGCGAGGAAGGCTGGATCAGCGACACGACGCGCCGCTACGCCACCTGCCTGGCCAAGCAGATCAAGCGCTGGATTGCCGAGCCGTTCACGCTCGGCGAGGGCGCGAAGAAGCGGCCGATCCGCGCTGAAGACATATTGATCCTGGTCCGCCGCCGGGGCGCGCTCGCCGCGCTGCTGGTCGCGCGCCTGCACGCCGAGGGTGTCCCGGTCGCAGGCGTCGATCGCCTGCTCCTGTCCGCGCCGCTGGCGGTACAGGACCTGCTCGCCGTTGCTCGCTTTGCCGTCCAGCCGCTCGACGATCTCAATCTGGCCAGCCTGCTCGTCTCGCCGTTGTTCAACTGGAGCCAGGACCAGCTCTTCGCCGCCGCTCACGGGCGCGAGCGCGCGCCGCTCTGGCCTCGGCTGCGCGATGGGGCGGCCGATCCCGCCACGCTGCAAGCGCTGCAGTCCATTCTCGTCATGGCCGATTACACCACCCCACATCAGTTCATCGAGACGATCCTCTCCGGCCCGATGGACGGCCGCCGCAAGCTGCTCGAACGGCTTGGCCCCGAGGCGCGCGACCCGATCGAGGAGCTGCTCGCCTCAGCGCTCGAGTTTGAGAGCAACGCCACTCCCTCGCTGCAGCCCTTCCTCGACTGGTTCGCGCGCGGCGAGGTGGAGATCGTGCGCGATCCCTCCGCTCCGCTCGACGCCGTCCGCGTGATGACCGTGCATGGCTCGAAGGGCTTGCAGTCGCCGGTGGTGATCCTGGCCGACGCCTGTGTGGACCCGTCGCGCGCGCGCGGCGGCACCGCCGATCTCACGCTGCCCGATGGCAATGTCGTCCCGCTCTTCCGTCCCCGGAAGGATGAACTGGCCGAGCCGTTCAAGAGCCAGATCGAGGAGCAGGATCGGCTCGACCGCGAGGAGCATTGGCGCCTGCTCTACGTCGCGATGACGCGGGCGGAGGAGCGGCTGTACGTGGGCGGCGCTCTCGGACCCGGCGACAAGAGCGGGCCGCCGCGCGAGAGCTGGTACGCGGCCTGCCAGGCGTCAATGGAAGGGCTCGGCTGCGAATGGCAGGGCGATGCGCATTGGGGGCAATCGTGCCGGTTCGGCGATCCCGAGCTTCCGGCGCGGGCCATCGCGGAGAAGCGGGAAGCGCGCCTCTCCACTCCGCCCGCATGGCTGCGCGAGCCGGCTCCGGTCGAGGCCCGCCCGCCGCGCCCGCTCGCCCCGTCAGGGACCGGAGAGGACGACGTCGCCAACCCCCCGCCGACCCCCGAGATGCGCGCCGCCGCCGAACGTGGGCGGCTCCTGCACCAGCTGTTCGAGCGCCTGCCGGGTGTGGCTCCGGCCGACCGCGCCGAGCTGGCCGATTCCTGGCTGGAGCGATCGGCGGGCGTCTCCGGCGTTGAAGTACGCCGGCGACTGGTCGCCGACGCCTGCGGAATCATCTCCGATCCTCGCTACGCCGATCTTTTTGGCCCGGATGCGCTCGCCGAAGCGCCGATCGCGGCCGTGACCCCGGACGGCAGCGTGATCGCCGGCACCGCCGATCGCCTGCTCGTCACTCCCGCGCGCGTCCACGTGATCGACTTCAAGACGGGCAGGGCGGTCCCCGCCACGTCCGCCGACACCCCGACCGCCCACCTGCGGCAGATGGCGCACTATGTCGCGGCTCTGGAGGTGATCTTCCCGGACCGCGCGGTCGATGCCGCCCTGCTCTACACCAGCGGGCCGGTTCTCCACCCCCTGACGGCCGAGTTGCTCGCGCCCTACCGCCCAGCCGGTTGAGCCTTCGCCCTCGGCACCCTAGATGAGCGTCGATCTTCAGGAGTTCTTTGAATGGCGACCAAGACCGTAACCGACGACAGCTTCCATGCCGATGTGCTCAGCGCCGGTCAGCCCGTGCTGGTGGACTTCTGGGCGGAATGGTGCGGCCCGTGCCGAATGATCGCGCCTGCGCTGGAGGAGATCAGCCGCGAGATGGGTGATCAGGTCACCGTCGCCAAGCTCAACATCGACGACAATCCCGATGCCCCCGCCAAATATGGCGTGCGCGGCATCCCGACCATGATCCTGTTCAAGAATGGCGAACCCGCCGCCACCAAGGTCGGCGCCGCCCCCAAGAGCGCCCTCCAGAGCTGGCTGCAGGGTCAACTCTAAGGGCGGTGCGCCCCGGGCGGGCTAATCCCATTCCGCGAGCCTGCCGGCCCGCCTGGCGCTGAATTCTGGCCGGTTCATCGCCGGTTCCGATCGGTCGTGCCAGGGCCGCTCGATTGACTAGAAACTCCCCCCTACTTACATCCGGGCGGATCAATTGCGGGGGCGGCCGGCCGTACCCGCGCGCATGCGGACGCGCTTCTTACGAACAGGAATGAACATGCTTGGCGGACTAGCCAAAACTATCTTCGGATCGGCCAACGACCGTTATGTCCGCTCGCTGGGCAAGATCGTCGAGCGGGTGAACGGCTTCGAGCCGACCGTCTCGACCATGACCGACGACGAGCTTCGGGGTCAGACCGTCATTTTCCGCACACGCCTGGAAGAGGGCGCCGAGCTGGACGACCTCTTGCCCGAGGCCTTCGCCACCGTCCGCGAGGCGGCCAGGCGCACGCTCGGCCAGCGCCACTATGACGTGCAGATGATCGGCGGAATGGTGCTGCACCGCGGCTCTATCGCCGAGATGCGCACCGGCGAGGGCAAGACCCTGGTCGCCACGCTCGCCACCTACCTGAATGCGCTCGAAGGCAAGGGCGTCCACGTCGTCACCGTCAACGATTATCTCGCCCGTCGCGACTCTGAATGGATGGGCCAGGTCTACCGTTTCCTGGGCCTGACCGTCGGCGTGATCGTGCCGAACCTGACCGATCAGCAGCGCAAGGACGCCTACGGCTCCGACATAACCTACGGCACCAACAACGAATTCGGCTTCGATTACCTGCGCGATAACATGAAGTACGACCGCGCCCAGATGGTGCAGCGGCGGTTCAACTACGCGATCGTCGACGAGGTGGACTCGATCCTGATCGACGAGGCGCGCACGCCCCTGATCATCTCCGGTCCGACCGACGACAAGTCCGAACTCTACATGTCGGTCGATCTGCTGGTGAAGCAGCTTGTCCCCGAGGATTACGAGGTGGACGAGAAGCAGAAATCCGTCGTGCTGACCGAGGACGGCACGGAGAAGGTCGAGCGCATGCTGGAAGGCGCCGGTCTGCTGTTTGGCGCGAACCTCTACGACTTCGAGAACACCCAGGTCGTGCATCACCTCAATCAGGCGATGCGCGCCAACGTCATCTTCAAGCGCGACCGCGACTATATCGTCAAGGATGACAAGGTCATCATCATCGACGAATTCACCGGCCGCATGATGGACGGCCGGCGCTGGTCGGACGGCTTGCACCAGGCGGTGGAAGCCAAGGAAGGCGCCAAGATCGAGCCGGAGAACCAGACGCTCGCCTCGATCACCTTCCAGAATTACTTCCGGCTCTACCCCAAGCTGTCCGGCATGACCGGCACCGCGCTGACCGAGGCGCCGGAATTCTACGACATCTACAAGATGAACGTGGTCACCATCCCGACCAATGTCCCGGTGCAGCGCAAGGATGACGAGGACGAGTTCTACAAGAACCAGACCGACAAGTTCGCCGCGATCACCAAGTCGGTCAAGGAGAAGCAGGAGATCGGCCAGCCGGTGCTGGTCGGCACCGTCTCGATCGAGAAGTCCGAGCTGCTTTCGGAATATTTCACCGGGGAAGGCATCCGCCACGAGGTGCTGAATGCTCGCTACCACGAGCAGGAAGCGCATATCGTGGCCCAGGCCGGGCGGCTCGGCGCGGTCACCATCGCCACCAACATGGCGGGCCGCGGCACGGATATTCAGCTCGGCGGCAATGTCGAATTCCGGACCGAGGACGAGCTGTCCGGAATGCCCGAGGGTCCGGAGCGCGATGCCGCGATCCAGCGGATCAAGGATGAAGTCGCCGCCGAAAAGGCGCGCGTGCTGGAGGCCGGCGGTCTATTCGTGCTGGGCACCGAGCGGCACGAGAGCCGCCGCATCGACAATCAGCTGCGCGGCCGCTCGGGCCGTCAGGGCGATCCAGGTCTTAGCCGTTTCTACCTGTCGCTCGACGATGATCTGCTGCGCATCTTCGGCCCGCAGACTATGTTCTCACGCCTTGTGAACAAGAATTTGGAAGACGGTGAGGCGATTGTCTCTCCTTGGATCTCCAAGGCGATCGAGACCGCGCAGAAGAAGGTCGAGGCGCGCAACTACGACATCCGCAAGCAGGTCGTCGAATATGACGACGTCATGAATGATCAGCGCAAGGTCATCTACGAGCAGCGGGCCGACATCATGGACGCCGACACGATCGGCGACGTCGTCGAGGACATGCGTGCCGAGACGGTCAACGCGATCGTCGGAGAGGCGTGCCCGCCCAACACATACCCGGAGCAGTGGGATGTTCCGCTTCTGAAGGAGCGGGTGGAACAGGTGTTTGGGCTGCAGCCGCCGATCGACGATTGGCTACAGGAAGAAGCGGTCGAGCCCGAGCTGCTGGTCGAGCGCATTCGCGCCCAGGCGGACGCGCAGATTGCCGAGAAAATGCAGGAACTTGAGCCCGAGACTTACATCACGGTCGAAAAGAACATCCTGCTCCAGTCGCTTGACCATCACTGGAAGGAGCATCTCTCGGTTCTCGATGCGCTGCGCCAGGTTGTGCACCTGCGCGCCTATGCGCAGAAGAAGCCGATCGACGAGTACAAGCACGAGGCCTTCCAGATGTTCGAGCGCATGCTCGCCACCATCCGCGAAGACGTGACCCGCACGCTCGCCTTTGCTCGCTTCAGCTTCGCCGATCCGGGGCTTCCGGAGATGCCGGACTTCATCACCAGCCACATCGACCCGTTCACCGGCGAGGACGACAGCGCCGATATCGATGCGGACACCGGCAACATCTTCTCGCGCCTGCCGCCGCTCCAGATCGGGCAGCCGATGATCCCGCAGGGTGTGATGATGCCCGAGGACGTGATGGTGGCCGACGCGCCGCCGCTTAGCCGCAACGCGCCATGCCCCTGCGGCTCAGGCCGAAAATACAAGCACTGCCACGGGCAGCTGGGCTAACAGATATTGGCCGGCCTCAACCAGGCCGGCCCGTATCTGCAACGGTGTTCGTCGTCAGGCGAACTTGAAGCCTTCCTTGTTCATCATGGTCGTGATCTTGGCGTTCTGATCGTCGGAAAGGCGCGCCCGGAACGTCGGGAAGATATCGTCCTCCTCCTCGCGCATATGGCCCTGGAGCATGCTCCGGAAGTCGCGTACGCGCGCGATCCACTCGGGGTTGTCTTTACGCATGGTCTCAAGCTCGTACAGGTAGGTCTTCACGTAGCCATGCTCCTCGCCGAGATGATCGGCGTCGCTGGCGAAATTGGCCTGCCGCAGCGCCGGATAGACCACCATCTCCTCCTGGATCGCGTGCTTGCTGAGCGCGTATTTGAGCTTGGCGAGCAGGGCCGAACGCTGCGTAGTGTGGCTCTCGTCGGTCGCCTCGATCTTATCGAAGATTGCCAGCGTCGCGGCATGTTCGGTTTTGAGCGTCTCGACCCAGTCGCCTGACGATGCGCTGGCCGCCTGGACCAGCAGCTTGCGGCCCATGTTCGCGGCAAGCCCGATCGCTGCACCGGCGACCGCGGCCCCGACCAGCATGCCGGCGCCGCCGCTCTCCCAATTGTCCCAATCGAACAGGCGGCGCTCACCGGCCCTGTCGCTGCCCTTGTTTTCGCTCGTCTTTTTGGTCGTGCGGTCACGAGTGTTGCTAGCCATCAAAGCCTCCTTGGAAGTCTGGATCAGCAAACCCGCGGCCCCGAGCCAATGTTCCGGCTCGGTAACCTCTCCGGTGCTGTCTCGGGCCGGGGGAGCCGAGCCGCGTTCGTCTGTTGAGGCGCGCCGTTGCCGACTGAATGGCAGCTGCCGCTCAGGTCCAATCCCAAGCCCTCGCCATTCGCTAAGTTCGTCCACCCCGCAGCGGCGAATGCTTCCCAACTAGTTCCCGCCGCATTACGCTGGCTTCCTTCAGATGATGCCGAGGAATGCGTTGAACTCGAAGCTTCCTTGCCTGGCGATGATCTGCTCCCTCGCCGGGTGTGCGGTTCAGGTTTACCATCCGACCCGCACTCGCGCCGAGCAGGAGCGCGACATCAAGATCTGCGATGACCAGGGCTATTACTCCTCGCCCCACGATCCGCTGCTCGCCTACCAGCTCGCCTATGATTGCCTGGAGGGGAAGGGCTATCAGCGGCGCAAGTCCAGGCCCGCATCCGTGGGTTCCGCGCGGCCAAAGGCCTGAAATCCACCGCTTGCGGATAGGGCGAACATGCGGCATAGGCCCGCCTCGCCCGATGGCTGCTCCCTGGTAGCTCAGCGGTAGAGCATTCGACTGTTAATCGAATGGCCGTAGGTTCGAATCCTACCCAGGGAGCCACTTCATCAACCGCGAGCGAACCAGAAACGCGGGTTGACGCCGTCATGGTCACCATGGACCGCAATTTCCCGCACGTCCGCTCCGCAAAGTGCATCAGGAAATCGGTGCAGCACCGCGCCCCAGGCCGAGCTCGCGTCGGCTGCGGGAGCGTTCTCATAAGCCTCCGCGTCGTCCATCTGTAGGTGGACCCACTGCACCATCGCGTTGACCGGACCTTCTTCGGCTCGGAGGACCGCATGATCGTGGGTCGGCGCAGTCGGTGCGCTCTCCCCGAAGCTGAGCGGAAACATCTCTTGCGCATTGCTGCGCAGGTGCAGCCGCTTGTGACCGACCAGGACAGAATGGTGGGTCGCCACGTGACGGTCGAACAGCGACACGTCGAACCCGCTTACGACCGCGGGCAATTGGGGGTGAGGCTGATCGAACCAGGCGAGCGCGACCCGCATCGATGCCTTGCATGGAATGAACAGGGCGCCGGGCCGGGCGAGCTCCCGCGCCGCATGCGCCAGCGATGCGATGACCCCTTCGCTCAACAAATTGTCGGCGATGATCTCCGAAACGAGGATGTCGGCGCCGCCGCCCAGGTCGCGCTTGCGGTTCAGATCGCTGCTGTGGCGCGACAGCACGGTGACCCGGTCCGCGAAGCCATTTGCCGCGATGATCTCGCGCGCGGTCTCGGCAACGGCTGGGACTGCCTCGCAGGTATAAACATGCCTGGCGCCTGCGCGCGCCGCCATCATCGCGAGCAGGCCTGACCCGCTGCCGATGTCGAGAACGATGCTGTCGGGTCGCACAGCTCGTATCAAGGCGCGCTCGTAGCAGTCGTTTCGGTCGAAATCGCTCAGCATCTTGGCATGCCATTGCGGTATTCCATGGGCGAGCACGGCCCGCTCGGCGCTGAGCAAATCGGCATCGTCGGGCCGCTCTGCGCGCAAGTCGCGGAAGATCGCGACGGCTTGGTCGCCTTTACCCGAACCCATCAACGCTCGGCCAAGCTGGATCAGGGCTTGGGGCGAAGAGGCCAACGTAGCGTTGATTCTACTGAGCATGGACGATGTTCCCGATATGATTTGACGCAGGCTCGTGGGATAATCCGCGCGCCCGATCAGAAGGCGAACTGCTCCATCGTGATGCGCTCGTCCAGCGCATGCTCCGGATCGAACAGCAGGGTCAGTGCCTGTCCCTTATCGACGCACACCTCGACCGTCGCGACATCGCGTACCTCGAGTTGATCCGCCACCGCCGAGACTGGCCGCTTGACGGGATCGAGCACACGAAAGGCGATCTTCAGATCATCCGGGATCAGCGCGCCGCGCCAGCGGCGTGGGCGGAACGGGCTGATCGGGGTGAGCGCGACCAGGCGCGAGTTCAACGGCAGGATCGGCCCCTGGGCGGAAAGGTTATACGCAGTCGATCCGGCGGGCGTCGCCACCAGCACACCATCGCAGACGAGCTCCGGAATGACGACGCGGCCGTTCACGGTCACCTCGATCCCGGCCGTCTGCCGGGTTTCGCGCAGCAGTGAGACTTCATTGATCGCCGGGCTTGAGAAGGTCTCGCCGGACACCGTTACGGCGTCCATGCGCAGCGGGGGGACCGAGAAGGATTTCGCCCCGTCGACGCGCTCCCGCAGGCCCTCCAATCGCCAGTCGTTCATCAGGAACCCCACCGTCCCTCGGTTCATGCCGAAAATTGGGCAGAGCCGGTCGCGGGCGAGCATTTCATGCAGGGTCTGCAGCAGGAACCCGTCGCCGCCGAGCGCGACCACCTGCTCGGCTTCCTCCAGCGGCACGAAATTATACTGGCCGCGCAGCAGCTGCTCGGCTGCCTGCGCCGACTCGGTCGGCGAAGCCATCAGCGCCGTCGGCTTGTTCGCGTCGCCCCCCATTCGCCAACCCTAAGGCGGATCGGGGGAGAGGGGCAAGGCGCTGTGCCGATGCGGGCCACCCCGGCGAAGTCGATTGGCGGGCTCCGTCCGCAGGGCTAGGGTTGGACCTAGGGAAGCGGAGAGACGGGAAGCACATGTCGGCGAAGGCGTCACCGCCCCTGTTCATCCTCTCGCCGCGCAAAGGCGATGACCTCATTCGGCTCACCGAGGCTGCCGGCTGGCGCCCGGTCGCCGCCCTCCGCATCGGGGATGCCGAAAGCCGTTTCGTCGCCTCTGGCGCGGGCGTCGCCCTGGTGGACGCGCGCGAGGCGTATGCCGACGCGCTGGATGGCGTGCGTGCACTTTCCGCACCGGTCGAAGTTAACGGCGCGGCCTTGCTGGTGCTGGTATCGGCCGCCGATGCTGCCGGTCTGGACGAGCTGTTCGGCCACGGAGCGACTCATTTCCTGGTCGCGCCGTTCAGCGACCTTGAACTGCTCCAGGCGCTTCGCTTCGCCGGCCGCCTCGCCGAACGGGTCGGGCGCGCGCACCGCTCCGTGCCGGCTTTGGACCCGCCGGATCGACGGGCGCTCACCAAAGATCACCCCGGCCCGCCTTCCACGGCCGCGCCATCGGTCCGGGCCGACGACGCGCAGCGCTCGAGCCTGATGGAGCTGTTCAGGAGGTTCGACCCGGAAAGCCGTCGCGCAGCGCGGGCGGCGGACCTCAATCCGAGCACGGGTGACGAGTCGCCCGCTTCACGCGACGGCTCGGAGGCTCCTCGCCACGATCCGTCGCGTGACCAGCTGACCGGCCTGCGTGACCTTCGTGCCGGCCGCGCCTGGATCGACGAGCGGATCGCGGCGGGGAGCGATGAACAACCGGCTCTTGTGCTGCTCCTGCTCGCCGTCAGCCGGTTCGACGCCATCAATGCCGCCTTCGGACGCACAACCGGCGACGCCGTGCTCCAGGCCGCAGCCCGCCGGATCGAGCGACTGGTCGCCCCCGACATGGACCGGCGCTTCGTGGCGCGGTTCGCCGGCCCCGAGTTCGGCGTGATCCTCTCTTCTCCAACCAGCCTTGGCGAGGGCCGCTTTCTCGCCGGCCAGCTTGTCGAGGCGCTCGCCCGCCCGTTCATGTCAGGGGATCATGTGATCACCCTGACGAGCCGGGTCGGCGTTGTTGCCTCGGCCCCGGGCGATGATTCAGCCACCCTGCTGCGCCGCGCGAGCGCCGCTTTGGCGGACGCCAAGAAGGGGGAGGGCGGCCCAATCCGAATCCTCGATGCGGGTGCCCGCAGGGAGTCGGCGCTTGGTGACCAGCTTGAAATAGACCTGCGACGCGCGCTCGATCAGGACGAAATCGAAATCCTGTTCCAGCCGCAAGTTTCGGTCACGAGCGGCCGCATCGTCGGCGCCGAAGCGCTGGCCCGCTGGCGCCACCCCAGCTTCGGGGAGCTTGGCGCGACCACCTTGTTCAATGTCGCCGAGCGTTCGGATTACCTCACTCAATTGTCGGATCATGTGCAGCGAAAGGCGATCACCGCCGCGGCCGCCTGGCCGGCGACGCTCAGTCGCCTGCGCCTGTCCGTCAATATCACTGCCGCGGACATCGTCAGGCCCGGCTTCGCCTCGCAGTTCCTCGAACTCGTACGGCAAAGCGCGTTCGATCCACGCCGGCTGACTGTGGAGGTGACGGAAGGGGGCCTCATCGAGGATCTGAATGCCGCCGCCTATCTGCTTGCGCGGCTGAGGGAAGGTGGCCTCCGCGTCGCCATCGACGACTTCGGGACCGGCTATTCCAGCCTTGCATACCTCAAGGCGCTTCCGCTTGATTACCTCAAGATCGACAAGCGCCTGTGCGAGGACATTACGGGCTCCCCGCGCGATCGGATCGTCGTCAGGAGCGTGATCGACATGGCCCGCTCACTCGGGCTGTCGGTGATCGCGGAAGGGGTGGAAACACAGGAACAGCTTGATCTTCTCGCCCAGGAGGGCTGCAACCTCTACCAGGGATTCCTCTGCTCCCGCCCGGTCGAGGTGGCGGCGCTCGCCGCGTTGATGGACCCCGCTATTGCCTGAGCCGCCGCTCAACATCAGCGGCCTTTGGATGGGGAGCTTCTCCTACCCCTCGAACCTGGGGCCGACCACGCCCTTCCTCGCCCGGATCGTCGACGAGGACGGCAGGATCAGCGGCGACATCATGGAGCCCAACACCGTGGGTCTCTCCTCCGAACAATTGCAATCCTTCCTTTCCGGAACTCGGCAAGGCGCGTCTGTCGACTTCGTCAAAGCCTATGATGGGGCCAGCGACGCCGCCCACGCGGTCGATTATGTCGGCCGGCTGTCCGGCGACGGCATGATGATCAGCGGCGTCTGGAGCTTGGCCGACCTGGACGGCCCGTTCGAGATGTATCGCGAGGCCGTCTGGGAAGAAGTGGCTGGCAAGGAAGCGGTGGTAGAGCCCGTCAGCGAATGAGACGCGGCCTCAGAAGAACAGCTTTCTGAAGCTGATGCGGACCGATCTTCCGACTGGGTCGAGCAGGCCCGGCTGGTAGCCGAGCGGCGTCGTCCCGCCCGAGTCCCTTACATCGAGACGCTGGTTGAGAAGATTGTCGAACGACAGGCTCACTCGCGATCCGCGCAGGAAGGGGACGCGGCGGACCAGCGAGCGCTGCGCGCCGAGGTCCGCGAACAAGCGCAGGTTGACCGTTGTCAGGTCGGAAAAGAACAGGTCGCTGCGTTCCCCACCGTCCAGGCTTGGAGCGCCGCGGACGAAAGTGCCGCTCTGCCAATTGGCGGCGAGCCGCGCTCCCAAGCCGTTGCGGGCGACGTTCGCCTGGAACTCGATCTCGTGCTCGGATTGGCCGCCGCGGCTGCCGACCGCCGACCCGTTCAGCAGATCGAGCACCGGCACGCCTTCGCGGATCAGGATTTCGTCCTTGAACCGCCAATTGTGATACAAGCCGAGCTGAAGCCGTCCGCCGCGACCGCCACCGAAGCCGCCGCCTCCGAACCGGCCGAAACCGCCCCCGCCGCCGCCCGCGCCGGGTCCACGCCCGCCTTCGCCGCGTGGCCCTGGCCGTCCACCTCCGCCGGCACCTAGCGCGCCATCGGGCCGCCTTCCCTGGCCGCGTCGAAAGCCGCCCTCCGGAGGCTGAGGGCCGAGCGGCTTTGAGAAGTTGATGCCCCAGCGCATCTCCTCCCGGTCGGATCGGACGAAATTGACGGGCCGGCTGTCGATGCCCGTCAGCCGGCCGCTGGCATCGCGCGTGAACCGATCGGGAAAGGCGGCTTCGATCTCCGCGGTCGCAGTGGGAAAGCCGGCGATCGGATTGTCGATCCGGCTGTCCGTGTAATTGGCGCTGATCGACAGGTCGGTCTCGCGGAGCGGGCGCACGGTCAGGCCCAGCTTGTAGACCCGCCGGCTGTCGGCGACGAGAGTCGGATTGCCGCCCTCGAGCCGGCTTACGTCCACCGTTTCGCCGCGCACGAAATCGAACACGCGCACATTGGGCGTCTGGAGCACGGGATCGCCGAGCTGGCCGATGCTGGGCGCGCCTTCCTCGTCGGTGAACGAGGCGATCAGATTGACCTCGTTGATCGGCTCCCAGCTGAGGCCGGCGCCATACACGATGAGACTGCCGAAATCGGACAGCTCTTCCACAGCGACATTGCCGTTCAGCGACAGATCGCCGAGCGCCGCGAGCACGCCCCGGCTGCGATCGGCGATCGGCACGTCCAGGCTCGCCTGCGCGCTCGCCCGGTCGCGGCCGAGATCGCGCTCGGTCGAAACTGCGCCGCCCGTCGTCGAGCTCGCCAGGTCGCGCGTGTCGAACCCGGTCTTCAGGCTGGTCCTGACGTCGCCGGCCGGAAGCTCGAACACCGGCCCGCTCGCCACCGCTTCGATCGAGCCCAATGTGCTGACCGAACGCGCCCGATCGCGTGCGCGCGGCTCCAACAAGCTGTTCGTGTCGGTCCGAGTGGTGATCTCCGCCCGGTCGAAGCTGCCGTTCAGTGACCAGCGCCACGGCGCGATGATGCCGTTCAGCACTGCGCCAATTCGCCCGGTGCGGTTGCTGGTATCGCGGGTGAGCGGACGCGTGGCGTCCGCGTCGGTGGCGCCGGCCGGCAGCCCGAACATGCTTTCACTTTCGCTCGCATCGAAGCGCCCGTTCAGCGTTGCCGAAACATCGCCCAGGATCGTGCGATTGATCGTGCCGCCGATCGAGGCCTGCTCGGTTTGCGGCAGCAAAGTGCGAAAGCGGGTGAGATCGAAACCCGTCCCGGTGTCGCTGCGGATGATGTCGCGCTCGCTTTCCAGCAAGCTCGCCTGGCGCTCATATTCCAGATCCAGGCTCCAGCGGCCATTGTCGTTCAACCGCAGGATGTTGACGTCGGCCTCGCCAGCAGCGCGACCGCCTTGAGTGGCGACCCCCCCCTCCAGCTCGGCCGTGACGGCGCGAAAGCGGCGCCGCAGCACGAAGTTGACGACCCGCTGGTCGGCGCGGAAGCCATATTGAAGCGCCACCTCTTCCGGCAGAACGTCCACCCGCTGGATCGCTTCGGGCGGCAGGTTGCGGATCTCGGCAAAGCCGGAAATGCGGCGGCCGTTGACCAGCACGACCGGCCCTTCGCCACCCCGCCCGCGCCCGCTCCGTGTCTGAGGCGACAACAAGTCGAGCAGCTCGGCCACGTTGCTGGCGCCCAGCGCGCGGACTTCGCGGCCGCTGAGCTGAAATTCCGGCGGAATATCGCCAAGCACGGCGCCGCGCTGGCGCTGGCCGGTGACGACGATGTCCCCACCTTCCGCTTCCGCGTCGAGAGCGTCGAGTTCGTCTGCCGGAGCTTCAGCCGGTTGTTCGGCCACGGCCGTATCGGTGGAGGCCGTGGATTGCTGAGCAAGAGCAGGCGATGCGACGCCGGCAAGCATGAGCGGAATAAGACGCAAGGGGGACACGGGCTTCTCTGTGCTGGATTGGGCCGCGCGGTGCGGGTCCGCCGGTGAACACGCGCTGTATGTTTTCGATCCGCTGAGGGCATCAAGGCAGGCGAATCAGGCGGCGACCCTCGCCAGGCCGATCGAGAGCTGCAGCGCGCCGTTGATCCGCGCCGCTGGATCCGGCCAGCTGCGGGTAATGACCAGCTTGCTGTCGGGCCTGAGCTTTGCGGTTCCTTTCAGCCGGTCGATATAGTTCATCAGCGCCTTGAGGTCCGGGAAGCGTTCCTCGTGGAAATGGACGAGCGCGCCCTTCGGGCCGACGTCCAGCTTCACGATCCCTGCCTTGCGGCAATGAAGCTTCGTCTCGAGCACCTTGAGCAGATTCTGCGTCGCGTCCGGCAGCTTCCCGAAGCGGTCGATCATCTCGGCCGCGAACGCCTCGATCTCCTGCTTGGTCTCGAGCTCGTTCATGCGCCGGTACAGGCCCATGCGCAGGTCCAAGTCCGGCACATATTCGTCCGGCAGCATGATCGGGGCATCGACCGTGATCTGCGGGGAAAAGCCGTCGCTCTTGCGTTCGGAGCCGACGCCCCCGGCCTTGGCGTCCATGATCGCCTCTTCCAGCATCGACTGGTAGAGTTCGAACCCGACTTCCTTGATGTGACCGGATTGTTCGTCGCCGAGCAGGTTGCCCGCGCCGCGAATGTCGAGATCGTGGCTGGCGAGCTGGAAGCCGGCGCCGAGCGATTCCAGGTTGGCAAGCACGTTCAGGCGCTTGTCGGCGGTTTCTGTGACGATGCGCGTGGCCGGCGTCGTGAAGTAGGCGTAGGCGCGCGTCTTCGATCGCCCGACACGGCCGCGAAGCTGATAGAGCTGGGCGAGCCCGAACTTGTCGGCGCGGTGGATGATCAATGTGTTCGCGCTCGGGATGTCGAGCCCGCTCTCGACGATGGTGGTCGAGAGCAGCACGTCGTACTTCCGGTCATAGAAGGCCGACATTCGCTCCTCGACCTCGGTCGGACTCATCTGCCCGTGCGCGGTCACCGCCGTCACTTCCGGCACCTGCTCGGCCAGGAACTTCTCGATGTCGGGCAGGTCGGAGATTCGCGGCGCGACGAAATAGCTCTGCCCGCCGCGATAATGCTCGCGCAGCAAAGCCTCGCGCAGCACAACCCGATCCCACGGCATGACGTAGGTCCGCACCGCGAGGCGGTCGACCGGCGGGGTCTGGATGACGCTGAGCTCGCGCAAGCCCGACATTGCCATCTGCAGCGTGCGCGGGATCGGCGTCGCAGTCAGGGTCAGCACATGCACATCGGCGCGCAGGTTCTTGAGCCGCTCCTTGTGCGTAACCCCGAAGCGCTGCTCCTCGTCGACGATAACGAGACCCAGATTCTTAAATTCGACAGCCTTGGCGAGAATGGCGTGGGTGCCGATCACGATGTCGATCTTGCCGGCGGTCACGCCTTCGCGGGTCGCCTTGGCTTCGGCCGCGCCGACCAGGCGCGACAAGCGCCCGATCTCGATCGGAAAGCCGCCGAACCTTTCCTTGAAGGTGTTGAAATGCTGGCGGGCGAGGAGGGTGGTCGGGCAGACCAGCGCGACCTGGTGCCCGGCCATCGCCGCGGCGAAGGCGGCGCGGAGCGCGACCTCCGTCTTGCCGAAGCCGACGTCGCCGCAGACGAGGCGGTCCATCGGGCGGCCGGCGGAAAGATCGTCGAACACGTCGGAGATGGCCCGGTCCTGGTCCTCCGTCTCCTCATAGGGGAAACGGTCGGCGAAGGCGGCGTAGCTGGTATCCTGCTCGACCACGGCGCCGGGGCGGAGCGCGCGCTCGGCGGCGGTCTTGATGAGCTCGCCGGCGATCTCGCGGATGCGCTCCTTCATCCGCGCCTTGCGCCGTTGCCACGCCTCGCCGCCGAGCTTGTCGAGGGCGACTCCGTCGCTCTCGCTTCCGTAGCGCGACAGGATGTCGATATTCTCGACGGGCACGTAGAGCTTGTCGCCGCCGGAATATTCCAAGGCGACGCAATCGTGCGGGGAGGTGCCGACCGGAATCTGGGTCAGGCCCTCGAAGCGGCCGATGCCGTGATCGGCGTGGACGACGAGATCGCCGGGGCTGAGCGTGGCGAGCTCGCTCATGAAGGCGTCGGCGGACTTGCGGCGCTTGCGGCGGCGCACGAGCCGGTCGCCGAGCATGTCCTGCTCGGTCAGAAGCGCGATTCCGGCGGTGGTGAAGCCGTGGTCGAGCGGCAGGACGGCGAG
>NZ_DASVTH010000019.1:0-2290 GCF_036387615.1 Allosphingosinicella sp.
CGTTCTCTCATTATGGCAACGAAAAGCTCTTTTGAGTGCAATCTGCAAAACTTTTTCAAGGATAACTGTTTTTAACCAAATGATTCTTAGTACGTGTCGGGACGTAAAAGGCTTCAATTCAACTTGATGCATCTACATGCCGCCCTCGGCATTAACTAACCGTTAGGCAACTTCAAGATTAGCAACGTCACCAGCGCCTGATCATGCCACCTACTATGCGCCGGGATAGCCAGTCTCTCATTCCGTATCTTTTTGGTGTTCTTCGCGCAAATCGTTGCGCCTGAAAGATCCCGTTCAACGGGCTCCACCGCACCGCACCGAAATCGCGATGCTCGTGACGCTCGCCACGGTGCGCTGATTCCGGTCTTCCTCCACCAAGCCCCACCGCTTGGTGGTTCGAGCGAGTGCCCGCAGGTCGCCCTGCAGCTCTAGGCTCGGACCGCCATGACCTTCACCAGCAGCACGCGTCCGACACCCAGGTTCTGGGCCTTCAATGCGGCGGTCATGTACGAGGAGAACCGGCTCGCATCGACCGGCATCATCGGCGAGGCATAGAGCCGCGCGAATTCGATCGCCGCGATCAGTGACGCGGCTCGGAGCAAAGGAAGTTTAGCTGTCAGCTGGCTAGCCGCCTCGTCGTCCTTAGCCTCGATCACGAGTTGATACCGCAAGACGCCATCGGTCCGGGCTCCGTCGACGATCGGTACGCTCATCTCATCCATGGTGACGAGATGAAGCTCGCCACCGCTACCCGAAGCAGAGGCGGTCGCGGCCGAAACGACGAGGGAGAGCGCAAGGGCTAGACGAGTGAGTTTTCGCATGGAAGCTCCGGCAACTCTGCACAGGCACCAACCGGCGGGCACCTTTCCTCTATAATAGAAGGAAACCCTTCCTTTGGGACGATCCATGAGCCAAGATCAGAAACCAGCGCGCATGCGTGTCGTCAGCGGCGGCACCAACACCGAGACCGCACCCGCCCAAAGGCGACGCGGAGACGCCGCCGATGCTGTCATCGTGGACGCAGCCCGATCGACCAAGCACGCAGGGCCAGCCACGACCACGCCGTCCACGGCAAGCCGCAAGACGGCGGCGATGCTCGTCCTGTTCCTGGTCTGCTGCGCGTTGGGCGGTGCGCTGTTCCCGCTGATCGGCGTCTCGTGATGACGAAGGCATCCTTCTCGTTGTTGGTGGCCTCCGTCCTCGCCGTCGCCGGCTCCACCGCCGAGGCCGTGCCTACGGCAACGTCAGCAGGAGCAATGCCTGACCCTGGTCTCGGTGCCCTTGTCGCCGCGACGCCACAAGAAGCGGTCTCTCCTCCGATCGGCCGCGCCCGCTTCACCGGCTTCGCCGCGAACCTTGCGGAGCAGCCGACCCTTTCGGGGCCGGATGCCTGGCCAGTTCTCTCCTATGACGATGCCTGGGCGGCGCTTGCCGGCACCACCTCGGCCACACGACAGCAGGCGCGCTGGATGTATGCCCGCAGCCTGATCGGCCAGGGCAGGGGCTCGGAGGCGTTAGGCGTGCTCGAGGTCATGAAGAGCGACGATCCCGATCTGACGCTGGTGGACAGCTGGCAGCTCGCTCGCGGCGCGGCGCTGACGCAGCTCGGTCGTCATGCCGAGGCGCTGGACGCGCTAAGAGGTGACGTCCTGACCGACAATCCGGAAGCCTGTGCATGGCGGATGCGGAGCCTGGGCGAGGCCGGTTTCGCCGGGCAGGCGCTCGGGCAGGTTCAATGCTCACTCGCGGCGATCAACGCTCGTTCCATGCAGCAGCGCGCGAGTTTTGTTCTCGCCGCCTCGCGCGCAGCGCTCGGGGCGGACAAGCCGGCTCAGGCGATTACTTGGCTTGCCCAGCTGCGCGACCGCGATCCTGGAGCCAATCTCCTCAGGGGTAGGGCTTACATCGCCCTCGGAGAAGCGCAGGAAGGCCGACTGCGCCTCGGCCGTGTCGGCCTCAGCGGTACCGCTGAAGAGCGCATGGACGCGAAGATCAGTATTCTCGAAGGGAGCGTCGGCGCCAAGACCCTCGCCGCTGCGACGGCGTTGAAGGAGCTTGATCATATCCGTTTCGCCTGGCGCGGCGGCGAAATCGAGAAGCGCGCGCTCCTGCTGACGGCTCAGCTCAGCGCGGGCGCGCACGACACCGCGAGATCGCTCCTGGCTGGTGCCGCGCTCTTCCGGTACTTCAATCTCGGCACGGCCGCCGCACCGACCTTGAACGCCCTTCGGGCGCAGTTCACGGCCGCTCTCGCCGCTGACAGCGGCATGCCGTTAGACAAGGCTGCTGG
>NZ_DASVTH010000020.1:0-26876 GCF_036387615.1 Allosphingosinicella sp.
CGTCACCGTGGACAGCCTGCGCCCCATCAAGGGCCGGGTGCGCTGGTACAAGGCAGGGCAGGCCGGCATCGTGTTCGACTCGCCGCTGCGCTTCGAGGAATTGGCCGAGTGGCTCGGCAAGCGGCTTGAAGTCGCGAGCCTCAAGACGGGCGCTTGGGACCGGGGAAGCCGCTGAGCCAGACGAACCGAGCTATTCGCTCATCCTGAGGAGGGACTGAGCGAAGTCGAAGGCCGGTCTCGAAGGATCGGCACTGTGCGTCCTTCGAGACGCCGGTTCGACAGGCTCACCGGCTCCTCAGGATGAGCGATGTGGGAACGAGCTCGACCTAATTGTCCCAATCCTGCCGCCGTTCGCCGCCGCAGCCTCGATAGGTCTCGCCGTCGGCGATCACCATCACCTGATCGGCATAGCCGTGGCCGCTCATGACGTCGTTGCAGCGGCCGTGCGTCACGTCGACGATCAGGCGCGCGGTTTCGTAGCGATGGCCGTTGAAGGTAGTGCGCGGATCGGGCCGAGCGACAGCGATCCGTTTCTCACCATAATTGCCGAGGTAATCGATCCGGCCGTTCGCGATCGTCACCGTCCAGTCCGGCTCCTGCCCGCGCGCGAAGTAGGTTTCGGTCTGGGAGCCGCTGGCGGGCGGGGGAGGGGCCATGCAGGCCGAGATCAGCAGCAGGAGCGGGAGCATCTTCAGCGACGCCATTGGTTGATCACCTCATAAGCCATAACGGCGGTTGCGACGGCGGCGTTGAGGCTGTCGGCCTTGCCGCGCATCGGGATTTTGACCAGCATATCGCACTCGCCTTCGTAGGCGGGGGGCAGGCCTTGCGCTTCGTTGCCGACCAGGATGAAGGCGGGCTTGCGGTAGCGCGGCTGCTGATAGTCGAGCGTCGCGTTGAGGCTGGTCCCGATCAGTTCGCCCCCGGCGGAGCGGAGCCAGGGCAGGAACTCCTCCCACGGGGCCGTAGCAATCATCTGCGTGAACAGCGCGCCCATGGTCGCGCGGACAGCTTCGACCGAGAAGGGATCGACGCAATCGTCGACCAGGATCAGCCCGCCGGCGCCGACCGCGTCACCGGTCCGCAGAATGGTTCCGAGATTGCCTGGATCGCGGAGCGACTGCGCGACGATCCAGAGGTCTGCGCTTGCTCGATCGAGCCGGTCGAGCCCCGTCGGGAACGCCTCGAACACGCCGATCACCGTGCCCGGATTGTCCTTGCCGGAGAGCTTGCCAAGAATGTCCGCATTGGTCTCGATCACGTCCCCGTCGGCCGCCTCGATCTGCTCGATCAGGGTGCGGAGCAAGGGGTGAGGCGGCTCTGCGCCGTTGAAGAACAGAATGCTGGGCAGGAAGCCTGCCTCCCGTGCTTCGGTGAGGATGCGCAGCCCTTCGGCGATGAACAAGCCTTCCAGCCGGCGCTGCTTCTTGTCGCGCAAGCCCCGCACCTGTTTGACCAGCGGGTTGGAAAAGGCGGTGATCAGGCGGGGCATGACGAGGTGGGCGGGCTCGGCCGCCGCATCATTCCTCGCCGAACTTGTTCTCGACGAGCTCAGCGAGCGCCGCCACCGCCGCTTCCGCTCCGTCCCCCTCGGCGCTGATCGTGATGCTGTCGCCCTTGGCGGCGCCGAGCATCATCAAGCCCATGATCGAGGTGCCGCACACCTTGGAGCCGTCCTTTTCTACCTCGACCGCAGCGTCCTGTCCGGCGGCGAGCGTCACGAACTTGGCGCTGGCGCGGGCGTGGAGGCCGCGCTTGTTGAGCACGGGGACGGTGCGGCTGGTGACCATCAGGCGGCCGCTTCGCCCAGGATTTCGGACGCGACCGAGATGTACTTGCGCCCCGCCTCACGCGCGGCGGCGACCGCTGCCCGCACTTCCATGGTCTTGCGCGCGCCTTCCAGGCGAATCAGCATCGGCAGGTTCACGCCCGCGATCACCTCGATTTCCTGGCTGCGCATCAGCGAGATGGCGAGATTGGAGGGCGTGCCGCCGAACAGATCGGTGAGGATGATGACGCCACGGCCGGCGTCGACTCGCGCGATCGCGTCCGCAATGTCGTTGCGGCGCGCTTCCATGTCGTCCTCGGGGCCGATGCAGATCGCCTCGATCCGCTCCTGCGGGCCGACCACATGCTCCATCGCGGTGATGAATTCGGACGCGAGCCGCCCGTGGGTAACCAGCACCAGACCGATCATCGAAACACCTTAATTCACCGCCTCTGCGCGTTGCGCGCCTTCGATCACGTCGCGCGGCAGCGTCCCCAAATCCCGGTGTTCGATGGTGGGCGAAAATCCCGCTTCGCGCAACCTTGCCGCCACGCGCTCGGCGACATGCACCGATCTGTGACGCCCGCCCGTGCAGCCGAACGCGATCGAGACATAGGATTTCCCCTCGCTCTCGTACCGGGGAAGCAGGATCAGGAGCAGCTCCTCGATCCGGCCCACCGCCTCCGCGTAAGCCGGATCGGTCGCGATATACTCGCCCACCGGCCGATCGAGACCGGTCATCGGACGCAGCGAATCCACCCAGTGCGGATTCTTGAGAAAGCGCATGTCGAATACGTTGTCGGCATTGCGGGGAATGCCGCGCGCGAAGCCGAAAGACATCACGTGAAGCGTGGCGCCGCGCTGGGCGGTCGCGAAGCGCTGGCGAATCTGCTGCTGGAGCGCGTTCGAGTCGGTGTCGGTGGTGTCGATGACGTGATCCGACCAGCGCCTGAGCGGCTCCATCAGCTGGCGCTCGGCCGCGATGCCGTCCAGCGCCGGTCGGTCCAGCGCGAGCGGATGACGCCGGCGGGTTTCGGAATAGCGGCGGAGGAGCTCGCCGCCGGCGCAGTCGAAGAAGAGAGTCTCGACTGGATAGTCGCCAGCCTGGGTCAGCTCCTTGATCTGCTGCACAAGACGCTGCGCGTCGAAACCCCGGGTGCGGCTGTCGATGCCGAGGGCCAATGGACGGCGGCCCCGCCCGGCGCCCTTGGCGAGCGGCGTCGAGAGCAAATCCTCGAGCAACGAGAGCGGAAGGTTGTCGACCACCTCCCAGCCGATATCCTCCAGGGTTCTCAGCGCAGTCGATTTTCCGGCGCCGGACAGGCCGGTCACGAGCAAGATGCGATTGGGGGCTGCGCTCTTTCTCAATCGAGGCTCGTTTGTCAGCCGGGCGGCAGCCCGAACAGGCGGAGCGCCACCTCTACCTTGATCGGCGCGGACGCCTCAAGCGCGTTCAGGGCGACGACCGGGACCTGCACGCCGGCGATCCAGATCGGCTCGCGTGGCTCGGGCATGCGCACCACCTCGAGGTTGAGGTCCACGAACAGGCATACCGGCATGTCGCTTTCGTGGGGAAAGGGGAGAATGCCGAGTCCGCGCACTTCCATCCGGCCCTCGATATTGGCCGGCGCGCGGGCGAGCAGCCGTCCGGAAACGCGGCGGACCACCGTGTAATCGTCGCTGACCAGCACGGCGCCGCGATCGACAAGGCGCAGCGCCAGGTCCGACTTGCCCGAGCCGGAGCGCCCCGAGATCAGAACGGCGCGCCCGTCCTTGGCGACGCAGGAGGCGTGCAAGGTCTCGGACGATAACAGCGAAGCACTCATGAACCCACCCCCGGAAAGCGCAAGGCGAAGCGAGCGCCGGAGCGCCCGTCGCGGCGATCCTCCGCCGTGATCCGCCCGTCGTGACCCTCGACGATCGCCTTCGCGATCGCAAGGCCGAGGCCGGAATGGCGGCCGAAAGCTTCGCCATCCGGTCTTATGCTGTGGAAGCGGTTAAAGATCGCTTCCCGGGCTTGTGGCGGAACGCCGGGGCCTTCGTCCTCGACGGTGACGGTGACTTCCCCGTCGACGCTCGAGGCGCAGATCTCGACCAGGCTGTCGGGCGGCGAGAAGGAGATGGCGTTGTCCACGACGTTGTCGACCGCGCGGGCGAGCCGCGAGGCCTCGCCCATGATGACGGCGGTGCCGACACGCGGGCGGGCGAAAGCGATCTGCACCCGTCGAGCGGCCGCGCGCTCCTCCCAGATCGGCAACAGGTTTTCGACGAGGTTGCCGAGGTCCACCGACTCGAACCGGGTGCGGCTGAGTTCGGCGTCGAGGCGCGACACCTCCGCAATGTCGACGATCAGGCGATCGAGGCGGACGACATCGTGCCGGACGACATCGAGCAACCGGCGGCGAAGCTCCGGATCGTCAACCCGATCGAGGCTGTCGACGGCCGATCGGAGGGAGGCGAGCGGGTTCTTCAGCTCATGGGTGACATCGGCGGCGAAGGCCTCGGTCGCGTCGATGCGGTAACGCAGCGATCCGGTCATGTCGTGAAGGGCGCGGGCAAGGAGGCCGATTTCGTCCCGGCGGGCGGGGAGGCGCGGCACGTCCACCTCCCGTGCGCGGCCGAGGCGGACCTGGTGCGCGGCCCGGGCGAGGCGGCGAAGCGGAAGCGCAATGGTGCGGGCAAGGAACAGCGACAGCAGCACGGAGAGCAAGGTCGCCGCCAGCAGCACCAGCCCGAGGCGGAGTCGTTCGGCGCGGACGATCCGGGTGACGTCGCGGGCGTTGATGGTGGCGAGCAGCACGCCGCCGCTCGCCTGGTTGGCGGTGACGGGCGCAACCGGAACGGCGGCGGAGATGACCGGCGTCAGGTCTCGGGCGTCGCGCACACGGGTGGCAAGCGGCGCGCCCTTCGTGACCGCTGCGGCTTCCGGCCAGGAAAGCAGGCGGTCGCGCGCCGGCTCCTCAAAAGGGGCCAGGCCCTCGGCGCCGGCCACGAAGTTCACCGCGCGGTCCAGCGTTCGTGCGGCTTGGCGCTGCCAGGGCTGCCCTTCGGGATCGCGCAGCGTGTAAGTGGGGCGGGCGCCTTGCCAGCTATCGAACGGAGCCGCGCCGGGCCGTTGCCGCGGATAAACCCGCAGCCGCAGCCCAGTGAGGCTTCCCAGGCGGCGCAGGAGGCCGGGCCTGCTTTCGAGCGGCGCTGCGGCCGCGGCCTGGGCCACCAGCCGGGCCTGATCGGCGACCTGCTGAACGCGCTGGTCGAGCAGGCGGTCGCGATAGCTGTCGAGGTAGAAAAAGCCGCCGGCCAGCATCAGCAGCGCCAGGATGTTGACGGCGAGGATGCGCGCGGTGAGCGGGATCCGGCCCGACCAGCGCAGCCTCAGCTCCTCATCGTCATTCCTCGGCAAAGCGGTAGCCTACGCCGTAGAGCGTCTCGATCGCCTTGAAGCTGTCGTCCACCGCCCGGAACTTGCGCCGCAGCCGCTTGATGTGGCTGTCGATCGTGCGATCGTCGACATAGATGTCGTCCTGGTAGGCGACGTCCATCAGCTGGTTACGGGATTTGACGACGCCGGGGCGCTGGGCGAGAGCTTCCAGGATCATGAACTCGGTAACGGTGAGCGTCACGTCCCTGCCGTTCCAGCCGACGCGATGGCGCGCCGGATCCATGCTGAGGCGCCCGCGCACGATCTGGACCGGCTCGGCTTCGCCGTCACCGGGATCGGCGGCGGGAGCCTCTCGCATTTCCGTCCGGCGCAGGATCGCTCTGATCCGCGCGATCAGCAGCCGTTGGGAGAAGGGCTTGGCGATATAATCGTCGGCGCCCAGCGCAAGGCCGAGCGCTTCGTCGAGCTCGTCATCCTTGGAAGTCAGGAAGATGACCGGCATCGCGCTCTTTTCGCGCAGGCGCCGGAGCAGCTCCATGCCGTCCATGCGCGGCATCTTGACGTCGAGCACGGCAAGGTCGGGCGGGTTGTCGGTCAGCGCCTTGAGCGCGGTCTCGCCGTCCGAGTAGAGCCGGGTCAGGAAGCCCTCGGCCTGCAGCGCGATCGAGACGGATGTCAGGATGTTGCGGTCGTCATCGACCAGCGCGATCGTTGCTGTCACCCCCGAAGGTGCTTTCCGTTCGATCCTGGCACGACCGGAGACTAGCGAAACGCGAATATCAGCGCAAATCGCGCTTTGCGCGATGATGTGGCAATGTTACATCCTGCCTGGGAGGTTTGGCGTTGAACGCAGCCCGGGTGATTGTCGCAGCTTTTGTCGCGGATGCGCGCCACGTTCAGCTTGCCGCGCTTGCCACGCTCGTTCTGCTGTCCAACTTCTGGTCGGATTTCGGCTCCGGCCCGGCGAGCTTCGCGGCGGCGGCGGCGGGGACCTTGTCCGCCCAAGCCGTGTTCGCGCGACTCCACGGCCAGGCGGTCGAGTGGCGCTCGGCGCTGATCACCGCCTTTTCGCTGGCGCTGCTGCTGCGGGCTCCAACGCCGTTCTGGCACCTCGCCGCCGGCTTCGCCGCCATGTCGAGCAAGTTCCTGATCCGGGTGAACGGCAAGCACCTGTTCAACCCGGCCAACCTCGCCGTCGTCGGCGCGATCCTGCTGTTCGACGCACCTTGGATCTCGCCTGGCCAGTGGGGCCAGGTCGCCTGGGTTGCGGGGCTGATCGTCGTGTTCGCGGCGCTGGTGCTCGGCCGCGCCCGGCGGCTCGACATCGCGCTCGCCTTTCTGCTTTCCTATGCCGGGCTGCTGCTTGCTCGCGCGTTCTACCTTGGAGATCCGATCGAGATCCCGCTGCACCAGCTGCAATCGGGCGCGCTGCTGATCTTCACCGGCTTCATGATCACCGATCCGCGCTCGACCGCGGACCACCGGGCGGGGCGGATCGGCTTCGCGATCGCAGTCGCCGCGCTCGCCGTCCTTTTGTCGATCAAGTTCCAGCTGGTCGGCGCGCCTTTGTTCGCGCTTGCGCTGCTTTCCCCGATCACGCCGCTGATCGACCGCTTCCTTCCCGCCCGGCGCTTCGAATGGCGTCCTAAAATGGAGTCCCTCGCATGAGACTGCGCCTGCTCGCCGCCGCCGCCGCCGCATTGCTCGCCGCCTCGCCGGCATCCGCGTTCTGCGGCTTCTATGTCGCCAAGGCCGACACCAAGCTGTTCAACCGCGCATCCAAGGTGGTGCTGGCCCGCGACGGCAACCGTAACGTCATCACAATGGCGCCGGATTATCAGGGCAGTTTGCGCGATTTCGCGATGGTGATCCCGGTTCCGACCCTGATCCAGCGCAACCAGATCAACGTTGCCGACCCGGCTTTGGTCGAGAAGATCGACGCCTATTCGGCGCCGCGACTGGTCGAATATTTCGACAGCGATCCCTGCAATCCGCCGCCTCCTCCCCCGCCGGTGGCGATGTCCGCGGAGTCGACGGTCCAGGTGACAGGATCGCGTGTTCGCCGTGCGAATGCGCTCGGTGTGAAGATCGAAGCGCAGTATCAGGTCGGCGAATATGACATCCTGATCCTTTCGGCCAAACAGTCGGGCGGGCTCGTCACCTGGCTGACCGAGAATGGCTACCGGATGCCGCCCGGCGCCGGGCCGACCGTGGCCAGCTACCTGAAGCAGAACATGAAGTTCTTCGTCGCCAAGGTGAACCTTGATCGTCAGGCCGCGGCGGGCGTTCAGCAACTTCGCCCGATCCAGGTGGCCTACGAGCATCGCAAGTTCATGCTCCCGATCCGGCTCGGCACCGTCAACGCCGCCGGCCCGCAGGAACTGTTCGTGTTCGCGCTGACGCCGAACGGACGGGTCGAGACCACCAATTATCGCACGGTGAAGCTGCCGTCGGACCTCGACGTGCCGGTGTTCGTGAAGGCGCAGTTTCCGGCTTTCTACAAGGCGATGTTCGGGACGGCTGTGAACCGCGAGCAGATGCGGGCGGTGTTCCTGGAATATGCGTGGGACAGCCGCTCTTGCGACCCTTGCTCGGGCGAGCCGCTGCGCGACGATGAAGCGCGCAAGCTCGGCGCCATGTGGCTTGCCGGCGAGAACCGGGACCGTGGCGTGTTCGTGACGCGGCTTCACCTGCGCTACACGCGCGATACCTTTCCGGAAGATCTGATGCTCCAGGAAACGAGCGACAGTTCCAACTTCCAGGGACGCTATGTGCTGCGCCACGCCTACACCGGTCCGGCGCGCTGTGAGGCGGGTCGGCGCTACAAGCAGGATCTGGTGCGCCGCTGGGACAAGGAAGCCCAGACCCTCGCCAACCTGACCGGCTGGGGCATCAACGACATTCGCGGCAGAATGAAGCTGAGCGGCAAGGCGCCGGAGCCGGAAGCCTGGTGGGACAAGCTGTGGGGCAATCTCCAGCACGGCCTCGCGCGGATCACCTCCGCCTTCGTTTAGGCGATCGGAGCGGCGGCCGATCCCGGCCCGGGCAGGCACGGCGGCCAGCCTTTACGGGATCGGCGCTTTATGATTATGCGCGGGGCACGATCCGAGCGGCCCTGGCGCCGCCCCCGTCTATACAGGAGAACCAAGTGGCCAACCGCGTGCCCGCAGCCGGGCTTGCCGATCTGGGCGTCGAGACGTCCGCCGACATCCACTGGAATCTCGGCACCGCTTCTCTGGTCGAGCAAGCGATCGTGCGCGGCGAAGGCCTGCTTTCCAAGGACGGTCCGCTGGTCGTCCAGACCGGCAAGCATACCGGCCGCTCCGCCAAGGACAAGTTCCTCGTCCGCGATGCCGAGACCGAGGATACGATCTGGTGGGACAACAACAAGGCGATGCGACCTGAGCATTTTGCGGCGCTGAAAGCGGACTTCGTCGCGGCGCTAGGGACCAAGCAGACCTTGTTCGTGGCCGACCTGTATGGCGGATCGCAGCCCGAGCACCGCGTCAACGTGCGCGTGATCAACGAACTCGCCTGGCACAATCTGTTCATCCGCACCCTGCTGGTCCGCCCGGAAGCGGCCGAGCTGCAGGGGTTCACACCCGAGTTCACGATCATCGATCTGCCGAGGTTCGTCGCCGATCCCGAGCGCCACGGCTGCCGCTCCGAAACCGTGATCGCGGTCAGCATGTCCGAGAAGCTCATCCTGATCGGCGGGACGGCCTATGCCGGCGAGATGAAGAAGTCGGTGTTCGGCGTGCTCAACTATCTGCTGCCCGCCAAAGGCGTGATGCCGATGCACTGCTCGGCCAACATCGGCGCAGACGGCCGCACGGCCGCCTTCTTCGGCCTCAGCGGCACCGGCAAGACGACTTTGTCCGCCGATCCCGCCCGCACCCTGATCGGCGATGACGAGCATGGCTGGTCCGACACCGCCGTGTTCAACTTCGAGGGCGGCTGCTACGCCAAGATGATCCGGCTTTCGGCCGAAGCCGAGCCGGAAATCTACGCCACCACCCGCCGCTTCGGCACAGTGCTCGAGAATGTCGTCGTCGACCCAGAAACGCGCGCGCTCGACCTGAACGATCCGAGCCTCGCCGAGAACAGCCGCGGCGCCTATCCGATCGACTTCATCCCCAATTGCTCGGACGATAATCTCGGCCCGCCGCCGAGCAACATCGTCTTTCTTACGGCGGACGCGTTCGGCGTGCTGCCGCCGATCGCCAAGCTTACGCCGGACCAGGCGATGTATCATTTTCTGAGCGGCTACACCGCCAAGGTGGCGGGCACCGAGATCGGCGTCACCGAGCCCGAAGCGACCTTCTCGACCTGCTTCGGCGCACCGTTCATGCCGCGCCACCCGAGCGTCTACGGGAATCTGCTCAAGGAGCGGATCGCTAGGGGCGGAGTCGATTGCTGGCTGGTCAATACCGGCTGGACCGGCGGCAAATATGGCGTTGGCAACCGAATGCCGATCAAGGCTACGCGCGCCCTGCTCAACGCAGCGCTCGACGGCAGCTTGAACAACGCCGAATTCCGCACCGACGAGAATTTCGGGTTTGAAGTCCCCGTCTCCGTTCCCGGCGTCGACAGCGCGATTCTCGACCCACGCGAGACCTGGGCCGACAAGAGCGCCTATGACGCGATGGCCGCCAAGCTGGTGAAACTCTTCATCGACAATTTCGCCAAGTTCGAAGCCCATGTCGATCAAGGCGTCAGGCAAGCAGCACCAACCGCAGCCTGACGCTCCAGCCACATCCACTTTTCACGAGGGAGCGCGTCGGCGGCGGCCGGCGCGCTCCTTTTCTTTTGCGCGACTGGAATCCGGGAGGAGCGATAATGATAGACCATGCACCGCGGCTGTTCGCAAACGACGATGCGGTCCGGCGGATAGGCGAGGGGCTTGTCGCTTGCGCGCTCGCCCGGCCGGACTGGACCCACGAAGCCCATGTCGCCGCCTGTCTCTACCTGATCGTCGAGCGCCCGGACGTGCAGCCCGAGCGCGACCTGCCGGCCATCATCCGCCGCTTCAACGAGAGCGTCGGCGGGGTGAACGACGAGACGCAGGGTTATCACGAGACGATCACGCAGTTTTACATCCGTGCCGTCCGCGTCTTCCTCGCCCGCACCGACCCCGCTTTGCCGCTGGCGGCGAAGGTCAACGCGCTGTTGCTTGCGGATGAGGGGAGCCGGGACTGGCCGCTCCGCTTCTACACGCCCGAGCGGCTCTTTTCGGTCGAAGCGCGGCTCGGCTGGGTCGAACCGGACCTCGCGCCATCCTTGTCCTACCCCCGGTAGCGTCGGCTTCAGTGCTCCTGTGAAAGCAGGAGCCTAGACCCGGGCATTTCTGGGTTCCTGCTTCCGCAGGAACACGGGCGGCGATCTCTACCCGCTTCGGACGGCCGCGACTTCGTTTCCGCTCGGATCGCGGAAGTGAAAGCGGCGGCCACCCGGAAAGGCGAAGATCGGGCGGACAACGGTGCCGCCAGCCGCCGTCACGCCGGCGAGAGCCGATTCCAGATCGTCCACTTCAATCACCGGAAGCGGCGCCGCCGTCGCCTCGGCCGGGTCGCCCTGCAGCCCCAGATCGGTGTCGCCGCTGATCGTCGCCGCATAACTCGGGCCGAATGCGGTCAGGCTCCAGCCGAACAGCTGCTCGTAGAAGCTTCGCGTCGCGGCCAGATCGGAGACCGGCAGTTCGACATAGTTGAGCCTTGCCATCGCTCGTCGCTCCTCGCGTTAGTAGCGCCGCAGCAGCCCCGACAGCCGGCCCTGGATCTGGACCTGTTCGGGACGGTAGCGCTGCGGATCGTAGCGGCGGTTGGCGGGGTCGAGGCGGATCATCTGGCCCTCGCGGCGGAACGTCTTGAGCGTCGCTTCCTCATTGTTGATGAGGGCCACCACGATCTCGCCGTCGCGCGCCGTGTCGGTCTTGCGAATGAGCGCATAATCGCCGTCGAGAATGCCTTCCTCGACCATCGAATCGCCCGCGACTTCCAGCGCATAATGCTCGCCCGGGCCGAGCAGGGCGGCGGGGACGGCGAGGCTTTCCGTGCCCTGCAACGCCTCGATCGGGGTGCCGGCGGCGATGCGGCCGTGGAGCGGCAGCTCGACAATGTCATTGGCCGCGATCGGGAGGGTGACCGGCGGCTTGGCCGGCGCGGCCTTGCCCGCGTCCGGCATCTTGACCACCTCCAGCGCGCGCGCCCGGTTCGGCAGGCGGCGGATGAAGCCGCGCTCCTCGAGCGCGGAGATCAGACGGTGCACGCCCGACTTGGACTTGAGCTCCAAAGCGTCCTTCATCTCCTCGAAAGACGGCGAGACCCCGCTTTGCGACAGGTGATCGTGAATATAGCGGAGAAGCTCATTTTGCTTGCGCGTCAGCATGCCGGGCCCTCATCCAGAACGAATAAGGAACGTGTAGGAAACGTTACGGCTCGTGTCAAGCGCGCGACATGGCAGGTCCTTCCTCGCTCGTTGGACGGGCGTGACTGGCCGCCAGTTGGCTCCGGACCTCGCCTAGGGCGCCGCGCAAATCGTCGCCATTCTCTCGCAGCAGCCGGGCAGCCACGTCCGGCCCGGAGCCGAGCGCGATCAAGGCGGCGAGCTTCACTTTGCCGCCGGCCTGACCGAGCGCCCGGGCGGCGGGTGCCTGGTCGACGCCGCTGATCGCGCATATCATCTCGACGGCGCGCTGCTGCAGCTTGTGGTTGGATACCCGCATGTCGACCATCAGCCCTTTGTAGATGCGGCCAAGCCTCAGCATGGTGGCGGTCGACAGGACGTTGAGCGCGATCTTCTGTGCCGTACCCGCTTTCATCCGGGTCGAGCCGGCCACCACTTCCGGCCCGGTCTCGAGGAAGATCGGGTGCTCGGCGGCTTCCAGCAGCGGCGTTCCGGCATTGCTCGATATTCCAATGGTCAGTGCGCCCGCGGCCGTTGCCGCCCGCACGACGCCGACCGTGTAGGGGGTGCGCCCGCTGGCGGCGACACCGATCACCACATCGCGTGCGCCGGCCCCGACCCGATCGATCTCCGCCTCGCCCGCCGCGCCGTCATCCTCCGCGCCCTCGACGCTGGTGAGGAGCGCCTCCATGCCGCCGGCCAGCGCGTAGACGGTGCGCTGCTCCGGCCAATCATAGGTAGGGCCGAGTTCGACGCCGTCCTGCACGGCGAGCCGCCCTGACGTGCCCGAGCCGGCATAGATGAGCCTGCCGGTGCCGCCGCGCAGACGATCGGCCGCTGCTTGGGCTGCCGCCGCGATAGCGGCGGCCTGCGACTGCACCGCGGCGGCGGCGGCAAGCTGCGCTTCCAGCATGGCCTGCACGGCCTCGCCCGTGGTCCAGAGGTCCAGGTCGGCGTATCTCGAGCTGATCAGCTCCGTCGTCACTCCGGTCTCCATCGCTTAACGCGGCTATGATCTTTTTTGGCAGCGATGCTACACCTTCCTAATCCGAAGCGCGCGGTTGCGACCCTAGGTTCGAGAGGGCCATGGAATATTATCTCGGTATCGACGCCGGCGGGACGCATACCCGCGCGCGCCTGGTCACGGCCGAGGGAGAGGTGATCGGCAACGGGGAGGCCGGCCCGGCGAACACCCGCATCGGCCTGCCGGAGGCGCTCGGCGCCGTGGAGGACGGCTACCTGCAGGCGCTGAGCCAAGCGGGGCTCGGTGCGTCGGACCTTCAGGCGGTGAGAGCGGGCCTCGGCATCGCCGGGCTCAACCGCAGGGGCGTGCTGCCGAGCCTCCAGGAGCATGACTTCCCCTTCCGCTCGATCGCCTTCGCCAGCGATGCCGCCATCGCCAATCTCGGCGCGCATGCCGGCGGGGACGGGGCGATCGTCATCGTCGGTACTGGCAGCATCGGCTTCGCGCGGGTCGGGGAGGAGGTCTACACGATCGGCGGCTACGGCTTTCCCGTTTCGGACGAAGGAAGCGGCGCGGATCTGGGCCTGAGAGCCATCCGCCGCTCGCTCTGGGCGCGGGACGGGCGCACCCCGCACAGCGCCATGACTCAGGAGATACTCGACTATTTCCATGGCTCGGCCGGGGAGATCGTAGACTGGACCGGCCGCGCCACGCCGACCGACTATGCCGCCTTTGCGCCAATGGTGATGGACCACGCCTCCGCGGGCGACCCGATCGCCGAGGAGATCGTCCAGGCCGCCGCCCACCGCCTCGACCGGCTGATTCGCGTGCTTCTCGAAAAGGGCGCGCCGAGCTGCTGCGTGATGGGGGGAGTGGCCGCTCGCATGCGCGACTGGCTCGCCGCCAGCATTCGCGAGCGGCTGAGCGAACCGCTCGGCGATGCGCTGGACGGCGCAATCCACCTTGCGCGAACGAGGGCCGCGGCCAAGGAGCCGGTTTAGGTCCGCTCAGCCGCGCCGCCGATCCAGGTCTCGACGACTCTTCTGCCGCTGTCCATCAGCACGAAATCGGCATGCGCACCCGCGACTATCGAGCCGCGACTATCGGCGCGCCCGATCGCGCGCGCCGGCGACTCGCTCGCCATCCGCGCCGCCGTCGCGAAATCGACCCCCATCATCGTCTCGGCGTTGCGGACAGCCGATGCCATGTCGAGGTCGGACCCGGCGAGCGTTCCCGCCGCGTCCGTGCAGCGGCCGTCCTGGGCCACGATGCGCCTTCCGCCGAGCCGGAATTCCTTCACCTCCGATCCGACGGTGGGCATGGCGTCGGTGACGAGCGCGAGCTTTTCCGCGCCCTTCGCCCTCAGCGCCACCCGGAGCGCGGCCGGGTGGACGTGATGTCCATCCACGATCAGCCCGCACCAGCTGCCCTCGTCGCTCAGCGCCGCGCCGACCGCGCCGGGCGCGCGGCTGCCGAGCTGGGTCATCGCGTTGTAGAGGTGGGTGAAGCCGGCAAGTCCCTCGTCCAGCGCCGAGCTCACCTGCTCGAAGGTGGCGTCGGTATGACCCGCCGCGACGACGATCCCGCGTTCGGTCAGCGCCCTCACCGCTCCGGGCGGCGCCAGCTCCGGCGCCAGCGTCACCAGCGTGCGGCCCCGCTTCAGCGACGACAGGACCTCGATGGCTTGCTCGTCCAGCAGCCTGAACTTCCCCGCATCGTGGATGCCTTTCCTGGCGGGATTGAGGAACGGACCTTCGATGTGGATGCCGAGGATGCCGGGCACGCGCCGCTCGATCGCATCGTCGACCGCCGCGATCGCGCGCGCGACCACGTCGAGATCGTCGCTGATCAGGGTTGGAAGCAGCCCGGTGGTGCCGAAACGGCGATGCGCGCGTGCGATTGCGGCGATGCCGTCGACCGTCGGCTCAACGTTGAACAGCACGCCCCCGCCGCCATTCACCTGCAGGTCGATGAAGCCAGGGAGGAGATCTCCGTCAAGCTCGCGTCGTTCGGCCTCGATCGGGCAGTCGCGAGCGGGCAGCACTTGGAGGATCATGCCGCCGTCGAGCAGAACAGCTCGGCCGCTCTCAAAGCCGTTCGGCGTCAGCACCCGCCGGGGAAGAAGCGCCCGGAGGCTCATCGTGTTTCCGTCACTTTTCGAAGATGGGGCGGCCGGTCGGGGTCAAGCCCGCGCGCAAGGCTCAGCCGCGCAGCGAACCTGTAGAAGGCCTGGATGGTGGCGATCGGTGCGAGCGCCGGGTGCGCATCGCCGAGTGCGGGGAGCGACAGCGCGCCCGGAGCCGTTCCGCCCGCGATCAGCACCCGTGCGCCACGCGCGGCGAACTCCGCGGCGAGCGGTGCGAATGCGTCGGCCCCCTCGTCGTTCGGCACCAGCATCAGCACCGGGAAGCCTTCGCCGACGATCGCCATCGGCCCGTGCCGCACTTCCGCCGCGCTATAGGCTTCGGCATGCAGGCCGCAGGTCTCCTTGAGCTTGAGCGCGGCCTCCTGCGCCATGCCGAGCCCGAGGCCGCGCCCGATCACATACAGATTTTTGGCGCCGAGTAGCGCAGGCAGGGCAGGGGACCAGTCGAGCGCCCAGGCTTCGCGCAGCAGGGTTGGCGCAGCGGCAAGGGCGGCTTGAAGCTCATCGTCCTGGATCCAGGCACCGACAATCCGGGTCACGACCAGCAGCGATGCGATGAAGCTCTTTGTCGCAGCCACGCTCCGCTCCGGCCTCGCAAGCATCGCGATCGTCTGCTCGGCGACACCGGCGAGGGGGGTGTCCGGCTCGTTGACGATCGCCACCACGAACGCCCCCGCTTCGCGCGCGGCGCGGGCGGAGGCGACCAGGTCGGGGCTCTTGCCCGACTGCGAGATGGCGAGGAACAAGGCGCCGTCGAGCCTGCGCCAGTTGGTCCCGTAGACGGACGAGGTGGAGGGCGCGAAGGACGCGACGGGCGTTCGGACCCGCATTTCGATCAAATATTTTGCAAAGGTCGCCGCGTGGTCCGAGCTCCCCCTTGCGCAGGTGATAACCATCGCAGGATCGAGCATGCGAAGCGTCTCGCCGAGCCGCTGCATCTGCTCGGCGAGCCCGTCCAGCTGACGCTCTGCGACCTCGGCCGCCTCTGCGGCTTCGGAATGCATCAGCGTCTGCTCGGGCATTCGCACGTTGTCACTCATCGCCCTCATCCGATAAGCGGTTGAAGCGATGCAGCAAGTCCAGCCTGCCGGTATGGCTCAAGAACATGTCAGGGCCCTCGCTGCGGCGCTGTCCGACTCCTTCGCCGATCGCCTGCTGACCAGCCCGGCGGCGCTCGCCCAATATGCGGGCAGCGAAAGCCATCACGGCGAGCGTGCGCCCGACCTGGTGGTGCGACCGCAGAGCGTGGAGCAAGTGCAGCAGATCGTCCGAGCAGCCGCCGATCACGGTGTGCCGGTGGTCCCCTGGGGCGCCGGCACCTCGCTGGAAGGCAATGCCGCGGCCGTAGCGGGCGGGCTTTGTCTCGACCTCTCGGCCATGGACCGCGTCCTCGAGGTCAGCGCCGACGACCTGCTTTGCGTCGTCGAGCCCGGCGTCACCCGCGAGCAGCTCAATGCGGAGCTGCGCGCCACCGGCCTGTTCTTTCCCGTCGATCCTGGCGCGGACGCGACGCTCGGGGGCATGATCGCGACCCGCGCAAGCGGCACCAATGCGGTCCGCTACGGGACGATGCGCGAGAACGTCCTCGCCCTGAAGGTGGTGCTTGCCGACGGAACTCTGATCCGCACCGGAAGCCGCGCCCGCAAATCCTCGGCGGGATATGACCTGACGCACCTTTTCGCCGGATCGGAAGGGACGCTGGGCATCATCGTCGAAGCCACGCTCCGGCTCCACGGCTTGCCCGAAGCCGTGCTGGCCGGCACCTGGCCGTTCGAGACGCTTGACGGCGCCATCCAGACCGTAATCGCGACCATCCAGTCGGGCATTCCGGTCGCGCGGATGGAGTTGCTCGACCCTGCGGCGATCCGCGCCTGCAACCGTTACGCCCAGCTCGATCTGCCGGAGCGACCCACCTTGTTTATCGAGCTGCACGGCTCTCCTGCCGGAGTCCAGGAGCAGCTTGCGATGATCCAGGCGATCGGCGCCGAGCTTGGCGGCGGCGAACTCGCCCGCGCTGCGGAGACAGAAGCGCGGGCGCGGCTCTGGAAGGCGCGACACCAGGCGCTACCGGCCGCGCGCGCGATGGTTCCCGGGGCAGTGACATGGGTCACGGACGTTTGCGTGCCGATCTCGCGCCTCGCCGAAGCCATCGCCCAGGCGCAGAGCGCGATCGCGGAGAAGGGATTGCTCGCGCCCATCCTCGGCCATGTCGGGGACGGCAACTTCCACGTCTTCTTCGTCCTGCATCCCGACGATGAGCGCGCCTGGGCGGCGGCCCACGAGGTGAACGACGCGATGATCGAGCATGCCTTGTCCGTCGGCGGCACCTGCACGGGCGAGCACGGCATCGGCATCGGCAAGCGCGAGGCGCTGGTGCGCGAGCATGGGTCCGAAGCCGTCCTTCTGATGCGCCGCATCAAGGACGAGCTGGATCCGAATGGGCTGCTCAATCCGATGAAGCTCTTCGGCGACAGCTTGCCCCGCGCGCGCTAGACCTGCGCGCAATGAACCTGCGTCACATCGAAATTTTCCACGCGGTCTACGTAAACGGCTCGGTCAGCGCCGCCGCCCGTGCGCTGAATGTCTCCCAGCCCTCGGTATCGAAGATGCTCCGCCATGCCGAAAGCCTGCTCGGCTTCCAGCTGTTCCAGCGCACCAATGGCGGCCTGGTCCCGACGCAGGACGCGCACACCCTGTTCACTGAAGTCAGCGAGATCCAGGACCGCGTGCACGCGTTGCGCGAGGCCGGCCGCAACCTTCGGCGCGGCGTCGGCGGCATGCTCCGCATCTCGGCGCTGCCGTCGCTCGCGCTGGATGCGATCCCGACCGCCGTCGCGCGATTTCTGCGCACCCACGATTATGTGAAGTTCGACCTCCAGACCGTCCATCACGACGATCTGCTGAGAAAGCTTTACGAGCGCGAAGCCGACGTTGCGATCGCCTATCAGGTGCCGCCGACGGCGCCGCTCGCGCATCGCTGGCTGGGCGAGGGCGAACTGGTCCTGCTCTATCGCGAAGAGGACATGCCCGACGCGCCGCCGCGGATCGAGCTGGAGCGCCTCCGGGGCAAGCGCTTCATCAGCCTGGCGACCAGCGGCCCGATCGGCCAGCTTTTCACCCAGGAGCTTCAGCGGCTCGAGCTGGAGCTGGACGAGGTGGTGTCGGCGCGGACCTTCTACATCGCCTCGGCGCTGGTCCGGCAGGGCGTCGGCATGGCCGTAGTCGACAGCTTCACCGCGCAGGCCGCGCTCGGCCCGGGGCTCGCGATGCGCCCGCTGAAGCCTCAGCTGACCTTCGACATCAACGCCATGTTCCTGATCAACCGCCCTCCCGGCGCGTTGGCGACCGACTTCCTCAAGACCTTGTCGCGGGTGATCGAGGCTCCATAACGCGAGGCTATGGCGGGCCCGTCACTCGCTATGCGCTGGAGGAAAGGGGCGGGGATACGTTTCCGACCCGATGATCCCGGCGCCCTTTCTCCTCTACCTCGGCCGCAGCGCGGACGCGCTCGGGATCAAGACCTCGCGCGGGCTTGCGGAATTCAGGCGCGAGGATTGCGTTGGCGAGTTCCGGCACGACGATTGCCCGCAGACGCTGGGGCTCGCGCGGCTGACCATGGCCGAGGCGGCGGCGAGGGGCGCACGCACGCTCGTGCTCGGCATTGCCGGTGCCGGCGGCAAGCTCCCGGACGAGCTCATCGAGGACGCGGCCACGGCGCTGAACGCAGGAATGAACGTCGCCGCCGGATTGCATGAGCGGCTGCGCGATCAGCCCCGGCTTGCGAGCCTGGCACGGGAGCATGGGCTCAAGCTCTTCGACGTGCGCGATCCGCCGCCCGATCTGAGCGTCGGCAAGGGCTATCCGCGCGCCGGCCGCAGGCTGCTCACCGTCGGCACCGATTGCTCCGTCGGCAAGATGTACGCGACCCTGGCCCTGACGCAGGCGCTGCGCGAGCGCGGAGTCCGCGCGGATTTTCGAGCCACAGGCCAGACCGGCATCCTGATTGCTGGCGAAGGCGTGCCGGTGGATGCCGTCGTCGCCGATTTCATTTCCGGCGCGATCGAGCAGCTTTCCCCTGCCCGGGAAGACGACGGGTGGGACCTTATCGAAGGGCAGGGGTCGCTCTTCCATCCCTCCTTCGCCGGTGTCTCGCTCGGGCTGCTCCACGGAGCGCAGCCGGAAGCGCTGGTGCTCTGCCATGAACCCGGACGCGCGCACATGCGCGGCATTCCGGGCCGGTCGCTGCCGGATCTGGCCGAGTGTCTGGACCGCAATCTCGAGGCCGCGAGGCTGACCAGCCCAAGCGTGCGCGCCGTCGGCATCTGCCTCAACACCTCGGCCATGGAGCGCGACGCGGCGCTGCGGCTTTGCGCCCGTGCCGAGGACCAGCTCGGCCTTCCTTGCACCGACCCCATCGCCTTCGGGGTCGAAACCATCATCGACCGCTTGCTATGCCCCGCACCCTTCGCGCTCAGCACGACCGCTTCGAGCTGAGCCAGCCGTTCCGGATCGCCCGCGGCGTCAAGACGGCCGCGGACGTGATCACGGTAACGATCGGTGAAGGCCAGGTCGAAGGCCTTGGCGAGGGCGTTCCCTATCCGAGATATGGCGAAAGCGTGGAGAGCGCCCTCGCCGCGATCGAACAAGCGCGGTCGGTGATTGAAAGCGGCGCGGGCCGTGAGGAGCTGCTGGCCACCATGCCAGCCGGCGCCGCGCGCAACGCGCTCGATTGCGCCTTGTGGGACCTGGAAGCGCGCCTTTCCCGCCGCAGCGTCGCCGAGATGATCGGGAATCCTGCGCCCGGGCGCCTCGCCAGCGCGCTCACCGTCGTGATCGACGCTCCCGAGGCGATGGGCCGGGCGGCAGCCGCGCTGGCGCATGCGCCGCTGATCAAGGTCAAGGTCGACGCGGACGCTCCGGAGGCGCAGATCCGCGCCGTCCGCGCCGCCGCTCCTCATGTCGGCCTCATCGTCGACCCGAACGAGAGCTGGGATCGGAAACTGGTGGAGGCGATGCAATCCCTGCTGGTGGAGCAGAGGGTCGCGCTGCTGGAACAGCCCGTGCCGGCGGGGGAGGACGAATGGCTGGAGGACTTCACTCCATCGGTTCCGATCTGCGCGGACGAGTCCGTGCATATAGCCGCCGACGTGCCGCTCCTTGCCCGCCGCTACCAGGCGGTGAACGTGAAGCTCGACAAAGCGGGCGGGCTTACTTCAGCGCTTGCGCTGGCGAGGGCCGCTCGTGAGAATGGCCTTGGTCTCATGACCGGCTGCATGGTGAGTTCCTCCTTGTCGATCGCGCCCGCGCTCCATGTCGCGCGCCTGTCCGACTTCGTCGACCTTGACGGCCCGATCTGGCTCCGTGAGGATCGCGCGGGCGGCGTGATCGACGAGGGCGGGTTTCTTCTTCCTCCGGCGCCCGGTTTCTGGGGAACGTCGTGAAGCTCAGCCGTCTGACGTTCTTGGTTTCGGCATCCCTCTCCAGCCTGGGGGCCGCGCCTGCGCCGCAGGTAGATCTGCTGATCCGTGGCGGTACGGTCTTCACCGGCTCCGCCGCTCCGTTCAGGGGCGATGTCGCAATTTCGGAGGACCGCATTCGTGCGGTCGGCCGCAGGCTCTCGCTTCCGGCGCGCCGAACGATCGACGCCCGCGGCATGATCGTCGCGCCGGGGTTCATCGATCCTCACACCCATGCCGGCGAGCAGCTCGCCTCCGACGACCGGCAGGTCCGCCTGATCCCCGGTTTCCTGATGCAGGGCGTCACCACCGCCTTCATCGGCAATGACGGGCGCGGCAGTCCGGACGTGGCGGCGGTGCTCGGAAGTGCGGGAGGCAAGCCGGTCGGTGTCAACTTCGCGACCTATGTGGGCCTCGATCCCGTGCGCAAGCAGGTGATCGGGGAGGGGGATCGCGCGCCGACCGCCGCGGAGCTCGCCCGCATGAAGTCGCTGATCGCGAGCGCCATGTGCCAGGGAGCGCTCGGCTTCTCGACCGGGCTTTTCTATGCGCCGCAGAGCTTCGCCAAAACGGACGAGGTGGTGGCGCTGGCGCGGGAGGCGGCGCTGCGCGGCGGGGTCTACGACAGCCATATCCGCGACGAATCCAGCTACAATGTGGGCCTCGCAGCTGCAGTCGACGAGGCGATCGCCGTCGGCCGCGAGGCGCGGATGCCGGTCAACATCTCCCATATCAAGGCGCTCGGCGTTGACGTGCAGGGCCAGGCGCCGGCCATCATCGCCAAGGTCGAGGCCGCCCAGCACGCCGGCCAGAAAGTGACGGCCGACCAATATCCCTGGTCCGCGAGCGGAACGAGCCTGGTCTCGTCGCTGATCCCGCTCTGGGCGCAGGATGGCGGCCGCCCGGCTTTGCTGAAGCGGCTCGACGACCCAGCCTTGAGGGAGCGGCTGCGCAGCGGCGTCGCCGACAATATGCGCCGCCGCGGGGGGGCGGCCTCCTTGCTGATCACGCAAGGGGCCGAGAAGGGAAAAACCCTTGCCGATGTGGCCAAGGTGCGCGGCTTGGATCCAATCGCTGCTGCCACCGCGCTCATCCGGGTCCAGGACTCGGCGGTGGCTTCGTTCAACCAGACCGAGGCAGACATCGCCGCCTTCATGCGCCGACCCTGGGTGATGACCGGCTCCGACGCCTCGGCCGGGCACCCGCGCGCCTATGGCAGCTTCGCCCGCAAATATCGGGAATATGTCGTCGCGCGGAAGGTGATCGCGCTCCGCGACTTCGTCGAGCGCAGCACCTCGCTCACCGCCGACACGTTCGGCCTCGCCGGACGTGGGCGGCTGAGGCCCGGCGCCTACGCCGACATCGTCGTTTTCGATCCGAAGCGCTTCGCCGAGCGGTCCACCTATGAGCAGCCGACCTTGCTCGCCACGGGGGTACGCACCGTCCTCGTCAACGGGGTGGTCGCCGTCGACGGTGGCGCGCTCACCGGAGCGGCGGCCGGACGCGCGCTCGCCCACGCGCCGCCGCGCGGGACCTGCCCTTGAACATGCTGCGCGGCTGGTTCGCCATTCCCCTCTGGAAGCGGGTTCTCGGCGCGCTGGCGCTGGGTCTGATCTTCGCGTTGGTCTGGCCGGAAGCGACGCCGGCGGTTCAATTCATGGGCGACCTGTTCGTGCGCGCGATCCGAATGCTCGTCGTGCCGATCGTGCTCGTCACCATCGCAGCGGGGATCACGGCGCTGGGCGACCCGAAGCGGATCGGCGGCCTGGGCGGACGCACCGTCGGGCTGTTCGCCTTCACGACAGCGATCGCCGTCTCGGTCGGCATGGCGGTCGCGAGCCTCGTCCGGCCCGGGGCGGGCGCCCCGCTCGGCAACGCCGCGCCTCATGCCCTCGGCACACCTCCCACGCCCTATGAGCAGCTGATCGGCATCGTGCCGACCAACATCGTCGACGCGTTGGCTAAAGGTGACATGCTGGCGATCATCTTCGTCGCCATATTGCTCGGCATCGGGACCCTGGTGGCCGGCGAGGCGGGTCGTCCGTTCGCAGCGCTCCTCCAATCCGCCTCGACGGTGCTTCTCAAGATCGTCGGCATCGTCATGGAGGCGACCCCGTTCGGCGTCTTCGCGCTGATCGCCAACGCCGTCGCGGCGAACGGCGCAGCGGTGTTCGTCAACGTCGGCTGGCTGGCGCTGGCGGTAGTAATCGGCTCGGCGATCCAGATCCTGATCGTTCACAGCCTCATCCTGAAGTTCCTCGCGCGCGTGCCGGTCGCACGCTTCTTCCGCGGGATAATCGACGCGCTGGTCGTCGCTTTTTCGACGGCGTCGAGCTCGGCGACCCTGCCGGTCGCGATGCGCGTGGCAGAGAGGAATCTAGGGATCGCCGCACCGGTTTATTCGACCACGCTCCCGCTCGGCGCCAGCATCGGCAAGGACGGCACCGCCATGTATGTCGGCCTGCTGAGCATGTTCGCCCTGCAGGCGTTCGGTACGCCGTTGACGCCCACCGTATATGCGCTCGTCCTGTTGACCGGCGCGCTGGCCGCATTCGGAACCGCCCCGGTGCCCTCCGCTTCGCTGTTCATGCTCGCCGCCGTGCTGTCGGCTGTCGGCATTGCGCCCGAGCAGACCGCGCTGGTGGTCGGCTTCGTGCTCCCGTTCGATCGCCTGCTCGACATGACCCGCACGGTGCCGAGCGCCAGCGCCAACCTCACTGTCGCCACCACCGTTGCGCGCTGGGAAGGGGAGCTGGACGAGACGGTGCTCCGCTCGAAACCTCAGACCTGATGGTGGTCAGCTGATCATGCAAGGACATCGGACCGGGTGGCGCGTGGCTCTGCTCGCGCTCGCAATCTGCACCGCTGCGCCGGCTGGCGCGCAGTCGCTGCAGGAGCGAGTGGAGGCTCGGATTGCGCAGGTCGGGCCGGGGCCGCGCTTCGGGCTCGTCGTCGCTGACGCGGACGGCCGCGAGCTGATCGCGATCAACCCCGACCAGCGCTTCATCCCGGCTTCCAACACGAAGATATTTACGACCGCGGCTGCGTTCGATGCGCTCGGCGACGTCGACGGGCCCGACGCGGCGGGGGGCGCTTCGGTGCGGCTGGAGGGCGGGCGCGTTCCTGATGTGGTGCTGACAGGGCATGGCGATTCCCGGCTGTCCGCCGCTGCCGATTGCAGCGCCAACTGCCTGGCGATGCTGGCCGATGCGGTCGCGGCCAGAACAAGGACCGTCCGCAATGTGGTCGGTGACGACAGCCTGTACCCCGATCAGCGCTGGGGCGAGGGGGTGAGTTGGGAGGACCTAGCGACCCGCTACGGGACGGCGGCGTCCGCACTGACGCTGGACGACAATGAACTGGTGCTGCGTGTCCTTCCGGGCACGCCGGGGAAGCCGCCGCGGATCGAGCATCTCGGCTATCTCAAGATCGACAACCGCGCATCCACGATCCCGGCCGGCGCCACCGCGCTTCGGGTCGATCGGCTGCCGGGGAGCGATGTCGTCCGTCTTCACGGCACGATCGCCGCCGCTGCCGAGCCTGCGACGCTTCGCCTCGGCATCGACGACCCGGCCCATTTTGCCGCCTGGCGCCTCAAGTCCCTGCTCCAGGCGCGCGGCGTGCGTGTTTTGGGGTCGGTTGCCGCGCGTCATCGCCCCTACCGGCCCGCCGACGATCCGAAGGTGCGGGGCGCAGCGCCGCCGCCGCGCCCGCCTGAACCGGAGGCGCTGGCGCGCCTGACCCCACCGCCGCTCCGGGCCGATCTGGGCGTGATCAACAAGGTCAGCCAGAATCTGCATGCCGAGCTGATGCTCCGCCGCGTCGGTCTTCGCGCGGGCACCGGTTCGATCGAGGACGGCTTGGCCGGCGTGCGTTCGATGCTGGAGCGAGCGGGCGTGCCGCGCGCCAGCGTCGACCTGTCGGACGGCTCCGGGATGTCAGTGTACAACCGCGTCGCGCCGCGTGGACTGACGACACTCCTGCGCTGGATCGCCGCGCAGCCCTTCGGCGCGGCTTTCCGCGAGACGCTGCCGATAGGCGGGATCGACGGCACGCTGGCCAAGCGCTTCGCCGGAGGGCCGCTCGAAGGACGAGTCTTCGCCAAGACCGGGACCCTTTACGGGACCAACGCGCTATCGGGATACCTGCTGGCCAAGTCGGGACGGACGTTGACCTTCTCGGCCTTCGCCAACGACGTGCCGGAGGGGGTGAGCGGGACGAAGATCATCGACTCGGTGCTGGAGCTAATCGCCGAGGCGAATTAGCCCCAGCTCTGGATCACCGCATTGCCGGTGGCGGAGCGCAGTTCCCCAATGCCGCTCTCGCGATGGCGCGTGGGATGGACGCGGTTGGTGAGCAGTGTCCAGGCGAGCCCGCGATCGAAGTCGATCCAGAGGCCGGTGCCGGTGAAGCCGGTATGGCCGATTGTTTCGGCCGAACAGGCATTGCCGCCGTGCCAGCCGGGAAAGCGTTTCTCCCACCCGCAGGTGCGGTTGGCATGCACGGGCGTACGCATCGTCGCGATCATCGCCGGGGACGCCCCGCTACCGTCGAGCAAGCCCTGCCCGTAGCCCAGCACCCCCGCGATCGTGCCGAACAGCCCGGCATGGCCCGGCGCGCCGCCCAGCGCCCAGGCATTCTCGTCATGCACCTCGCCCTTCATTACGCTGCCGCGCCAGGTGCAGGCCTCGGTCGCCACCGCCGGCCCGGGTGGCGGTCCGTAGGCGAGCCCCGGTCCGAGCGGCCAATCCGACAGCCACCTGCCGGTGATCCGCTCGATGGCGATGCCGAGCAGGATGTAGTTGATGTCGGAATAAACGGGCGGACCGTGCCGCCACTCACGCTGGAGCACGAAGGCTCTGAGCCGTGCCGGATCGTCTCCGTAAGTGTAGATCGGCTCCACAGCCGGCAGGTGCGTGCGGTGGGCGAGGCAGTCGCGAAAGGTCAGGCGGCGCTCGGCCGCGCCTGCAACGTCATATTGGCGAAGATCCGGGATCGCGTCGGTCAACGGCCGGTCGAGCCCAAGCCTGCCTTCCTCCGCCAGTTTCAGGATCATCGTTGTCGTGGCGATCACTTTGGAAACGGAGGCGAGATCGAACCAGTGGTCCTCAGTGAGCGCTTCGGGCTGCGGCAGCAACGCCGCCATGCCCGCCACGCGCACCGCCCGTCGACCTTCGGCATCTACGATCCCGAGAGCCGCGCCGGGGATGCGCCCGCTCGCCACCGCCTCGCCGGCGGGTGCGAAGGCCTGCTCTGCAGTCTCGTCGATCATGCCGCCTCGTCGTCCGGCGGCCTTGCCCGCGCCCGGGCGATGAGGGGCAGAAAGAGGAGAGCGGCCAGGCTCAGAACTCCCGACAGGATGAAGAACAGGTCGAAGCCGCGATAGCCCGCCTGGTCCAGCCGCTCAACGATCGCGCCGCCGGCGCCCGACAGCAGCCGCGGCAGCAGGAAGGCAAAGCCGGACAGGAACGCATATTGCGCTCCCGGGTAGCGCGGGTTCACCAGCATCGACAAGTAGACGACGAATATGGTCCCAGCCATCCCATTGCCGAACTGGTCCGCGGCGGTGGCAATGTAAAGCCAGAGCTCCTGCTTCGGCTGGTACGCGAGCCAGACAAAACCGAAGTTGCCGATTGCCGCGAAAATTGCGCCAACGGTGAGCGCCCAGGCGAGCGGCCATCGGGCAGCCATGAGTCCGCCGAGCGCCACGCCCGTGATGCTTGCGACCAGGGCAACGTAGCTGTCGGCAAGGCCAATCTGGGTGAGACTGTAGCCCAGGTCCTTGATCATCAACTTGGACAGGCCAAGCGCGAGCACGTCGCCCATCCGGTAGATCGAGACGAACGCCATCAGCGCGAGCCCCATGAAGCCATAGCGCCAGAAGAAGTCGACATAGGGGCCGATCGCCACCGAGCGGCGCCAGGGCGCGTCGGGCGGCAGCTTCCTGATTTTTGGGACCGCAGCGGCCATAATCAGGAACGGCAGCATGCAGATGGCCAGCACATAGGGCGTGACGTTGGTCTTGCCGCTGATGCCGATCCCGGAGGCCGCGGTGAGCAGGAGCCAGCCGATCGCCGCCGTGGCCGCGGTCAGGGCCAGCAGGATTGCGACGCTGGCGGCTATTCCGGCAATGAGAGCGCCCGTCCGGCTGCCGCCATGGCCCGGGTCGGGTCGCATCGAGGCCAGCAGCGGAAAGGGGAGAAAGGCTGCCGTTCCGATCGCGAGATAGGCGCCTGCCCAACCCCAGCCCGGCTGATCGGCGATCAACAGCGCGCCGCTGCCGGCCGCCACCATCGCCGAGCGGTAGCCCCACAGGTTGGCCGCCGCAATCGGGCCCTGTTCTTCCTGGGTCGGCGCAAGCTCGATGCGCCAGGCGTCCGCGGCGACCTCCAGCGTCGTTGTCCAGAAGGCGAGCAGCACCGCGAACAAAGCGGTGATCCACAGATTCTCGTCCGACGAGGTCAGCCCCATCGTCAGCATCGAACTGAAAATGCCGAGCTGCGACAGCATGATCCAGCCGCGCCTCTTGCCCCAGAAGCGGCCGAAGCCCGGCACTTCGAAGCGGTCGAGCAGCGGGGCCCACAGGAACTTGAAGGTGGGGAGCAGCTGCACCCACGCGAAGAAGCCGATCACCACCAGCCCAACCTCGTGCGCCTGCAGCCTGAGCGAGAGCACGGTCGAGAACATGTAGAAGGGCAGCCCGGCCGAGAAGCCGAGCATGATGTAGAGCGCCTGCCGCCCGAAGCCGCGTGGCA